>NZ_JBAKFV010000001.1:0-826831 GCF_036889365.1 Caulobacter sp. CCNWLW153
TCTCAAGGCTCCCTTTCAGAAGCCTTGAATCAGCAACCCCCGATTACCGCCAGCGCTTATTGAGTACGGACCCTAGGCGGCGGGTTCGGCCAGAAGCTGGCGGGCTTCGTCCTGGCTCCAAAGCCGTGCGGCGCCGCGCACGCCCGAGGCGTCGCCCCAGACGGCCGGCTTGATGCGCGTGCTCCAGCGGTCGGCGAACACCCGGCGCGCGACGAGGTCGGGCAGGCGCTCATGCACCTCCGGCACGTTCGACAAGCCGCCGCCGATGACGATGGCGTCGGGGTCGAGGATGTTGCACAGCACCGCGACCGAGCGGCCCAGGCGGTCCATGAACTGGTCGAAGGCGGTGGTCGCCGCAGGATCTCCGGCTCGCCAGGCCGTGATGATCTCTTCGCCGCTCAGGGTCCTGCCGGTGGAGGCCTGGAAGTCGCGCCGCAGGCCCGTGCCCGAGACCCACATCTCAAGGCAGCCGTGCTGTCCGCACCAGCAGCGCGGACCCTCGCGTTCCTCGATCGTCGGCCAGGGCAGGGGCATGTGGCCCCATTCGCCGGCGATGCCGTTCTCGCCCTCGATCAGCTTGCCGTCGACCACCAGCCCGCCGCCGCAGCCGGTGCCCAGGATGATGGCGAACACCACCTTGGCCCCCGCGCCGGCGCCGTCGACGGCTTCCGACAGGGCCAGGCAGTTGGCGTCGTTGGCCAGCCGCACGGGCCGCTGGAGCGCTTCGGAGAGATCCTCGCGAAAGCGCCGGCCGTTCAGGTACAGCGAGTTGGCGTTGCGCATCACGCCGGTGGACGGCGAGATCGAGCCGGGCGCTCCGATCCCCAGGGTGCCGCGCGCCCCCAGTTGCCGCTCGAGGCCCGTCACCAGTTCGCGGACGACGACCAGCGCCTTGTCGTAGTCGCCCGGGTTGGGAACGCGGGCCTTGGCCAGCAGCTTGCCGCTGGCGTCCAGGGCGGCGGCCTCCACCTTGGTGCCGCCGAAATCCACGCCGATCTGAATCACCAGTAGGGCTCCCAAACCCGGGTGAGGCGGACCAGCGCCTCGAGGAAGAAGTAGTCGCCCCAGATGCAGGCCTCGTCGACGCCGACGCGGTTGGGCATGTGGTAGACGCCGTGGGCGAGGATGCCGGTCCCAGGCTGGCCCAGCGGCAGCAGGTAGTGCTCGCCGAGGGTCTCGACCATCGCCAGGGCGGCGGCCTCGTAGGTCTCGCGGTCGGGATCGGCCAGCGGCAGGGCGCGGGCCAACTCCAGAAGGCCGCAGGCGGCGATGGCGGCGGCCGAGCTGTCGCGCTCGGCATCGGTGAACACCAGGTCCCAGCAGCAGACCAGATCGTCCGGCAATCGGTTGAGGAGGTAGTTGGCCAGGCGCGCCGCCAGGTCGATCAGGCCGGGATCGGGCTTATAGCGATGCACCAGCGGGAAGCCCGACACGCCCCAGGCCTGACCCCGCGCCCAGCAGGAGGTGTCGCTGAAGCCCTGGTGGGTCTTGCCGCCGACCGGCTGGCCGGACTTCGGGTCCATGTAGAAGGTGTGGAAGGTCGAGGCGTCGGGCCGCACGATGTGCTTGGCGGCCTGGGCGATATGGCTGTCGGCCGCGATCCTGAAGGTCGGATCGCCGGTCTCCTCGCTGGCCCAGTACAACAGGGGCAGATTGAGGTTGCAGTCGATGATCATCCGTCCGGCCTGCTCGGGATCGGAGAGATCGCCCCAGGCCTGGATGATGCCGGCGGCCGGCAGATAGCGGGTCATCAGCCGGCGGGCGGCGGCCAGGGCCGCCTCGTGGCCGCTCATGCTGCCCGTCAGCTTCCAGGCGGCCACGCACGACAGCGAATAGAGGAAGCCCAGGTCGTGATGATCGACATTGACCTCGCGCTCGATCCGGTCACGGAAGCTCTCGACCTGCCGCTCGGCGGCGAGGCGATAGCGGGCCTCGCCGCTGGCCTCGAAGGCCAGCCACAGCATTCCGGTCCAGAAGCCGTTGGTCCACTCGGTGTTGTCCATCGGCGCATAGACCCCGTCCTCGCTCGAGGGCTTGGGGAAGGCGTCGGTGAAGCGGTCGAGACTGGCGTCGATGCGGGCCAGGACGGCCGCCAGGATGGCGTCGAGCTTGGCTCGCTCGGGGCGGGGGCGCGCCAGGATCTCCTGGGCGCGGCTAAGAGGTTCGCGCGGGATGGCGCGGGAAGCGGATTTGGGCATCGTCAGTTGACCTTGGCCACGTCGCCGCCGCCCAGGTCGGCCTGCGCAAGCGCCGGGTCGGGCTCGGCGGCCTTGGCGGGCGGAGCTTCACGCGGGGTGGGGGAGAGGGCGAATACCGAGGCGACCCAGAACGCGGCGGCGAACAGGGCGATCAGCAGGTAGGTGCTGGGGAAGCCGATCAGGTCGTAGCTCTTGCCGACGATCGGCGACAGCACGGCCAGGCCCAGCGAGTGGCCGAAGCTGACGCCCACCAGGTAGAGCGTGGAGGCCAGGCGGCTTTCGAAGTGGAAGGCGATGTAGCGGAAGATCGACACCACCAGGATCGGCAGCTCCAGCGAGTGCAGCATCTTCATCGCCGAGATCGGCACGGGGCCGTGCACCAGGCCCGAGCCCGCGATGCGGACGATCATGATCGCCGCGGCCAGCAAGAGGCCGTTCTTGGCGCCGATCTTGTTCACGACGAACGGGGCGACGAACAGCATGCCGGCCTCGAGGAAAATCTGGGCCGAGTTCAGGTAGCCGAACATGGCCGCGCCCTGCTTGGGGTCGGCGAAGTGCGAGGCGTAGAAGGCCGGGAACTGCTGGTCGTAGACGAGATAGAGGTTCGTCACGCCCAGGATCAACACCATGAAGCCCCAGAACTTGGGCAGCTTGAAGATCGCCATGGCGTCGGCGGGCTTCAGGGCGCTGGAGCTTTCGCGCTCGTCGGCGCTGGGCTCGATCTTGGCGAAGGCCAGCAGCGGCAGCAGGATCAGGCCCGCGCACGAGGCCAGGGCGAAGTTGTAGAGCGGGTCGAGGTTGAAAAGCCGGCCCGAGAAGAAGGCGGCGGCCGCGAAGCCCAGCGAGCCCCACAGGCGCGCGCGGCTGTACTCGAAGCCGTACTTGCGGCCCACCCGGTCGACGAACGACTCCAGAGCGTAGCTGCCGGCGATGAAGGTGACGCCCAGATAGGCGCCGCCGGCGATAGCGCCCAGCAGCAGGTTGGTCTTCAGCAGCGGGCCGTAGACGAAGGCGAAGAAGGCGCCCGAAAGCACGACCAGTCCGCTGATCAGCCACAGGACGGTCTTGCGCAGGCCCACCTTGTCGGAAACGAAGCCGTACAGGGGTTGGGATATCATCGCGAAGATGAAGTTGGCGGCGAACACCACGCCGGTCTCGGCGCCGGAAAGGCCCAGGGTCCGCTTCAGCCACAGGGCCAGCAGCGAGATGCTCATGGCCTGGGCGAAGAAGTAGAAGAAGAGGAAGGCGCTCAGCAGAGCGTAGTTCTTCCTGATGGCCATGCGACACCCTCCCGCGCCGGCCGCGCTTCGTGGCGCGACTGGTCCGACCCTTGGGTCATAGACTGATCTGATAACGATACCAAGTGGTTTTGGAGTCGTTTTCGCTCGCTGGGCCGGGGCTTGCGTGAGCGATATGATATCGATATCAATATTCGTGTTCGAGCGATCCGCAAGGCTTTTCGACGCCTGGCGTCGATCGTGGCGCTCGGCGCTGAAAACAATGACGCCGTCGAACGGGCAGAGCGTCGCCTGGGGAGGAGTTCGCGATGGGGTTCACGGTTCGGAAATCATCCTGGCTGGGATGCGTCGGCGCGGCCGTTCTGGGGCTCGCGGCGGGATCCGCCTCGGCGGCCGACCAAGCCGACGCGTCGGGGCTGTACGTCTATCCGCTGCCGCCGGGCGGCCTGTTCTACAGCATGCACAACGACACTTTCACGGTGCGGGTGCGCAAGCCGGGCGGGCCGTGGCGCGACCTCTATGAATACACCGCCAAGGTCGACTCCGACGGGCCCAGCGACGTCTCGGTCGTGCAGTTCGACTTTACGGGCGAGGTCGAGATCGGGGTGCGCAAGAACAACGGCGACTTCAAGCGTGTCGAGGTGCGCCCCGCCAGCAAGGCGATCCGGCACAAGGTCGAGAACGGCGTCGTGCTGTTCGCCATCGACAGGCCGCAGAACCTGTCGGTCGAGTTCGACGGCGACCGGCTGCACAACCTGCACATCTTCGCCGGCGCTCCGATCGCCAGGCCCGCGCCCGGCCCGGACGTGGTCTTCTACGAGCCGGGCCTGCACGCGCCGCCCGGCGGGGTGTTCCCGGTGAAGTCGGGCCAGACGATCTATGTCGCCGGCGGCGCGATCCTGCAGGGGACCTTCAAGCCCGAGAAGGTCGAGAACGTCCGCATCATCGGCCGGGGCATCATCGACCGACCCGCCGACCAACTGGTCGTGCAGGATTCGAAGAACGTCACCGTCGAAGGGCTGACCTTCCTGACGCCCAAGCACGGCACCATCGCCTGCGCCTCGTCGAGCAACGTGACCTTCAAGGATATCAAGACCTTGAGCAACGGCTCGTGGTCGGACGGCGTCAACGTCTTCGCCTGCAGCGACGTCACCGTCGAGCGGGCCTTCATCCGCACCTCCGACGACAGCGTCGCGGTCTACGCCACCCGCAAGTTAGGCGTCGGCGACACCCGGCGGGTGAGGGTGCGAGACTCGATCTTCTGGCCCGACGTGGCGCATGCGGTGTTCATCGGCCTGCACGGCGACACCAAGGCGCGCAACGTGCTCGAGGACCTGCGCTTCGAGAACATCGACATCCTGGGTCTCGACGAGGACGATCCCGAGTACCAGGGCGCGCTGGCGATCAGCGCCGGTGACGACAACACCGTCCGCGACGTTCTGTTCAACGACATCCGCGTCGAGCAGATCGAGGAGGGCAAGCTGTTCAACGTGCGCACGGTGTTCAACGCCAAGTACGGCACAAGCCCGGGCCTGCTGGTCGACGGCGTGCGGTTCCGGAACATCCGCTTTTCCGGCGCCGGTTGGCCCAGCCCGTCGACGATCTCGGGCTTCGGCGCCGATCGTCCCGTCCGCAACATCAGCTTCGAGAACGTGACCATCGCGGGCAAGCGCTTGAAGGCGGCCGATCCTGCGGTGATCGAGGTGGGGCCGAATGTCGAAGGCGTAAGCTTCAAGTAGCCGGGGAGGGCGTTTGGGGTGGTTCATCCGTCTGGCCGAGGCGTCTGCTGGGCGCCGTTGCAGCGCAAGGGGCGCGTGGCGCTCTACCGCCAGATAGCCGACCGGCTGCGCACGGCCATCCTCGACGGCGAGCGTCGCCTGCCGACCGAGCGCGAACTGGCCAGCGGCTTCACCGTGGCGCGGATCACCGTCCGGGCGGCCCTGGACCTGCTGGCGGCCGACGACCTGATCTCGCGCCGGCGACGACATGGCACGGTGGTTCGTGACGGGGCCTGCCGGGGTGTGAATTCGGCTCTGCCCATGTAATCGATGGTGCGGATCGCAATGGTGTAGCGACCGTGGAATGCATCCTAGGATAATCGGGATCGGTCGATCTGTGTCGGATCCAACGTCAGTTCACGTCGATGTGGCGACAGTTGTTTCGCTCTTCGTGGATGGGGTGGGCGTACGTCAGTAATGCCGATGCGAATGCTATGAGAAAACAACGTATCGAATCTCGTTGACAGTTCTTGAAATGCACTGGTATCGATAACAACAAGCCGGTCGGAGCCGTCGTCGCGACGCCTCCGAAAACGGCGCGCGGTCGGGGTGTCGGCCTCGGCGCAGAGCGACGTCGGACTAAAGTCCGAAGGGGAGGATAGGATGGGTGGTCTCAACCCTCGGCGCGGTCGCAACCGCGCGCTGCAAGTTTCTCACATGGTCCTGGCGCTGGCCGCGGGCGCCGGCGCGCTGTCGGCGACGACCGCGCAGGCTCAGTCCACGGCCCAGGCCGCTGACAAGCCGGTCACGGTCGAGACCACGGCCGTCGACGAGGTGATCGTCACCGGGGTGATGGTCGGCACCGCCGCCAAGAAGGCCAACGTCTCGTTCTCGGTGCTGAACGAGGACGACATGAGCAAGTTCACGCCGATCAGCGCCGACGACATGCTGCGCGACATGCCCGGCGTGGTGGTCGAGTCCAATGACGGCGTGGCCCGCAACGAGGTCTTCACCCGCGGCATGACCATCGGCACCGGGGCCAACACCTCGGGCTATTTCTGGACCACGATCCTGGAGGACGGCCTGCCGGTCGTGCCGTTCAAGTTCAGCGGCTTCCAGGACGGCTACTTCTACCGCGCCGACATCTCGACCAGCCGGGTGGAGTCGGTGCGCGGCGGCTCGTCGGCCACGGGCGTCACCACCTCGGTGGGCGCGACCTTCAACTACATCACCGGCAAGGTGAAGCCGGGCGCGATGATCCAGACCCGCGTGGGCTTCGAGGGCGAGGACCTGCACCTGTCGTGGAAGCAGGTCGACGGCGCCTATGGCTGGGTCAACGAGGCCGGCGACCTGGGTGTCGGCGTCAGCGGCTTCTATCGTCGGTCCAGCGGCCAGGTGGATCCGGGCTTCGACCTGAACCACGGCGGCCAGTTCCGGGTGAACCTTTACAAGGACTACAACACCGGCAACGGCGGCGGCTCGTTCAACCTCGTCTACAAGCATCTGGACGATACCAACGCCGAGCTGACGACGTTCCAGCAGCCGACCTACGGCTACCAGAATCCCGAGGAGATCCCGGGCTTCGGACGCGACGTGAACCTGTTCATGAACGGGGGCAAGCAGACCGTTCCGAACTACTTCAAGCCGGGCAGTCACACGCTCGATCCGTCGGACGGCTATCGCTACAAGCAGGACGCCCTGTCGCTGCGCTGGAACCACGATATCGGCGAGCGCCTGACCTTCACCGGCGCGGCGCGGATCCAGAAGTCGACCTATCGCGGCCAGTCCTACAAGCCTCAGCAACTGGCCTCTCTCGCCTCGGCGGCGGCGACGCGCGAGCGCTTCGGCCTCAACATCAACAACCTCGACCGTACGCCCGGCTACTACGTCTTCACCAACGCCGCCGGCCAGGAAGTGGCGCGCGTCGCCAACAACGTCGCCGGTTCGCAGCTGGGGACCAACTACCGCACCGGCGCGGCCTGTCCGCGGGTGACGGCAGCCACCTGGCAGGCCAGCAGCCTCTGCATCGTCGGCAACACCCTGCCCAACCGCGATATCGACATGCGCGGCGGCGTGGTCAACGGCGTCACGCTGCCGGCGGAAAGCGCCACGCAGGATCTCGTCCTGCTGACCCGCGCTGAGGACAACTACCGTGAATCCGTCGACTATATGGGCAACTTCACCGCCACCTATCGCGGTGAAACCTGGAGCGTGAACGGCGGCCTCTACCTGTCTCGCTCCGAGCAGGTGAACGACAACTGGGCCAACGGCCTGGGGGTCTCGGCCTGGGCCGACGGCCAGGTGCAGAACCTGAACGTCAAGTACGTCACCAACGGCGGTACGAGCTACCAGCTGACCGACGCTGGCGGCTGGGGGGCATATGGCAGCGGCCTGTTCACCACCGTCTCGCAGCGCGCGCGGATCATGGAGCTGTCGCCGTATGCGGGCTTTGCCTGGTCGCCCACCAAGCACTGGGACTTCAACGCCAGCATCAAGTACCAGTACTTCCACGCCCGGACCTATTCGGAGACCTGGGACACCCGCAATTCCGGCGCCGCCCTGCTGACCAACGGCGGCCTCGATGGCGATCCGCTGACGGTCTACGACAACGTCTACATGACCAGAACGCCGGCCAAGATGATCGGCGCCGACAAGGACCTTAGCCTGGTCGATTACAGCGTGGCCCTGGGCTACAACTTCAACGACAAGCACAAGATCTATTATCGCTATACCGACGCCAAGCAGCCTTCGTCGGGCGTGATCAACCGCTATTCGACCGCCGCCACCCTGGTGCGTCCGCTTGGGCCCACGGCCTACATCAAGGGCCACGAGTTCGCCTATACGTTCGGCGATCGCCGCTTCAACGGCCAGGTCACCTACTTCTACCAGAACTTCGCGGTGAACGACTATCCGACCGGCATCGATACCGACAACGTTTCGACCTATCTGCTGCCCGACAATTTCAACAAGTACTTCACGCGCGGCATCGAAACCTGGGCCAAGTGGCGGATCACCAAGGACCTCGAGTGGAATCCTTCAGTGACCTTCCTGAACGGCAAGACCACCGAGGCCTATGTCTGGCTGAACACCGGCGCCAACGGCAACGGCGCGGCCGACGACGTGCTGCGCATCGACGCGGGCCTCCTGGCGCGCTCGCCGAAATGGACGCTGAGCAACACGGTCTCGTATCGCTACAAGGACTTCCGCTTCAACGTCCGCCACCGCTGGATGGACGAGCGCAAGCTGAACACCAACTCGCTCGACCACCGCTTCCTGCCCGCGCAGGACAATCTCGACGTCTCGGTGCAGTACAGCGGCTTGAAGAAGACGATGGTCACGCTCGACGTCCGCAACGTGCTCGATAAGGCCTACATCTCGGCCTACGACCCGATGATCAGCAGCAACCTCCCGTCCGGGGTCCAGGTCTACGACGTCGTCGAGCAACTGCCGGAGTCCGGCTATCTGGTGAAGCGCAACGCGCCGCGGTCGGTGTGGCTGACCGTCCGCAAGGAGTTCTAGGCCCGGCCGGAACCACGACGGCCCGGCGGGCGAGGATGTCGTGTCCTCGCTCGCCGGCCCCGATATCAAGCATCACGAGCGAGGGGCGCATGACCCGCCATCGGCTGATCCTCGGCGCGAGCGCTCTGCTCGGCCTTCTGGCGACGCAGGCCAGCGCGGCCACGCCGCTCATCGACAAGGTGGTGTTCGGCGACGCGGCGTCCGAGGCCGCGCACTTGGTGGACGCCTCGGCGTCCGAGCGCGTCGAGGGCGGCCTGCGGGTCGCCGCGCGGCGCCTGCCGCCAAGCGAGCCCGGCGCGCGGTTCAGCGGCGACCTGAAGTTCCGGCTGGCCGTCGATCCGGCGATCCAGAACTACGCCTCGATCCGGCTGTGGGGCGGCGATGTCAATGACGGCAAGCTGACCCTGTTCTGCGAAGGCAGGCAGGTCGGTTATCGTCACCTGGGCGACATCGAGATCCTCGACATCGGAACCCAGGCGCCGCCCTTCGCTGGGCGCTTCACCTACCGCACCTTCCCGCTGCCGATCACCCTGACCAAGGGGAGAAAGGCGCTGGACTGCGCCATCCGCGCCAGCGGGCCCTACGCCGTCTACACGCAGCAGTTCGAGAGCTTCCAGAAGCCGATGGCCCAGGCCTCGCGGCCGATCTACGCGCTCTACGTCCACGCCGATCCGTTCCTGGACAGCGGCGACCCGGCTGGCGCCGCGCCGCCGTTGGCGACCGCGCCCTCGGCCGGTCCCGAGGTGCTCGACGACCTCAAGGCGCGGGTGAACCGCGAGATCGACCGCAAGCTGGCCCAGCCTGGCCCGCTGAACGTGCTGGAGGTGCAGTTCCTGGCTCGCGCCGCCGCCCTGTCCTGGACCAAGGCCCACGGCAATCCGGCCGTGGCCCGCAAGGTGATCGAGAGCGGCGACGCCTTCTACGCCCACTTCCTGGCCGATCCGAAGAGCGTTTATGTCGACGCCAGCCGCACCAACGCCGACTGGGACGCCATGGGTCCGTTCGGCAAGACGCTGCGCCTGCTGCAGGCCGATCTCGCACCCTATCTCGACGCACCGGTCGCGGGCGGGCAGGGCGCTCCGAGGCGTCGCGAGGCCTATGCCAGCATGCTCGATGCGGGGCTCGGCTACATCCAGACCCATCGCCGGCTCTACACCAACCAGTCGATGATCGTGGACCTGGGGATCTACTGGAGCAACGAGGGCCTGCGCTCGCTGGGCAGCCCGCTGGCCCGGCCCGAGCCGGCCATGCGGCGGTTCTTCTACGAGTCCATGGGCCTTAGGCCCTGGACCGGCAGCCTCGACGAGGCCGGCAAGCCGACCTATTCCAGCGCGGCCGCCGATACCGGAAGTTTCCGCTCGGCCGACGACTACAGGCTCTTCACCAAGGCCGGCCTTTCCAAGGAACTCGGCTTCGTCGGCAGCTACGGCGAGATCCTCGACTGGGCGACCAGCATCTACCAGGCGACGGCGGCGACGCCGGGCGGTCAGGGCGATCCGGTCCTGCGCGATCAACTGCTGAAGATGGCCAGGGCGCGGATGGCCTTCCGCTATCCGGGGATCGACGCCGAGGGCGCCCGCACCATGCTGCTGGAGGCGCCGATCGGCTGGCGAGATCCGGTCTATCCGGGCGCGACCACCTACGTGCAGAAGTCCGGCTGGGATAATACGCCCTTCAACGTCGCGGTCGCCACGCGCGACCCGCAGCTGATGGCGATCGCCCGCCAGGCCCTGGACGACGGCCAATATTACGCCGTGCTGCGCGACCGCCTGAAGGACAAGGGCCAGCGCACGACCATCGGCTTGCTCGACGCCTATGACGACTGGCTGGCCGTGAAGGCCTGGCCGAAATCGGACGTGAAGCTGCCGATGACGCCGGGCCAGCCCGACTTCGTCTTCGCCGACCCCGAGGACGGGGTTGTGGCGATCAAGAACGGCGACGAGGTGCTCTACGCCTCGCTCTACTGGCGAGCCAATTGCGGGGTGAACCGCCTGGCGCGGTTCCACTACCAGACCCCAAGCGTGGACCGCATCGCCACGATCGCCGCGCGGGTAGACTTCGAGCCCAGCGGCAAGACCTGCGTGCGTCGCTCCACGCCGCACATCTCGGCCGGCTCGATCCCGATCGTCGCCTATCCGGGCGAGGCGCCGGCGGCGCTGGAGGGCGATGTCCTGCCGGTGGCCAAGGGACCGCCCGAGGCCCGCTATAAGGACCAGGACAACCCCTATGCGGGCCGCGGCTACTATTACGAGGCGACTTACGGCCCGTACCTGATCGCCATGAACGCCGGGAGCAAGCCGGTGGTCGTCGATCTGCCGAAGGCGGCGGGCGAGCGGACCGATCTGGTCACCCGGCGCAAGTTGGCGCAGGCCGCCGCGAGCCTGACCTTGGCGCCGGGCCAGACGGCGGTGATCCACGCGCCTTCGCGATAGTCAGGGGAGGGCGGCCATGAGCCACGATCACGACCTGCGGCTGGTTGCACCCTTCAGCCCGACGATCATCAAGGCGATCATGCCGCTGGGCGTGGTCGAGCGCCTGAACGCCCGCATCGACGAGATCGTGGCGCGGCAGGACGAGGTGGCCGCCCGCGACTGGTCTGCGCACCTGGCCGGCGCTGTCAGCACCGAGATCCGCTTCACCGACGTGATCCGCGAGACGGTCGAACTGACCGACTTCCTGTACGACGTGGCCCGCACCTACACCTACCGGTGCGAGAACGCCCTGATGCACTACAGCGACTACGAGCGCACCGAGGAGCTCGAGGCCCGCAAGCTGCGCATCGAGATCAAGGAGGGCTGGATCAACGACATGGTCGCCGGCGACTACAATCCGGCCCATTTCCATCAGGGCTGCCTCTATTCCAGCGTCGGATTCCTGCGGGTCCCGCCGGCCTACGAGGCCGAGTTCGCGGCCGACAAGGCTCGCCAGAACACGGCCGGCTGCCTGCAGTTCATCGACAGTCGCAGCGCCGTCGGCGTGAAGAACCTCTTCACGGTCAAGCCGGTGGTCGGCGACTTCTACCTGTGGCCCTCGTGGATGCTGCACTGCGTCTACCCGTTCCGCAGTCCGGGCGTGCGGCGGTCGATGGCGATCAATCTCGCCCTGGGCTGAGGGGGCGGGAGCGGAGCCGCTTGCGCCCGCAAATGATATCGATACCATAATCTGAAGTCACAAGAAGCGTACGGGGAGAAGCGCGTGAAGAGCCGAGCAAAGCGGATGGTGTCGGGCCTGGCCCTGGCAAGCTGTCTCCTGGCCGGGGCGGCCGGCGCCCAGACCCTGAAGTCTGGCCATCCGTACCTGACCTTCAGCGACGTCCACGTCTCGCAGTTCAAGGCCCGCGTGGCGGAGGATCCCGACGCCAAGGCCGCCTGGGCCAAGGCCCGCGCCGACGCCGACACGGCCCTGACCCGCAAGCCGGCCAACGACCGTGAGCTGAACGCCGCCCTGATGGGCCTGTCGCTGACCTATCGCATGACCGGCGAGCGCAAGTACGCCGATCGCGCCAAGGTCCTGCTCGACGTCTATGCGAACCGCGCCAACTGGGTGACCGACAAGCCGCTCCTGGCCCGCAACCCGGTCTGGAATTCCGACCTCGGCATGGGAACCAGCGCCTATACCTTCGGCCTGACGTTCGACGCCATCCATGACGCGCTCAGCCCCGCCGAGCGCGACCGTCTGGCCAAGGCCCTGGTCAAGGGCGCTATCCGCCCGACCCTGAACGACTGGATCGACGGCAAGGAGCGGATCCACAGCCTCGACACCATGGGCCACAACTGGTTCAGCCATATCGTCTTCGGGGCCGGCGTCGCGGCGATCGCCATCAAGACCGAGGAGCCCCAGGCCGAGGCCTGGATCCGCCGCATCGACGAGGCGGCGCAGGAGTGGGCCAACTACGACGGCAGCGCCATCGAGACCAAGCCGGCTCACTTCGCGTCAAACGGGGCCTTCGTCGAGAGCATCAACTACGCCGACTTCGCTGCCGAAGGCTATCTGCGCTTCAAGCGCGCCTGGCTGGACGCCTTCAAGGAGCAGCCGGCGGCGACGCCGCGCCTCGAGGGGCTGGGCGACTACTTCATCCAAAACCTCTACCCGACCACGGGCGGCTTCCTGTCGACCAACTTCGGCGACGGCAATCCGACCTCCAGCGGCGCCAGCGCCATCGCCAACCTGTGGGCCACGGGCGACCAGCAGTCGCGCTATCTCTGGTACCTGAACACCGTGCGTCCCGATCCCAAGCAGGACGTGTTCGCCGAGCCCGAGAACATGGTGCAGTGGCCCTCGGTCAAGGCCCGGGCCTCGGTTGGCAAAGGTCCGGGCCTGCCGACCAGCTGGATCGACAGCGACCTTGGGGCGGCGACCCTGCGCTCGTCCTGGGCGCCGGACGCCACCTTCCTGGCGCTGCGCTCGGGCTTCACCTGGAACCACAACCATGCCGACGCCGGAAGCTTCATCCTCTGGCACAAGGGCAAGCAGCTGCTGATCGACTCCGGCAACAGCAGCTACGCCCGGCCCGAGTATGACGGCTATTACCGCCAGAGCGTGGCCCACAACGTCGTCACCCTGGACGGCAAGGCCGAGCCGGAAAGCAACACCTACAACGGCTCGCACTTCGTGGGGCGGGTGGACCATCTGGTCGACGCCGGCGATCTGCGCTTCGTGTGGGCCGACGCCACCGGTCCCAACGCCCGGACCTTCGAGCGCAAGTATCGCAGCTTCATGTGGATCGGCGACGTGATCCTGGTCATCGACGACCTGAAGGGCTGGGCGCCAGGCCAGTTCGAGTGGCTGATGCACTACGAGGGCGAGGCCAGGCGCCAGGGGCAGGTGATCACCGTCAGGAACGGCGAGGCCGAGGTCGCGGTGCGGCCGCTGTTCCCCGAGACCTTGCCGGACGCGGGCCTGTTCACCGACTATCCCGAGCTGATACGGATGGCCGAGGGCAAGGGCCTGAAGGATCACGCCCCCGACGAGGTTCAGCCCTACCTGCGCCTGCAGGCGCCGGGCGTCACCGACCGGACCAAGTTCGTGGTCGCCCTGACGCCCAACGGATCGAGCCCCGCGCCCAGGATCGAGAGGGGCGAGACCAAGGACTGGCTGATGGTGCGGATCACCCAGAAGGGCGAGGTCACCGAGGTCTATTTCAACCTGCTGGCCGACGGTCGCATCCGCCACCGCAACGCCAACGCCGACCTCGGCGGTTGGCAGACCGACGCCTACATTCTCGCGCTGACCTATCCGGAAGGGGGCAGCGCGGCCAAGCCGCGGCGGTGGTTCGTGGCCGACGGCAGTTATCTGCGCCGCGACGGGCGCGTCGAGCTCGACAGCCTGTCCAAGGCCTTCGTGGTCAAGGACAGGGCGGGGCAGGGCGTCGAAGCCAGCATTCAGGGCCAGCCGACCTACGCCATCCGCCTGGCCTGCGACGGCGCGCGCGCGATCAAGGTCGACGGCGCCGCCAAGGCTTGCTCTGGCGACGTGGCTCTGGCGCGTCGATCGTCGCCGCCCAACTGAACCACAATCATCGCATTTGTCTGACAAAATCTCTTGTCAGCGATTTATGATATCGATAACAAGATTATGTGGTTGGAGAAGATCGCCGTGCAGGCGACGCCCCCGACCCGGGAGTGAAACAGAGAGGGCGCGTCAAGCGCCCGAGCCAACAGGGAAAGCCCGCTTCGCGCGGGATCTGACGGGCCGCGCCGGCTTATCGGGCGCAGGCTCCGCAGGAGGGGAAGCCATGAAGTCCGAAGTTCAATCGCGTCTGTTCCTGACAGCATCGACGCTGGCCGTCGCGCTGGGCGCGTTCGGCGCCGCCCACGCCCAGACAACGCCGACCCCGGCGACCGAGGAGGCCGTCGAGGAGGTGGTCGTCACCGGCATCCGCCAGAGTCTGCAGTCGGCCGTGCAGGTCAAGAAGAACACCATGGAGGTCGTCGACTCCATCCGCGCCGAGGACATCGGCAAGCTGCCCGACCCCAATGTCGCCGAGACCCTGACCCGCATTCCGGGCGTGCAGGGCTATCGCTACGGCGGGGAGGGGGCCTCGCCGGTCGGCGCCGGCTCGGGCCTGACGATCCGGGGCCTGTCGGGCCAGACCGCCTCGCAGGTCGACGGCCGCTCGTACTTCACCGCCGGTGGTAGCGAGTTCAATATCGAGGCCGCCATCCCCGGCATGATCGCGGGCCTGGACGTCTACAAGAACCCCTCGGCCGAGCACATCGAGGGCGGCATCGGCGGCCTCGTCGACATCAAGACCCGCCGTCCGCTCGACCTGCCGAAGATGTCGGGCAGCGTGGCGATCTCGGGCCGCTACAACGACATGGTCAAGCAGATGCAGCCGGAATACTTCGGCCTCGTCTCGCACAAGTGGGACGTCGGCGACGGCGAGATGGGCCTGCTGCTGGGCGCCAACTACCAGAAGAGCTGGAACCGTTCCGACAACGCGCCCGGTCCCGGCGGAACCAATCTGCGCCGCGTGGTGCGCGCCGACAGCGCCGAGTACATCGGCAACAGCGCCTACAACCAGGCCTATGCCGGCCGTAGCGACGTCGCCTTCCTGGCCGACGTGGCCAACCCCCTGGCCCTGACCTCGGCCGAGCGCGCCAACCTGGTCAACATGGCCGGCGTGCAGATCAACGTGAACGAGGAGGATATCCAGCGCACCCGCAAGGGCTTCGCCGGCGCCTTCCAGTGGAAGGTCCGCCCGGGCCTCGAGTTCTATGTCGACGGCAACTACAACTCCTACCTCTACCACCAGGGCTATCGCTTCCTGAACGGCGTCGACAGCCGCTACGTCCAGGGCCTGGCGACCACTCCGTTCAGCACCACCGAGGGCCTGGCCAACCGCAACGCCAACGGCGGCGAGGACGCGGTGCTGGCCGGCCAGCGCTTCGGAAGCGGCACATTCCTGGGCTCGAGCTTCTCGTCGATCGGCGGCGACGAGCACCGCATCTACAAGACCTGGATCCTGGCTGGCGGCGCCAAGTGGTCGCCGACCGACGACCTCGATCTCAAGGCCGACCTGTCCTACGTCAAGGCCGACCAGCACCAGGACAACCGGTCCGTGACCATGACCCCCCGCGCGGGCCTGGGCTGGAACGTGACCCGTTCGATCGGAACGCCACAGGCCCTGTCGATCAGCGGGCCCGACCTGTCGAACCCCGCCAACTGGGTGCTGCTGAACTACGCCAACGGCACCAACAACGTCTATGACGACGCCGGCCTGGCCGCCCAGTTCGACGGCAAGCTGCGCGTCAACGACAGCTTCATCAAGGCCGTGAAGTTCGGCGCGCGCTACTACCGAAAGAAGTCGAAGTTCTACAACTACTCCTTCAGCGGCAAGAACCTGACCACCGACGGCCTGGCCCTGACGGCCAGCCAGTCGAACGGTATCCTCGCCTCCACGGTGCAGGACCTTGTCGCTGGCTCGCACACCAACTGGTTCGACGGCGAGGCGGGCTATTCGGGCGGCTTCCTGACCTTCTCGCCCGACGCCCTGCTAGGCGACAACGTCCGCAATCGCTTCGCCCTGGCCGGCATCCCCGCCGAGGACTCGCTGCCCGAGGTGCTGCTGTCGCGCCGCAAGGCGGTGGAAGAGACCCTGGCCGGCTACGGCGTTGTCGATTTCGCCTTCCTGAACGACCGCATCCGCGGCAACGCCGGCGTGCGGGTGGTGCGCACCAATCTCGACGCCGAGGCCCAGGTCACCGACACCAGCAGTGGAACGGCGGTGATCGTGCCGCGCAGCCAGGGCAACAGCTACACCGACGTGCTGCCGACCCTGAACCTGGCCGGCTACATCCAGGACGACCTGCTGCTGCGCTTCGGTTTCGGCAAGGGCATGACCCGACCCAGCGTCGGCGACATCAACCCGACCGTGACGGTCAACCTGACCAGCGGCACGGGCAGCCAGGGCAACGCCAACCTGCAGCCGCTGCGCGCCTACAGCTACGACCTGTCGCTGGAGAAGTATTTCGGACCGACCAGCTACGTCTCGGCCGCAGCGTTCTACAAGAGGGTCGACGGCTTCCCGATCGGGATCGAGAGCTGCCAGACGGTGGCCACCTCGCAGCCGTACAGCGGCGTGACGCCCAACAACTGCCCGACTGGCCAGTTCCGCATCACCCAGACCCAGAACGCCGATCCGGGCTTCGCCAAGGGCGTAGAGTTCGCCGCCCAGACCTTCTTCGACTACGACTTCCTGCCGCGGGCCCTGCACGATTTCGGCGTCCAGGGCTCGTACACCTGGGTCAAGACCGAGCTCCCGCTCGGGGCGATGAAGGTGCGCCAGCCGTTCCAGTCCGACCAGAACTGGAGCCTGGCCGGCCTCTACGAGAACAAGACGGTCTCGGCGCGCCTCGTCTACACCTCCCGCTCGGACTATGTGCTGTTCGGGATTTCGCCCAATCCCATCGATGGCCGTTACCTGAAGGGCTACGGCCTGCTCGACGCCTCGGTGAACCTGAACCTGCGCGACGACCTGACCCTGTCGCTGACAGCCTCGAACCTGACCAACAAGGCGCCGATCCGCTACGTCGGCGAGCCGGACGGTGGCTACGGCACCGACATTCTGCGCCAGTACTTCATGAACGGCCGGGTCTACGGGATCAGCCTGCGCTACAAGTTCGGCGGCTGATCGCCGTCGCATCAAGTCCCGCCTCGGGGCGCCGTCGACGACGGCGCCCTTCTTTTTGCGCTCAGCGGAAGGAGAGGCCCGAGATCTCTCCGCTGACGGCGATGTCGCCGTCCTTGGCCGACTTCACCGGCTTGCCGCCGATGGTCAGGTTCTCGATCGTCACGTTCTTCACCGCCGTCTGGGGAGACAGGCCCCGGATGATCGACTGGCTGGGCATGCCCTGGCCCGTGTAGGCGACGTTGCGGATCGTCAGGCCGTCGATCCCGCGGCCGGGCGCCTTGTTGTAGCGTGGGTTGTTCCCGGCCACGATATTGATCAGCTTGCCTTCCTCGATGCGGTCGACCCGCACGTTGCTGAAGGTGATGTCGCGGATCAGCGTGCTGTCGCCGGAATAGGCGGCGATCACGCCCTCCCAGTCTGGATCGTCCTCGTCCAGGTTGGCGACGTCGATGTTGTCGAAGGTCACGTCGCGGATGGTGCGCGGATCGGCGTTGTCGCCGAAATGGCCGATATAGAGGGCGTGGGCGACATCGACCCACAGGCGCATGTTCGAGACCTGGATGTCGAAGGTGTCGCCCGGCGGGTTCGGATCGGGGATCCCGGTCTGGGCGGCCTTCTGGCGGCAGATCGGGCAGTCGGCCACCGCATAGACCACCACGGCGTCGTCCGAGACCCGCAGATAGCCGTCGCGCACCTTCACGTGGCGCGAGGTCGAGATGTTGATCCCGTCCGACCACTTGCCCGAGGTGAAGCCGGTCAGCTGGCTTACCGTGACGTTCTCGGAATTGCGGATATTCATCACCCGCGCGGCGTCTTTGCGGTCGCTGTTGACGATGATCAGGTCCGAGATCTCGACATCGCGGGCCTTCTCCAGGTCGATCGCCCGGCCGGGATCCCACAGCAGGCCGCGTCCGGAGATCTTCACGTCACGGATACCGGAGAGGTCGAAGGCGCCCTTCAGCACCGCGCCGCCGTCCATGTGGACGCGTTGGCCCGACTTGACCGGGAAATGGTCGAGGCCCGCGGGCGGGACATGGAACCCTGGTCCGAAATAGACGACGTCGGCGCCGGTCGGACGGGCAGGGGGCGGGGCGCCGGCCACGATGTGCAGGTTGCGCAGGCGGTCGTCGTCGAACTGCAACGAGAAGCGCTCGGGCTTGGTCAGAGTCATGCGCAGGATCGAGCCTTCGCGCCAGGGCTTCACCGCGCTCGACAGCGGCGCGACCGAGACCTCGGAAAAGCGGCCGTTGTTCTTCATCACCTCCAGCTCGACTGTCCCGTCGAAGTCGAAATAGACCAGCGAGGCGTTCTGCTTGGTGTCGGTGTCGACCTGCACCCGGTACTCGTAGAGGTCGCGCCATTCGCCGCCCGGCGTGCGCACCCGCACGGTGAAGTCGTCGTTGTGCGCCGTGTACATCAGCTGCGGCGGCACGGGGTAGGTCAGCAGCGTGTCGGCCAGCGCTGGACCGGCCGCGCCTGTCAGCGGCATGGCGGCGAGCGCGGTGGCGGCGCGGCGGGCCGGGTTCTTCTGTCGGCTCATGTTTCCTCCCAAGGATGGGGCAGCATGGGTCATAGTGGTATCGATATCAATAACGTCGACATGTGTGACGAAGCATGACTTTCGGAACCGTCGCTTTGACGCATGGGAACGGTCTTCCTATGGTGGTCCTCGAGGCCTGTTAGGCGTCGGACCCCGGCTAGACCCGTTCCGTGGCAGGAGGCCCCCAACCGTTTTGTCTTCCAACCTGCTCCTTCTCGTTATCCTGGCGGCGCCGTTCCTCGGCGCGGCCGTGGCGGCCGGCCTTCCGCGACATGCGCGCACGGCGGCGGCGATTCTCTCGTGGCTGGTGTCGCTGGTCTGCCTGGTGAGCCTGGCCGCGCTCTGGCCGAGATTCGCGGATGGAGAGGTGCTGCGGCTGGCGATTCCCTGGCTGCCGTCGCTGGGCGTCAGCCTGATCCTGAGGCTGGACGGGCTGTCGTGGATCTTCGCCGCCCTTATCCTGGGGATCGGCGCCTTGGTGGTGCTCTACGCCCGCTACTACATGTCGCCCAAGGACCCGGTGCCCCGGTTCTTTTCGTTCCTGCTGGCCTTCATGGGCGCGATGCAGGGCGTGGTGCTGTCGGGCAACCTGATCCAGCTGGCGGTCTTCTGGGAGCTGACCAGCCTCTTTTCCTTCCTGCTGATCGGTTACTGGCACCAGAACCCCTCGGCCCGTGAAGGCGCGCGCATGGCCCTGACGGTCACGGCGCTGGGCGGGCTGTGCCTGCTTGTGGGCATGATCCTGATCGGGTCGATCGCCGGAAGCTACGACCTCGACGACGTGCTGGCCGCCAAGAGCGTCATCCTCGCCGATCCCCGGTCCGTGGTGGCCCTCGCGTTGGTGCTGATGGGCGCCCTGACCAAGAGCGCCCAGTTCCCGTTCCACTTCTGGCTGCCGCGCGCCATGGCCGCGCCGACCCCGGTCAGCGCCTATCTTCACTCGGCGACGATGGTGAAGGCGGGGATCTTCCTGCTGCTGCGCATGTGGCCGATCTTCGGCCAGACGGAGCTCTGGTACTTCGTCGTCGCCGGGGCAGGGGTGGCGACGCTGCTGATCGGCGCCTGGTGCGCCATCTTCCAGCACGACCTCAAGGGCCTCTTGGCCTATTCGACCATCAGCCACCTTGGCCTGATCGTCCTGCTGCTGGGCCTGGGCTCGCCGCTCGGTGCAATCGCGGCGATCTTCCACACGGTCAACCACGCGACCTTCAAGGCGTCGCTGTTCATGGCCGCTGGGATCATCGACCACGAGGCCGGCACGCGCGACATGCGCAAGCTGAGCGGCCTCTACAGGTTCATGCCGATCACCGGCACGCTGGCCATCGTCGCCGCCGCCGCCATGGCCGGGGTGCCGCTGCTGAACGGATTCCTCTCCAAGGAGATGTTCCTGGCCGAGGTGGTGGCCGGCAGCGACGGCCACGCCCTGAACGCCGCCCTGCCGGTGCTGGCCACCTTGGCCAGCGCCTTCGGCGTGCTCTATTCGCTGCGCTTCATCCTGGCGACCTTCTTTGGCCCGCCGCCCACGGCCCTGGACAAGGTTCCGCACGAGCCGCCGGCCTGGATGCGTCGCCCGGTCGAGATCCTGGTCGCGCTGTGCCTGCTGGTCGGCGTGCTGCCGGCCCTGACCGTGGGTCCGTTCCTGCGCAGCGCCGCCGTCGCCGTGCTCGGCTTCGATGATCTGCCCTACTACAGCCTGGCGCTCTGGCACGGCTTCAACATGCCGCTGCTGCTCAGCGTGCTGGCCCTGGCCGGCGGCGTGGCCGCCTACGCGGTCTTTGGCCAGAAGTTGAACAACAATCCGCGCGGCGGGCCTTGGGGTCTCAAGCGGCTCAATGGCGGCTATCTCTTCGAGAAGGCCATGACGGGCATCGTCAAGGGCGCGCGCTGGGTCGAGAGCCGCCTGGGAACCGAGCGGATGCAGCCGCAGTTGCGCCTCGTCGTCCTGGCCGCCCTGGCGGCCGGCGCGGCGGCGGCCTTCGCGGGCGGCGTGGCGATCCGGCCTTCGTGGTCGACGCCCGGCGCCGCTGAGTTCGTGTTCGCGGGCCTGTGGCTGACCGGCGGCGCCTGCGCCATCGCGGCCGCCTGGCAGGCCAAGTATCACCGCCTGGCGGCGGTGGTGCTGATGGGCGGGGCGGGCCTGGTCAGTTGCATCACCTTCGTCTGGCTGTCGGCCCCGGACCTTGCCTTGACCCAGCTGCTGGTCGAGGTGGTCACCACCGTGCTTCTGCTCCTGGGCCTGCGCTGGCTCCCCAAGCGGCGTGAGGACATCCAGGCCTCGCGGGCCGAGCTGATCCGCTCGCGACGTCGCCGGCGGGTGGATCTCGTGATCGCCGCGGTGGTCGGCCTGGCCCTGGCCTTCGTCTCCTACGCGGTCATGACCCGGCCGATGGTCGAGGGCATATCGCGCTTCTTCGTCGAGCGGGCCTACAGCGAGGGCGGCGGGCGCAACGTCGTCAACGTCATCCTGGTCGACTTCCGCGCCTTCGACACCTTCGGCGAGATCACCGTCCTGGGCATCGTCGGCCTGACCGTCCTTGCCTTGCTGCGCCGCTTCCGCCCGGCCAGCGACAGCCTGCCCGCGCCCAACCAGAAGCAGGCGCGCGAGCGAACCGGCCCCGTCGCCGAAGGCCGCAAGGCGGTCGACGCCCTGCGGGACACGATGCTGATCCCGCGCGTCGTCATGCGCTGGATGTTCCCGTTCGTCATCGTTCTGGCCGTGCACCTCTTCCTGCGCGGCCACGACCTGCCGGGCGGCGGCTTCGCGGCCGGGGTGGCGCTGTCGATCGCGGTGCTGCTGCAATACATGGCCAACGGCGCGCGCTGGGTGGAGGAGCGGCTGCTGCTGCGCCCGATCCTCTGGATCGGTTGGGGCCTGACGATCGCGGCGGGCTGCGGCCTGGTGGCGATCGGCTTCAACCGGCCGTTCCTGACCTCGGCCTTCCAGTACGTGCAGCTGCCGTTGCTGGGCCGCGTGCCGCTGGCCAGCGCGGTGGTGTTCGACCTCGGCGTCGTGCTGCTGGTGGTCGGCGCCACGGTGCTGATGCTGGTCGCCCTGGCCCACCAGTCGCTGCGCCGCGCCAAGGACGACTCCGAAACCGAGCAAGCGGAGGAGGGCGCATGACCGAGTTCGTGCTCGCGGCCGCCATCGGCGTCCTGTCCGCCGCCGGGATCTGGCTCCTGCTGCGGCCCCGCACCTTCCAGGTGATCATGGGGCTGTCGCTGCTGTCCTACGCGGTGAACCTCTTCATCTTCTCGATGGGCCGCCTGCGCTCGGGCATGCCGCCGATCACGGCCAAGGGCGCCGAGCGTCCGGAGCTCTACGCCGACCCGACTCCCCAGGCCCTGGTGCTGACGGCGATCGTCATCAGCTTTGCTTTGACGGCCCTGTTCCTGGTGGTCTTGCTGGCTTCGCGCGGCGCCACCGGCAGCGACCACGTCGATGGACGGGAGCCGGCCGAATGAGCCTCTGGGACCATCACCTGATCCTGCTGCCGATCCTGCTGCCGATGGTCATGGCCTCGGCCATGCTGTTGTTCGACGAGCGCCGTCGGCGACTGAAGAGCGTCATCAGCCTGACCGCCATGGCCGCGATCCTGCTGGTCGCCCTGGCCCTGCTGCACGAAAGCATGACCGGCGCGGCCGACGGCGGCGACACCGCCCGCGTCTACAGCCTGGGCGGCTGGTCGGCGCCGTTCGGCATCGTGCTGGTGGCCGACAGGCTGTCGGCGATGATGGTGGCCCTGACCAGCGTGCTCGGCGCCGGCGTCCTGGCCTTCGCTTTGGCCCGTTGGGACCGGGCGGGGCCGCGTTTCCACGCCCTGTTCCTGTTCCTGATCATGGGCGTCAACGGCGCCTTCCTGACCGGCGACCTGTTCAACCTGTTCGTGTTCTTCGAGATCATGCTGGCCGCATCGTACGGCCTGGCCCTGCACGGCTCGGGCGACGCGCGGATCCGGGCGGGCCTGACCTACATCGCCATCAACCTGACGGCCTCGCTGCTGTTCCTGATCGGCGTGTCGCTGCTCTATGGGGTGACCGGCACGCTGAACATGGCCGAGTTCGCCCTGAAGGTGCGGACCATCGCGCCCGACGACCGCGGCCTGCTGCATGTCGGCGCGGCGATCCTGGGCACGGCCTTCCTGATCAAGTGCGCGGCATGGCCGCTGGGCTTCTGGCTGGCCCCGACCTACACCGCCGCCAGCGCGCCGTCGGCCGCGGCCTTCGCCATCCTGTCCAAGGTCGGGGTCTATGTGGTGCTGCGGCTCAGCCTGCTGGCCTTCGGCGACGACGCCGGGGCCTCGGCCCATTTCGGCCAGTTGTGGCTGCTGGTCATGGGCCTTGCGACCCTGGCCTTCGGCACCCTGGGTCTGGTCGCCGCCCGCGACCTGTCGCGTGCTGGAGCCTACGCCGTCATGGTCTCGTCCGGCACCATCCTCGCCGTGGCGGGCGTGGGCGACCAGGCCGTGCTGGGCGGGGCGCTATTCTACCTGATCGGCTCGACCCTGGCCTGCGGGGCGATGTTCCTGCTGGCCGAGGTGCTGCAACGGGGCGTCGACTCCGGCGGCCAGCGCGAGCGGGCGGTGTTCGACGACGAGTACCGCGACCCGTTCGACGACGACGAGCGCAACGAGCCCGGCCTCGTCATCCCCGCCGCCGTCGCGGCGCTGGGCGGCGCGTTCCTGATCTGCACCCTGATGATCGCCGGCCTGCCGCCGCTGTCGGGCTTCGTCGGTAAGCTGGCCATGCTGGACGCCCTGGCGCGGTCGGTCGGACCGGCCAGCATCGCGGTGATCATCGGCCTGTCGCTGTCCAGCCTGGGCGGCCTGATCGGCCTGACCCGCCTGGGCGTCGGCGCGCTCTGGGCCCGTGACGAGGACGCGCCCGAACTGGTGGTCGGCGCGGCCGAACTGGCCGGGATGGGGGGTCTCCTGGCGGCCTGCGTGCTGCTGGCGATCTTCGGCGGCGCCGGGCTCGGTTTCGCCGAGCACACCGCCGAGTGGCTGGGCCGTCCCGACGCCTATATCCGCGCCGTGCTGGGGACCACGCCATGATCCGCGCGCTGTTTCCCCATCCGCTCCTGGCGCTGGGCCTGTTCGCAACCTCGCTGCTGATGAGCGGTTCGGTCGAGCCGCCGTCGATCGCCCTGGCGGCCTTGCTGGCGCTGCTCACGCCCCAGGTCATGCGGGCGCTCGACGCCCAGACCATCCGCATCCGCTCGCCAGGGGCGATCGTCGCCCTGGCCAGCTGCGTGGTGATCGACGTGCTGCGCTCCAACTGGGCGGTGTCGGCGATCATCCTGGGCCGGCGGCGGCATGAGCGCCGATCGGGCTTCATCCACGTGCCGCTCGACCTGAAGGACCGCTACGCCCTGGCGGTGCTGGCCGTGATCCTGACAGCCACCCCCGGCACCCTGTGGGTCGAGTACGACAGCGCCACCGGCCGCCTGCTGCTGCACGTGCTGGACCTGGTCGAGGAGGACGAGTGGATCCACCTCATCAAGGATCGCTACGAGCGCCGCCTGATGGAGATCTTCGAATGAGCCAGGCGATCCTGTTCTGGTGCCTGACCCTCGCCCAGGGCCTGCTGGTCGCGGCCATGGCGATGGCCGCCTGGCGCGCCGCGCACGGACCCCGCGCCCAGGACCGGGTGCTGGGGCTCGACACCTTCTATCTCAACGGCATGCTTCTGCTGCTGGTGTTCGGCGTGCGCACGGGCGGCGCGATCTACTTCTACGCGGCCCTGATCATCGGCATGCTCGGCTTCGCCGCCACGGTCGCCCTGGCCAAGTTCCTGATGCGCGGCGAGGTGATCGAATGAGCGTCGCGGACCTTCCCGCCTGGGCCTGCGTGACGGTTGGCCTGCTGGCCGTCGCGGGGGCGGCTCTGTCCTTCCTCGGCGCCGTCGGCCTCTGCAGCTTCAAGACCTTCTACGAGCGGGTGCACGCCCCGACCCTGGGCGCGACGCTGGGGATGGCGTTGATCGTCGCCGCCTCGATCCTGTTCTTCACCCTGGTCGAGGGACGGTTCATGCCCCGGGAACTGCTGATCGGCGTCTTCCTGACGGTGACCACGCCGGTGACCCTGATCCTGCTGGGGCGGGCGGCGCTGTTCCGTGACCGGACCGAGTTCGCGCGCGACGACGCCTCGGACGACGCCTAGCCTTCCTTGATCACGAGGGTGTCGACCGGGATGCGTTGCAGCAGCGTCGAGGCGACGCTGCCGAGCGCCGCCTGCACGAAACCGCTGACGCCGCGCGCGCCGATCACCACCAGATCGGGCCAGACCTCGCGGGCGACCTGGTCGAGCACGGCGCCGGGCTCGCCCGCGGCCAGGTGAGGTTCGACGCGGCCGCGCACGCTCTCGGACAGGTCCGCCAGCAGGGCGTCGAGCCTCTGCTGGGCCTCCGAGCGGGCGATCTCGCGCACGTCCTCCGACTTGATCCGGCTTTCGAACGGCACGTGATAGGCGTGGACGAGGTGCAGCCTGGCCTCCGGAAACAGCGCCGCCGCGCCGAGCAGCGCGGCCTTGGCCCCCTTGGAGAAGTCGGTGGCGACCAGCAGCCGCTGGTAGGGACCGTGCGCCCTCTGCTTGACCACCAGCACCGGGCAGGGCGCGTTGCGCACCACGTGGTCCACCGCCGTGCCCAGCAGGTAGTCGCCAAGGTCGTTGTAGCGGGCGACGCCGGTGACGACGAGGTCGCTGTCCCTTTCGCGGGCGGTGTCGGTGATGGCCTTGGGCGCGGGGCCGTAGGGCAGGCTGACGCTGGCCTTGGCGCCGGGGTCGGGCAGCACCCGCCTCACGTCCAGCGCCGTAGTCGGCGCGTCCCGCGCGATGGCGTGCACCACATGGACGTCGGCGTTCCATTCGCGGCCCAGCTCCAGCGCCCGGTCGACGGCCCGGTCGCTGCGGGCGGTGAGGTCGGTGAGGTCGGTGGCCACCAGGATCGAGCGGACGGGGTGGGTCATCGACGAACTCCTCACTGGCTGGGCGTGGCGAGGTTGGCCTTGGCGCGCTGTCGTTGCAATGCAAAAGGACCTTCATCTGTGGTTGCGTCGGTCCTGCGCCTTGTCTTTGCTCGGCTATTTCGGCGCCTGCATGTCGGGCAGTTGACGCGCCGGTCGTCCGCTTGCAGAGCTAGGGCGTTGACGGCACGGCGCGCCGGATCAGAAGAAGCGCGCCACCGAGGGCGGGCAGAGGCGAGCGGCTTTGAAGGACGAGGGGTGGCGCGGGCTCGTGCGCCGGATCACGCGGATCACGCGTGATCCTTCGGGCGCCGAGGACGTCGTGCAGTCGGCGATGGTGCGCATGCTGGAATACCGGCGCGCCAATACGCTCAGCAATCCGGAAGGCTTCGTCGCTCGCGCGGCGGTCAACCTGGCGATCGACGAACGCCGCCAGCGCGCCCGTCGCCCCGAGGAGAACCTGGATTTCGTCGAGGACGCCCTGGCCGACGCCGGTCCGCTGCAGGACGAGGTCCTGCGGGCGCGGGAGCGCCTGGCGCGGCTCAAGCTGGGGTTGGCGCGCCTTAGTCCTCGGACACGCGAAGTCTTTTTGCTTCACCGGCTGGAAGGGCTGAAGTATCGGGAGATCGCCGAACGGCTGGGCATCACGGTCAGCGCGGTCGAAAAGCACGTGGCCAAGGCGGCCCTGTTCCTGACGAAATGGACCGAGACGTGGTGAAGCCGCAGCGCGATCTGGAAGCCGTTCGCCGCGAAGCGGCCGACTGGCTGGCGCGCCTCAGAAGCGACTCGCGCACCCAGGGCGACGAGGCCGGCTTCAAGGCGTGGCTGGATCGTTCCGAGGACCATCGCACCACCTTCGACGCCCTGACCTCGACCTGGGAATTGGCCGGGGCCCTGCGCCACGATCCCGAGATCGCCGCCGCGCCGCCGCGCAGGCCTGCGCGGCTGGCCCGCCGGGCGGTGCTGGCCGGGGCCGGCGTTTCGGCGGTCGGCCTGGGCTGGCTGGCCTTCGCGCCCGAGGTCTACGCCACCGGCGTGGGCGAGACGCGCACCCTGCACCTGGACGACGGCTCGTCCGTGCTGCTCGACGCCGACAGCCGGCTCAGCGTGCGCATCGACGGCCGCCAGCGCCGGGCCGGGCTGGACAAGGGCAGGGCCTTCTTCCGCGCCGCGCGCGATCCGGCCCGGCCGTTCGTGGTGGCCGCCGAGGGGCGCGAGATCGTCGGCGACGGCGGCGACGCCTTCGGGGTCTCGGTGCTGTCGCGGACGGTGTCTGTGGTGGCGGTCGAGGGGCAGGTGCTGGTGATGACGCCGGGCCAGCCGTCGGGGCGCATCACCGCCTCGGCCGGCCAGCGGGTGATCGCGACGGCACAGGGGCCCGCGCGCCGCGAGGCCGCCGACGTGCAGTCGGCCACGGCCTGGCGGTTCGGCCAGGCGGTGTTCGACGACCAGACCCTGGCCGAGGCCCTGGCCGAGATGAACCGCTACAGCCGCCGGCGCATCGAGCTTGCGGATCCCGCGCTGGAGAGCTTGAGGATCAGCGGCGTCTACAAGGCCGGCGACAACGAGGCCTTCGCCCGCTCGGTGGCGACGCTGCTCGATCTCGACGTCCGCGCCAATGGCGGCGGCCTGCTGATCGAGCCCCGCGGCGGGGCATGAACCGGTCGCCACGACCGCTCGAAAAAAGTTGCTGAGGAAAAATCGACCTCCGTCGTCAGGCCTCTTAAGCCCGAAAACGTCGGGCCGAGAGGGGACTAGAATTTCATGACGATGGGGAAAGACGGCCGTCTGCGCCGCATGCTGGCCGGATCGGCCGCCGTGGGCGTTCTGCTGACGGCCGGGGCGGCCTTCGGCCAGGCCGTGACCGTGGACGTGCAGGCGCAATCGCTGGACAAGGCGCTGCGCGAACTGGGCAAGGAAACGGGGACCAACATCCTGTTCTCGCCCAAGACCGTCTCGGGCCGCCGCTCGGCCGCCGTGGTCGGCAAGTACACCCCGCTGGAAGCTGCTCGCCGCATGGCCGGTTCGGCCGGCCTGGAAGTGGTCGAGGACGGCGCTGGCGCCCTGATCGTCCGCGCGCCGGGCGCCGCGCCCGCCGCCACGCTGCAGCCGGCCTCGTTCCAGACCGTAGATCAAAGCCCTTCTGTCGAGGTTGAAGAAGTCGTGGTGACCGGCTCGCGCCTGCGTCGCACCACCTTCGACAGCCCGTCGCCGGTCGTCGAGATCGAGCGCGAGGACCTGCTGGAAAGCGGCTATGTCGACATCGCCGAAGCCCTGACCGACATGCCGGGCGTCGACATCGGCGTGAACCTGTCGACCAGCCAGTCGGCCGTGCAGGACAACGGCCTGTCCACCGTCAGCCTGCGGGGCCTCGGCCAGAACCGCACCCTGACCCTGATCGACGGCCACCGCACGGTGTCCAACGCCGGCAACATGAACGCGGTGAGCCTCAGCTCCATCCCGCAGTTCTTCGTCGACCGCATCGAGGTCAGCACCGGCGGCGCTTCGGCCGTCTACGGCTCGGACGCCATCTCGGGCGTCGTCAACATCATCACGACCTCCAAGATGGATGGCGTGAAGGCCCGCGTCGTGGCCGGCGCCACCGACGACGGCGGCGGCAGCAGCACCGAATACTCGATCGCGGCCGGCAAGCGCTTCCTGAACGACAAGCTGTTCGTCATGGCGGGCGGCACCTTCGAGAAGCAGGACGCCCTCAACGCGACCGACCGCAAGTGGGCGCTCCAGTCGGTGGTCTATGATCCCGACACCAACACGGTCTCGGGTCCCGACCTGTCGACCTACACGCCGGGCGGCCGCTTCCGCACCAACGCCTTCTACTATGACGAGGGCGGCCTGAAGCAGAACTTCGTCACCGCGGTGAACGGTTACGAGACCCGCACCAACGGCACCCTGATCACGCCGGCCAAGCGCTCGTCCGGCGCGCTGAAGATCGCCTACGACGTGACGCCCGACCTGAAGATCTGGGCCCAGTTCCAGGCCTCGCGCGTGACCACCAACTCGGTGCGCGAGCCCTACGGCCTCTACAACTCGACGACCTACGGCGTGAACGACGAGTTCACGATCGGCAACATTTCGCGGACCAATCCGTACGTCCCGACCGCGATCTATTCGGCGGCGACCACCACGATCAACTTCCGCCGCCGGATGACCGAGGTCGGCGAGCTCGAGATCTACAACCGCCGCACCACCCTGCGCGGCTGGGCCGGCGCCGAGGGCAAGGCCTTCGGCGACTGGGACTGGGGCCTGACCTACGGCTACGGCGAGTACGACGGCTATCAGGTCCGCCGCAACGGCCTGAACATGGCCAACGTCAAGAACGCGCTGAACGCCGAGCGCACCTCGGCCGGCGTGGTCCAGTGCCGTGACGCGGCGGCCCGCGCCGCCGGCTGCGTGCCCCTGAACCTGTTCGGCATCGGTTCGATCACGCCGGAGATGGCCGACTACATCCGGGCCAACGTCTGGTATCGGCCGCAAAATCGCCAGGACACCGTCGAGGGTCACATGACCGGCGAGCTGTTCCAGCTGCCGGCCGGCCCGATCCAGACGGCGTTCGGCTTCGAGCTTCGCCGCGACAAGACCCGCACCACCACCGACGAGCTGACCCAGAACGGCCTGACCAACTTCGCCTACATCCCCGAGTACAGCGGGGTGGTGAAGACCAAGGAAGCCTTCATCGAGGCCTCCGCGCCGCTGGTGAAGGACCTGCCGTTCGTCTATCGCCTGGAAATCGACGGCGCCGTGCGCGTCGCCGACTACAACCTGCAAAACGTCGGCACCACGCTCAGCTATCGCGCCGGCCTGCAATGGGCGCCGGTCAAGAGCCTGCGCTTCCGCACGGCCTGGAGCCGGGCCCAGCGCGCGCCCGACACCACCGAGCTCTACTCGCCGCCGCGCGACGACTTCGACTCGATCGTCGACATCTGCTCGGGCGTGACGGCCAACTCGTCGGGCACGATCGCGCAGAACTGCCGCGCCAACCCGGGCATCGCCGCGGCGATCGCGACCAATGGTTCGTTCGTCTCGGAAGTGACCAGCGTCAACGCGCCCAACGGCGGCAATGTCGACCTGAAGGAAGAGACCGCCGACACCCTGACGGTCGGCTTCGTGTTGCAGCCGACCTTCCTGCGCGGCTTCAACCTCAGCCTCGACTACTACGACATCAAGATCTCGGATGCGATCTCGTCGCTGTCGAACGCCCAGCTGATGGCCGAGTGCTACGGCTCGGCCGGCGGCACGGACAACCGGTTCTGCAACGTCATCACCCGTGACGCCGAGGGCCAGATCACCCGGATCCTGAACCTTGAGGAGAACCTGGACGACCTGCGCGCCAGCGGCGTCGACGTGGCCGTGCGCTACCGCTTCGACCTTGACCGCTGGAATGTGCCGGGCGACTTCACCTTCCGGGCCAACTATGGCCGTCGTCTGAAGCTGGAGACCCGCTACCAGGGCATCGACGGCACGATCCTCAACGACGACCTGGGCGAGGTCGGCTCGTCCAAGCACGAGGGCAGGGCCAGCATCGCCTGGCGCAACAGCCACTGGAACCTGCAGTGGTCGGCCACCTACATCGGCAAGGCCGTGGACGACAACGACCTGGCCGCCGCCTATGCCGAAGCCGGCCTGGGCACGCCGCTGTTCTCCAACGTCGCCGCCTTCTGGCGCCACGACCTGTCGGTGCGGTTCTCGCCCGATCCGAAGAACAAGGACCTGCGCGTCTTCGGCACGGTGCGGAACGTGTTCGACAACGAAGGTCCGTTCCTGCCCAGCGGCACGGAGTCGGGCAACGACTACAACTACAGCGCCGTCTACGGCGTCACCGGTCGGACCTTCACCCTGGGTCTGCAACTGGCGTTCTGACGCATCTCGCCGGCGCCTTCGGGCGCCGGCGAACCCCTTCTCCGGAGCTTCCCATGACCCTGTCCCGCCTGGCGGCCCTCGCCGCCGGAGGCTTGCTCGCGCTTTCCGCGCCGTCGGCCTGGTCCGCCCCCAGCGCCCAAATCGCGCCGCGCGCCATGACGGCCGTGGATCTAGTCGGGCTGGAGAAGCTTTCCGATCCCAAGGTTTCGCCCGACGGTCGGTTCGTCCTCTATTCGGTGGGCCGCGTCGACTGGAAGGCCAATGCCGTGCAGGACGACCTGTGGCGCGTCGACCTCGATGGCTCGGATCCCCGTCGCATGGTCGAGGGGCCCGCGTCGGGAGCGGCCTGGGCGCCTGACGGTCAGCGCTTCGCCTTCGTCGCCAAGCGCGACGGCGACGCCACGCGCCAGATCTATGTCTCGCCGATCGACGGCGGCGAGCCCAAGCGCCTGGGCAAGGTCCGCACCAGCCCGTCTTCACTGCGCTGGTCGTCGGATGGCTCGGCGATCTACTTCCTGGCCGCCGCGCCCGACGGCAAGGCCCTGGCCAAGCGCAAGCGCGAGAAGGACGACATGCTGTCGTTCGAGACCCCGCAGGGGCGCGGCCGCCTGTGGCGCATCACCCTGGCCGACGGCAAGGCCGAGCCGGTGATCGAAGGCGAGTTCGAGGTCGAGGCCTTCGACCTGTCGGCCGACGGAAAGGCCATCCTTTATCGCCGCGCGCCGTCCGACCTGCTGGATGACAATCCCAAGTCCGAGCTGTGGCTCAAGGACGGGAAGGGGGGCGATCGCCGCCTGACCGACAACGACTTCCAGGAGAGCACGCCGCGCCTGTCGCCCGACGGCCGCTCGGTCCTGTTCCTGGCCACGGCGGAGAACGGCCGCTACGGCACGGTCAATCCGAACCTCTTCGTGCTGCTTGCCGCCGGCGGCGCGCCGCGCGAACTGGTCCACGGCCTGCCCTACGAGATCGAGGACGCGGTCTGGTCGGCCGACGGCCGCGAGATCTACATCACCGCCACCACCGGCGTTCGCCGCGAACTGTTCGCGATCGACGTCAAGAGCGAGGCGGTGCGGCCGCTGGCGCGAGGCGACCACGCGGCCGGCGACGTCACCCTGACCCGCGACGGCAAGACCGCGGTGTTCTTCAAGGCCTCGGCGACCTCGCCGGGCGAGGTGTTCCGGATCGATCCGGCGCGCCCCGCGCCCGTGCAGGTGACCCACCTCAACGACGACATCGCGACCCGTTTCCGCCTGCCGCGCCAGGAGGCGATCCAGTGGACCGCGGCCGACGGCCAGGCCCTGGAGGGCCTCGTCACCTATCCGCTCGACTACCAGCCCGGCCGTCGCTACCCGCTGATCGTCCAGAGCCACGGCGGGCCGCGCTCGTCTGACGTGTTCAACATCTTCGCCTACGGCCGCTTCAATCCGCTGCTGGCGGCCAAGGGCGTGATGACGCTCAGCGTCAACTATCGGGGCGGCACGGGCTACGGCGACGAATTCCTGCAGGGCATGAACGCCGGCTACTTCCGCCATGCCGACAAGGACGTGCTGTCGGGCGTCGACAACCTGATCGCCAAGGGCCTGGTCGATCCGGACAGGCTGGGCGTGATGGGCTGGAGCGCCGGCGGCCACATGACCAACCGCCTGATCACCGTCACCGACCGCTTCAAGGCCGCGTCCTCGGGCGCCGGCGCGGTCGACTGGCCGTCGATGTACCTGACGTCCGACACCCGCTGGCAGCGCAGCGAATGGTTCGTGACCCCGCCCTACGGTTCGGCGGCCCGACGCGACCTCTATGTCGACAACTCCCCGCTCAGCCAGCTCGACAAGGTCAGGACCCCGACCCTGATCCTGGCCGGGGCCGAGGACGAGCGGGTGCCCTGGACCCAGTCGGTGATGCTGCACCGGGCGCTGAAGGCGCTTGGCGTCGAGACCGAGCTCTATCTGGCCCCGCGCGAGCCGCATAACTTCCGCGAACTGCGCCACCGCCTGTTCCAGGTGAACGTGCAGATGGACTGGTTCAGCAAGCGCGTGCTCGGCCAAGGCTACGACTGGAGCGCGGCCCCCGATGCCAAGGACGAGACCGACTGACCGCCTATTGCAACGGCGTGTCGTAGGGGCGCTGCTCGTCGGGATCGACAGGCGGCGACCTCGGCGGATCCTCGAACGGGACGACCGGATCGTCGATCTCCGGCGGCGGGCCGTCCGGCGGGATCTCGGGCGGCGGACGGCCGGGCGTGGGATCGGGTTGCGGCGGCGCGATCGGATCGGTCATGAGCATGTGCATGATCGACCAACGCACGGGCCCATGGCGGGGGTCCGCCGAAATCTACTGGCAGGCCGAGGTCTCGCCGCTCTCGAAGTCCACGCGGAAGCAGTGCTCGACGCCGGTCTCGACGTCGCGGACCACGACGGAGGCCTGGCCGTAGGAGTCCACCTCGGGATGCCATGCCTCCATGAAGGCCACGGCCGCCTCCTCGAAGGTTTCCGCGTCCACGCCGTGGGCGTGGTCGCAGCCGTCGTGCAGGGCGTGGACTCGGAAGGTGCGGGTCTCGAACATGGCGTTTCCTCCGGACATTCAACGCATGGCGAGCGCGGAGGATTCAACGCCCGTCGCGGTTCGCCGTCCAGAGGGCGACGTGGAATTCCAGGGGCCGGCCAAGCGAGTAAGGCTCAACGGACTTATCGGTATCCCTCAAGTCGCTGCCAAGGCGCTGGAATGGCGGAATTTTTCGCCCCTCTGCCCGAGCCGCCGAGGGCGCCTGAGAAGTTCTGCGCCTCCGCCCTGAATTTCTGGCCGGCCGTGGAGCAGCAAAGGTCAGGTTGCAGCCTTACCTATCCGACCAGTCCAGGCCGGGTCGCGCCCGCCTGTCGCGGTGGAGGGTAGCATGCAGAGTTCAGTATTGGCCGAGCGCGTCGACGACGTGGACGTGGCGACGGAGGCCGAGCCGCCCGCCCTGTGGTCCGGCGTCATCGCCCTGACGATGGGGGTGTTCGCCCTGGTGACGTCGGAGTTCCTGCCCGCCAGCGTGCTGACGCCCCTGGCCGCCGACCTCGGGGTCAGCGTCGGAGCGGCGGGACAGGCGGTGACGGCCACGGCCGTGGTCGGCGCCTTCGCCGCGCCCCTGACGCCGGTGCTGACCGGCCGGTTCGACCGGCGCCTGGTGATGCTGGGCCTGATGGTGGTGCTGGCGGTATCGAACCTGCTGACCATCTTCGCCGCCAACCTGCCGGTGCTGCTGGTCGCCCGGGTGCTGCTGGGCGCGGCCCTGGGCGGCTTCTGGTCGATGGCCGCGGCCCTGGGCATGCGGCTGGTGCCCAAGGCGGCGATCCCCAAGGCGATGTCGCTGATCTTCGCCGGTGTGTCGATCGCCACGGTCTCGGCCGCGCCGGTCGGGGCCTATGTCAGCGACACCCTGGGCTGGCGGGCGGCGTTCGTCATCGCCGGGATCGTCGGCCTGGCGGCGCTGGCCGCGCAAGCCTTGACCCTGCCGCGCCTGACCCCGACCTCCGTTCCGCGCCTGGGAGGCCTGGTCGAGGTGGCGCGACGTCCTGCGGTGGCCGCCGCCCTGGTCGGCGTGCTGCTGGTGATCTCGGGCCACTTCGCCGGCTTCACCTATGTGCGCCCGGTGTTGGAGCAGGTCTCCGGCCTCGACGTCGCGGCGATCTCGCTTAGCCTGCTGGCCTTCGGCGTCGCCGGCTTCTTCGGCAACCTGGCCGGAGGGGCGCTGGTCGGCAGGGACCCGCGCCTGTCGATCCTGGGCGGCGCGGGCCTGATCGCCGTCGCCGCCACGGCGATCGTCGCCCTGGGCAGCGTCGGCTGGGTCGCCGCCCTGGCGCTGACCCTGTGGGGCTTCGCCTTCGCCATGCTGCCCGTCGGCTTTCAGGCCTGGGCGACCTCGGCGGCGACCGACCAGGCCGAACTGGCCGGCGGCCTCCTGACCTCGACCTTCCAGGTGGCCATCGCTCTGGGCGCGGTGCTGGGCGGCCTGCTGGTCGATCGCCTGGGCCCGCTCAGCGCCCCGGGCTACGCCGTCACCGCAGCCCTGGCCGGGGTGATACTGGTGCTGGCCGTGCGTCGCGGCGAGGCCCGCCGGCAGTCCGAGACCGCCTGCCAGGCCTGCGGCTAGTCCTGGTCCCGGCGCCGGCCCGACAGGTCGGCGCCGGCGTCCGCCGCGAATCTTCGGTTCCAGATCGTCGCCGAGGCCGAGATCGCCGTGACGATCAGGAAGGCCAGGGTGAAGTCGGCCAGCCTCGGCCCCGAATGGCCGCCCGCCAGCATGCCGACATGAAGCGCCAGGGCGCCGGCGCACACTCCCAGCGACAGCATCAGCTGCTGGAAGGTGGCGTAGAAGCTGGTCGCCGCGCTCATCCGCTCGGGCGGGATCTCGTCATAGGCGATGGTGTTGTAGGCGGTGAACTGGAACGACATGCAGAACCCGCTGATCATCAGGGTCAGGAAGATCAGCCAGGTCGGCCAACCGGGCCTGAACAGGCCGCAGACCGCATAGCCGGCGCTGGCCGCGAGGCCCCCGACGATCATGCTGTTGCGAAAGCCGAACCGGCGCAGGATGCGCGGGGCCAGGCTCTTCATCGCCAATGAACCGATGGCGCCGGCGATGGTGATCGTGCCGCTGGCCGCCGCGGTCATGCCGAACCCCAGTTGCAGCATCAGCGGCAGAAGGAACGGCTGGGCGCCCTGGGTAATGCGGGTCAGCGAGCCGCCGATCACCGATAATCTGAAGGACGGCACGGCCATCAGCGACAGGTCCAGGATCGGGTCGGCGCGGCGCTTTGCATGACGCAGGTAGAGGCCGCCCGCGACCAGGCCGACGGCGATCAGCGCCAGGGCCATGGGCAGCTCGCCGTCGCGGCTGGTCATCTCGAAGCCGAACAGCAGGCAGCCCAGCGACACGCCCGACAGCAGGAAGCCGACGGGATCGGCCCGCACCGGCGTCTCGCCGCGCACCTCGTCGATGAACAGGGTGACCAGCACGATCCCCAGCACCCCGATCGGGATGTTGAGATAGAAGATCCAGCGCCAGTCCAGGTAGGTGACGATGAAGCCGCCGATCGGCGGGCCCAGGATCGGGCCGATCAGCGCCGGGATGATCAGCCACGACATCGCCGAGACCATGTCCTGCTTGGCCACCGAGCGCAGCAGCACCAGCCGACCGATCGGGATCATCATCGCCCCGCCCACGCCTTGCAGGAAACGGGCGAAGATCAGGAACGGCAGGCTGGTCGCCTGTCCGCACAGCACCGATCCGCCGACGAAGACGGCGATGGCCAGGCGGAACACGGTCTTGGAGCCGAAGCGGTCGGCCAGGCGTCCGCTGGCGGGAATGAAGATCGCCAGGGCCAGCAGGTATGCGGTGAGGGCCGAGCTCAGGCTGGTGGCCGGCACGCCGAAGTCGCGGGCCATGGTCGGCAGGGCCGTGGCCAGCACCGTAGCGTCCATCTGCTCCATGAACAGCGCGCAGGCGATGATGACGGCGACCAGGCGATAGGGCGGCCGTTTGGCGAGATCCTGCTCGGGCGGGCCGGGCGCGCGAGTGACGCCGTCGGCGGCGGGCAGGATGCCGTCGCGGACCTCGGAATTGATCGAGGCCAGACCGCGACGCCTCAGCCTCGTCACGCACCCGTCTCCCGAGGGAAAGTCGTCGGCGTTGTAGCGGGGAAGGGGAAGCTGACTGGCACGGGCGGTCCTGGAGAGGTGGTCGAACGGGCGGGCGCAAACTCGTGCGTAACGGCAAGTCGGGTCAAGCAACCGTCAGCTTTTCTGAATTCCTATTGAATTGATCTGAATTGTGACGATGGTCGGGGAGAGGCCTGATGGGCCGCAAGCCAAGCTTCGTCCGTACGAGTTTCCCGATGACCGACCCGACCCCCTCCGCCCGCGCCGCCACGCACGACGAGCCCGAGATCCAGCGCCGAAACCTGCTGCTGGCTGGCGGCGTTGCGGCCGCCGCGGCGGGTCTGGCCGCGCCCGGCGCCGGCAAGGCGCAGGAGGCCTCGCAGGTTCCGCCGCCCGCGCGCCAGCCGCGCGCGCCGGCTGGCGGCAAGAGCCCCTGGGGCTACGACACCTGGAAGCAGGCCACGCCGCAGCCGGTCTCGATCCGGCCCGGCGAGGCGCCGTTGCCGCAGCGTCCGCGCGCCTATACCGACATCAAGAGCTATCACGCCCACGTCTATTTCGACGAGGACACCTCGCAGAAGGCCGCCCTGCTGCGCCGCTGGGTGTCGGAGCGTTTCGTCGTCGAGCTGGGCGACTGGAACCTGACCCCGCGCGGGCCGCACGTGACGCCGTCTTTCTACTTCGGCTTCACCAACGACCTGCTGCACGTGATCCTGCCGTGGCTGCAGCTCAACAGCCTGGGCCTGACGATCCTGCTGCATCCGAATACGGACGACCCCCGCTCGGACCACCTCTATTACACCGCCTGGATCAACCGCTCGCAGCCGGTGAACGGTTACGGCATGAAGAAGCCGGGCGAGGGCGAGCCGCCGGTCGAGTTGATCTACCCCAACACCAAGCCGTTCCTGCCCATCGAGACGTGAGGGCCAATCGAGCCGTGAGGGAAGGGGGTCTTACGCCCCCAGCATGTTGCCGTAGCCGATCACAACGGTGGCGCCGACCAGCAGGGCCACGCCGGTCCAGACCATGTTGCGCACGGCGGGGCGGGCGTCCTTCCACTCCTTGAAGGCGAAGCCCCACAGGGTGCCGAAGATGATGATGCTGGCCATGTGCAGGGTCCAGCTGGAGAAGCCGAACTTGCCCATCTGGCTCTCGCCCATGGTGTAGAAGAAGAACTGGAAGTACCAGGCCACGCCCGCCAGGGCGCTGAGCAGGTAGTTGGCCAGCAGCGGCGGCTTGTCGGCCGATTCCTTGCCGCTGGAGGCGCGGCCGATCCACTGTCCGGCGCTGCGGTTCTTGGCGATCAGGAAGGCGCACCAGACACCGTTGGTGATCAGGCCGCCGAACATCACCAGACACAGCACCGGCAGGCCGGTCCACAGCGGGCCGGTGCCGGCGGCGGCCGAGATCGCCTTGATCGGTTCGCCCGCCGCCAGGCCGAAGGCGAAGCAGGCCGACATGATCCCGGAGAAGATCGCCACGGCCAGGCCCTTGCGGAAATCGAACTCGGCGACGGCCGCGCGCTTTTCCTCGGGCGATAGGTCGCCGTCCTTCTTGGCGCCGGCCCAGGCCACCACGACGATGCCGGCCACCGTCATCAGGAGGCCCAGCAGGATGATCCGTCCGGAGGTCGAGCTCAGCAGGGCGTCGGCGAAGGTCCCGCGCACCAGCGGCGGAATAAGGGTGCCGAACACGGTGCACAGGCCCAGCACCACGGCCATGCCCAGCGACAGGCCCAGATACCGCATGGTCAGGCCGTAGGTCAGGCCGCCGAAGCCCCACAGTACACCGAACAGGACGCAGAGGCCGGCGATGTGCGGAGGGACCTGGCCCATCACGCCCAGCAGGTCGCGTGTCTGGAGGGAAGCGAAGAACCAGGGCGCCAAGAGCCAGGAGAACACGCCCCCGGTCAGCCAGTAGATCTCCCACGACCAGCGCCGCACGCCGCGGAAGGGCACGTAGAAGCTCGCCGAGGCCAGGCCGCCCAGCCAGTGGAAGAAAACGCCTAAAAGCGGATTCATTGGCGTCAACTCCCATATATCAGAATGATTTTCTAATTAATGGGATCATCGCGACCGAGCGGGGCTTTGTCAACGAACCGGGCCGAGCGTCGCTGCAAGGACACGGTGGTGGGCATTTCTTCCGTGAAACACTGTGTGGCGCTCGACATGCGCATGATTTCGCGGTTATCGTCCCGACTATAGGGAACTAATCCCATAATATGAAATTTGTCGACCTTGGCGTCATCCGATGGCCCTGAGCAACGACAAGTCGCAACTGGAGAGGAAACATGAAGACCACCATCAGCGCGCACCTGCGCTCCAGCGCCTCGCGCCTCGCCGTCGCGGCCGTCCTGCTTTCGGCCCCCGCCATCGCCCACGCCCAGGCCGCGCCCGCCACCGGCCAGACCGTCGAGCCCGACGCCGTCGAGGAAGTCGTCGTCACCGGCATCCGCGCCTCGCTGCGCAGCGCCATGGACGTCAAGCGCAACTCGCTGCAAGTGGTCGACAGCATCTCGGCCGAGGACATCGGCGATTTCCCCGACAAGAACCTCTCCGAAGCCCTGCAACGGGTGACGGGCGTGCAGATCAGCCGCCAGGACGGCGAAGGCCGCGGCGTCAGCATCCGCGGCGCCGATCCCAGCCTCAACCGCGTCGAGATCAACGGCTCGTCGGCCCTGTCGCTGACCGTGGGCGGCGGCGACCGCGCCGTCGATTTCCGCGACATTCCTGTCGAGTTCGTCTCGCGCCTGGACGTGGTCAAGTCGCCGACGGCCGACATGGCCGAAGGCGGCATCGGCGGCACTGTGCGGGTCATCACCCGTCGTCCGTTCGACAGCAAGAAGCCCTTCGTCGCCGGCTCGGTGCAGGGCGTCTATTCGAACCTCGCCAAGGAATACGATCCCAAGTTCGCCCTGATCGGCAGCCGCACCTTCTTCAACGACACCCTGGGCGTCCTGCTGTCGGGCACCTGGGAGAACCGTCACCTCAACAGCAACAACGCCCGCACCACCGGCTGGCTCGACCGGGCGCCGACGCCGACCGGCGTCAACTCGCTTCCGGGCCGCAGCTCCGACGTCAATGGCGACGGCAAGCTGGACTTCATCCCGGACATCCCGCGCTACATCGTCGACCGTCGGGAGACCGAGCGCAAGGCGCTGAGCACCGTGGTCGAGTGGCGTCCTACCGACAATTTCAAGGCCTATTTCGACGCCACCTACGCCACGGCCACCGAGCAGGTGAACAGCTCGTTCCTGCAACTGTCGGGCAGCAGCGGCGCCATCGACTACAGCAAGACCACCCTGGGCGCCGACAACACGGTCAACCACATCGAACTGGTCAGCGCGGCCGGCCTGCCGATCGACCTGGCCTATCGCAACATCCTCGGCAACCTTGAGCGGACCCAGTACACCACGGCCGTCGGCGGCGAATGGAAGCTCGACAAGTGGGTGTTCGACGCCCGCTTCGACTACTCGAACGCCGAGGTCCAGAACAACGAGATCAACTCGACGGCGACGATCTTTGGCGTGCCGCGCGCGGTTATCGACTACAAGGGCGGCAAGGGCGCGCCCAACATGTCGTTCCCGGGGCTGGACGTCACCACCGGCCAGGGCGTCAAGAGGATCGACGCGCTGTTCAACCCGCGCAACAATACCTCCGAAGAGACGGCCCAGCAGTTCAACATCACCTACAAGCCGGAAGGTTCGTGGCTGACCTCGATCAAGGCCGGCGTTCAGGCGCGTCAGTTCGAGACCGACCAGATCCTCTATCAGCGCACGACGCGTCTGAACTGTCAGGGAGACAGCAGCTCCGGCGCCATTGGTGCGGTGGCCACCTCGTGCGCGACGCTCGAGGACATCATCAACATCAATTCGACGGTCCAAAGCGTGCCGTTCTTCAAGACCGGCGACCTGGGCTATTCCGGCGGCATCCGCCAATGGAACGACAACACCATGGCCACCTATGCGGCGACCCTTGCCGTGGCCGGCCGCAACGACGACGTCTACGCCGTCAACCCCAACGCCAACACTGCCGCACGCTACGGTGATCCCGGCACCTACCAGGCCTTCCTCGATACCTGGTCGGTCGAGGAAAAGACCCGCAGCGCCTATGTGCAGGCGAACTTCGAGTTCCACGAACTGCGGGTGCCGATCAGCGGCACGCTGGGCGTGCGCGTGGTCGACACCGAGACGCTGTCGACTGGCTACAACCGCGTCCAGGCCGGGACGACGGCCAACCCGATCGTCAACTTCGTGCCGGGCGAGCAGGAGGGCGGCTACACCAAGACCCTGCCGTCGCTGAACCTGCGCGCCGAGTTCATTCCCGGCAAGCTGGTCGGCCGGGCCGCGGTCAGCAAGGTAATGGCCCGCGCCGCGCCGGCCCAGCTGGCCCTGCGCCGCAGCATCGACCAGATCGGCTTCACCGGATCGCGCGGCAATCCCGACCTGCAGCCGTTCGAGGCCACCGCCTACGACGCGGGCCTGGAATGGTACTTCAACCGCGAGAGCTTCGTGTCGGCGACCTATTTCCGCAAGGAGATCTCGTCGTTCATCATCAACCAGACGACGCCCGAGGTGATCGACGGCCAGACCTACGCCATCAACCGTCCGATCAACGGCACCGACGAGGTGACGATCGACGGCCTGGAAGTCGGCGGTCAGTACGCCTTCGACTTCCTGCCCGGTCCGTTCAACGGCCTGGGCGTCCTGGCCAACTTCACCTACCAGAAGGACAAGGGCTTCAAGGGCACGAACCGCCTGACCAACGAGCTCCTGCCGTTCCCGGGGCTGTCGCGTAAGAGCTACAACGTCTCGCTCTACTACGAGGACGACAAGTTCAGCGCCCGCGCCTCCTACAACTGGCGTGGCGACTGGCTGATCACCCCGACGGGGCGCGGCAACCTGCCGGAGTTCAACAAGGCTTTCGGCACGCTCGACGTCTCGGCCAGCTACAACGTCAACGACAACATCACCGTGTTCGTCGAGGGCGTGAACCTGACCGACGAAGTGCGTCAGGAATACAATGCCGACGCTCGCCAGATCGGCAACGAGACCTTCGGCTCGCGCTACTTCTTCGGCGTCCGCGCGAAGTTCTAAGGACTGCCAGCGATCAGCCTGGCTCGGTCAGCTTCAGGAAGTTGGCCAGGGTCGGGCTGATCTCGCCTTTCCGCCAGGCCAGGCCCGTCTCCAGCTCGGGGGCGGTCCCGGCCAGCGGCACATAGGTGACGCCCGTGCGCGCCAGGTTGCGCAGCGAGGCGGGAACGAGCGCGACGCCAAGGTCGCTCGACACCAGGCTGATGATCGTCTGCATCTGGATGGCTTCCTGGGCGATGCGCGCCTCGCCGCCCAGCAAGCGGTAGTGGCCGGTGACCAGGTCGTGGAAGTTGGGCGCCACATGCTTGGGAAACAGGATCAGCGGCGAGGCCAGCAGTTCCTCCGCCGACAGCACCGCGTCGCTGGCGATACGTCCCTCGTCGATCCAGGCGCTGGGCACGGCCGCCACCAGCGGCTCGCGCAGCAGCCGGCGATAGGCGAGGGCAGGGGGCAGGGGCTGATCGGTTGGCGGGATGATGATCCCCGCGTGCCGCTCGCCTTCGACCAGCGCCGGCAACTGCACGTCGCTGGTCGCCTCGAACAATCGGATCTCCACCTCCGGATAGGCCTGGGAGTAGCGCCGCACCAGCGAGGGCAGGACGCTGTAGTCGGCGGTGCTGACGAACGACAGCGCCAGATACCCGCTTTGGCCGTCCCGCATGCGCCGCGCCGCGCCGGGCAGGGCGTCCAGCGCCGCCAGCGCCTCCTGCACCTGCGGCAGCCACTGCTCGCCCAAAGGCGTCAGTCTCACGTTGCGCTTGGTGCGCACGAACAGCGCCGCGCCCAGTTCCTTCTCCAGCGCCATGATCGACTGGCTCAGCGGCGGCTGGGTCATGCGCAGCCGTTCGGCCGCCCGGCCAAAGTGCAGGGTCTCGGCCACGGCGGCGAAATGGCGGAACTGCCGGACGTCCATTTGATATCTCGTGCGACCTAATGATCGCCTTTTAATATATTTTGCTCGCGCGGTCAGCGGCGGTAATAACCCCACAGCCGACACTGAGATTTTCCCATGCCTCCCTATCGCTCACGCACCTCCACCCACGGTCGCAACATGGCCGGCGCCCGCGGCCTGTGGCGCGCCACCGGCATGAAGGACAGCGACTTCGGCAAGCCGATCATCGCCGTGGCCAACAGCTTCACCCAGTTCGTCCCGGGCCACGTGCACCTGAAGGACCTGGGCCAGCTGGTCGCCCGCGAGATCGAGGCCGCCGGGGGCGTGGCCAAGGAATTCAACACCATCGCCGTGGACGACGGCATCGCCATGGGCCACGGCGGCATGCTGTATTCGCTGCCCAGCCGCGAACTGATCGCCGACGCGGTCGAGTACATGGTCAACGCCCACTGCGCCGACGCGATCGTCTGCATCTCCAACTGCGACAAGATCACGCCCGGCATGCTGATGGCCGCCATGCGCCTCAACATCCCCGTCGTCTTCGTCTCGGGCGGTCCGATGGAGGCCGGCAAGGTGCAGATCAAGGGCGCGATCCGCTCGCTGGATCTGGTCGACGCCATGGTCGTCGCCGCCGACGACAAATATACCGACGAGGAAGTCGAGGCGATCGAGAAGGCCGCGTGCCCGACCTGCGGCTCGTGCTCGGGCATGTTCACCGCCAACTCGATGAACTGCCTGACCGAGGCGCTGGGCCTGTCGCTGCCCGGCAACGGCTCGGTCCTGGCCACCCACGCCGATCGCGAGGCCCTTTTCAAGGAAGCCGGCCGTCTGATCGTCGATCTGTGCCAGCGCTGGTACGAGCAGGAAGACGTCACGGCCCTGCCGCGCGGCATCGCCACGCGTGAGGCGTTCGAGAACGCCATGAGCCTCGACATCGCCATGGGCGGTTCGACCAACACCGTGCTGCACCTCCTGGCCGCCGCCAGCGAGGGCGGCGTCGAGTTCTCGATGGCCGACATCGATCGCCTGTCGCGCCGCGTGCCCTGTCTGTCGAAGGTCGCGCCCGCCAAGGCCGACGTGCACATGGAAGACGTCCACCGCGCCGGCGGCGTGCCCGCCATCCTGGGCGAGCTGGAGAAGGGCGGCCTGATCGACGTCAGCCAACCCACAGTCCACGCCGCCACCATGGCCGAGTCCCTGGCACGTTGGGACATCGGTCGCACCAACAGCGGCACGGCCCAGGAGTTCTTCCGCGCCGCCCCGGGCGGCAAGCCGACCCAGATCGCCTTCAGCCAGGCGGCGCGCTGGGAAGAGCTGGACCTGGACCGCGAGAAGGGCGTCATCCGCTCGGTCGAGCACCCGTTCTCCAAGGACGGGGGCCTGGCCGTCCTGTTCGGCAACCTGGCGCCGGAAGGCTGCATCGTGAAGACCGCCGGGGTCGACGAGTCGATCCTGACCTTCCGCGGCACGGCCCGCGTGTTCGAGAGCCAGGAAGACGCCGTCAGCGGCATCCTGGGCGGCAAGGTCACGGCTGGCGAGGTCGTCGTCATCCGCTACGAAGGCCCCAAGGGCGGCCCGGGCATGCAGGAGATGCTGTACCCGACCACCTACCTGAAATCGAAGGGGCTGGGGGCTGCCTGCGCCCTGATCACCGACGGCCGCTTCTCGGGCGGCACCTCGGGCCTGTCGATCGGCCACGTCTCGCCGGAAGCCGGCGAGGGCGGCCTGATCGCCCTGGTCGAGACCGGCGACAGCATCCTGATCGACATCCCCAACCGCGGCATCAACCTGGAAGTCTCCGACGCGGTGCTGGCCGAGCGTCACGCCGCCCAACTGGCCCGCGGCAAGGACGCCTGGAAGCCCAAGGACCGCAAGCGCGAGGTCTCGCCGGCCCTGCGCGCCTACGCGGCGATGACCACCAACGCCGCCCGCGGCGCGGTGCGCGACGTCTCCCAGGTCGAGCGCCAGAACTAGGACTGAAGGCGGCCGGGCTCGCTCGAGCTCGGCCGCGCAATCCTGGGGTGAGTTTTTCTGCCCGCGCGGCGAGAATATCGGTCGTGCGGAGGAGGGCGGTCCGGGTCAGGTTTTCGACATCGACGTAAAAAGCTTCAGGAGAAGCCGATGTCCGACCGCAAGCTCCATCCCGAGACCCTGGCCCTGCACGCCGGCTGGCGGGCCGATCCGACAACGGGCGCAGTGGCGCCGCCGATCTACCAGACCACGTCCTACCAGTTCCAAAGCGCCGAGCACGCGGCCGATCTCTTCGCCCTGCGACAGCTGGGCAACATCTACACCCGCATCGGCAACCCCACGATCGACATCCTGGAGCAGCGCCTGGCCGCGCTCGAGGGCGGGGCGGCCGCCCTGGCGGTGGCGTCGGGGCAGGCGGCTTCGGCCTTCGCGATCCAGAACCTGGCCCGGGCCGGCGACAACATCGTCAGCTCCACCGACCTCTACGGCGGCACCTGGAACCTGTTCGCCAACACCCTGCGCGACCAGGGGATCGAGGTCCGCTTCGTCGATCCCGAGGACCCCCAGGCTTTCGCCCGCGCCACCGACGAGCGCACGCGCGCCTACTACGCCGAGACCCTGCCCAATCCGAAGCTGACGGTCTTCCCGATCGCCGAGGTCGCCGCCATCGGCCGCGCGCATGGCATCCCGCTGATCGTCGACAACACCGCCGCGCCCCTGCTGGCGCGGCCGCTGGAGCACGGCGCGGCGATCGTCGTCTATTCGACCACCAAGTATATCGGCGGCCACGGCACCTCGATCGGCGGCGTCATCATCGACGGCGGCAATTTCGACTGGGAGGCCCATCCCGAGCGCCAGCCGCTGCTCAACATCCCCGACCCCAGCTATCACGGCGCGGTCTGGGCGCAGGCGGCCAAGCCCTTGGGGCCCATCGCCTATATCCTGCGGGCCCGCACGGTGCTGCTGCGCGACCTGGGCGCGGCCCTGTCGCCGTTCAACGCCTTCCAGATCCTGCAAGGGCTGGAGACCCTGCCGCTACGCATCGCCCGCCATTCGCAGAACGCGCAAGGCGTGGTCGACTTCCTGGCCAAGCGCCCGGAGGTGATCCAGGTGATCTACCCCACCGCCCAGGACGGCCTGCGCCGCGAACGGGCCGACCGCTACCTGTCGGGCGGCTACGGCGGCCTGGTCGGCTTCGAACTGGCCGGCGGGCGCGAGGCCGGCAAGCGGTTCATCGACAGCCTGCAACTGTTCTACCACGTGGCCAATATCGGCGACGCGCGCAGCCTGGCCATCCATCCGGCCTCGACCACCCACTCCCAGCTCAGCGCCGAGGACCAGGCCGCCACGGGCGTCTCCGAAGGCTATGTGCGCCTTTCCATCGGCCTGGAGCACATCGACGACATCCTGGCCGACCTCGACCAGGCCCTGGCCGCCTCGGAAGGTCTGCGCGTCGCGGCTGAATGACAAAAATCCCGCCAGGTCAGAGGCCTGGCGGGCTTTCTTCATGCTGGTCAGTGCTTTGAGCTCTGCTCCACGGCGCGGAAGACGCGCAGATAGTTGCCGCCCCACAGCTTGCCGATGTCGGCCTCGGAATAGCCGCGCGCCACCAGCTCGGCGGTGACGTTGCCGGCCTCGCCCTCGTTGGCCCAGCCGACCACCCCGCCGCCGTGGTTGAAGTCCGACGACAGCCCCACGTGCTCGACCCCCACGCGCCCCACCGCGTAGTCGACGGAGTCGACCAGGTCCTTGACCGTCGCCTTGGGCAGCAGGGCGGTGACGGCGTGGCTGTAGTCCTTGCGCTTGTCGGGCGACAGCGCCTCGCTCCCGTCGGCGGCGCGGCTGAAGGCGGCGGGCAGGCCGTACTGGACGCGCAGCGCGGCCACCTTCGGCCGAAGCTCGTCGGTCAGCCGCACCAGATAGGGTCCGAAAGCGACGATCTGCACGACCCCGCCCTTGGCGGCGATGGCGTTGAGCTCGGCGTCCGACAGGTTGCGCGGGTTGTCGACGATCCCCTGGACGCCAGAGTGGCTGGCGACTACCGGCGCGCGGCTGATCGCCAGCACCTGCTTCACGCCGTCGGGCGTCAGCTGCGAGACGTCGATGATCACGCCCAGGTCGTTGAGCCGGCCCACCGCCTGCTTGCCCAGGGGAGACAGGCCGCCCCATTCGGCCTTGGCCCCGCCGCTGGGCCGCGAGGAGTCGGCGAAGGCGTTGGCGCCTGCATGGACGAAGCCGAAACTGCGCACGCCGGCGGCGTAATAGGCGTCGAGCGGCTTAAGGTCCTCGCCGAACGGATAGGCGTTGAGGAAACCGATCACGATCGCCCGCTTGCCGGCCTTGGCGGCGGCCTCGACGTCGTCGGCCTTCAGGGCCAGCGCGGCGCGGTCGGGATGGCGCTCGGCGACGCCGCGGATGGCGGCCAGCTTGGCGTCGGCCTCCTTGCGGGCCTGGGCGTAGCCTTCCGGGGTGCGCGGCCCTTGCGCGACGAACACGGCCAGCACGGCCGCATCGACACCGCCGCGCTCCAGCTTGGGCAGGTCGACCTGGCTGTCGCCGTCGACGGCGGCCTCGTGCGCGCCGACGCCCAGGTCGGCCGGCACGTCCACGTGGCTGTCGAGCACGAGCGTGCGGGCGTGGATGGCGGCGGCGTCGAGATCGGCGGCGAGGGCCGGAGCGGCGCTGGTCAGGGCCAGGGCCGCGGCCGTGGCCAGGAGGATGGGGCGAAGCATGGCGTCGTCTTTCTTGTCGTTGGTCGGGGAGGGCGCCTCGCCGCGCGCCGGGCCCCTCGGCGCGTTCGTGAAGGCGGCTCGACGCTAGCCGCCGCCGGGCCGCGCCGACCAACGCGGTGTTCTCATGCTGGATATTGCCGTCGGTAAAGCTTGCGCTCGAGGCCGCTCACCGGTCATCTCGGCGTCCTTTCCGAACCGAGAGTGCGCTTTCCATGCTCGACGACCGCAAGCCCCACGAAAACCGTCCGCTGGGCAAGAGCGGCCTTTCCGTGTCGCCGCTGGCCTGGGGCATGTGGCGCTTCAAGGGCGAGTCCGTCGCCGACGCCCGCCACCTGGTCGAGACGGCGCTGGAGAGCGGCATCACCCTGCTCGACACCGCCGACATCTACGGCGCCGACACGCCCTACGGCTTCGGCTCGGCCGAGGTGCTGCTGGGCAAGGTGCTGCACGACGCCCCGCACCTGCGCGAGAAGTTCGTCCTGGCCTCCAAGGGCGGCATCGTCCTGGGCGTGCCCTACAACTCCAGCGCCGACTATCTGGTCGCCGCCTGCGAGGCCTCGCTGCAGCGCCTGGGCGTCGAGAAGATCGACCTCTACCAGATCCACCGCCCCGACGTGCTGGCCCATCCCGCCGAGGTGGCCGGAGCGCTGGTCAAGCTGCTCGAGCAGGGCAAGATCGACGCCGTGGGCGTCTCCAACTATCTGCCCAGCCAGGTCGCGGCCCTGCAGGCGCACCTGCCGTTCCCGCTGGCCAGCATCCAGCCGGAGTTCTCGCCGCTGGCCATTGAGCCGCTGTCGGACGGCGTGCTCGACCAGGCGCTGGAGCGCGACATGGCCGTGCTGGCCTGGTCGCCTCTGGGCGGCGGGCGCCTGACGGGCGAGGGCATCGACGATCGAGGGCGGGCGGTGATCGACGCCCTCGACGCCGTGGCCCGTCCGCAGCACGTCGACCGCGCCGCCGTGGCCCTGGCCTGGATCATGGCTCATCCGTCGCGGCCGATCCCCATCGTCGGCTCCCAGACGCCCGAGCGTATCAAGGCCGCCGCCGACGCTCTGCACGTCCACATGACCCGGGCCCAGTGGTACGCCATCCTGACCGCCAGCCGAGGCGTTCCGCTGCCCTAGACCGAGCGGTCGCCTTTGACGGGCGGCGGCGAGATCGCTAGATCATGGCGCGGTAATGAGAATCGTTCTCATTCGAGGTGGCGTGATGCGATCTGGCCAGAGGGGAACGGCTTCCGACCTGACCAGCTTGCTGGAGGCTCATTACGAGGACCTCCGCCGCTTCGCCGCCCGCAAGGCCCGCTCGGCCAGCCTGGCCGACGACGTCATGCAGGACGCTTGGCTCAAGCTGTCGGACCTGACCCGCGCGCCGGGCTTCGACGGCGCGGCGGTGCGCAATCCGCTCAGCTACCTGCGCCGGATCATCGCCAACCTCGTGGTCGACCGCCAGCGGCAGGCGGCCGCCCAGGCCAGGCGGATCTCGCCGGGCGAGCTGCCGCTGGACGCCGGCAGCGACGCGCCCTCGGCCTTTCAGGTGCTGGCCGGCCGCCAGGAGATCGCCATCGTCCACGCCGCCATCGCCGAACTGCCCGACAAGTGTCGGCAGGTGATCCTGCTCTATCGCGGCCACGACCTGACCATGCAGCAGGTCGCCGATCGCCTGGGAATCTCGCCGCGCACAGTCGAGAACCATCTGGCCAAGGCCATGAGCCACTGCCGTCGCCGGCTGAAGGAAGCGCGCGGCGATGGATGAGACTAGGGGAAGCGCGGGCGCCGGTTCGTCCTGTCCATCGGGAGGACCAAAAGCCCACATGAGCGACAAGGACAAAAGCACGGGCGGGGACGAGGCGCTGTTCGACGCGGCGGCGCGCCGGACGCTGCGCCTGCGCGATGGGGCCGACGCTGCCGAGCACGCCGCCTGGCTGGCCGCAGGGCCGGGCCGGACCGAAGCCGCGGCCGAGGCCGACCACATTCTCTCGCTCATCGGCGCGGCCACGGCGCCTGAAGTCAACGCGACGTTCCAGCCGCGACGACGGCGAGGCGCGTCCGCTGTCGCCGCTCCGCGTCGCCGGACGTGGAAGATCCCGGCGGCCGTCGCGGCCTGCCTGGTGCTGGCGCTCGGAACGGGCGTCGCGCTCGAGACCCTGGCGCCCGCCGATCCGAACCGTCTGGTCGCCCAGATCGGCGAAGTGCGCCGGCAGGTGCTGGCCGACGGCAGCGCCGTGACGCTGAACACCGGCGCGGTGCTCGACGTCCGCTACGGACCCGAAGGCCGCCGCGTGCGGCTGGTCAAGGGCGAGGCGTTCTTCGACGTGGTCCACGATCCCTCGCGGCCGTTCGTGGTCGAGAGCCGGGCCGGCAGCGCCCGCGTGCTGGGCACGGCCTTCGACGTGCGCCTGGCGGGCGACAAGGCCAGGGTCAGCGTCCTGCGCGGCGCGGTGCGGGTCGAGCCGGCGAGCGGGCAGGGCGCAGCCGTGCTGCGGGCCGGCCAGGGGGCATGGCTCGACGGCGCCACGCCCAAGGCCCTGGCGCTGGAGGATCCGGCCGCGGTCGACGCCTGGCGTCAGGGGCGCCTGGTCGTCTATCATCGACCGTTGTCCGAGGTGGTCGACGAGATCGGTCGCTACAAGCGGGGCAAGGTGTTCGTCCGCGGTCAGGCTCTGGCCGCCCGGCCGGTATCGGGGGTGTTCGACGTCGCCCGACCCGACGCCGCCATCGACGCCCTGGCCGCCTCGCTGGACCTGCGCACCGCGCGCCTGGGTGGTTTCGTCCTGCTCTACTGACCAGTTCGTAACGGCTCCGCAAAAAAATCGACGAGGTCGCTAGGGGATCTCGTCGCTGGGTTTCGTCTCTCCATCATAAGATGCAATTGAGTGTCGCTCGCAATAATGAGCGGCCCCCCGAGACGAGACCGACCGAAGACATGACGACGCCTGCTATCCGTTCCGGCCTGCTTCCCCGTATCCGCCGGCTGTCGTTGTGCCTGGTCCTGGCCTCGGCCAGCCCGCTGGCCCTGGGCGCGCCGCCCGCCGCCGCCCAGGAAGCCTTCGCCTACACGGTCGACATCCCGGCCCAGCCGCTGCCCCAGGCGCTGAGCCAGTTCTCGCTGCAGACCAAGGTCCAGATCGTCTACGCCGTCGAAGCGCCTTATGGCCGCCGCGCGCCCGCCGTGCGCGGCCGCTTCAGCCAGGGCGAGATCCTGTCGCGCCTGCTGGCCGGCAGCGGCGTCACCTGGCGTGAGGTGCGCCCCGGCGTTGTCACGCTTGAAGCCGCCCCCAGCGCCAAGGGGGCGGTCGTCACCGACGCCCTGCGGGTCGAGGGCGCGGCCGGCGGCGGCGAAGCGCTGAGCGTCCGCAACGCCCTGGGCTATGACGGCGTCTACGACCTGGACGGCGCTTCCACCTATGCCGGCAAAAGCGAGGTCGAGCGCTACAAGGGCGTCAGCCCGGCCGATGTGCTCAAGGGCATGGTCGGGGTGTTCAGCGGCGACGCCCGCAACAGCGGCGCGCTCGACCCCAGCGTTCGCGGCGTCGAGGGCCCTGGCCGCGTGCCGGTGATCATCGACGGCGGCGAACAGGCCCTGACCGTCTGGCGCGGCTACAACGGCGCCAACAACCGAAGCTACATCGATCCCAGCCTGGTGGGCGGCGTGCAGGTGCTGAAAGGCCCGTCCCTGACGGCGGGCGTCCATACCTCCGTCGGCGGGGCGGTGGTCATCGACACCCTCTCGCCGCGCGACATCCTGCGCGAGGGCGAGGCCTACGGCGCCGAGGTGCGCATCGAGGGCGGCAACAACTCCACCAAGCCGCGCCTGCCGACCCTGCTGACCGGCCAGGATTACCGCAACGTGCCGGGCTTTCCCGGCTCGACCGGAACCACGGGCTTTCCCAACAGTCCCTACAACGATCCCTACGTGCAGGTGACGCCGCGCACCTCGGGCGACAACGACACCCTGTCGCTGGGCGACCGCGCCGCGCGCCTGGCCATCGCCGGCCGAAGCGACGACTTCGAATGGCTGGCCGCCTATGCCTGGCGCGAACGCGGCAACTACTTCGCCGGCGAGAGCGAGGCCGACTACTATAGTCAGACCAGCCTGCCCACGCCGTCCGGCCCGCAGGACCTGATCAAGCGCCTGGCCTTCAACTACCAGCCCGGCAACGAGGTCCCCAACACCTCCAGCGAGATGAGTTCGTGGCTGGGCAAGCTGGTCTGGAAGATCAGCGATGCGCAGCAGTTGAAGTTCGGCGTGCGCGACACGGTCTCGACCTACGGCGAGGTGATGCCCTCGCGGATCATCTCGGTCGGCAACAACGGCATGGGCAAGGTGCAGTGGCCGCTCAGCGAGGTCCACGCCACCGCCTGGAACGTCGACTACCGGCTCAAGCCCGGCGGCCGCTGGGTCGACCTGAAGACATCCGTTTGGCTGACCCGCACCAACAGCCACACCTACAGCGCCGGCGGCTTCCCCAACTGGGCCCAGAACGCCGCCAACCCCATCATCAAGAACACCGCGCTCGCCAACGCCAAGAACGACCGCTACGGCCTGTCGGCCAGCAACAAGATGCGCCTGGCCCCGACCCTCGACCTGGTGGTCGCCGGCGACTGGCAGCACGAGAAGCTGACCTCGCCCGACGTCTGGGGCGGCACGTTCGACGGCTGGCGCCAGTACCCCCGGGCCGGCCGGCGCGAGGAATACAACGTCCACGCCAACCTGGAATGGCGGCCGGTCAGCGAGCTGACTCTGACCGCCGGCGCGCGCTATTCGCACTACTGGGCCTTTGACGACTTCCTGGCCGAGCAACTGGCCAAGGGCGTGGTGTTCACCAACTATGTCTTCACCGACGGCTCGGTGCTCTACCGCACCCTGGTCAACGGCCGCACGGTCAACAACCGCATCGCCTGGGAGCGCGACAGCACCGGCAAGTTCACGCGCGCCACCAATCCCTGCGTCAACGGCTTCCTCAATAGTGTGGCCAACGCCACGGGCTACTGCGTGGCCTCGCTGAACCAGGCGCCGGTCACCGCCGTCAGCCGCACCCAGCGGGGCGACGGCTGGACGCCGGCGGTGTCGGCCACCTTCAACTTCACGCCCAACGCCCGGGCCTACGCCCGCTACGCCGAGGCCTATCGCTTCCCCAGTCTGTTCGAGAGCACGGTCGGCTTCTCGGCCGCCATCGATCCGACCCGGCCGCTGAAGCCCGAGCACGCCCGCACCTGGGAAGTCGCCTACATCCACGACCTGTCGGCGCTGCTGTCGCTGCCGGAAGGCCAGCGCGCCGACGTCAGGCTGACCTGGTTCCGCAACCGCACCAGCAACGTCATCGAGCGCGGCACGCAGTTGCAGCTTTCCAACATGGAAAAGCAGATCATCGAGGGGATCGAGCTTCAGGCCCGCTACGACAACGGCCGCCTGTTCGCCGACTTTTCCGCCGCCCACAACTTCAAGAACAAGGTCTGCGACCGCCAGCAGGCGATCCTGAAGGCGCCCAACACCGGCATCGTGCCCGACTGCGTGAACTTCGGCTTCGTCGGCGGCTACCTGCTGACCCAGGCCACGCCCGAGACCTCGGCCAACCTCAACCTCGGCGCCCGCTTCCTTGAGCGCCGGCTCGAGGTGGGCGTGCGCGGCGTCTACTACAGCGGCTACGACAATCCCGAGCTCGATCGCTTCATCGGCGGCGCTACCGCCACCCGCGTCGACGGCTGGGCGCTGAACACGCCCTACCTGTGGGACGACATCGTCACGGTCGACGCCTACGCCAACTTCAAGCTCAACGAGAAGGTCCGGTTCGAGCTGGTCGGGACCAATCTCAACGACCGCTACTACACCGATCCCCTGACCCGCACGGCCCAGCCGGCCCCCGGGCGCACGCTGAAGCTCAGCATGACCGCCCGCTACTGACCCCCAATTCACGGCTTTCGGCGCGTCGGCTCCCTACCGACGTGGCGGACGCCGCTGGATGAGCCCGGGCCTCAAAAGAGGTCCATCAAACAAAGCATCGGAGAAGACGAGATGTCCCGTTCGACCTTCAAGACGCTGATCCTGGCCTCCATCACCGCCGCCGCCCTGACCGGCGTCGCCCATGCCGGCATCGTCGGCGAGTCCACCGACGAAACCCACCTGAAGGTGGGCGCCAGCGTGATCAACGCGGGTCCGCACACCGCCGGCAAGGCTGGCGTGGCCGTCGCCTCGATCGGCCTGTCGGCCTATGTCGACTTCCAGGGCCTTGCGGCCTCGGCCCCGCCGTCGGGCGGCGTCAGCACGATCAACAATCCGTCGACCGCGCCGGGCAGCCACAACGGCATGGGCGTGTTCAACTTCGCCAAGGTCAGCACCGGCGACTTCTGGTTCGGCGAGTGGTCCGACACCGCCAACGCCAATGACGGCACCCACACCGTCTACTACGTCGGCGACGACACCGGCGCGACCGCCGGCTCGGGCACGGCCAGCTACACGGTGAAGGGTCTCAGCGACTACGCCACCAACGGCATCCTGGAAGGGACCTTCAACGCCGACTTCACCGCCGGCACGCTGGGCGGCTACGTCCAGAGCGCCTCGACCGGCTACAAGGTCGACATCGGCTCGGTGGGCATCTCGGGCCTGAACATCGCCAGCACCACGGCCAACGCCACGGCCACGCAAGGGGCCTCCACCCTGGCCTCGGGCGGCGAAGTCAGCGGCAAGTTCTTCGGCGCCAACGCCGCGGCCCTGGCCGGTCTGGTCACCTTCGGCGGCAACAGCGTCTACGACACCGCCTTCGGCGGCACGAAGAACTGAGGATGCGAGGGGCGGGGGCCGGCTGGTCTTCGCCCCAAGCCCTTGCGATGAGCAGGTCGTCCGTTCTCAAGCGTTTTCCGTTCCGCGCCGCCGCCGGCTGCGCGGCTTTCGTCGTTCTGGCCCTTGCCGGCGCCGCCCACGCCCAGGTCGACGACGACACCCGCCTGCGCCTCGACCAGGACCTGTCGCGCCGCGCCGCCGAGCGCGAGGCCAGGACACGGCAGGAGACCGCCCCCGACGTGCTGGTCATCGACGGCCAAGCCTACACGGTGGGACCGGGCGCCGACGACGTCGGCAAGGCCCTCTACCTGTCCCTTGCCCGCCGGCAGTGGGCCGACGCCCGCCGCTTCCTGAAGGCCTATCTGGCCTTGCCCGAGCGCGACCCGATGCTGGTCCACTACGCGCAAGGGCAACTCGCGCGGCAGGACGGCGACCTGCGCGCGGCCGAGCGCAGCTACCGCCAGCTTCTCGTCCTGCAGCCCGGCTTCATGCCGGGGCGTATCGAGCTGGCCCGCGTGCTGTTCGAGGACCAGCGCGACCGCGAGGCCGAGGCGGCCTTCCGCGCCGTCCTGGCCGACATGCCCAATGACGACGCCCGGGCCGTCGGCGTGCGCCGCACCGTCGAGAGCTTCCTGGCGGCCCTGAAGCGCCGCCGGTCCTGGACGGGCCAGTTCGCGCTGGGCCCGGGCTGGAACTCCAACATCAACCAGGCCTCGGGCAGCTATGCCTGCCTGCTGCCGGGGCCGGAGGGGATCTGCTTCTTCGACCGCAAGACGCCCGACCCGCTGGGCGCGGCGACGGTCAGCTTCGAGACCGTGCTCAATCGCCGCCTGCCGCTACGGGGCTCCGGCGGCCTGACCTTCCGCGGCATGGCCTATGGCGAGCTCTATCCGGAGGAGGGGCGCTACAACCAGGCCACCTTCGTCGCGCAGGCCGGGCTCGACTACCGGACCGCGCGGCTGGCCTTCGGCGTCGCCCCGTCGCTGGATGTCGGGACCATGGGCGCCGAGCGGTTGTACGAGGCGCCCGGCCTGCACGCCGAGGTCAGCCGCGCGCTCGGCGCCTCGACGCTTGTCAAGCTGGAGGGCGACTACAAGGCCATGCGCTACAGCCGGGCCGCGTTCGCGTCGCTCGACGGCGACCAGGCCTCGCTGTTCCTGACCGCCTGGCGCGGCCTTTCCGGCGGCTGGACCGTGTTCGGCGGCATGGACCTGCTCGACAAGGACGCCGATCGCGCGGTCAACGCCTATCGCCAGGCCGGCCTGCGGCTGGGCGCTGCGACGCCGACGATGAAGGGCTTCAACGGGACTCTGTTCGCCTCGGCCCGGCGCAAGCGCTGGGACGCCGTCAACGAGACGTTGGAGGCGCGCCGCCGCGACGACGAGCAGAGCTTCACCGCCATCCTGCGCGCGCCGCGCTGGAAGACCCCCGGCGGCTTCACGCCCAGCCTGACCGTGCAGTACGCCAAGGTGGCCAGCAGCATCGACTGGCTGTTCTCCTACGAGAAGACGGCCGCCAGCCTGAAGCTGGAGCGGGTGTTCTGATGCTGCAGGCGCTGCCCATGACGGTGCTGGAAATCCCGTACGAGCCGCTCGCGGCCACCGGCCGAAAGCGCCGCTGGAGCCTGGCGCTGTCCGGGGCGGTGGTGCTGCACGTGGCCTTGCTGCTGGCCGCCTATCTGAAGCTTGCCCGGCCCGAGATGCCGATGGCCGCGCCGATCGAGGCCATCGCCGTGGAGTTCGCCGTCGAGCCCGTCGCGCCGCCACGTCCCAAGGACGAGCGCCCGCCCGGCCCGGAGGCCAAGCCCAGTCCTGCCGCCGTCGCCGCGCCGGCGCCGCCCAAGACCATTGATCGGCCGCCCGATCCGCGCGGCGTCCTGCCGCCCCAGCAGCGGTCCGCCGCCCAGGCGGTGGAGGCGGACGCCTCGGCGCGGGCCTCGACGCCCCGCGAGGCTTCGGCGCCGCCCGCCGTGCCGGCGCCCCCCGCGCCGGTCATGGCCGCGCCGCGCACCTCCGCCGCCGCCGCCCGCGACGCGGCGGTCAGCTGGCGCGGCCTGATCCTGGGGCGGCTGAAGGCCTACAAGCGTTACCCGCGCCGGGCCCAGAGCGCGGGGCAGGAGGGGGTGGTCCATGTCGCCTTCATGGTCGACCGGGCGGGCAGGGTGCTGAGCGCCAGGGTCGCCAAGGGCTCGGGCTACCCGCTGCTCGACGAGGAGGCCCTGTCCACGGTCCGCCGCGCTTCGCCCGTGCCGCCGCCGCCCGACGACGTGGCGGGCGATCCGGTCGAGGTGCTCGTGCCCGTGGAGTTCTTCGTCGGCTGACGACGGGGGCAGGGCGGCCGAAGCGGTCGATTCTCACCGGTTACGGCTAGCCAAGACCGCCCCACGCTGTAGAGTTGAGTCGAGTGTTCGCGGCCGGGCCTGGTCCTGGCGGCGAAGGGGGCGAATGCGGGTTTCCGGCGCGTGACAGTTTCGAGAGGGGCGTCGGACGACGCGGTCGTCGCGGCGCACGCACGGCTGGCGAAGGACGCCGGGTTCCAGTTCGACCAGGCGGTCTTCGTCCCGCCCAAGATCCCCGAGTGGCTGCGCTACGTGGGGAAGGCCTTCGAATTCATCGCGCCCTATCTGAAGTGGGTGTTCTGGATCGGCCTGGCCGTGCTGGTCGTGCTGATCCTCTACGCCATCGTCCGCGAACTCCTGCGGATCTGGGCGCCGGCGCCGCGGGCGATCAAGCCGCTGGTGGTCGCGGAGGCCGGCTGGCGTCCCGACGCGGCCGATGCGCGCGACCTGCTGGCCGCCGCCGACGAGCTGGCCGCCAGGGGGCTGTTCGTCGAGGCCGCCCACCTGATCCTGCTGCGCAGCGTTCAGGACATCGAAAAGCGCCGTCCCCGGTCGGTGAAGATCTCGCTGACCGCGCGCGAGATCGCCGCTCTGCCCGCCATTCCCGACGCCGCCCGAGGGGCCTTCGTCGGCATCGCCCGGCTCGTGGAGCGGGGTCTGTTCGGCGGCCGACCGGTCGGCGCTCAGGACTTCGCCGAGTGCCGAGCGGCCTACGAAGCCTTCGCCCTGCCGGACGGGTGGCGCGGATGAGCGCGTCCCAATCCTCGGGCAAGTCCGCCGGCATGTTCTCGCCGATGACCATGCTGGTGCTGGTCCTGGTCGGCGTGGTCTCGTTCAGCGGCCTGGCCGTGCTGTCGGCCTACGCGCCCGAACTGCGCAAGGGCGACGACGGCGGCGGCCACGCCCTGTCGCGCTCGTCGGTCGGGTTCGGCGGCATTTCGCGCCTGCTCAGCCTGATGGGCGAGCCGGTGCTGACCAGCCGCGGCGACCTGCCCCTCTCGGCCGAGGAAGGGCTGCTGGTCCTGACGCCGTCGGCGGGCATGTCGCCCGTGCCGCTCGAGCGCAACGACCATATCGGCCCGACCCTGGTGGTGCTGCCCAAATGGGATGCGCGGCCCGACGCCAAGCATCGCGGCTGGGTCACCACCTTCGACGCCAACAATCCCGCCGAAGCGCTGGCGCTGCTGCCGCCCAAGCTGCGCAAGGACCTCAAGCTGAGCGCGGCCAAGGGCAAGCGCACGGTGCGCCTGCGCCGACCGTCCGGTGAGGCGTTCGGCGCGCCGGTGACCATCAACGGTTCGCGCACGTTGGCGGGACCGGGCTGGACGCCGGTGCTGCTCGACCAGGACGGCGGCGTGGTGATGGCCATGCGCGACGACAGCTGGACCTATGTCCTGGCCGATCCCGACTATCTCAACACCCAGGGTCTGAAGACCGCCGACGGCGCGCGCACCGCCGTGGCCATGCTGAACCTGATCCGCGACGACGGCTCGCCCGTGGTGTTCGACGTAACGCTGCACGGCTTCAAGCGCACGCGCAGCCTTATGCGCCTGGTCGTCGAGCCGCCGCTGCTGGGAGCGACCCTGGTGGCCGTGGCCCTGGCCCTGCTGGCGGGGGCCCAGGCCTTCGCGCGCTTTGGCCCGCCGCTGCGCTCGCGCCGGGCGGTGGCCCTGGGCAAGACGGCGCTGGCCGACAACACCGCCGGCCTGGTGCGCCTGGCGCGTCGCGAGCACCGCATGGCCAAGCTCTATGCCCGGCTTATCCAGGCGTCGGCCGCCCGCGCCATCGGCGCGCCGCGCGGCCTCGACGGCCAGGATCTCGTCGACTTTCTCGATCGCGTCAGCCGCACCGTCGGCGCGACCCACACCTATTCGGCGCTGGCCGATCGAGCGCTGACGGCCTCGCCGTCCGACCTGATGGCCGTGGCGCGCGATCTCCATATCTGGAAGCAGGAGCTCATCCGTGGACGTCAGTGAAGTCGGGGCGCTCGCCGCGCGGATCCGCTCGGAGATCGGCAAGGCCGTCGTGGGCCAGGACGACGCCGTCAACCTGCTGCTGACGGCGCTGTTCGCCGGCGGCCACGTGCTGCTGGAGGGCCCGCCGGGCACGGCCAAGACGCTTTTGGCCCAGAGCTTCGCTCGCACCGTCGCGCTCGACTACGGCCGCATCCAGTTCACACCCGACCTGATGCCGGGCGACGTCATCGGCGCCAACCTGTTCAACTTCCAGACCTCGACCTTCAGCCTGACGCGCGGTCCGGTGTTCTGCGAACTGCTGCTGGCCGACGAGATCAATCGCACCCCGCCCAAGACCCAGGCCGCGCTGCTGGAAGCCATGCAGGAACGCCAGGTCACCATCGACGGCAAGTCGCACCCGCTCAGCCCCCGCTTCACCGTGGTCGCCACCCAGAACCCGATCGAGCAGCAGGGCACCTATCCGCTGCCCGAAGCCCAGCTCGACCGCTTCCTGTTCAAGCACGTGCTGGACTATCCCAGCGCCCAGCAGGAGCGGGCGATCATCGTCGGCCACGGCTCGCGCACCGGCCAGATGGATCCCAAGAGCTTCGGGGTCGAGGCCGTGGCCGAGCGCGCGGCGATCGACGCGGCCATCGAGACCGTGGCCAAGGTGCGCCTGACCGACGAGGTCGTCGGCTACATCGTCGATCTGGTGCGGGCCACCCGCGAGTCCACAGACATCGAGACGGGCGCCAGCCCGCGCGCCGGCGCCATGCTGGCCGTGGCCGCGCGGGCCCGCGCCGTGCTCGACGGCCGCGACTACGTGATCCCCGACGATGTGAAGTCCTTGGCCGCGCCAGCCCTGCGCCACCGCCTGATCCTCTCGGCCGCCGCCGAGATCGAGGGCCGCAAGGTCGACCACGTGCTCTCGGGCCTGGTCGAGCGGGTGGCGGCTCCCCGGTGATCTACCCCACGCGCCGCGCCGTCGTCGCCGTCGCCGCCGGGATCCCGGCGGCGCTGGTCGTCGGCGTGCTCGCGCCGGCCGGCTGGCTGGCCGGACCGATCTGGATCGGGGTCATGCTGCTGGCCATGGCCGCCGATGCGCTGTCGGGCGGCTCGCGCTCGCGCCTGGCCTTGGACGAGCCCCAGCGGCCGTTCCTGTCGGTCGCCCGCACGGCTCCCATCGCCTTCACCACGCGCTTCGGCAAGGGTCCGGTTCCCGGCCGCGCCGAGGCCGCGCTGGACGCGGACGACCGCCTGGGCCTGCAACCGCGCTTCGCCCGCAGCGCGGTCGAGGGTCGAGTGGCGACCTTCGACTTCTCCCTGACGCCCGAGCGGCGCGGGGAGGGGCGTCTGCACCGCCTGTGGGTGCGTTGGACCGGCCCGCTGGGCCTGGTCTGGAAGCAGCAGGCCTTCGTGCTCGACATCGAGGCGCCGGCCGGCACCGACCTTCAGGGCGTGCGCGAGGAGGCCGTGCGGATGCTGGCCCGCGACGCCCTGATCGGCAGCAAGACCCAGGTCGACCGCGGCGAGGGCTCCGAGTTCGAGGCGCTGAAGGAGTTCCAGACCGGCATGGACCCGCGCGCCATCGACTGGAAGCAGTCGGCGCGGCACCTGCACCTGCTGGCCAAGGAATTCCGCACGGAGCGCAACCATCATATCGTCATGGCCATCGACGGCGGCCGGGCCATGTGCGAGCCGGTCGGCGGCGCGCCCAAGGTCGATCGGGCCATCAACGCCGGCCTGCTGCTGGCCTATGCCTGCCTGCGCGCCGGCGACCGGGCGGGGTTCTATTCGTTCGATTCCGCGCCGCGCCTGCTGACCGGCGTGGTCAGCGGGCTGGACGCCTTCCGCCAGCTGCAGCACGCGGCCGGCCGCATCGACTACTCCGCCGAGGAGACCAACTACACCCTGGCGCTCAACACCCTGGCGGCCAAGCTGGGTCGGCGTTCGCTGGTGGTGGTGTTCACCGACTTCACCGATCCCACCGCCGCCGAGCTGATGATCGACGCCAGCGCCCATCTGTTGCGTCGCCACCTGGTGCTGTTCGTGGTCATGCAGGACGAGGAGCTGGAGGCCATGGTCGACGCCGAGCCGTTCGAGCCGGCCGACATCTCCCGCGCCGTCGTCTCGGCCGGCCTGCTGCGCGAGCGCGAGGCCGTGGTCGCCCGGTTGCGCCGCATGGGCGCGCACATCGTCGAGGCTCCGGCCGCCCGCATCGGCCCGGCCCTGATCAACACCTATGTCGACCTCAAGCGGAGGGACCTCCTGTGATCGACGTCAAGGTCGACGGCCGCCTGAAGAGCCAGCGTTTCCGGCAGGAACGCGAGGCCGACTGGAAGCGCCTCGAGCGGCTGATGGAGAAGGTCGAGAAGGGCTCGATGGCCAGCCTCTCCGAAGAGGAGATCCTGGCCGCGCCGGTGCTCTACCGTTCGGCGCTGTCGTCGCTGTCGGTGGCCCGCGCCACCTCGCTCGATCGCGGCATGATCGACTATCTGGAGATGCTCTGCGCCCGAGCCTACTTCTTCGTCTACGGCTCGCGCGAGACCCTGCGCAGCCAGCTTGGCGCCTTCTTCGCCGGCGGCTGGCCCGCGGCGGTGCGCGGCCTGTGGCGCGAGACCCTGGTCAGCGTCGGGCTGATGGTGATCGGCGCCCTGGTAGGGGCCTGGCTCTTCGGCCAGGACGCCGAGTGGTACTACGCCTTCATGCCCCGGGAGATGACCGGCGGGCGTGACCCGGCCGCGACCACCGAGATGCTCCGCTCCACCCTGGACGGCGCCAAGTCGGGCAGCGGCCTTTCGATGTTCGCCACCTTCCTGTTCACCCACAACGCCCAGGTGGCGCTGCTGGCCTTCGCCCTGGGCTTCGCGCTGTGCGTGCCCACCGCGATGCTGGTGATCTACAACGGCGTGATGCTGGGCGTGTTCTTCGCGCTGTTCGCCAGCCGGGGCCTCGGCGTCGAGGCGGGGGGCTGGCTGGCGATCCACGGCGTGACCGAGATCTTCGCCGTCTGCCTTGCGGGCGCCGCGGGTCTGAAGATCGGCTGGACCGTGGCCTTCCCGGGCGAGCGCAGTCGTCTGGACGCGGCCGCCGCGGCCGGACGGCACGCCGCCACCGTGATGGGCGGCGTTGTGGTCATGCTGTTCTTCGCCGGGCTGCTGGAGGGCTTCGGCCGCCAGTTGATCGTCTGGACGCCGGCCCGCTATGGCGTGGCGGCGTTCACGGCCCTGATCTGGGGCCTCTATTTCTACGCTCCGCGCCGGAGGGCGAGCGCATGAGCGAAGCCTCCACGCTCAAGCTGACGCGGGCCTTCGTCACGCCCGAGGGCGTCGACCTGCGCCTGCAGCTGGCCGACGCCAGCCAGCGCGCCGGCGCCTTCCTGGTGGACGCGGCGATCATGGTGGGCGTGCTCATCGTCGCCTCGATCTTGATCGGCCTGATCGGCGTCGGCGCCCTGGCGGCCGCTGGCCTCAAGGGGGCGGAGGTGATCGCCGTGCTGTGGCTGCTCGGCTTCTTCCTGCTGCGCAACTTCTACTTCGTGGGCTTCGAACTCAGCGCCGCGGCCGCCACGCCGGGCAAGCGGGCCATGGGCATCCGCGTCGCCGCCCGTGACGGCGGCCGCCTGCGGCCCGGCGCGATCTTCGCCCGCAACGCCATGCGAGAGCTGGAGATCTTCATCCCGATCAGCATGCTGTTCGCCCCGGCCGGCGTCGAGGGCGGCGGCGTCGAGGGCTGGATGTACCTGCTGGGCATCACCTGGGCGGGCGTGTTCGTGCTGTTTCCGCTGTTCAACAAGGACCGCCTGCGGGCCGGCGATCTGATCGGCGGCACCTGGGTCGTGCGCGCGCCCAAGCGCAAGCTGATGCGCGACATGGCAGACGAGGGGGCCGAGCGCCTGCGGCGCTACGCCTTCACCCAGGAGCAGATCGACGCCTACGGCGCCAAGGAGCTTCACGTGCTCGAGGACGTGCTGCGCGAGCGCGATCGCAAGACGATGCGCGCCGTGGCCGACCGCATCGCCGGCAAGGTCGGCTGGACGCGCCTGGCGGAGGAAGACGACTACGACTTCCTTAGCGCCTATTACGCGGCCCTGCGCAAGCGGCTGGAGGCGCGCCTGCTTATGGGCGTGCGGCGTCGCGACAAGCACGACACCGCGCGCTAGGTCGAAGCGTCAGTCGAAGACCGATGCGGTGTCCTCGGGCGCGGCGCCTTCCTTGGACGTGCGCAGTTCGTAGTACAGCGAGGCGACGCCGGCGGCGACGATCACGCCCTGCAGGCCGTTCACCAGCGACGATGCGAACACGAAGACGATCAGGCCAACCGACATGGTCGCGTCGTTCAGGCCGAACAGGCCGCTGGATGATACGCCGAGCGGCAGGCCGACGGCCTGGATGACGACGCCGAGGATGAAGCTGACGATCATGTAGAGCACGAACAGGCCAAGGATCGCCCAACGGCGCCCGCGGGTCAGGTCGCGGCTGCGCTTCAGGCTGCCGAAGACGCCGAGTTTCTCGACCACCAGCACCGGTGCGGCCACCGACCACATCAGGCTGGCGATGACGCCCGGCACGATCAGCAGGATCAGGCCCAGCCAGATGCCGAGCGCCGAGACGATGGCCAGGCCGATCAGCGGCAGCAGGAAGCGAACGCCGGTCGAAACCGCTTCGCGAGGCGCGACAGGCGCGCCGTTCATCCCGCCGACTGCGGCGCGGACGACCGTGCCCTGCAGGACAACGCTGCCAAGGGCCGAAAGCAGCGAGCCGACGGCGATCCAGAGCCCGAAAATCGGATTGCCCGCCCATTGCAGGCCGATCAGCGTGCCCACCAGCAGCGGCAGGCTCACCAGCGCCAGGGCGCCGATGGCGAACAGCACACCGTTGGCGCCGATGACCTGAAAGGTGCGCTGGATCACCCGCCCGAAGTCGAAGGCCTCGCCGACGGGTTCTTGAGTAGACATATGGAAAGCCCCCAGAATCTAAGACTGGCGAAACCTTAGGGGCTGGGTTTGGCTGCGCAATCTCCGCTTTCGCCGGCGTCGCGTGACACCTTCAGGATGTCGGCTCCCGCGTCAGGCGGCCGAGCTTAGGAAGCGACCTGAACGCTCGCCGACCACGCCGCCGCCGCTGAACGCCAGGGCGCCATTGACGAAGACGTGCTCGACGCCCTTGGCCGGACGCGTCGGCGCCTCGTAGGTGGCCTGGTCGATGATCGCCTCGGCGTCGAACACCGTCAGGTCGGCCTTCATGCCCGCGGCCACGCGGCCGCGTCCGGCCAGGCGGAAGGTGTCGGCGGCCAGGCCGGTCATCTTGTGCACGGCCGCCTCCAGGCTGATCAGCTTCTGGTCGCGGGCGTAGTGGCCCAGCACGCGGGGGAATGCGCCCCAAAGGCGCGGGTGCGGGCGCTTGTCGTGCGGCAGGCCGTCGGAGCCGACCATGCAGCAGGGATGGGCCAGGATCGAGCGCATGTCGGCCTCGGCCATCTGGAAGTAGCTGGCGCCGCCGGGCATCAGCCGCTCGGCGGCCTCCGGCTGCGACAGGCCCCAGTCGGCGGCGATCGCCGCCAGGGTGCGGCCGGCCATCTCCGGATGCGGCTCTGACCAGTTGACCAGGATCTCGACCTCGCCGTCGGCCAGGTCGGGCCGGATGATCGTCGAGCCGGCGGTGTAGGGATAGCAGTCCAGGTGCACCGGCTGGCTCTGGCGGGTCTGGTCGATCAGGCCCAGGGTCTCGGCCGCCCGGCCCCAGTTGCGCACGCCGGCGCACTTGTGGTGCGACAGGATCAGCGGCGCGCCGCTGGGCGCGGCCACGGCGAAGGCCTCCTTCAAGGCCTCGATGATGCCCTCGCGCTCGTCGCGGATGTGGGCGGTGTAGACGCCGCCGGCCTGCGCGACGGTCCGCGCCAGCGCCTGGAGCTCCTCCATGTCGGCGGCCCAGGCCGGGGCGTAGAACACGCCCGAACTCATGCCCAGGGCGCCTTCTGACAGAGCATCGCGCAGCAGGGCGTCCATCGCCTCGCGCTCGGCCGCCGTGGCGGGGCGCTCCAGGTCGTCCATGCACAGCACGCGCAAGGTCGAGTGGCCGACCAGGGCCGCCACGTTGACGCGCGGGCTGGCCGCCTCGATGGCGCGGCGATAGTCGGCAAAGGCGGCGTAGGCGAAGTCCTCGCGGGCGCCCAGCAGGTTGAACGGCTCGGCCACCGCCTCGTCGAAGCGCAGCATCGGGGCCGAGATCCCGCAGTTGCCGGCCACTACCGTCGTCACGCCCTGGCTGATCTTGGGCAGCATGTCGGGCTGGGTGATGCAGACGAGGTCGTCGTGGGTGTGCACGTCGATGAAGCCCGGCGCCACCACCAGGCCCGAGACGTCGATCACCTGCGCCATGCCCGTCGGCAGCGAGGCGCCCACGGCCACGATGGTGTCGCCGGCCAGGGCGACGTCGGCGACGAAGGCCGCGCCGCCGCTTCCGTCGATGACCGTGCCGCCCTTGAGGACGATGTCGGCGGCGGGGAGGGGGCTTGCCATGGTCGGACTGCTCAACGAACGCTCACTTCAGAAAAAGGTCTTCAGGCCGCCCAGCACGCCGTAGGCCTCGTCGACCTCCAGCAGCACCGACCACTTGTCGAAGGTCGTGCACGGGTGGGAGATCTCGAAGCCGAGCAGGTCGCCGACGGCCAGGTCGGCGTCGGGGGCGATGGTGAGGAAGCCGTGCTGGTCGGCCAGCTTGGCGGTGACGATTCCGTCGACGCCTTGCGCCTGCTCGTGCAGGCCGGGGCGGAACCAGCGGCGGGCCGTCGGCAGGTGGATGTCGAACGAGACGTCGCGCTTGCCCATCATGACGATGGCCATGTCCGGCTGCGGGCGCGAGATCACCCGGGTCCAGACCTCCAGCGCGGGGCGCAGCAGGGGCGGGGCGCCGACGGCCTCGCGGGCGTCCATGCGGCTCAGCAGTTCGCGATAGAAGCCGCTGTCGTGGGTGACGTAGCAGCCGCTGCGCAGCACGATCACGGCGCCCGGCGCCTCGCCGGCCAGGGCGCGTGCCACCAGGTCGTAATAGGCCGAGCCGCCGGCGGTCAGCACCACCTCGTCGGAGGCGTAGAGCCCTTCGGCGCGCAGGGCGTGGTGCAGGCCGATCAGGCCGTCGAGATAGGCGTCGACCTCGGTCGCGTCCTGTACGGCGTGGTCGCTGAAGACCAGGCCCTCGTAACCCTCGACGCCGTGCAGTTCGACGCCCGGCAGGGCGTGGATCAGGCGCCCCAGCGCCAGGCCTTCGTCGGCCGAGCGCACGCCGCAGCGGCCGTTCGCCATGCCTAGTTCGATCAGCAGTCTTGCGGGCGGCGCCTCGGGCGCGGCGGCGAAGATTTCGGAGATGGCGCGCACGCCGGCCTCGCCGTCGACCAGCACATAGACCGGGCGGTCGGGCGCCTTGGTCGTCAGGTCGCGAAGGCATTCGATCTCGGCGCGGCCGACCAGCTGGTTGGCCAGGATCAGGCGCGGCGCGCCGATCTCGTGGCACAGCTTCAGCTGGGTCATGGTCGCCGCCGTCAGGCCCCAGGCGCCGCCCTGGATCTGGCGGGCCAGAAGCTGCGGGCACATGGTCGTCTTGGCGTGTGGGGCGAGCCTGGCGCCCGCCGCGTCGACATAGGCCTGCATGACCGACAGATTGTTGTCGATCGCGGCGCGCTTCAGCACCGCGGCCGGCATGGGGATGTCGCCGCCGAGCAGCGATAGGCCCCGTCCGGAGAAGTCTCCGAGCGTGCGCACCGAGCCGTCCAGCGGGACGGCCTTGGTTCCGGGCGCGAGGACCAGCGTGTCGAGATCGGCGGGCGACATCATCGGCGTCAGGCCTGCGGAACCAGGGCGATGACTTCGATCTCGACCTTGCAGTCGACCATCATCGGCGACTGCACGCAGGCGCGGGCCGGCAGGGCGTCGCCGAAATAGCTGTTGTAGACGCGGTTGAAGGCGTGGAAGTCGCGGGCGTCGTCCAGCCAGACATTGGCCTTGACCACGTCCTTCAGGGTGCAGCCGGCCTTGGCCAGGATGCCGACGATGTTCTCGATGACCTTGTGGGTCTGGGGCACGACGCCGCCGTCGACCAGCACGCCGTTCTCGTCCATCGGAACCTGGCCAGAGACGAAGACGAAGCCGTTGGCGATCGTGGCCTGGCAGAAGGGCAGGGCGTTGCCGCCGGTGCCCGTGGTGGCCGCGCCGATGCGTTGGATGGACACGAAATTCTCCTGACTCAAGGTCGAGTTCCGATGCTCAGGAGCCATGCTGGATGTGGCGGTGTCAACGAAAATGTAGCAAAACTATCATTCTTGATGCTGGCGAGGCGGCCACCTTGATTGCGGCGCGACATCGTTGTCGGTATCTGTCGTCGGGCGCGCGCCGTTTGGTGAAGGGACCGGGGGATGAGTCAGTCTGAAAACGCCGTCGACGACGGCGACATCCTTCCGCGCATCGAGGCGATGATGGAGGCGATGACGCGCTCGGATCTCAAGATCGCCAAGCTGGTCCTGAAGTCGCCGCACGAGTTCGTTCGCGCCAGCGTCAAGTCGGTCGCCACCGATTTGGGAGTCAGCGAGCCGACGGTCCTGCGCTTTTGCCGCACGGTCGGCTGCGAGGGCTTCAAGGACCTGAAGTTCCGCCTGATCCAGGAGCTGGCCCACGCCCAGGCCGTCACCGACCAGCGTGAGCGGGCGGCCCGTCCGGCGCCAGCCAGGGTGGAGCCTCAGGCGCCTCTGGGCGCCCACGCCGCGGTCGCCGACCGCCTGTTCGATACCATCATCGACGCTCTCGGGCGTACGCGCGAGACCTTGAACGAGAAGGACTTGCAGGTCGCCGCCCTGGCCATCGCCAAGGCCGCGCGCGTGGTGATCTACGGCATCGGCGGCAGCTCGGCCGCCCTGGCCAGCGAGATCCACAACCGCCTGTTCCGCCTCGACGTGCCGGCCATGGTGTTCACCGACGGCTACGCTCAGCGCATGTCGGCCGCCATCCTGTCGCCCGGCGACGTGGCGCTGTTTCTGTCGTCCACCGGCCGCCCGCGCGAGCTGCAGGAGAGCATGGAGTTGGCCAAGCACTACAAGGCCACCTGCATCGCCATCACCGACGCGGATTCACCATTGGGACGTGACGCCGACGTCTGCCTGCATGTGGGGCTGTCGCCGTCGGGCGTCGAGGAGTTCCAGCCTAACCCGATGCGCTTCGCCCAGCTGTTTGTCATCGACCGGCTGGCCTACGCCGTGGCCGTGTCGCTGGGCGAGCGGGCGCACCAGATGCTGCGTCGGGCTCGCGGCAGTGTCGCCTGGCTGCACGGAATTGCGCCCCAGCAGCCCATCGGCGACTGATCCTTCGCTGGTCGAGCGGTCGCTGGAGCGGCTCTTCTGGCCTCCGGGGCGCCATATGCTTGGGTGAGGCGGCATATCGCCTATTCCTTCGCTCGGAATTCGATCTTTTCTTGATAGCGGTCTCATGCGCTCCGCGTGTGTGGATGTGGCTGCTCGCGTCGCTTTGATGGCGCATCCTTCGTCGGCGCCGCATTTGTGGGCGCCGCATTGTGCGCTGAAAAATAAGAGATTTTTCCGATCTCTAGCGTCCTCCTTAGGCAATCTTTTTATGATTGCTACATAAATGAATGTTTTGTGATTGACGTTATATGGGGCCTGTGACAATCCTTCCTGCGTCCTCAAGAGGGCGGGAATTGAAGGCGGTGGCCCGGTTCGCAACAGTATCCGGGCCTGATTGTCCGACATTCAAAAATATAAAGAGAATCCCTGCGTTCGTGGGGAAGTAATAACACTCACCTGGAGCCAGGTTCAGTGAGCGCCGTCAGTGCGCCCGGACGTGGACTCCTCGAGCAAGGGGGCTGGAAGTTGTTGAAATTGAATCGCCGAACCTATGCCGGCACGGTCTCGGCTCTGGCGCTGCTGTCCTGGGGGGCTGTCGCGCACGCCGGAGGCCAGCCTGAGGCGCAAGCCGCCGAGGCCGACGCCACGGTTTCCGAAGTCGTCGTCACCGGTTCGCGCATCGCCTCGCGCGGCTTCACCCAGCCGACGCCGACCACCACCGTCACCGCCGAGGACCTGGAAAAGGCCTCGCAGCCCAACGTCTTCCAGGCCATCGTCCAGATGCCGGCCCTGCAGGGCAGCACCGGCAAGACGGTCTTCGTCAACAGCACCAGCAGCGGCATGCAGGGCCTGAGCTCGTTCAGCCTGCGCGGCCTGGGGCCCATTCGCACCCTGACCCTGCTGGACGGCCAGCGCGTCACCCCCGCCAATATCAACGGCGTCTCCGATGTCAGCCAGTTCCCGCAGCTGCTGATCAAGCAGGTCGACGTGGTCACCGGCGGCGCCTCGGCCTCGTACGGCTCGGACGCCATCGGCGGCGTGGTCAACTTCGTCACCGACAAGACCTTCGAGGGCTTCAAGGCCCGCCTCGAAGGCGGCGAGAGCAAGTACCGCGACAACGACACCTTCGTGGCGCAGGCCGCGTTCGGCGACGCCTTCCTGGATGACCGCCTGCGCGTCATCGGCAGCGTCGAGTACAGCCGCGAGGCAGGCGTCCTGGCCGGCGGTTTCGGCGAACAGCAGGCCGGCGGCCGTGACTGGTACGAGACGCCCGCCATCCAGGTGCGTCCGCTGGCCTCGACCACCGACGGCCGGCCGCAGTATCGCGTCATCAAGGGCGCCCAGCAGATCCAGTACGCCCAGTACGGCCTGATCACGAACGGCCCGCTGCAAGGCATCGCCTTCGGTCCGGGCGGCGCGCCCTACCAGTTCCAGTACGGCTCGGGCGGTACGCCCAAGGGCGCTGGCGGCGTCACCGGCTGCTTCGCCCCGTTCTGCGTCGGCGGCGACCTGTCGGGCGGCATCGGCGCTTCGCCGACCCTGGCCGCGCGCCTCAAGCGCAAGGTCGCCTACGGCCGCGTCAGCTACAAGTGGGGCGACGACGACGAGATCTACCTGACCACCAACTTCGCCCAGGTGAACTCGCTCAACCAGCCCAATGTCGGCGCCGAGCGCACGGGCCTGACCATCCAGTGCGAGAACCCGTTCGTGCCGGCCGCCATCCGTTCGGCCTGCGTCAGCAACAACATCACCAGCTTCCAGATGGGCACCAGCAACGGCGCCTTCGGACCCATCGACGTCAACGTCAAGCGCGAGCAGGAACGCTTCGTGCTGGGCGCGACGGGCAGCCGCGAGGTGTTCGGCACGTCGTGGAGCTATGACGCCTACTATGCCTATGGCGTCAACCGCATCAGCATCGATGTCGACAACATCACCCTGACGCCCCGCTACAACGCCGCCATCGACGCCATCGCCGGCCCGAACGGCACGGTGATCTGCCGCGATCCGATCGCCCGCGCCGCCGGCTGCGTGCCGTTGAACATCATCGGCAACGTGACGCAGGACCCGGCCGCCCTGGCCTATGTGATGCCCAAGAACGGACCGCGCCAGCGCTCCAAGCAGAACGAGTCCGTCGCCGCGTTCAACGTCACCGGCGAGCCCTTCCAGTCGTGGGCCGGCCCGGTGGCCATCGCCGCGGGCCTGGAATGGCGCGAAGAGAAGTACCGAACCATCGGCGACCCCTATGGCGACGGCGCGACCGCCGACAACGGCTACACCGACGACTACAAGGCCGATCCGCTGCTGCGCCTGGCGGGCAACAACTGGTACGCCGGCAACTACCACGGCGGTCACGGCTCCTACAGCGTGACCGAAGGCTATCTCGAAGCCAACGTGCCGATCCTTCAGTCGCAGACCCTCGGCGAGGCCAACATCAACGGCGCGGTCCGCCAGACGCGGTACAGCACCTCGGGCAACGTCACGACGTGGAAGCTGGGCGGCGTCTGGAAGACCCCGGTCCAGGGCCTGCGCCTGCGGGCGGTGACCTCGCGCGACATCCGCGCCCCGAACCTGGGCGAACTGTTCGCGCCGCCGGTGGTGACCAACGCCACCGTCCTCTATCGCGGCACGGCGGTGAACGTCCTCCAGGAGATCGTCGGCAACAGCAACCTGCGTCCGGAAATCGCCCGCAACACCGAGGTCGGCGTCGTCCTGGCCGAGCCGGCCTGGCTGCCGGGCTTCAGCTTCTCGGCCGACTATTTCGACATCAAGGTCGACGGCGCCATCAACTCGCTGGCCGCCCAGGACCTGGTCGACCTGTGCGTGGCCGGCAACCAGGAGATCTGCGGGGCGATGCTGCTGACCAGCACCCAGCCCAACACCAACTTCGTGCGGGTGCAGGCCTTCAACGTCGCCACCATGCGCACCAAGGGCGTCGACCTCGAGGCGATCTACCGCAAGAACCTGGAAGACTGGGGCCTGCCGGGCACGCTGTCGATCCGCGCGCTGGCCACCCACGTCATGAGCTTCAAGACCACCTCGGGCGTGCTGGGCACGATCCCGGTCGAGAGCGCCGGCGTGAACCTGTCGAACACGCCCGACTGGAAGGCCACCTTCAGCCAGACCTGGGCGCTCGATCGCCTCAGCCTGACCCTCTACCAGCGCTGGATCAGCGACGGCGTCTACAACAACGAATACATCGAGTGCCAGACCAACTGCCCGGTCTCGACCGTGCAGCGCCGCACCATCGACAACAACCACATGGAGGGGGCGACCTACGTCGACCTCGGCGGCACCTACGACGTCAACGACAACGTCACCGCCTACTTCAAGGTCGACAACCTGTTCGACGAGGATCCGGTCGCCGCGCCGACCACCAACGTCAGCCCGGGCGTCAATCCCTACCTCTACGACACCATCGGTCGGATGTACCGCGCGGGCGTGCGCCTGCGGTTCTGATCGCCGTGCTCGGGCGCGCTTCTGCGAGCGCGCCCACCACCGGCCGCGAAGCCACTCCCTCCCCGGTAAGCGGCCGGGCCTCAGCCCCAAGGCGGATCCCCTGCCTTGTCCGGCTTTAGATTCCCCGGCGCCACGTCGAACCCCACGGCGCCGGGGAATCGCTCTTTCCTTCCACCCGCGGAGCGAAACGTCGTCCGCGGGGCTTAGGGTGGTCCGACCATGATAGTGCTCGCCGTCGTCGCGCTGATCGCGCTGCTGGTCGTGCTGATCGCCTGGGGCAAGGTTCCGCCGTTCCTGGCCTTCCTGGTCGTGGCGCTGGGCGGCGCGGTGCTGTTCGGCATGCCGCTGGCCCAGATCCCCAAGTCGCTGGAGAAGGGCGTCGGCGACATGCTCGGTGGTCTGGTCGCCATCATCTGCCTGGGGGCCATGTTCGGCCGCGCCATCGCCGACAGCGGCGCCGCCCAGAGCATCGCCCGCGCTCTGATCGGCGCCGTGGGCCTGCGCTTCATCCTGCTGGCCATGGCCATGACCGGCCTGATCGTCGGCATCCCGCTGTTCTACAGCGTCGGCTTCGTGGTCATGATCCCGCTGATCTTCTCGATCGCCAAGCGGGCCGACCTGCCGCCGGTCTATGTGGGCCTGCCGCTGCTGTCGGGCCTGTCGGTGGCCCACGGCTACCTGCCGCCGCACCCGTCGCCGGCCGCCCTCGTCACCCTGTTCGGCGCCGACACGGGCCTGACCCTCGGCTACGGCCTCGTCGTCAGCATCGCCGCCCTGATGGTCGGCGGCCCGCTGCTGACCCTAGTGCTCAAGCGCGTCAATCTGCTGCCGCTGGGCGGCCCGGCCGCGGACTCGCCCTTCGCCGCCGACGAGGCCCCGGACGCCAAGGCGCCCGGGCCTATCAACAGCTTCACGACCGCGCTGCTGCCGGTGGTGCTGATCGCCGCCACCACGGCGCTGCTGGTCGCCTTCAAGACCCCGTCGCCGACCCACGACCTGATCGGCTTCGTCGGCCACCCCGCCGTGGTCCTGACCCTCTGCCTGATCTACGCCACCTTCAGCCTGGGCGTGCTGCGCGGTATCGGCATCCCCGTGCAGATGCAGCGCTATGGCGACGCCCTGAAGGACGTGGCCTCGATCCTGCTGATCCTGGCCGGGGCGGGGGCCCTGAAGCAGGTGTTCGTCGACAGCGGCGTCAGCGCCACGCTGGGCGGCTGGCTCGGCTCGCTGCCGCTGCACCCGCTGGTGCTGGGCTGGCTGATCGCCATGGTCATCCGCGTCGCGCTCGGCTCGGCCACCATCGCGGGCCTCACCGCCGCGGGCCTGATCCAGCCCGTGATGGCCGCCACCGGCGTCGACCCCAACCTGATGGTCCTGGCCATCGGCGCGGGCAGCCTGATGTTCTCGCACGTCAACGACCCGGGCTTCTGGCTGTTCAAGGAGTATTTCGGCCTGTCGCTGAAGGAGACCCTGCTGTCCTGGACGGTGATGGAAAGCGTCGTCGGCGTCGTCGGCCTGGTCTGCGTGCTGGGGCTCAGCCTTGTCGTCTGATCGCGCCCTCGACCGTCGAGCCTTTCTTGCTAGCGCGGCCGCGGCCGCCCTGGCCACGCCCGCCCTGGCCCGGGCCGCCGACGGCTGGTCCTGGCTCAACGCGCCCGACACCTGGGCCTGGAAGGATGGGGCCCTGGCCTGCGAGGCCAAGGCCGGAACCGACTTCTGGCGGCGCACGGCCGGCGGGCCGCTGATCGACAACGGCCACTTCTGGTTCCGCCGCCAGTCCGGCGACTTCGAGATGACCGCGACCCTGGCGGGCGACTACGCCGCCGACGCCGACCAGACCGGCCTGATGCTGCGCCTCGCCCCCGATCTCTGGATGAAGACCGGCGTCGAGCGGCTGGGCGGCGAGCTGCACTCGGCCACCGTCTTCACCCGCGACTGGTCGGACGGCTCGTCGCTCGTGATCCCCTCCGCGCCGTCCGTGCGGGTCAAGCTGCGGCGCTCGGGCCAGACCCTCTTCTGCGCCCACGCCGTGGGGGAGGGCGCCTTCGTCGACACGCGCCTTGGCCACCTGCCGATGCCGGACGCTGTGGACCTCGGCGTCATGGCCGCCTCGCCGGCCGGCAAGGGCTTTGCGGCCCGGATTTCGAACATAACGATCAAGAGCCTCTGAGCAGAGGCCGCTGGGAGCTGACCATGCCTTTCACCCTCCGACCCGTCGCGGCCGCCGTTGCGCTCGCCGCCGTGCTGCCCGCGCCGGCCCTGGCCGCCCAGGCCTTCGCCGTGACGCCGGCCCCGGCCAAGATCGCGCCGGCGCAAGGTGCTCTGACCCTGCGCGCCGGAGACGCCGTCTGGATCGCGCCGGGCGACGTCGAGGCGCGGACTGCGGCCCAGTGGCTGGTCGACACCCTGGCGGCCACGCGCGGCGTACGCCTGGCGATCAAGGAAGGCGCGCCGACCGGCTCGGGCGGCGTCGTGCTGTCGCGCGGCGGCCCGGCGGGCGAGGCCTACGCCCTCGACGTCTCGTCCCAGCGCGCCGAAATTCGCGCCAAGGACAAGGCGGGCCTGTTCTACGGCGCGGTGTCGCTTTGGCAGCTGGCCGGTCAGGAGAAGGCCGGCGCGCCGGTGCGCGTCCAGGCCGTGCGCATCGAGGACGCCCCGCGCTTTTCCTGGCGCGGTCTGATGCTCGACAGCACCCGCCACTACCAGAGCCTGCCGACGATCAAGCGGATCATCGACGGCATGGCCAGCCTGAAGCTCAACACGCTGCACTGGCACCTCACCGACGACCAGGGCTGGCGGCTGGAGATCAAGAAGTACCCCAATCTCACCGACCACGGCGCCTGGCGGCGTCCGGCCGGGGCGGCGGGCTACAAGGCTTCCGGCGAGGAGGTCCGCTACGGCGGCTTCTACACCCAGGACCAGGCCCGCGAGATCGTCGCCTACGCGGCGGCCCGCAGCATCGTCGTCGTGCCCGAGATCGAGATGCCCGGCCACGCCCAGGCGGCGATCTCCAGCTATCCCAAGCTGGGCACGCGCCCGGCCGCCGACCGGGTGATGGCCGACTGGGGCGTCTATCCCGACATCTTCAACGTCGACGACGAGACCTTCGCCTTCCTGGAGGACGTGCTCGACGAGGTGATGGCGATCTTCCCGTCGGAATACATCCATGTCGGCGGCGACGAAGCCTTGAAGGCCCAGTGGGAGGCCAGCCCCAGGATCCAGGCCCGCATGAAGGAACTGGGCCTGGCCGACGAGCACGCCCTGCAGAGCTACTTCATCCAGCGCATCGAGAAGCACCTCAACGCCAAGGGGCGTCGCCTGGTCGGCTGGGACGAGATCCTCGAAGGCGGCCTTGCGCCCAACGCCACGGTCATGTCCTGGCGCGGACTGGAGGGCGCGGTCGCCGCCGCCAGGCAGGGTCACGACACCGTGCTGGCGCCCGGGCCGGTGCTCTATTTCGACCATCGCCAGAGCACCTCGCCCGACGAACCGCCCGGCCGCGGCAAGCTTTCGACGCTGAAGAGCGTCTACGCCTTCGACGCCGAACCGTCGGAACTGACGCCCGAGCAGCACAAGCACGTGCTGGGCATGCAGGCCACGATGTTCAGCGAGCACATCCGCACCGACGAGCGGGCCGTGACCATGCTGTTCCCGCGCCTGGCGGCCCTGGCCGAAAACGCCTGGACCCCGCGCGACAAGCAGGGCTGGGCCGGCTTCGAGGACCGCCTGCCGGCGATGCTCGGCCGCCTGTCGGACCTGGGCCTGGCCTATGACGCCGTGCCGTTCGAGCCGCAGGCGTCGTTCGACTGGCCCAAGGGCTCCGAGATCGGCGCCAGCCTCGACACCGGCCTCCAGGTCGGCGAGGTGCGCTACACCACCGACGGTTCGGAGCCGACCGCGGCCTCGCCGCGCTATGCCGCGCCGCTGAAGCTTTCGGCCGGCTCGCAGCTGAAGGCCCGCACTTTCCAGGGCAAGCATCCGCTGGGCCGCGTGCGCGCCTGGAACGTGACCGCCGACACCGCTCTGACGCGCCGCTCGCACCAGCTGACCCGCTGCACCGAGGGCCTGATCCTCAATCTCGAGGACGATGGCGTGGGCGAGAAGGGCGAGCGCGCCACCTTCCTGCTCGACATCCTCAACCCGTGCTGGATCTGGAAGGACGCCGACCTGTCGGCCGGCGCCAAGCTGACCGTCACGGTCGGCCAGCTGCCCTACAACTTCCAGCTCGGCAACAAGCTGGAGCCGCTGCCGGTGCGCCCGCCGTCGCGGCCCGAGGGCGAACTGGAGGTGCGCTTTGGCTGCAAGGGGCCGCGCCTGGCCACCGTGCCGCTGACGCAGGCGGCCAAGAACTCGGCCCTCACCGAGATCGTCGTCGACGCCCCGCCGCGCGGCAAGGGCGACATCTGCTTCACCTTCGCCAGCAAGGCCATCGAGCCGATGTGGGCCGTGCACAGCGTGCGGATCACGCCCGGCGTCGTGGCCAAGGCGGACTGAGGCGGACTGAGGCGAGCTCGTCATCCCGGACGCCGTCCGGGATGACGAGCCTTCGGAGACGCCGGGGAGGGGATGGCGTCTCCAAGCTGGCGGCTGGCTAGAACAGCGCCCGCAGACCCATCACCACGTTGCGCCCGCGCAGCGGCGCCGAGGTGCTGACGAACGACGCGTGGTTCAGCGCCTTCTCGTCCAGCAGGTTCGTGCCGCGCAGGAACACCTGGCCGATCACCGGGCCCATCGGCAGGTCGTAGGCCAGCGTGGCGTTGACCATGTCGTAGCCCGGCGTCTCGCTTTCGAAGGCCGCGATGCGGTCCTGGTCGAAGACCCGCACGTACTCGACATTGCCGCTCCACGCGCCGCTCTTGGCGTCGCTGCGCAAGCCCAGGCGTCCGGCCGGAATGCGCGGCAGGTCGCCGCCGCCGTCCTTCAGCTTGGCCCGCACGTAGTCGCCGAACGCGGTGACCGATAGCCAGGGCTTCAGCTTCTGGGTCACCTGGCCTTCGACGCCGGTGAAGCGGGCGTCGTCCTGGCTGTAGCGCACCAGGCGGAAGTCCTCGTAGCGGTCCAGAGTGTCGGCATAGATGTAGCCGTCATACGCGTAGCGATAGACGCTGGCCGAGAAGGTCGTCGACCCTTGCGTCTTGCGCAGGCCCAGTTCGACCGAGGCGGCGGTCTCGACGTCGAGGCCGGCCGAGCCGATTTCGTAGGTGTTGGTCGCCAGGTGCACGCCGCGGGCATACAGCTCCTGGGCGCTCGGCGCGCGTTGCGAACGGGCCACCGACAGCGAGGCCACATAGCCCGGCGTGAAGGTCCAGCTGGCCGCCGCCGAGGCCGAGAACGGCTTGTGGTCGGTGTCGACCCGGCCCTGTGCGCTGGCGTCCTGCCACTCCTGGCGCAGGGCGCCTTCGAAGCGCCACTCGCCGGCCACGTATTCCTCGACCACGAACAGGGCCCGGGTCTCGGTGCGGCTTTCCGGAATGAAGGCTTCCTCGCCGACGGCCGAGAAGTCGCTCTTGCCCACCTGCACGCCGACCACGCCGCGCACCCCGCCGATCGGCGCATGCTGCACTTCGACGCGGGCGTCGTAGCCCTTGTTGCCGAAGGTGGTGGCGATGGCGCCGTCCTCGATCTCGTGGTGGCGATAGTCGGTATAGCCGGCCCGCAGGCGGACGCGCTCGACGCCGGCGAACGGGTCGTTGATCTCGCCGCGCACGTCTACGCGCTTGCTCAGCAGGTCGACGACCGGCGCGCCGTGCTCTTCGCCTTCATGGTCGTGATCGTGGTCGTCCTCGTCGCCGTGATCGTCATGGCCGCCGCAGTGCAAGGTGGTTCCGTGCGGGTGGCAGGACTCGTACTCGTGGCTGTGGCCGGGCAGGCCGTACTTGCTGTCCTGCTGGGTGTAGGCCGCGCCCAGATAGCCGCGCGAGCCGATCCAGGAGAGGCCCAGGGTCGCCGTCGAGGTGCGGTTGAAGGTGCCCGGAACCGTCGAGCTGTCGAAGCCGGGGGCCTCGTAGTCGTCGGTCTTGCGGCCGGCGGCCTCGATCCGCACCGCGAACTGGCCGACGCCCGCCGTCAGGCCCAGCACGCCGGCCCGCTCGTTGTCGCCCGAGCCGAAGCGCACCTCGGCCACGCCGTCGCCGCCCAGCGGCGGAACCTGCGTCGGGATCTTGCGGTCGATCAGGTTGACCGCGCCGCCGATCGCGCCGCCGCCGTAGAGCAGGGCGCTGGGACCGCGCAGGATCTCGACGCCTTCCAGCAGCAGCGGCTCGCCAGAGACGGCGTGGTCGGGCGACACCTCAGAGGCGTCCATCAGGGCCGCGCCCTCGCTCAGCACCTTCACGCGCGGAGCGGTCTGGCCGCGGATCACCGGCCGGCTGGCGCCACCGCCGAAGGTGTCGGAATTGACGCCCGGAAGGCCGTTCAGCGTCTCGCCGAGCGTGGCCTGGCGGCGCTGCACGAACTCCTCGCCGGTCAGCACCGCGACGCTGGAGATCACCTCCTTGCCCGAGCGGCCCAGCGGGTCGGCGGTCACCACCACGCCCTCGACGTCGGTCCCGCCGGGGCCCGACTGCGCGGCCATCGCGAAGGTCGGCGCGGCCAGGGCCGTCAGGCTGCCGGCGGCGAGAAGGATGCTTCGAAGTTGCATGGAACGCTGACCCCATCTAATAATAGTCGAAGGTCAACTATGTTATAACGTAACAATACGCAACCCGCAGTCGGCCCATTTTTCGCCCATCATGGGTGATGTCAGGCGCGTTGGGCGCTGGGCGGCTCGCCGATCAACTGGGCGCAGATGGCTTCGGCGGCGACCGGATCGCGGTCGATGATCGCTTGAGCAAGAGCCCGGTGCAGCACCACGTCGGCCATCTGCTCCTGCGGCGTCTGCTTCTCCATCTGCCAGATCCAGAACCGCGTCGCGACATTCTGCAGGGCGATGACGAAGCGGGCGAGGGTGGGGTTCTGGGCGGCGAAGGCCACCGCGCGGTGAAAGGCGTGGTCCATGGCCAGCATGGCACGGAAGTCGCCGGCCTCGATCGCGGCTTCCGCCCCCTCGAAGGCGGCGGTGATGGCCACGAGATCCGCCGGACGGCGATTGCGGGCCGCCAGGGCGGCGGTGCGGCCCTCCAGCATTCGCCGCACCTCGAAGGCGTGCTCGATCTCGGCGACGTCCATCGGCGCGACGATCGTGCCCACGCGTGGCCGGCGCACCACCAGGCCCTCGATCGCCAGCCGCCCCAGCGCCTCGCGCACCCCCGCCACCCCGCCGGCGTAGCGGGCGGCCAGGGCCTTCTCCTCCAGCACCTGCATCGGCGGCAGCTCGCCCAGGATTATGTCCTGCAGGATGAGTTCGTACAGCCGCGCCTTCTGAAGCCCCGGCGCCCAGTCGCCATGGGGCTCGACGCTGTTCAGGGGGCCCTTCATGGCCGGCTCGGGGGCTGCGCGCGCATGCTCACGCTCGTAAGCGCAAAACGCGGCGCCGTCATTTCCCATGGGCTCTAACATGTAAGAGTTTCGAAAAGCGACCAACGCTTGGCGAGGCTGAGGAGCCCGGCCTAACTGCTTGGCATGACGGCTCTTTCGCCTCCACCGCCGGCCATCGCCCGGGCCTTCCGCCTGGCCCTCGCCGCCGCCTCCGCCCTGGCCGGCGCCACCGCGCCCAACCCGCCGGTGGGCTGCGCGGTGCTGGCCGCCGATGGGACCGTGCTGGCGCTCGAGGCTCACCAAGGCGCGGGCCTTCCCCACGCCGAGGCCGCCGCCCTGGCCGCCTGCCGCGATCGCTTGGGCGAGGTCCACACCCTCGTTGTCACCCTGGAGCCCTGCAACCACCACGGCCGCACCGGACCGTGCGTCGAAGCGATCCTGGCCAGCCCCGCCCGCGCCGTCTGGATCGGCGCCCGTGATCCCAATCCGGCTGTCGCCGGCGGCGGGGCCGCGCGCCTTTCCGCCGCGGGGCTCGACGTCGCCTTCGTGGCCGGTCCGCTGGCCGACGAGGCCGCCCGCCTGATCGCCCCCTTCGCCATGCGCGCCACGCAGGGGCGGCCCTGGCTGACCCTCAAGCAGGCCTTCGCGGCCGACGGTTCGATGATCCCGCCGCCGGGCGAAAGGACCTTCACCTCGGACGCCTCCCTCGACCTGGCCCACGCCCTGCGCCGCCGCGCCGACGCGGTGATCACCGGCTCGGGCACGGTCCTGGCCGACGCCCCGCTGCTGACCGTCCGCCGCGTGGCCGACCCACGCCGCGCGCCCAGGCGCCTGGCGATCCTCGACCGCCGCGGCCGCGTGCCGGCCACCTACCTCGTGGGAGCCCGGTCGCGCGGCCTCGTTCCCTCCATACACGCCGACATCCCCGCGCTGCTGGCCGACCTGGCCGAAGGCGGCGCGCTGGAGGCCCTGGTCGAGGCCGGCCCGACCCTGTCGACCACCTTTCTCGCCGCCGGCCTTTGGGACGAGCGCGTCGTCATCACCAAGGCCGCGCGCGCCGGCGATCCCGACACCGTCGAGACGACCCTGCGCGCTGCGGTCATCTGAAGGAGCCTCATGTTCTCCGGCATCATCGAAACCCTCGGCGAGGTCGTCGCCGTCGATCCCGAGGACGGCGCCTTGCGGCTGTCGCTGGCCACGGGCTTCCCGGATCTGGTCCTGGGCGAGAGCGTCGCCGTCAACGGCGTCTGCCTGACCGTCGTGCGCCATGACCCGGGCGGCGGGGCCGACTTCTTCGTCAGCCCCGAGACCCTGGCCCGCACCAGCCTGGGCGCGGCCGGCGTCGGAACGGTGCTCAACCTCGAACGGGCGGTCACCTTGTCAACCCGGCTGTCGGGCCACCTCGTCCAGGGCCACGTCGACGGCGTCGCGCGCCTTTCCGAAGTGATCGACGACGGCGGCTCGCGCCGGCTGACCCTCAGCCTGCCGGGCGCCTTGCGGGCCTTCTGCGTCGAGAAGGGCTCGATCGCCCTCGACGGGATCAGCCTGACCCTCAACCACGTCGGCCCCGCCGACGCCGAGGGGCGCTTTCCGGTCGGGATCACCATCATCCCCCACACCTGGACCCACACCAACCTTCAGCACGCCGGCGTCGGCGCTCCGATCAATGTCGAGGTCGACGTGCTGGCCAAATACGTGGAGCGGCTATGTCACGCCTATCTGACGCCCTCGAACGCCTGAAGGCCGGCGGCATGATCATCCTCGTCGACGACGAGGATCGCGAGAACGAGGGCGATCTGGTGCTCGGCGCCCAGTTCGCCGACGCTCCGGCAATCGCCTTCATGGCCAAGGCCGCCAGCGGTCTGATCTGCCTGGCCATGGAGCCCGACGCCGTCGACCGCCTCGGCCTGCCGCCGATGGTCGCCGACAATCGCACTCGCCGCAGCACCGCCTTCACCGTCTCGATCGAGGCGGCCGTGGGCGTCGACACCGGCATCTCGGCCTTCGACCGGGCCCTGACCATCCAGGCCGCCGTGGCGCCGGGCGCGGGGCCCGCCGACCTCGTCTCGCCCGGCCACATCTTCCCCCTGCGAGCCGTGCCCGGCGGCGTGCTGGCCCGCGCCGGCCACACCGAAGCCTCCGTCGAGCTGATGAGACTGGCCGGCCTCACCCCCGCCGCCGTCATCTGCGAAGTGATGAACGACGACGGGACCATGGCCCGCCGCGACGACCTGGAGATCTTCGGCGCCCGTCATGACCTGCCGATCCTGACCATCGCCGAGCTGGTCGAGCACCTGCGCGTCCAGACGGTCGAGCCGGTCGCCACGTCGCACCTGCCGTCGGCCCACGGCGGCCGGTTCGAGGTCCGCGCCTTTCGCGACCGGACCAGCGGCGTCGAGCACCTCGTGCTGCTGAAAGGGCCGCTGGGCGACGCGCCGCTGGTGCGGGTGCATTCCGAGTGCCTGACCGGCGATTCTTTGGGCTCGCAGCGCTGCGACTGCGGCGCCCAGCTGCAGGCCTCCATGCGCCGCATCGGCGAGGAGGGCGGGGCGCTCGTTTATCTGCGCGGCCACGAGGGCAGGGGCCTTGGCCTCGCCAACAAGATCGCCGCCTACGCCTTGCAGGACGAGGGGCTCGACACCGTCGAGGCCAACCACGCCCTGGGTTTCGCCGACGACCCGCGCGACTACGCCGCCGCCGTGGCCATGCTGAAGGCGCTGGGCGTGGGCAGCGTCCGTCTGCTCAGCAACAACCCGCGCAAGGCCGCCGCTTTGCGCGCCGGAGGGATCAAGGTGGTCGAGCAGGTTCCGCTGCTGGCCCCCGTCACCCCGCACAACGCCGCCTATCTCGCCGCCAAGCGCGACAAGCTGGGCCACGGCCTGGCCCGCGCCTCCTGACCTGGATGTCTTCATGACCCAACCCGAAACCCGCATCGCCGTCGTCGTCAGCGGCTTCAATCCCGAGGTCACCGGCGGCCTGCTGCGTGGCGCCTTGGCGCAGCTTCAGGAAGGCGGCGCGCCCGTGGCCGAGGGCGACGTCATCGACGCGCCGGGCGCCTTCGAGCTGCCGCTGCTGGCCCAGGCGCTGGTCCGCACCGGCCACTATGACGGCGTCGTCTGCCTGGGCTGCGTGATCAAGGGCGACACCGCCCACTTCGAGTTCATCAGCCTGGGCGCCAGCATCGGCCTGATGCAGGCGGGCCTGGCCACAGAGACCCCGATCACCTTCGGCGTGCTGACTACCTATGACGACGGCCAGGCTGTCGTCCGCAGCCGCGACGACGCCGCCAACAAGGGCCGCGAAGCCGCCGCGGCGTGCCTGGGCGCGATTGCGACGCTGCGGAGGATCAGGGCGGCGGCCTGAAGATCCTCCCCCTGAAGGGGGAGGTGGCCCGAAGGGCCGGAGGGGGAAGTGTCTGCGGAGGTAAGTGCGCCTCAAAGCGAGCAATCACTTCCCCTCAGTCGCTCCGCGACAGCTCCCCCTTCAGGGGGAGCATCTTGAAGCCCTCACCCCACCTGCGTCAGCCCCCGGTTCCACGCCACCAGCGCAGGCCCCGGCGAGAACCCGACGTGTTCGGTCTCGACGATGAAGATCGAGTGGCTGCCGGCGTCGACCACCGTGTCCACCCGGCACACGGCCCGCGCCACGCCGCCGCCGAACACCGGCGGTGTCGGGCGATGCAGCCGCCAGCGGCCGGGGTCGAACCGTTCGCGAGCCCGCGACCCCGAGGCGAAGCGCAGGGCTTCCTCCTCGTCGGCCGCGCCCAGCAGCGCCACCGACAGGTCGGGACGCCGCAGCAGCGCGTCGTGGCACCCCGCCTCCTTGCGCACGCAGAACAGGAAGCGGGGCGGGGCGACCGAAAGGCCGGTGATCGAGCTGACCAGCAGGCCCCTCGGCGTCTCGCCCTCCCAGCACGCGACGATGGCGACGCCGCTGGCCAGGTGGGCCAGCACGTCCCTGAAGTCGGTCTCCGGCTGTGGAGCCGGCGCGCCGGCGTCGTACGGGGCCATGGCGTCAGCTCGCCGCCGCCGCGGGTTGGGCCTCGCGCTCGGCCACCAGCCTGCGCACCAGCGGCAGCAGGTCGCGACCGTAGGCGATGGCGTCCTCGACCGGATCGAAGCCGCGGATCAGGAAGGTGGTGACCCCCAGGTCGTAGTAGTCGAGCAGGGCCTCGGCCACCTGCTGCGGCGTGCCCACCAGGCCCGTCGAGTTGCCGGCCGCGCCGGTGACGGCGGCGACGCCGGTCCAGAGGCGCTTGTCGAGGCGCGAGCCTTGGGCGGCCGCGTCCAGCAGGCGCTGCGAGCCGGCGTTGGGCGGACGGTGGCCGCTGGTCGGCAGGCCGGCGGCCTCGCGCAGGGCCTTGGTGCGGGCCACGATCTCGTCGGCCCGGGCCCAGGCGGCCTCTTCCGTGTCGGCGATGATCGGGCGCAGCGACAGCGAGAACTTCACCTGACGGCCATGCTTGGCGGCGGCGTGGCGCACCCGGGCGATGGTCTCGGCAACCTGCGCCTGGGTCTCGCCCCACAGGGCGAAGATGTCGGCGTGCTTGCCCGCGACCGGGATCGCCGCTTCCGACGAGCCGCCGAAATAGACCGGGATCTGCGGCGTGCGCAGCGGCTTCACGGCGCCGAAGCCCTGATCGACCTGATAGTATTGTCCCTTGTAGTCGAAGGGCTTTTCGCTGGTCCACTCGGCGCGGACGATGTCGAGGTACTCGCTGGTGCGGGCGTAGCGCTCGTCCTTGGTCAGGTGGTCGCCGTCCTTGGCCAGTTCCTCGTCCGAGCCGCCGGTGATGATGTGCACCGCCACGCGGCCGCCGGTGAAGTGGTCCAGCGTCGCCAGTTGCCGCGCCGCCAGGGTCGGCTGGGTGAAGCCCGGCCGATGGGCGATCATGAACTTCAGGTTCTTGGTCACCGAAGCCGCGTGCGCCACCACCAGCTGGCTTTCCGGGCCGGTCGAGTGGAAGGCCACGAGCGCGCGGTCGAAGCCGCCTTCGTCATGGGCGCGGGCGATCTTCTCGACATAGTCGACGTCGATGACCGGGCCAGCCGGCGGATGGATCTCCGAGACGTTCTGGGTGTGGATGATACCGATGAATTCGACGCTCATGGGATGCTCCTGAGGTGCGAGAAGAAGGGGGTCAGTGGGCGTGGGTCGGCGCCTGGGCCGTCTCCTTGCGCAGGGCGCGGACGACGGACGGGCGGGCGAAGGCGCGAGTGGCCTTGGCGCTCCAGGCGGGATAGGCGGCGAGGTCGATCTGGCGGCGCTCGGCCCAGCGCCAGATCACCAGGGCGTAGGCGTCGACGGCGCTGAAGTGCTCGCCCAGCAGCCATGGCCCCGGACCCTGGGCCAGGCGCTCGATGTCGGCCAGGGTGCGGGCGAAGCGGGCCTCGCCGGGCATGGCCAGGGCGGCCTTCACCGCCTCGTCGTCGGCATAGCGCTCGGGCCGGGCGATCTGGGCGAAGGCCACGTGCACGGTGCTGGCGAACCAGCTCATCACCTCGTAGGCATGGGCCAGCTTCAGCGGCTCCAGCAGCGGCAGTAGCTCGCTGTGCGGGTAGCGGTGGGCCAGATAGGTCAGGATCGCCAGCACCTCGGTGACCGGCTCGTCGCCGACCAGCAGGGTGGGAATGCGTCCCTTGGGGTTGACCCGCAGGTACTCCGGCTTGCGCTGGTCGCCGGCCGAAAGGTCGAGCCGGCGCACCTCGTAGGAGACGCCGATCTCTTCCAGGGCCACCAGTGGGGCCAGCGAGGAACTGCCGGGGGCGATGTAGAGGGTCAGGGTCATGGCGTCGCCTCAGATCACGTAGAAGCCGTGCGACCCGTCGCGGGCCAGCTGGTCGACCAGGCCGAACTCCCAGTCGAGATAGGCCTGCATGGCCTCGGCGGCGTTGTCGGTCCCCTCGTAAGGGCGCTTGTAGATGTCGGTCGGATCGCTGGCGGCGCGGGCAAGGCCCGTCTCCAGCGCCCGGCCGGCGGCGACCCAGGCGGCCGTGCCGCCGTCGAGCACCCGCACGGGCTGGTCGGCGATGTCCTCCAGCTCCGGCGCGGCCAGGCGGGCCAGCACGCCGTCGGGCGAGGTCAGGACGATCGGCTTGCCCTCGGGAACCCGCTCCAGGGCCTCGGCCAGCTGGGCGCGGATGGCGAACCAGGCGCCCGGGATGTGGCCCTTGCGGTGGGCGGGGCTGGGCGCGAGGTCCAGCACCACCACGGCCTCTTCACTCAGGGCTTCGGCCAGGGCGCGCGGCAGGATGGTCTCGACCACCGGCAGGTGCGGCGGCTCGGTCGCCCGCCAGGCGCCGGTCGCCAGTTCGCCCTCGAACCCGCCTTCCAGCACGTAGACCTCCCAGCCCAGCTGGGCCAGCCACGAGGCGGTCATGTCGGCGCGCGGCCCCAGGTCGTCGGCCAGCACGATGCGGCCGCCGCGGACGGGGGCGAAGACGTCGGTCTCCTGCACCAGCTGGCCGCCCGGCGCGCTGCGGAAGCCCGGCGGGTGGCCCTTGGCGTACTCGTCCGGCGTGCGGACGTCGAAGCGGTAGAGGGTGCGCTTGCGGTCGGTCGCCAGATCGGCCAGCCCCTCGGCGTCGATGCGGCGGACGCCAGCGCGGTAGGCCACGTCGCGGGCCTTGGCGCGGGCCTCGTCCAGCGTCTGCTCGGTGACGTCCGGGAACTTGCGGCTCTGGCCGGTTTCCAGGCTCTGCTGCGCCAGGGTCCAGCCGATGGTGCCGTTGCGCAGGGCGAAGACAGGGTTGGGCACGCCGGCGTTCACCAGCGACTGGGCGCCGATCAGACTGCGGGTGCGGCCGGCGCAGTTGACGATGATCGTGGTGGCGGGATCGGGCGCCAGTTCGCGGGCCCGTAGCACCAGTTCGGCGCCCGGCGTGCTGACCCCGCCCGGGATGCTCATGGTGGCGTACTCCTCGAACCGGCGGGCGTCGAGGATCACCTGGTCGGCCTTGGCGTCGATGCGGGCCTGCACCTCCTGGGCGGGAAGGGAAGGGGTGTGCCGCCGCGCCTCGACCAGTTCGCCGAACGCCTTGCTGTAGGAATTGACGTCCTGGAACAGCTCGTAGCCGGCGTCCTTCCAGCCCTGCAGGCCGCCCTTCAGCGCCCTGACGTCGGTATAGCCGAGCGCGGCCAGCCGCTTGCCGGCCGGCGAGACGAGGCCTTCGCCGTCGTCGTAGAGCACGATCCGCGTCTCCTTGCGGGGCACGCGGTCGAGGATCTCGACTTCCAGCCGGCTGAGCGGCAGCTGCGAGGCGAACAGCGGATGGGCCTTGGCGAAGGGGTCCTCCTCGCGCAGGTCCAGGAGGGCGATCTCGCGGCGGGCGATCAGGTCCTGGCGGACCTCGCGGGGCGTGACGACGGGCAGGGTCATGGCGCGGCCTCGGCGGGGACCGGCTTTGAGCGGTCCCACAGGTTGGGGAGGGTGTCGTTGGAGTAGCCGGAGACGAAGGGCTTGCTGCGTCCCTCGGCGTCGTAGGTGGCGCGGCGGACCGCGCCGATATTGGCCCCGTAGACGTGGATGCTGATCGAGGGGCGGTCGTCGAAGGCGTTGGTGACCTGGTGCACGTCGCCGACGCTCGGCGAGACGGCCTCGACCTCTCCGCGCTCCAGCCGGTGGACCGGACCGTCGGGAACCAGGGCCTGGCCGTCGCGGCGATAGGGCTGCGACAGCTCGGCCCCGCGCAGCACGCCCACCAGGCCCCAGACCGTGTGGTCGTGCACCGGCGTGGCCTGGCCCGGCCCCCACACGAAGCTGACCACGCTGAATCGCTCGCGGCTGTCGCAGTGCAGCAGGTACTGCTGGTAGCGGGCCGGGTTCGGCTGGGCGTAGGCGTCCGGCAGCCAATCGTCCTGCGCGATCAGGCCGGTCAGCAAGGCCTGCCCCTTGCTCAGGATCTCGGCTTCCTCGCCCGTGCGGTCGAGCAGGGCGCCGAGATCACCCACGAACTTTGCCAGACGGGGAAGGTTGGGCGTGCTGCTCATGACGTCACAGCGCGTACTTCAGCGTGACCAGCCAGGTCCGCGGATCGGGGAAGTTCAGGTAGTAGACCCCGGTCGACGGCGTGTAGGTCGAGGTCACCGGCTTGTCGCTGTCGAGCAGGTTGCGCGCCGACAGCTGCACGGCCCAGTGCGGATCAGGCGCGGTCCAGGTGATCGTGCCGTTCAGGAAGCCCTGGGACGGGATGTTGTTCTGGCCGCCCGCCGCCGGGGTGGCGCTGCTGACCACGCCGCTCTGCCACTGGGCGTCGAGGCCGACGCGGACGGCGCCGGGGATCTCGACCGGCACGTCCCAGGTGACGCCGCCCGACAGGTTCCAGCGCGGCGAGTTCAAGAGGCGGTTGCCGTCGGCGTTCACGCCCGCGCCGCCGGCCCCCTTGTAGTCGTCATAGACCGCGAACAGCCAGCCGACGTTGAAGTTCAGGCCCACCCGTTCGGTCGGCCGCGCCTGCGTCTCCAGCTCGACGCCGTAGGTATGGGCCTGGCCGGCGTTGCCGCGGCGGCTGCCCACATAGGCCGGGTCGTAGAACGACACCTGCAGGTCCTGGTAGTCGTTGTAGAACGCCGCCAGGTTGGCTCGCAGGCGACGGTCGAAGGCCTGGGTCTTGAGGCCGGCCTCGAAGGTGGTCACGTCCTCGGGCGCGAAGGGCAGGGTGGCCAGGTCCAAGCGCGTGGCGCGGTTGTCGAAGCCGCCCGACTTGAAGCCCTTGGAGTAACTGACGTACTGCGAGACGTCCGGGGTCCATTGGTACTGCGCCGTCAGCTTGGGCGTGATCGCCGACCAGGTCTTGTTCGCCGTGCCCGCGATCGACTGGCCGATCACCTGGCCGGCCAGGTTCAGCACCTTGTTGTCGAAGGTGAATTCCTTCTCCTCGTTGGTCCAGCGCAGGCCGCCGGTGAGGCTGAGGCGGTCGGTCACCGCATAGGTCGCCTCGCCGAACAGGGCGTAGGCGTCGGTGTTGGTGATGTTGTGGGCGCGGGCGAAGTTGTAGTTGCCCGGCGTCGTCACCGGATTGGTCGCTTGCGCGTTGCGGCGGCTGTAGCCGTCGCGCTCCACGAAGAACCGTTCGTGCAGGTAGAAGAGGCCGCTGGTGAAGGTCAGGCGGCCGTAGTCGCCGTTCAGCTGGACTTCCTGGGTGACGTACTGGTCGTTGTAATGGATCAGGTTCTTCTGGATCAGCGCCGCCTCGCCGTCGTTGTCGTAGTTGACGGGATTGAGGTTGAAGCCGCCATAGGCGGTGATCGACTTGATCTTCAGGTTGTCGTTCAGTGCGTACTGCACGCGGATCGAGCCGCTGATCTGGTCCAGGTCCTGGGTCGGTTCGACCTCGGAATAGGAGCGGCGCTTGTCGAACACGCCGCCCGGCTGGTTCACCGGGATGTAGCTGCGGGTGTCGCTGCGGTCGCGCAGGGCGTTCAGCGTGAACAGCACGTCCAGCTTTTCGGTCGGGGTCCAGCGCAGCTTGGCGCGGTAGGCGTCCAGGTCGATGCGGTTGACGTCGTGGTTCAGCGTCGGGTCGAAGGTCACCCCGTCGCGCTTGTGGTGAATGTAGGACAGGCTGCCGGCCAGCTTGCCCTCGACGATCGGGCCCTCGACCAGCGCCCGGACGTCGACGGCGCCGTAGCTGCCCAGGCCAACCTCGGCCTTGGCCCGGAACGCGTCGCCCGGATCGCGGGTGATGATCCGCAGGGCGCCGGCGCTGGAGTTGCGGCCATACAGCGTGCCCTGCGGGCCGCGCAGCACCTCGATGCGCTCCAGGTCGTTGAACTCGATCATCGAGCCGATCTGGCGGGGCACGTAGACGTCGTCGACATAGACCGCCAGCACCGGCTCCTGGATCGGATCGGCCTCGCCGACGCCCCGCAGCGCATAGGTCTGGGTGGTGTGGCTGATGGTGACGCGGCTGATCGACAGGTTCGGGATCTGGCCGGCCAGGTCGCGGATGTTGTCGACCTTGCGGTCGGCCAGCACCTGCGGGCCGAAGGCCGAGATGGCGATGGCGGTCTTCTGCAGGTCGGTGGCGCGGCGCTCGGCGGTGACGATCACCTGCTCGACGGCGGCCGACCCGCTGTCGTCGGTATTGGCGGCCGGCGCCGGTTCGGCCGCCAAGGCCCCGCCGGAGACGGCGAGGCCTGAAGTGAAGGCGAGAAGCTGAAGTTTGAAGGTCTGCACGGATCTATCCCCGACTTGTTCGATGGGGATTTGTCTTGGTGAGGCCGCTTATCTCAACGAATATAAAATGATCGAGCGAATAGCTCTGCTCATATCGTCCGAAGTCATCGGATATATTTGCAGCGCTCGACATTATTTCAGGAATGATGAGAGGCGGTCATCCCACAGCGGGCGCACGTCGACACGCGAAGGGATGATCTTGGCGGCGGCGAAGGTGTCGGCCACCGCCTGCTCCGAAGCGATCGCCGCCTCGCTGATCGGGCCAAGGATGCTCGGAGACGACTTCTCGCGGAACTCCTGCGCGTAGTATTCGGCCTTCACGCCCGTGGCCTTGGCGCGGGCCTGCGCCCAGCGGTCGCCATCGGCGTTGATCCAGTCGAACACCCGCTTGTAGCGGCTGACATAGTCGCCCAGCGCCTGGAAGCGGACGGGATCGTCCAGCGCCTCCTTGGCCGCCGTGATCAGGTAGTTGCCCGACAGTATGCCCAGCGCCGTGCGCAGCACCCGCGCCCCGGCCGCGCGGGCCTGGTAGACGATGACGCCGTAGATCACCCAGGCGTCCAGCGCCCCGCTCTGGAAGGCCGCCAGGCCGTCCTGCGGGCTCAGCGCCACCGGCTGGATGTCGCTCCAGGCCAGACCCGCCTCCTGCAGCAGCCGCAGCAGGATGTAGTGCGAGGTCGTGGCCTTCACGTAGCCGACGCGCTTGCCCTTCAGGTCCTTGAAGTCCCTGATGGGCGAGCCCTTGGGCACGAGGACCACCTGGTTGTTCACGTCGCCTTGCAGCACACCGACGATGCGCACCTGGTTGCCGGGCTGGGCGGCGACGAAGATCGGCGGGATCTCGCTCATGCCGCCGAAGTCCAGCGCCCGGGCGTTGATCGCCTCGGCGATCAAGTTGCCGCCGGCGAACTGGGTGCGGGCCAGCTTGTAGGGCGGCGCGGCGATGCCGGCCTCGCCGAAGAAGCTCTCGGGATTGCCGCGATAGGTGGCGACCCTGAGCGTCAGGTCGGCCAGCGAGCCGGCCTTGTCGTCGCCCTTGCCAGAGCCTGGGGGCGAACAGGCCGCCAGGTTCACGGTGGTCAGGCCCGCCAGCGACAGGCCCGCGATCGAAAGGCCGCCGGACATCAGGTCGCGGCGGGAAAGGGAAAGGCCGGTCATCAGTCGAACAGGTCCGGCTCTTCTTCGGTGACGATGTCCCAGTAGGGCTGGAAGGCGTAGATGCCGCCCAGCTCCGTGCCGACCTGGCTCGCGGTATGTTTGGCGACCTCCGGCGGCATCGGCTTGGTCGGGCCCGCCGCTTCGGCGAGAAGCTGGGCCTGGCAGGCGTTCTCCAGGGCGAGATAGCGCCAGACGGCCGCTTCCACCGACTGGCCGACGGTCAGGATGCCGTGGTTCTGCAGGATCACCGCCTTCTTGGGCCCCAGCGCTTTGGCGATCTTCTGGCCCTCGCTGGTGTCCAGCACCACGCCCGAGAATTCCTCGAACAGGGCGTGATCGTCGTAGAAGGCCGCCGAGTCCTGGGTCAGCGGGTCGAGCAGCCGGCCCAGGGCCGACCAGGCCTTGCCGTACAGCGAGTGCGAGTGGGCCGCGGCCACCACGTCGGGGCGCGCCTCGTGCAGCTGCGAGTGGATGGCGAAGGCGGCGCGGTTCAGGCGGGCTGGGGCCTTGGCCGGCGGCTGCACGATCTCGCCCGCGTGGCTGACCAGCATCAGGTCGCTGACCTTGATGCGCGAGAAGTGCACGCCCAGCGGATTGACCCAGAAGTGGTCGGTCAACTCGGGATCGCGGGCGGTGATGTGGCCGGCGCCTCCCATGTCGAAGCCGTAGCGGCCGAACAGGCGATAGCCGGCGGCCAGGCGCTGCTTGCGATAGAGCCGCTCCAGCTCGAGCGTCGGCTGCTGGGGGATCTCGCCCGCGCCGAACGGCGGCAGCACGGTCTCGATCTTGGCGGGGTGCGGGCCGGCGGCGGCGAAGCCGCGGGGTGAGGGGATCGCGGTCATCGCGAAAGGGTCCTTGTTCTCAGTAGCCGCGCGACAGGTCGACGACGTCGGCCAGGGGCGCGCCGGCGCGGAAGCGTGCGAGGTTCTGGGCGAAGCTGGTCGCCAGGTTGATGCGGGTGTCGGGGGTGTGCACCGAAGTGTGGGGCGACAGGCGCACCTTGGGATGGCCGTAGAACGGGTGGCCGTCGGTCAGCGGCTCGGGGAAGGTGACGTCCAGGCTGGCGCGCGACACGCGGCCGTCCTCCAGCGCCGCCAGCAGGGCGTCGTCGTCGATCAGCGCGCCGCGGGCGATGTTGATCAGGTGCAGGCCGGGCTTGGCGTGGGCCAGGACCTCGCGGCCGATCAGGCGCTCGGTCTCCGGCGTCGCCGGAGCGGCCAGCACCACGTGGTCGCTGCGGGCGAACAGGGTCTTCAGGTCGGCCACCCGCTCGACGCCGGACACGGGGATCGGCTTGTCCGAGCGACGGGTGGCGATGACGTTCAGGCCCAGGGCCTGGGCGCGCGGGGCCAGGGCCTCGCCGATGGCGCCGAAGCCCACCAGACCCAGCGTGGTGCCGGAGATCAGCTTCAGCGGCTGGGGCGTCCAGCGCTCGGCCTTGTCGATCCAGATCTCGGGCAGGCGCTTGGCGTCGGCCAGGATCGCCGCCAGGGCGAACTCGGCCAGCGCCACGGCCGACGAGCCGCGCGCCGAGGTCACTACGGGGCCGTCGAACAGCCAGTCCGGATAGAAGTCGATGCCGACCGAAACCAGCTGCACCCAGCGTACGTCGAACGGCCAGCCCGGCGGCGGCGTCTTGGGCAGCACGCCGCCGGCCTTGCGGAACGGCGCGGCCACCAGGACCTTGGCCGAGGGTGGCAGGGGCGTGGTCAGGCCCGGCGGCACGGCGATGATCTCTGCGTCGGCCGCATGCTGGGCGAAGACGCTGTTGAACACCTCGGGCAGCTGGCTGGCGACGACGAGACGGCTCATGGCGCCGCCTCCGCACCGATATCTTCCCGGGAGGCGAAGGCCGCGCGACCCGCGCCGGTCAGCACCACGTCGGCCTGGGGGGTGTGCACGCGGCCGCACAGCACGTCGCGGTGATGGCGCTCCAGCGGGTTGGCGCGGGTCAGGCCAGGATTGCCGGTCAGCTTCAGGGCCTTCTCGACCACGGTGATGGCGTTCTCGGTGACCAGGTGCTTGACCAGGCCGCTTTCACTGGCGGCCGTGTCGCCGCGCGCGGCGCTGTCCAGCAGCACGCGGTTGGCCAGCAGCAGGCCGTCGATCTCGCCCAGGGCCTCCTGGAAGCGGGGCAGGGTCGAGAGGCTGGCGCCCAGGTTGGCGGGCCTGCGGGCCAGCAGAAAGTCGGCCAGCCAGTCGCGGGCCGAGCGCGCGACGGCGTCGTAGATCGCCGCCGTCAGCACCGACGACCAGGTTCCGAACACGGCCGAATAGGGCGGCGGAGCGCCCGGGGGCTGCGGGTCCAGGGCGTGGTCCAGCGGGACCAGCACGTCCTCGAACACCACGTCGTGGCTGGCGCTGGCGCGCAGGCCCAGGTGGTCCCAGGTCTCCTCGATGACCACGCCGGGACTGTCGGCGCGGACCAGCCAGCCGCCGACCAGGGGGGCTGCGTCGTCGCTGCGGGCCCAGACCACGAACCAGGTCAGGGCGCTGGAGCCGGTGGAGTAGATCTTGCGGCCGCTGATCCGCCAGCCTTCCGGCGTGCGGCGGGCGATGGTGGCCGGCAGGCCGCCGCGGGCCGGCGTGCCGAGATCAGGCTCGACCCGCAGGGCGTTGATCAAGGCCCCGTGGTCAATGGCGTCGCCGATGACCCGCTGCTTCAGGTGCTCGGGCCAGCCCGAACGCCCCTCGACCGAGGCGTGGAACAGGTACTGCATCACCAGGACGAGCGCTGTGGCCGGCTCGCCCCGGGCGACGGCCGAGACCACCTTCAGGGCGGTCGGCAGGTCGCTTTCCAGGCCGCCGAGGCGCTTGGGCGCGGTCAGGGCCAGCAGGCCCGCCTCGTGCAGGGCCTGGAAATTGGCGAAGGGAAAACTGGCCTCGCGGTCGTGACGGCCGGCGGTGGCGGCGAAGGCCTGCGTCAGGCCCGGCAGCACCGCGTCCAGGTCGGGCAGGCGCGGGGAAGGCTCCAGGCGGCGGGCGGCGGCGGTGCTCACTGCACGGCCTCGCCGGTCGGGAAGGCGATCAGGGCGCCCTCGTGCGGGGCCTCTTGCAGGGAAACGGGCGCCTCGACGCCCAGGTGACCGAGCAGGCGACGGCGAATGGCCTGGAAGCGCGCGTCCGGCGCACGCGGGCGCTCCAGCGTGATGTGCTCCTCGGCGGCGATCCTGCCCTTGTTGAGCACCAGCACGCGGTCGGCCAGCGAGATGGCCTCGTCGACGTCGTGGGTGACCAGCAGGACGGCCGGCTTGTGCTCGTGCCAGAGGTTGAGGACCAGATCGTGCATCTTCAGCCGGGTCAGGGCGTCGAGGGCCGCGAACGGCTCGTCGAGCAGCAGCAGGCCCGGCTCGCGTACGAGGGCGCGGGCCAGGGCCGTGCGCTGAGCCTCGCCGCCGGAGAGGGTGGAGGGCCACGCGTCGAGGCGGTGGCCGAGGCCGACCTCCTTCAGCGCCGCTTCGGCTCTGGCCCGGACGCCCCCCTTTTTGAAACTTGGGTCCTTCAGGCCCAGCGCGACGTTGCGCCAGACCTTCTTCCACGGCAGCAGGCGGGCGTCCTGGAACACCACGGCGCGGGTGCTCGGCGTCGTGACGTCCTGGTCGCCGACCGGATCCAGCCCGGCCAGGGTGCGCAGCAGGGTGGTCTTGCCCGAGCCGCTGGCGCCCAGCAGGGCGACGAACTCGCCCGGCGCGATCGACAGGTCGAGGCCGTCGATGACCCGGTTCTCGCCGAACTGACGGACGAAGCCGGTCAGTTTCACGGCCGGGGCGACGGACGGCGGGGCGATCGACGGCGAAGCCGGCGCGGGCGATACGGTGTCGAAGGCGCGGCGGCGGATGCGCGGCTGGACCATGGTCATTGCTCCACGAGGCTGGGCCGCCAGGCCAGAGCGCGGCGCTCCAGCGTGCGGACGAGGGCGTCGGCGCCGAGGCCGAGCAGGGCGTAGACGAGCAGGCAGACGACGATGATGTCGGTCCGCATGAAATCGCGGGCGTTGTTGATCAGGTGGCCAAGGCCCGCCTGGGCGTTGATCTGCTCGGCCACCACCAGCACCAGCACCGACACGCCCAGGGCGTAGCGCAGGCCGACGAAGAACGAGGGCAGGGCGCCCGGCAGGATCACCTCGCGCACCAGGCTCCAGCCCGACAGGCCAAAGCTCCGGGCGGCCTCGACCAGCCGCACGTCGATGCCGCGCACTCCGGCGAAGAGGTTCAGGTAGATCGGGAAGGTGGTCGCCACCGCGATCAGCACGATCTTCGGCGTCTCGCCGATGCCGAACCAGACGATGAACAGCGGGGTCAGGGCCAGGGACGGGATGGTCCGCTTGATCTGCATCAGCGGGTCGATCGCGGTCTCGCCCAGGCGCGACAGACCGGCGACCAGTCCGAGGGTCACAGCCACGGCCAGCGCGATCGCCAGGCCGGCGGCGGCCCGCGCCAGCGACACCAGCAGGTTGGCGGGCAGCTCGCCGGAGATGGTCAGCGCCCAGAAGGTTTCGGCCACCGTCGAGGGCGCGGCCAGCACCCGCTCGGGGATCACGCCGAGCCGCGATCCCAACTCCCACAAGGCCAGAAGCAGCACCGGAGACAGCCAGCGGGCTCGCGAGAGGCGAGGCCATCGAAAGGGCCTGGCTGAAGAAATTCTATCGGCGATCGCCAAAGACATCGGGGCGCTTCCATCGCTGTGACCGTTGCGGCGGGGGCGCCGTTGCTTCACAGAGATGGACGCTGAATTCCTACTCGATCAATAGACTTATCCTCAGGGGTCTTATTAGAGTTCCTCAACGGGGTAGACGGGACGCCAGATGCCGACCAACCTTCCGACCGAACTTCTCCGCAGCTTCGTGGCCATCGTCGACAGCGGTTCGATGCTGCGCGCCACCGAGCGCGTCTTCGTCACCCAGTCGGCCCTGAGCCTGCAGATGAAGCGGCTGGAGGAGACCGTTCTGACGCCGCTGTTTCACCGTGAGGGGCGGCGTCTTTCGCTGACCCCGGCCGGCCAGACCCTGCTGGGCCACGCCCGGGATATCCTGGCGCTGAACGACCGGGCGGTGGTGGCGTTGACCGGCGACGCCCTGGCCGGGCCTGCCAGGGTGGGCTTGGTTCAGGACTTCGCCGAGACCCTGCTGTCGGGCGTGCTGGCTCGTTTCGCCCAGCTCAATCCCGACACCCAGTTGCAGGTGAGGGTGGCTGGCTCGCCCGAACTGCTGGATCTGCTGCGCAGCGACCGCCTGGACGTGATCCTGTGCATGGGGGCCTATGACGATCCCGCCGCGGCGCGGACCGTGCCGATGGTCTGGCACGGCGATGCGGACCTGACCAAGCTGGACGTCCTGCCGCTGGCGATCCTGGAGGCGCCGTGCCGCTTTCGCGATGCGGCCCTTGCGGCGTTGGAGCGGGAAGGGCGACCCTACCGGGTGGCTCTGGAGACCCCCAGCCTCTCGGCCCTGCGCGCGGCGGTGCAGTCGGGCCTGGCGGTCACCTGCCGCACCAGCCTGTTCCGTCCGGACGCCCAGCCGATCCCCGACGCGGCCCTGCCCAGCCTGCCGAAGGTGGCCTATGTCCGTCGCACCGGCCCGGCTCCGCACCCGTCGATCGGCAAGCTGTCGGAGTTGATCCACACCGCGGCGCTGGAGCTCTAACCGCGTCGCGTCGCCGCCAGGGCGGCGGCGGCCACCTGCGCCGCCTGGCCGCGGATGTCGGGCACTGCGTTGATCTCCCACCAGGCCCCGCGCGTGACAGGGCCGACCGCGAACAGGGTGCGGCTGGCGCAGCCCGACATGTCGAGCAGGCGGTTGTCGGCGTCGACGTCGAGGCCCAGGCGCAGGGGATCGGGCCGCGCCAGGCCGCGCCGGATCAGGTCGAGCAGCAAAGGATCGGTCGATCGGGTCACGTCGCCGGTCGGGCCCGTGGCGTTGATCACCGCCGAGACCGAGAACGGCTGCGAGGCGGTCTCGCCGCGCGGCCGCCAAGCGCCTTCGACCCGGCCGTCCTCGGCTTCGGCCAAGCGCACGATCTTGCCGGCGGCGACTTTCAGGCGGCCCGAGCGACGCAGGCCGGCGACCCGTGAGGCGACCTCGGGCGACAGGCGGTGACGATGCACGTCCCAGAAGGGCCGCGCGTGGCGCAGGAAGGCCTGCTTGTGGGCCACGCTCCAGCCCCGCCAGAGGTCGTGGGTGGCCGGGCGCAGGGCGTCGACGGCGGTGCGCCAGCCGTGCTCGGCCGCCGTGCGGCGCAGCCAGGCGAGGGCGGCTAGCGGCGGAATGTCAGAGGCCGGCGGCGAGGGCGGCCGGGCCGGCGGCTCGCCCTCGTGCTCCCGGGGCATGAGGCCGCGTCGCGACAGGGCGATGATCGAGCGGCCGGGCGCGGCGTCTTCGAGGCTCAAGGCCAGGTCCACCATCGTCAGGCCCGTTCCCAGCAGCAGCACGGGGCCGGACGGCAGGCGAGCCGGGTCCCAGCGCCAGGGATCGGCGACATAGGCGCTCGAGGCGGCCAGGGCTTCGGTCACCCCCGGCGGGCGGCAGGGCGGGGGATTGCCGAGCGCCAGCACCACGGCGTCGACCAGGATGGGACGGCCCATGGCGGTGGTCAGCCGCCAACCGTCGCCGCCGGGCTCCAGCCCGACCACGGCGTCCGGCGCGATCACCAGGCGGCCGGCGCCTTCCGGGCCTTCGACGATCTCGGCGAGCAGGGCCTGCAGGTAGCGTCCATAGTCGCCGCGCGTGGCGAAGTCGCCGGGGCCGACATCCAGTCCCAGACCCCGCAGCCAGGCCACGAAGTCGCCCGGACGGTCGGGCCAGGCGCTCATGTTGCCGGCGCGGACGTTCAGCCGGTGGCTGGGATTATGGGTGGCGTAGGCCGCGCCCAGCCCGACCGGCGCGTTGCGCTCCAAGAGGATGACCCGCACGGCCGCGCCGTCCCGCAGCAGGTGCAGGGCGGTCATCACGCCGCTGAAACCTGCGCCGACCACGGCGATCACGGGCGTTGGTGGCGAGGCCATGCTCAGAAAACTCTACGAAATCGATAGGAGTTTATTCGGCGATCGTCGGACGGGGCGCAAGCGCGCTGTCGAGGATGGCTGATCCTGCTCATTCACGCCGCTGAAATATGCGCGCGGCCAATGCCGTTTATTGCGGTTCGCGATATATAAATCTCTGAATTCTTTCTGAGAAATACTCGTTCGCGCCATTTGGGCGTGCTGGCCATGTTCGCCTCCGCCGACCGTATCGCGTCGGCTGCAAGGAGGTTCCCATGAGCGCCGTCCTCGACCAGGTCCGCGAGACCCTTGGCCTGACCGTCACGCCCGTCAGCCCGACCATCGGCGCCGAAGTCGCCGGGATCGACCTGCGCCAGACGCTTTCCCGCGAGCAGCGCGACGCCCTGAAGGCGCTGCTGCTCGACCGCAAGGTGCTGTTCTTCCGCGACCAGGACATCACCCGCGACCAGCAGCTGGCCTTCGCCGCCAATTTCGGCGAGGTCTACGCCCATCCGACCGGCGGCGTCGAAACGCACCGCGCGGTGCAGCCGATCTCGGCCGAGGCCTTCAAGAAGTACGACATCCGCGAGAACCACTGGCACACCGACACCAGCTGGCGCGTGAACCCGTCGTTCGGCGCGGTGCTGAAGGCCGTGCACATTCCCGAGGTCGGCGGCGACACGATCTGGGCCGATGGCCACGCCATCTGGAAGGGCCTGCCCGACGACCTGAAGGCCGCCGTTGACGAGCTCTACGTCATCCACGACTACCAGGACGCCCTGAACCGTTCGGGCGAGCGCTATCCGCTGACCGCCCACCCGGCCATCCGCACCCATCCGGAGACGGGCCAGGAGATCTTCTGGATCAACTACAGCCTCAAGCCGCGCTTCGTCGACCTGGCGCCGGACCAGAGCAAGGCGTTGCTGGCTCGCCTCTATGACGAGGTGAAGAAGCCCGAGCACCACGCCCGCTTCCGCTGGCGGCCGAATTCCGTGGCCCTGTGGGACAACCGCGCGGGCCTGCACTACGCCGTGCGCGACTACGGCGACTTCCCGCGGGTGATGGAGCGCGTGCTGATCGGCTCCGACGACGTGCCGTACCGCGAGCGCAAGCCTGCATGACGTCTGGACGGCGCGGCCCGCCGAAGTCGCGCCGCCGACCTTCCGACTTCTGAAAGACCAAGAACGACGCCGGGCCGATGCGCCCCGCGCGGGGGATAGACTTTTGACCTTTGTTTCCTCGTCCAAGACCCTGAAGCGCTCGGCCTTCGCCGGACTGCTGCTGGCCTGCGCCTCGGGCGCGGCCCTGGCCGCCGAGCCGATACCGGCCGCCGATGCGCCCGACGCGGCGGCCGACGCGCTGGACGGCGTGGTCGTCACCGGCGTGCGCGGCGTGCGCCGCACCGTCGCCGACAGCCCCGCGCCGATCGACGTCATCTCGTCCGAGCAGTTGACCGCCACCGGCAAGGTGGGCCTCAAGGAAGTGCTCAACACCCTGATCCCTTCGTTCAACCTGCCGGGCGTCAACGGCGGCGGCACCTCGTGGACGGTGCGGGCGATCACCCTGCGCGGCCTCAACGGCGACCAGGCCCTGTTCCTGGTCAACGGCAAGCGCCGCCACACCACCTCGCTGATCAACAACCTGGCCCGGGTGGGGCGCGGCGGCGTGCCGGTCGACCTCGACCTGATTCCGGCCTCGGCCATCGAACGCATCGAGGTGCTGCGCGACGGCGCCTCGGCCCAGTACGGCTCGGACGCCATCGCCGGCGTCGTCAACATCATCCTGAAGAAGGACACGCAAGGCGGAGCCTTCTCCTACACGGGCGGCCAGAACTACCTCGGCGACGGCGACACCCGCGCCGCCAGCCTGAACTTCGGCCGCGCCCTGGGCGACGACGGCGGCTTCCTGCAACTGGCCATCAACTGGAAGAACAACGAGGCCGCCTCGCGCGCCGTGCCCTCGCGCGCCCAGTACCTCTACCAGCCGACCGTCACGACCGTAGGCGGCGTGACCACCGTGACGCCCGATCCGCGCGACGCCACGGCCGATCGCTACTTCTGGGGCGCCAGCTACGGCCCGGGCGAGGAGGACATCATCGCCACGGCCTACAACGCCGAACTGCCCTGGCGCGACCTGACCCTCTATTCCAGCGGCACGGTCAGCCACCGCTCGTCCAAGAAGGTGACCGGAAGCTTCCTGCCGAACCTGGCGCCAGTGACCGGCGTCACGGCCGGCCGGCCGCTGAACCGCAACTCGCTGCCCGAGGTCTATCCCAACGGCTTCAACGCCCTGCGCCGGATCTTCGAGCTGGACTGGCAGACCAGCTTCGGCGCGCGTGGCGAGAAGGCCGGCTGGGCCTGGGACGCCTCGACCACCTTCGCCCAGGACCACGCCCAGCTCGACGGCCAGAACACCCTGAACGCCACCCTGGGTCCCGACAGCCCGACCTATTTCCACCTGTCGACCCACCAGTTCCAGCAATGGACCAACAACCTCGACGTCACCCGCTCGTTCGAGGGCGTGCTGCCCCGGCCGCTGCAGGTGTCGTGGGGGCTGGAGCACCGCTACGAGCGCTTCCTGATCGAGGCCGGGGACGAGGCGTCCTACATCGTCGGCGACTACGTGATCCCGGCCGGCCAGCCGTTCGCTGGCCTGCGGCCCAATCCGGGCCTGTCGTCCTATGCCGGCACAGCGCCGGAGGACGCCGGCTCGGCCACCCGCCATTCCTATGCCGCCTATCTCGATGTCGGGACCGACCTGACTGAAAACTGGTACGTCGGCGCGGCGGTCCGCCACGAGCGCTACACCGGCGACGTGGGCGACACCACCAGCGGCAAGCTGACCACCCGCTGGGAGTTCCTGCCCGGCTACGCCCTGCGCGCCACGGTCAGCAACGGCTTCCGCGCCCCGTCGCTGGGCCAGACGGTGTTCGCCACCTCGACCATCTCCGGCAGCCTGTGCCCGGCCGCGCCGAACAACGCCTTCCGCGGCGCGCCCTGCACCCCGGGCGAGTACCTGACCTTCCCGACCAAGGTGCTGCGCACCGACACCGCCGAGGCCAAGGCCCTGGGCGCCAGCCCGCTCAAGCCCGAGACGTCCACCAACTACAGTTTCGGGATCACCGCAGAGCCGCTGCCGCGCCTGCGCCTGACGCTCGACGCATACCAGATCGATATCGACGACCGCATCGTCGACACCAGCAACCTCGACCTGTCGGTGACCCAGCTCTCCTCGCAGCCGGCCCTGGTCGGCCTGCTGGCCCGCTTCCCGCAGGGGCTGACGGCGACCTACTACACCAACGCCGTCTCGACCCGGACCACGGGGATCGACTTCGTGGCCGAGTACGGCTTCGACCTCGGTTCGGCCGGCCGCCTCAACCTCAACGCCGCCTACGCCTTCAACAAGACCAAGGTCCGCGACGTCGCGCAGACCCCGGCCATCCTCAAGGCGGTCAATCCGAACCTCGTCTTGTTCGACCGCCAGAAGATCTCCGACCTCACCGTCGGAACCCCGCGCGAGAAGGTGGTGCTGGGCGCGGTCTGGAGCCGCGGCGCGGTGAGCGCCAGCCTGCGGGGCACACGCTACGGCGAATACACCGAGGCCGGCACGTCGGTGAGCCTGGACCGGACCTACAGCCCCAAGTGGGTCGCCGACCTCGACATCGCCTGGGACGTCCGGCCGAACACCAACATCGCGATCGGGGCCAACAATCTGTTCGACCAGTATCCCGACAAGATCGGCATCGTGAACGCCGACCAGGGAACGCTGCAATACGGCCTGTTCTCGCCCTTCGGCATCACCGGCGGCTACTATTACGCCCGCCTGACCCAACGCTTCTAAGGGGAGGGCGGCATGGATCGACGTCAGCTCATCATCGGTTTTGGCGCGCTTGTCGGGATTGGGGCCGGGCTCTCCGCCTGCGGCAAGGGCGAGGCCGCCGCCCCGCTCAAGGTCGGCAGCCAGCGCGGCGGCACCAAGGCGGTGCTGATCGCCTCGGGCGCCTTGGAAGGCGTTCCCTACAGGATCGAATGGAGCGAGTTCCCGGCCGCCCAGCCACTGCTCGAGGCCCTGGGCGCGGGGGCGGTCGATCTCGGCGAGGCCGGCGATGCGCCGTTCCTGTTCGCCTATGCCAGCGGCGCGAAGATCAAGGCCGTGCAGGCCGGCCGCAGCGGCGGCCGTTCCACCGCGATCCTCGTGCCAAAGGACTCGAGCATCCGCGCGCCCGCCGACCTTAAGGGCAAGAAGATCGCCACGGGACGGGGCTCAATCGGCCACTACCTGCTGCTGCGGGTGATCGAGAAGGCCGGGCTCTCGGCGACGGATGTCGAAGTGGTGTTCCTCAGTCCCGGCGACGCCAAGGCCGCCTTCACCGCCGGCTCCATCGACGCCTGGGTGACCTGGGGCTCGTACGTGGCGCTGGCCCGGCTGCACGACAGCGCGCGGGTCCTGGCCGACGGCGAGGGCTATCTCAGCGGCAACGGCTACGAGGCCGCCAGCGTCAAGGCGATCCTCACCAAGCGGCCCCAGATCGAGGACTTCCTGCGCCGCCTAGCCAAGGCCCGTCGCTGGGCCGCCCAGAACCCCGACGCCTTCGCCGCCGTGCTTTCGAAGGAGACGGGCCTGTCGCTCGACATCGCCCGCTGGACGGTCAGCAACTACAAGGCCGTGCCCGTGCCGATCGACGAGACGTCGGTGGCCGAGGCGCGCTCACTGCTCGACCATTTCCGCGCGGCCGGGGCGATCAGGTCGGAGCTGGATCCCGCGGGCGCCTTCGACGCCTCGTTCAACGCGGCGATCGCCTGATGGCGCAGGACGACGATACCTCCCACTGGGAAACCGACGTCCTGGTGATCGGCGGAGGGCTGGCCGGAACCTGGGCCGCCATCGCGGCGGCGCGGGAAGGCGCGCGGGTGATCCTGGCCGACAAGGGCTGGTGCGGAACCAGCGGCGTCACCGCCACGGCCGGTCCCGGCCACTGGTGGGTTCCGCCCGAGCATCGCGAGGCGGCCGTCGCCGACCGGCTGAAGCGCTCGCTGGGCCTGGGCGATCCCGACTGGATGGCGCGGATCCTCGACCTGACCTGGACCAGCCTGCCGCAGCTGGCCAAGCATTACGCCTTCTCGACCGACGAGCAGGGACGGGTTCAGTACCGGGGCCTGCGCGGTCCCGAATACATGCGGGCCATGCGCGCCTTCGCCCTGGAGGCTGGGGCGACCATCCTCGACCACCATCCGGCGCTGGAACTGCTGACGGATTCCGATGGCGTGGTCACCGGGGCTGCGGGCGTCGCCCTGCGCGGCGAGCGGCCGTGGACCATCCGGGCCCGGGCGGTGGTGCTGGCCACTGGCGGCTGCGCCTTCGCCTCGCGCCTGCTGGGATCGGCGACCAACACCGGAGACGGCCTGCTGATGGGCGTCGAGTCCGGGGCGGATCTCTCGGGGATGGAGTTCACCAACTACTACACGCCCATGCAGGCGGGCACGAACATGGCTCGCTCGATGAGCTTCGCCTTCGCCCGCTGGTTCGACGAGGCCGACAAAGAACTCGACATTCCGGCCGGGCCGGACGTCAGCCCGCACCTGGCCCGCGCCCTGCTGAAGGGGCGGCTCTACTGCCGGCTCGACCGCATCCCGCGCGACATCCGCGAGGTGATGCCCCAGGTGCAGCCCAACTTTGTGCGCCCCTTCGCCCGCATGGGCGTCGACGCCTATGCCGAGCGGTTCGAGGTCTCGCTCGTCTCCGAGGGCACGGTGCGCGGCATCGGCGGGCTGCGCATCGACGGCCGGCTCTGCCAGACCGCCGTGCCGGGCCTGTTCGCCGCCGGCGACGCGGCCAGCCGCGAGCTGGTCACCGGCGCGATCTCGGGCGGCGGGGCGGTGAACTCGTCCTGGGCGCTGTCGTCGGGCCAGTGGGCCGGGCAGGGCGCGGCGGCGTTCGCCCGCCAGCGTGGGAACGCCTTGGGGCGCCTGCATCACATCGGCCAGGCTGGGCTGCGGCCCACCAGCCGTCTGGCGAGCGTGGACCTGCCGGCCGCCGTCCAGACCGTCCGCGACGAGATGGGCGCCTACGACCGCAACATCTTCCGCACGGGCGAGGCCCTGGCCGCCTCCGGTGAGAAACTCGACGAGGCCTGGGGCGAGATCGCCGCCCATGCCGGCGGCTGGGGCAGGGGGCTGCTGCGTGCTCGCGAGGCGGCCGCCCTGGTCGCCGCCGCCCGCTGGAGCAAGGCCAGCGCCCTGCAACGCCGCGAAAGCCGGGGCATGCACCGCCGCGAGGACGCGCCGGGCATGGATCCCCGCCTGGCGTCGCGCCAGCGCGCCCAGGGCCTGGACCATGTCGTCACCCGCTTCGAGGCGGCCAGCCCTGAAAACGCCAGGCTGGAGGCCGTCGCATGATCGAGGTCGTGATCGACGACCGCTGCGGCGGCTGCGGCTCGTGCGTCGAGGTCTGCCCCAGCGACGTGCTGGCGCGTGGGCCGGGCGGCAAGGCGGTGATCGCCCGCCAGGCCGACTGCCAGACCTGCTACCTGTGCGAACTCTACTGTCCGGAAGACGCCCTGTTCGTCTGGCCGCAGACCGACCGTGTCGCGGGGATCACCCCGCAGCAGGCCCTGGCCACGGGCGATGTCGGCGTCTTCCGGCGCGACAGCGGCTGGGACGAGCACGCCGCCACCCACACCAACCAGCACTGGCGCATGGGGGCGATCTTCGAGCGCGCCCGCCTGATGGCGATCGAAGACGCCGACGCCAAGACCGCTCGAACCGAGGACGGGAGGACCAAATGAGCCAAGACACCCTGCGCGAGCGCCTGGCCGCTCTGCATGCCGAACGCGTCCGCACCTGGGAGCCGGCGGCGTTGAAGATCAACATCGACCAGCGCGCCCGCCTGGTCGAAGCCGCCGATCCGGACGCCTGGGTCAAGGTCGGCGACAAGGTCGCGCCCTTCGTGCTGAAGGACGTCGAGGGCGGCGACCTGACCCTGGAGACCCTGACCGCCAAAGGGCCGGCGGTGCTGATCTTCTTCCGCTTCGCCGGCTGCCCGGCCTGCAATATCGCCTTGCCCTATTACGAAGAGCGCCTGGCGCCGGCCCTGGCGGCGATCGGCGCGACCCTGACAGCCGTCAGCCCGCAGGTTCCCGAGCGTCTGGGCGAGATCCGCGCGCGCCACGGCCTCAGCTACAAGGTCGCCGCCGATCTCGGCAATGAACTGGGGCGCCGGTTCGGCGTCACCTACGTCGCCGACCAGGCCAGCCAGGACGCCCAGCGGGCCAAGGGCAGTTTCATCGGCGACGTCACCGGCACGGGGACCTGGGAGCTGCCGCAGCCGGCCGTGGTTGTGATCGACCGCAAGGGCGTCGTCCGCTTCGCCGACGTCAGCCCCGACTGGCTGGCCCGCACCGAAGCCGACCCGATCATCGCCGCCGTGCGCGCCCTGACCCCGGCGCCTGCGGCGGTGTGAGGGCAAAAGATCCTACCCCTCTGGGGGAGGTGGCCCGGAGGGCCGGAGGGGGCCGCCGCAAGGCGGCTTGAGCCCATCCAATTCCCATGCCTACAGTAGGATAACGTCGTTCTCGAAGCGGCGATGTCCTTGGGAGGACGCGATGAACGCCTTGACCCCGATCTCAGCGGGCGACGCGCCCGATTACGCCGGCCTGACGGTCACCCCCGCCGGGCCGGTGCTGGGCGCCGAGATCTCCGGCCTCGATCTCACTAGGCCCCTGGAGCCCGAGATCGTCGCGGCCATCCGCGCGGCGTTGCTGCGCCACAAGGTGGTGTTCTTCCGCGACCAGGACATCAGCCACGAGGACCACGTCCGCTTCGGCCGCTATTTCGGCGACCTGGAGGGTCATCCGGTCACCGCCCACGTGCCGGGCTTCCCGGAGATCCTGCACATCGAGGCCGCCGACGGCATGAAGCTGCGCGAGGCCATCGTCCCGATCGTGCGGGCGGCCAACAAGTGGCACACCGACGTCACCTTCCGTCCCGCGCCGTCGATGGGCGGGGTGCTACGCGCCCGCACCCTGCCGCCGTCGGGCGGCGACACCCTGTTCGCCGACACCGCCGCCATCTATGCCGACCTGCCCCAACCGCTGAAGGACAGGCTGGCGGGGCTGAGCGCCGAGCACGACATCCTGCAGAGCTACGGCTACCGCATCGACGAGGCCAAGCGGCAGGAACTGCGGGCGGCCTATCCGCCCCAGGCCCATCCGGTGGTGCGCACCCACCCTGAGACCGGGCAGCCGCATCTCTTCGTCAACAAGGTCTTCACGACGCGGATCCTTGGCCTGCCAGACGACGAGGCCGCGAGCCTGCTGGCCGAGTTGCTCGACCGCGTGAAGGCGCCGGAATACCAGGTCCGCTTCCGCTGGAGCGAGAACGCCATCGTCTTCTGGGACAACCGCGCCACCCAGCACTACGCCGTGCTCGACTACTGGCCGGTGGAGCGCGTGGTCGAGCGGGTGACGATCAAGGGCGATGCGCCTTATTTCCAAGCCTGATCAGGGGCTTGAGACCATCTCGTTGGATCGCGGGCAGGGGGCTTCGTAAGCAGGTTCCGTCATTTTCAGCCAACGGAACGGCCCGATGTCCCAGCCCCGCCAACTCAAGCTCGGCTTCATCCTGCACGGGGTCGGCCCCGGCTGGGGCGACTGGCGCCATCCCGACGCCCAGCCAAGCGCCAGCACCGACTTTTCATTCTACAAGCGCCAGGCCCGTGTCGCCGAAGCCGGCAAGTTCGACTTCCTGTTCGTCGCCGACAGCGTCTACATCACCGAGAAGTCGAGCCCGCACTACCTGAACCGCTTCGAGCCGCTGACCATCCTGTCGGCCCTGGCCGGCGCCACCAGCAACATCGGCCTCGTGGGCACCCTGACGGTCAGCTACAGCGAGCCGTTCAACGTCGCCCGGCAGTTCTCGTCGTTGGACCACATCAGCGGCGGTCGCGCCGGCTGGAACGTCGTCACCTCCTGGCTGGAAGGCAGCGCCGCCAACTACAGCCGCGAGAAGCACTACGCCCACGACGTGCGCTACCGCCTGGCCGGCGAGTATCTCGACGTCGTCCAGGGCCTGTGGGACAGCTGGGAGGACGACGCCCTGACCTTCGACAAGGCCGGCGGCCAGTTCTTCGACCCGGCCAAGCTGCACGCCCTGAACCACAAGGGCGAGTTCTTCTCGGTGAAGGGGCCGCTGAACATCAGCCGCTCGCCCCAGGGCCAGCCGGTGATCTTCCAGGCCGGCGCCTCCGAGGACGGCAAGGCCTTCGCCGCCAAGCGCGCCGACGCCATCTTCGTCTCGCACGAGGATCTCGACGCCGCCCAGGCCTACTACAAGGACATCAAGGCCCGCGCCGCCGGCTTCGGCCGCGATCCCGACCAGCTGCAGGTCCTGCCCGCCGCCCGCCCGGTTGTCGGCAAGACGGCGCAGGAGGCCGAGGCGCTCTACAAGGAGCTGACCGAGCTGGTCTCGCTCGACAACGCCCTGTCGATGCTGGCCCGGCCGTTCAACGAGTACGACTTTTCCCAGCACGATCCCGACGGCCCGTTCCCGCTGGAGGCCGCCGCGTTCGGGGCCAACTCCAACCAGAGCTCGGTCAACCGCATCGTCGCCGCCGTGAAGGCCGAGAACCTGACCCTGCGCGAGACGGCCCTGCGCTTCGCCACGCCGCGCGGCCACTTCGTCGGCGCGCCGGAAGTCGTCGCCGACAGCCTGCAGGCCTGGTTCGAAGGCCGCGCCGCCGACGGCTTCGTGCTGTTCGAAAGCCTGCCGGGCCAGCTGGAGGCCTTCGTCGAGCTGGTCGTGCCGATCCTGCAGGCGAGGGGGATCTATCGCACCGACTACGAAGGTTCGACCTTCCGCGAGAACCTGGGCCTGGACTTCGCGGTCAACCGCTACGCCGGGGCCCTGGCCGCCGCCGAATAGCCTAGAGCGACGCCTCCGCCGCCGACGCGGCGGGGGCGATGCGCCGTTCCTCGGTCGGGCGAGGCTCGGCGGGCTTGCCGCTCCAGTAGTGGTCGTTGCCCCGGAAAGCGCCTTCGATGGCGCGCAAGCCCCGCTCGACCTGCGCCGACAGGTGGCCGATCAGGCTCTGATGCTTCTCGACGACCGCCAGGTCGCGCGGGGCGCGCTGGATGGCGCTGGCGTAGCGGTGCAGGCTGGACTTCATCTCGCGCATCTCGCGGGCGATCCGCGCGATCCGGTCCCTGTCGACCTGGCCGAAGTGGCGAGTGCCGTGCAGCCGGTTGCGGGCGCAGGCCACGAGCCACTGGCCGCGCGTCATGCCGGTGACCTGGCATTCTTCGTCCAGGCGCAGCCGGTCGTCCCTGGTCAGCAGCACCGCCACCGAGCTGGTCTGGGCCTGACTGACAGGCTCGGGCGTTGGTCGCGGCGGCGCGCCGCCCCCCTCCGACAGGCATTGCGAGACGAGGGCCCGCAGGGCCGCCGAACGCCCGCCGCGCGTTGCGGCGTAGGAGTCGAACTGTTCGGCGAGTTCATCGGGTATCTGGAAGCCGAAATGCGTCATCGGTCTGTCGCTTCAAGGTCAGGCGTCGCGATGATTTCCGCTTCGCGCAGATGTCTGAAGAAGAGCGCATGGTTCGCTCTATTTTAGACATACGACCACTTTTTGGATTCTGATCATTACGGCTTTGTATCAAATTATTGCTCAGAAAATGTGTCACAAAACTTTGGGCTAACTGTCTTCGCGGCTCTGTAGCCCGCCGATCCAGGGCGGGAAGGGCGAGGCTTTTTCCATTGGTGGGGACCGGGGGTCTTCGCCGCCCTGTTTGCGGCTGCCCAATGGAGAACCGTCATGAACCGCGTTGGAAACGTTAGCTTGATCGCGCTCGCGCTGAGCGCCTCCCTGGCGCTTGCGGGCTGCGGCGGCGCCGACGGCGTCGCGTCTCCGGGCGAAGGCGGCTTCGGCAACGGCGGCGGCTCGAACCCGACCAATCCGACCACCCCGCCTCCGGGCACGCCGGCCGCCGACTGTCCGACCGGCTTCGCCAATGTCGGCACCGTCGCCAACGCCACGCTGCGCAACTGCCAGCTGCCGCAGCTGATCACCGGCAACCTCGTCGTGCCGCTGCGCGCCGGCACCGTCTACTCGGTCAGCGGCCGCGTCGACGTCGGCCAGGACCAGGGCGGCGACCCGAACGCGCCAATCGCCGGCCGTTCGCGCGGCGTGCTGACTGTCGAAGCCGGCGTGAAGGTCTTCGGTTCGGCCGGTCTCGACTACATCGTCGTCAACCGCGGCTCGCAGATCTTCGCCGAGGGCACGGCCACCAACCCGATCGTCTTCACCAGCAAGCAGAGCATCGAAGGCCAGACGGGCGTCGACTCGATCGGCCAGTGGGGCGGTCTCGTCATTCTCGGCCGTGCGCCGATCAGCAACTGCTCGGGCGCCGGCGCCACGCCGGGCACGGCCGGCTGCGAGGCCCAGGTCGAAGGCACCAACGCCTTCTACGGCGGCAGCGGCCTGCAGGATAACAGCGGCGTCATGCGCTACCTGCGCGTCCAGCACTCGGGCTTCGTCATCGTCGCCAACAACGAGCTGAACGGCATCACCCTGGCCGGCGTCGGCTCGGGCACCACCTTCGACCATATCCAGGTGCACAACAGCAGCGACGACGGCATCGAGTTCTTCGGCGGCAACGTCAACGGCAAGTACCTGGTCCTGACCGGCAACGACGACGACAGCATCGACACCGACACGGGCTACAACGGCGCCCTGCAGTTCGGCATCATCGTCCAGCGCGCCAACGGCGGTAACCGCGCCTTCGAAACCAGCAGCGCCGGCACCGCGCCGCGCTCGAACCCCAAGTTCGCCAACTGGACCGTCATCGGTCGCGGCGGCTCGGGCAACGATCTGCTGGTGGCCAACACCTCGACCAACAACGTGTGGGTCAACACGGTGGTGCAGATGACCGCCGCCACCGCCGGCTGCGTCGACATCGACGACGCCACCACCCAGGTCGCCTTCCACTCGGTGGCCCTGGCCTGCGCCACGCCGTTCACCAACGACACCAACGTCGACGCCACGGCGGTCGCGGCGCTGTTCAACGCCGGCACCAACAACACGTCGAGCCACACCTCGACGCTGACGGGCACCTTCATCAACGGCGCCAACGAGGCGGCCCGCACGCCCTACGCCAACATCACCAGCCTCAGCAGCTTCCTGGTGAACCCCGGCTACATCGGGGCGGTCAAGGACGGCAACGACACCTGGTGGCAGGGCTGGACCTGCGGCCTGACCAGCGGCTCGACCTGCTGATCCGGTTGGGGGCGGCCGCGCGTCGCCCCCGCTTCCCGACGCCCGACAATCCCAAGGTTCCCGTGATGAACATGCTGTTCCGGCCCCTGAGCGGCCTCCTGCTCGCGACGTCGGCGCTGGTCGCGCCGCAGATCGCCATGGCGCAGACGACCCCCGCCGCCCAGCCGCAGCCGGGCGCAGCCGAAACCCCCGCGCCGCGCCAGTTCGCGGCGCTCGATCCCGAAGAGACCCCCAATGTGGTCGAGGAAGTCCTCATCCTGGGTCGCAACATCCCCGAGCCGATGCGCACGACCTCGGAGGTCGCCAGCTTCCTGACGCAGGAAGACCTCAAGCGCGCCGGCGACAGCACCGCCGCCGAGGCCCTGACCCGGGTCAGCGGCCTCAGCCTGGTGTCGGGCCGCTTCGTCTATGTGCGCGGCCTTGGCGAGCGCTACTCTTCGGCCCTGTTGAACGGCTCGCCGCTGCCCAGCCCCGAGCCGCTTCAGCGCGTCGTGCCGCTCGATCTGTTCCCCGCGGCCATCCTGGCCGGCGCCACGGTGCAGAAGAGCTTCTCGCCGAACTATCCGGGCGAGTTCGGCGGCGGCGTCATCGACCTGCAGACCGTGGCCATTCCCGACGAGGCCTTCTTCGAGGTCGAGATCGGCGGCGGCGGCAACACCGAGACCACGCTGAACAAGGGCCTGACCTACTACGGTTCGGACACCGACTTCCTCGGCTACGACGACGGTACGCGCAAGAAGCCGCCGGAGCTGCGCGAGGCGCTGGCCACGGGCAAGCGCATCAATTCCAGCAACTTCACGGCCGCCCAGCTGATCCGCATCGGCTCCAGCCTGGTCAACGCGCCGCTGAACCTGATCCAGACCAAGAACAAGATCCCCGGCAACTTCTCGGCCGACGTCAGCGCCGGCCGCTCGTTCGAGCTGGCCTCGGGCGCGCGCCTGGGCGTGGTCGCCATCGGCGGGTTCGAGAACAGCTGGCGCTCGCGCGAAGGGATCCAGCAGCAGGGTCTCGAGCAGAACGGCGTGCTGGAGCCCCGCACCAGCTACAACTTCAACAACACCAGCAACAACGTCACCGTGAACGGCCTGGTGGGCCTGGGCCTGGAGTGGGGCGACCATCAGGTGCGCTGGACCAACCTCTACGTCCACAACACCACCAAGTCGGCCCGCCAGCGCGCCGGCGAGGACTACGCCGCCGGCCAGGAAGTGCTGGACTCCTACACCGAGTGGTTCGAGCGGAACCTCTACGACACCCAGTTGTCGGGCAAGCATGAGTTCGGCGCCTGGAACTTCGACTGGCGCGGCTCCTACGCCAAGTCCGAGCGCGACGCGCCGTACGAGAAGTTCATCCGCTATCGCCTGGAGAACGGGGTCTACTACCACTCCGCCTCGCAGGAGCAGAACTCGACGAGCTTCAGCACGCTCGACGACACGATGGCCAGCGCCGGCTTCGACGTCGGCTACACCCTGCCGCTGAGCAGCGGTCGCGACGCCAAGTTCAGCGGCGGGTACGCCTATCTGGACAACGAGCGCGACGCCGAACGCCGCGACTTCCGCTACCAGGGCGGCGCCATCCCGCTGGCCATCCAGCGCGAGCGGGTCGACTTCCTGCTGTCGGACTACAACCTGGCCCAGGGCTACCTGACCTTCACCGAGATCACCGGCGGCGACGGCGCGGCGGCCTATGAGGCCGGCCTGAAGGTCCACGCCGGCTACGTCCAGGTCGACGCCGAGTTCCTGCCGCGACTGCGCACCTCCTTCGGCCTGCGGGTCGAGGACGCCGAGCAGACCGTCCAGGTCGTCGACCTGTTCGGCGGGGCCGCGGCCACGCCGACCGCGCTGGAAGAGACTTACGTCCTGCCGGCCGCGACCCTGACCTACAACTTCGCCGAGGACATGCAGCTGCGCCTGGGCGCCTCGAAGACCATCGCCCGCCCGCAGTTCCGCGAACTGGCGCCGCAGCAGTACTTCGATCCCGACACCGACCGCCTGTTCATCGGCAATCCGTACCTGACCGACACCGAACTCCTGAACCTGGACGCCCGCGTCGAGTGGTACTTCGCCGCCAACCAGTACCTGTCGGGCGGCCTGTTCTACAAAGACCTGGATCGTCCGGTGGAGTCGGTGGTCAGCGAGCAGGGCTCGACGATCGTCCAGACCTACGTCAATGCGCCGAAGGCCTCGCTCTACGGCTTTGAGCTCGACTTCAAGAAGCTGTTCGACAGCCCGTTCGAAGGCGCCTTCTTCGGCAGCAAGCGCTGGCTGGTCGGCGCCAACTACACCTTCTCGGACTCGCAGGTGAAGGTGGGCGAGGACGACGTCGTCTACCCGCTGGCCGGGGCCGGCGCGCCCCGCCGCGCGCTCGACTACGTCAAGGACGGCAGCCAGCTTCAGGGCCTCTCCAAGCACCTGGCCAACATCCAGTTCGGCTGGGAGGACGAGGAGCACCGCTCCCAGGCCACCATCCTGGCCACCTATGTCAGCAAGCGGATCTCGGCCCGCGGCCGGCCCGACCAGCCCGACCTCGTGCAGGAACCGGGCGTGACGGTCGACTTCACCTACCGCAAGGCCTTCGACGTCCGGGACCGCGAGCTGGAGTTCACCTTCAAGGCCCGCAACCTGCTCGGCGAAGACTTCGAGGAGTACCAGGTGCTGGGCGGCGGCCGGGTGGACGCCAACACCTACGACCTGGGCCAGACCTTCTCGGTCTCGCTCTCCACGCGGTTCTAGGTCTCCCAAAGACCCACCGCGGCCGATCGACGGCGCTCTTCGCCCTGGCGGGCGGGGAGCGCTCGTCGCCGTTGAACCACCAAGCCGATCCCGATGCTCTCAAAGCTGACTGAAACAATCCGGACCCATGGGGCGCGAGCGTTCATCGCACTCGAGCTCATGGTGCTGCTCGTCCTGGCGACGCAGATCGCGCGGCTGGTCTGGATCGTCGCCGCGCCGCCACCGCCGTTGTCTGTCAAGGTCGCGCCGGTCCAGAGAGCGGTCGATCCCAGCATCCTCGCCACCTTCGACGCCTTCGGTTCGGCCGGGGCGTCTTCGCGCGTCGGGGGCGCGGCCAGCGTCGAGGGCTTCCGGTTGTTTGGCGTGCGCCAGACCGACGGCGGCGGTTCGGCGATCATCGCCGGCCCGGACGGCGTCCAGAAGTCCTACGCCGTGGGCGAGAGCATCGCCGACGGCGTCACCCTCGCGTCCGTCGCCGCCGACCATGTCGAACTCTCGCGGGCCGGCGCCCGCATGACCCTCTCGTTTCCGGAACGTCCATGACCAAGGCCCCCACGCTGCGCATCCTGGCCGCGGCCGCCTCGATCGCGCTGGCCCTGCCGTCGGCCGCGCCCGCGCTCGCCCAGACCCAGGTGCTGAACGTCCAGGACGCCGACATCCGCGCCTTCATCCAGGACGTGGCCAAGACGACTAACACCACCTTCGTGATCGATCCGCGGGTCAAGGGCACGGTGTCGGTGACCAGCAATGGGCCGCTGGACCGGCGCGAGCTGTTCGAGCTGTTCCTGGCCACGCTGCGGGCCAACAACCTGGTCGCCACCCCGGCCGGCGGCGGGGTCTACCGCATCGAGCCGTCCGAGAACGCCGCCCGCCAGCCGAGCGCGGCCGGGGGGCAGTTCGCCACCGAGGTGTTCCGTCTACGGACTCTCGACCCCGCCACGGCGGCCGACATGCTGAAACACCTTGTCGGACCTCAGGGGCAGGTCGTGGCCAACGCCCGGGGCGGCACGGTTGTCGTGGCCGACTACGCCGACAACGTCCGTCGCATCCGGGCCCTGCTCGCCCAGGTCGACCAGGACCGCGCCGCCGTCCACACCGTCACCCTGACCAACAGCTCGGCGCGCGAGATCGCCCAGGTGATCAACGACCTGATCGCCGGGCCCGGCGCCGACGGCAAGGCGGGCAGGGGGGCGGTCACCGTCGTGGCCGTCGAGAGCAGCAACTCGGTGCTGCTGCGCGGCGATCCCGACGCCGTCCAGAAGCTGCTGCCGCTGATCGCCGACCTGGACCGCCGCGCCGAGTCCAGCGACGACGTGCGGGTCGTCTTCCTGCGCCACGCCAACGCCGAGCAGATGCTTCCGGTGTTGCAACAGCTCGTGGGCCAGGCGCCGTCGGGCGTCGCGACCGGCGCCAGCCGCCCGGCCGGCGGCGCGGCGGGATCTGTCAACGCGACCCCCGCCACGACCTCGGCCGTCACGGCCGCTCCTGGGAGCGCCCGGGCCAACGTGGCCCGCTATCCCGGCGCCAACGCCCTGATCATCAACGCCCCGCCGGAACTGCAGCGCACGCTCTCGGAGGTGATCCGCCAGCTGGACGTGCGCCGCGAGCAGGTGCTGGTCGAGGCCATCGTCGTCGAGGTCTCCGACGACGCCGCCAAGCAGTTGGGCGTGCAACTGCTGCTGGGCGGAACGAACGGAACCATCCCGTTCATGGCCACCAACTACACCAACGCCTCGCCGAGCCTGCTGCCGCTGGCCGGCGCGATCGCGGCGGGCGACCCCAAGGACGGCGACTCCGAGGCGGTGAACTCCATGCGCCAGGCCGCGATCAACTCGCTGCTCAACGCCTCGGGCATAACCAGCGGCGTGGCCGGCCGCAGCGGCGACGTGCTGTTCGGCGCGATCATCAATGCGGTCAAGAAGGACAGCGGCTCCAACCTGCTGTCGACGCCGTCGATCATGACCCTCGACAACGAGGAGGCCCGCATCCTGGTCGGCCAGGAAGTACCGATCACAACCGGCGAGGTGCTGGGCGACGCCAATTCCAACCCGTTCCGCACCATCCAGCGCCAGAACGTCGGCGTGCAGCTGGAGGTGAAGCCGCAGATCAACGCCGGCGGCGGCATCACCCTGTTCCTGCGCCAGGAAGTCTCGGCCGTGGCCGGCCCGGTCAGCGTCGGCTCCAGCGAACTGGTCATCAACAAGCGCGAGATCGAGACCACGGCCCTCGTGGACGACGGCGATATCGTCGTGCTGGGCGGCCTCCTGGATCAGACCGAGACCTCGTCGGTGCAGAAAGTGCCGGGCCTGGGCAATCTGCCGGGGATCGGGGGCCTGTTCCGCAGCACCGCCCGTGAGCGCGGCAAGACCAACCTGATGGTCTTCATCCGTCCTCGGATCATCAGGACGGTCGACGACGCCCGCGCCGTCACCGGCCCGCGCCTGGATCGCATGCGCCGCGAGAGCGCCCTGACCACCCCCGAGGGCGACAGCTCTCTGGATGCGGTGATCCGTGACTTCCAGCGTACTTCGCCCGTGGCCCTGCCGGCTCCGCCTCGGGCCCAGCCGCAATGACCGTGCTCGACTACGGCTTCGCAAAGCGCCATGGCCTCGTCCTGCTGTCGCTGGACGGCGAGGCGACCATCGGCCTGCGCGAGGGCTTCGATCCCCTGGCCCTGATCGAGGCGCGCCGGGCGCTCGGCGTCCCCCTGAAGTTGCAGATGCTGGCCACCGCCGCCTTCGACCGCAAGTTCTCCGAGGTCTATGCCGGCGCGGGCCTCGCCTCGGCTTCGGGCGACGACTTCGACGGTTCGCTGGGTCATCTGCTGGAGGACATGCCGACCGCCGCCGACCTGCTCGACCCGCAGGACGACGCCCCGGTCATCCGCCTGATCAACGGCCTTATCGCCGAGGCCGTGCGCTCGGGCGCGTCCGACATCCACGTCGAGCCCTACGAGCAGGCGCTGGTCGTGCGCCTGCGGGTCGACGGCGTGCTGCGCGAGATCCTCAGCCTGTCGCCGCGCATCGCCGCCATGCTGGTCTCGCGGGTCAAGGTGATGGCCAAGCTGGACATCGCCGAAAAGCGCATTCCCCAGGACGGCCGCATCTCTCTGGCCCTGGGCGGAAAGAGCCTGGACGTCCGCGTCTCGACCCTGCCGGCCCGCATGGGCGAGCGGGTGGTGATGCGCATCCTCGACAAGGAGCAGGCGGGCCTGGGTCTGGCCGATCTCGGCATGTCGCCGCGCATGCTGGCGGCGCTGGAGACGGCCCTGCGCGAGCCCAACGGCATCGTGCTGGTCACCGGTCCCACCGGCTCGGGCAAGACCACCACGCTCTATGCCGGGCTTGGCCTGCTGAACGACAAGAGCCGCAACATCCTGACCATCGAGGATCCGGTCGAGTACGCGGTCCACGGCGTCGGCCAGACCCAGGTCAACACCAAGGTTGGCATGACCTTCGCCGCTGGCCTGCGCGCCATCCTGCGCCAGGATCCGGACGTTGTAATGGTCGGCGAGATCCGCGACGCCGAGACCGCCCAGATCGCCGTCCAGGCCAGCCTGACCGGCCACCTCGTGCTGTCGACCGTCCACACCAACGACGCCGCCGGGGCCGTGGTCCGCCTGCGCGACATGGGCGTCGAGCCGTTCCTGCTGGCCTCGACCATGCGCCTCATCATCGCCCAGAGGCTGGTGCGCCGTCTTTGCCGCTCGTGCGCGGTGGAGGAGCCCGCCGATGCGGCCGCCGCGACCCTGGTCGACGTGCCCGCCGGAACGCCGCTGCGCCGCCCCGTCGGTTGCCCCGAGTGCGGCCATACCGGCTTCCAGGGGCGTATCGGCGTCTACGAAGCCCTGCGGGTCGACGACGCCGTGCGTCGCCTGATCGGCCAGAACGCCGCCGAGGACGAGATCGCCGCCGCCGGCGTCGAGGTGGCGCTAAAGGACGAGGCCCGCCGCTACGTGCTGGAAGGCCTGACCACGGTCGAGGAGGTGCTGCGCATCACCGGGGCGGGAGCGCGCGATGGCGAGCTTTGACTACGTCGCCCTCGACCTGGCCGGCGCGACGCGCTCGGGCCGCATCAAGGCCGCCGACGAGGGCGACGCCCGCGCGCAGCTGGAGCGCCGCCGCCTGGCGCCGGTGAAGGTTTCGCCCCACGCGCACGTCGCGGCGAAGAGCGGGCAGGGGATGTTCGGCGACCGCCTGGGCGGGCGCGACCGCTCGCTGTTCACGCGCCAACTGGCCACCCTGGTCGCGGTCTCGACCTTGGAAGAGGCCCTGCGCACCATCGCGCTTCAGGCCGACCGGCCCAAGCTCAAGCGCGTGGTCGAGCAGGTTCACGCCGCGGTGCTGGAGGGCTATCGGCTGTCCGACGCCCTGGCCCGGCCGACCGGGGCCTTTCCGCCGCTGTATCGCGCCATGGTCGCCGCCGGCGAGGCCTCGGGCGCGCTGCCCACCATCCTCGACCGCCTAGCCGACCTGCTGGACCAGCAGCAGAAGGTCGCCGCCAAGATCACCACGGCGCTGGTCTATCCGGCCGTGCTGGCCGCGGTCGCGTGCCTGGTCGTCACCGTGCTGATGGTCTTCGTCATTCCCAAGGTCGTCGAGCAGTTCGACAGCATGGGCCAGACCCTGCCGCTCCTGACCCGCATCGTCATCGGCCTGTCCGATTTCCTTCAGCACTTCGGCTGGCTGCTTGTCCTCGTGGCCGCGGGCCTGGCCTTCACCTACTGGCGGGCCCTGCGTAGTCCCGGTTTCAAGCTGCGCGCCGACAGCTTCTTCCTCGCCCTGCCGTTCGTCGGCCAGTTGATCCGCAACGTCCACGCCGCGCGGCTGGCTCGCACGCTGTCGACCATGATCGCCAGCGGCCTGCCGATGCTGGAAGGGCTGATCCTCACCGCCGGGACTGTCCGCAACGCCGCCCTGCGCGGCGGCATGGACGCGATGATCGCCGGCATCCGCGAGGGCGGTTCGTTGTCGACCGCCATGCGCCGCACCGGGGTCTTCCCGCCGGTGCTGGTCTACATGACCGCCAGCGGCGAGAGCAGCGGCCGTGTCGACGCCATGCTGACCCGCGCCGCCGAGTATCTCGAGCGCGAGTTCGACACCTTCACCGCCACCCTTCTGAGCCTGCTGGAGCCGGCGATCATCGTCGTGCTGGGCGGCGTGGTGGCGACCATCGTCCTCTCGATCCTGCTGCCCATCCTGCAGATCAACACCCTGGCCATGAACTAGGAGGCCAAGACCATGCGCGCCCCTGACAAGACCCGCCGCCGCGCCCGCGAAGCCGGCTTCACCCTCGTGGAGATGATGGTCGTCATCGTCATCCTGGGTCTCCTGGCCACCGTCGTGGCCATCAACGTCCTGCCCAGCCAGGACAAGGCCATGAAGGAGAAGGCCCGCGCCGACGTGGCGGTGCTGGAGCAGGCATTGGAAGGCTATCGTCTCGACACCTTCGCCTTCCCGCGCACCGAGGACGGCCTTGCGGCCCTGGTGACGCCGCCGGCCAGCCTGGCCCAGCCCGACCGCTATCGCGAGGGCGGCTATGTGCGCCGGCTGCCCAAGGATCCGTGGGGCAATGACTACCAGTACCGCTCGCCGGGCCAGCACGGGGCGATCGACGTCTTCTCGTTCGGCGCCGACGGCCGCGAGGGCGGCGAGGGCAAGGACGCCGACATTGGCAACTGGGGCTGACACGCCGCGCAACGCCGGCCGGCGAGGGGGCTTCACCCTCGTCGAGCTCATGATCGTGCTGGTGATCATGGGCCTGCTGGCCAGCGCCGTCGTCCTGGCCCTGCCGGACGGCAGGCCCGGCCTGCCGCAGGAGGCCGAGCGCTTCGCCGCCAGCCTGCTTCGGGCGCGGGACGAGGCGGTGTTCCGGGGCGGTCAGGTCCGGCTCGTGGCGGGAGGCGGCGAGTACCGGTTCGAGCGCAGGCAGGGCCGCGATTGGCGTCCGCTGGACGAGGCGCCGTTTCGCGCCCGCGCCTTCGAGGAGGGCACGCAGGTCACGGTCGCGCCGGAGGCCGTGGTGGTGTTCGACCCCACGGGCCTGGCCAATCCCACCGAGTTCACCTTCACGCGCGGCAATGCGCGCCGCACCGTCGTCGTCGACCTGGCAGGGAACGTCTCGCTCGATGCCCCGCGCCCGTTCTGAAGCCGGCTTCACTCTGATCGAGCTGCTGGTCGCCCTGGCGATCTTCAGCCTGGCGGTGCTGGCCCTGCTGAACCTGGCGGGCGAGAACACCCGCGCCGGCGGCCGGCTTTCCGACCGCGTGCTGGCCGAGGTGGTGCTCGACAACCGCGCGGTCGAGGCCCTGGCCAGCGCCCCGCCGCTGGCCATCGGGCGCAGCAGCGGCGTCGAGACGGCCGGCGGACGCCCATGGGCCTGGACCCGCCAGGTCAGCCGTACCGCTGATCCGGCCATCGTCCGCGTCGACATCGCCGTCGCCGCGCCCGGCTCGCGCGCCCCGCTCGTCCAGGCGTCGCTTTTCAGGGGCGCGCGATGAAGGGCTTCACCCTGGTCGAGATGCTGGTGGCGGTTCTGATCTTCGCCCTGATCAGCGCGGCGGGCGTGGCCGTCATGGGTTCGACCCTGGCCAACCAGAGCGCCGTCCGGGTGACGGTCGACCGCCACGCCGAACTGCAACGCGCGCGCGCCATTCTCAAGGCCGACCTGTCCCAGGCCGCCGCCCGCCGTACGCGTGGCGAGGACGGCCGGCCGGCCCTGACCGCCTTCGCGGGCGCCGACCCCTGGGGCGGCGGCGGACCGCTGCTGGCCTTCGTCCGGCGCGGCTGGGAGAACCCTGACGGCGATCCGCGCGCCTCGCTGCAATATGTTGAGTACGCGCTGGTCGAGGGCCGCCTGGAGCGTCGCGCCCGCCCGGCGCTGGATGGCGCGCGTCTCGGCCCGCCGCAGGTCCTGCTGACCGACATCGCCGGCGTCCAGCCGGCCTTCCTGTTCAACGGCGCCTGGACGCCGACCTGGAAGGGCAATCCGCAGTCCGACCTCCCGACTGCTGTCCGTCTGGACATGACGCTGGCCGACCTGGGCCGCGTCGACCAGATGTTCCTCACCTCGGGGGAGGGGCGATGAAGCGCAGGCACGAGGAAGGCGCGGCCCTGTTGACTGTGCTGCTGATGGTCGCCGTCATCGGCGTCATCGCCGTGGGCGTGCTGGAGGACATCCGCTTTGGCCTGCGTCGGTCGTTCAACGCCCAGGTCGCCGGCCAGGCGCGCTGGTACGCTCTGGGCGGCGAGCAGATGGCCCGCTCCCGCATCGACCAGCTTCTGGCCCGGGACGCCGGCAAGACCTCGCTGGAGGGCGACTGGAACGGCCGCGCCGTGGAGTTCCCGATAGAGGGCGGCCTGATCCAGGCCCGCGTCGCCGACGCCACTGGCTGCTTCAACCTCAACAGTGTGGTCGAGGCCAATCAGGGCGAGCCGTTCCGCCGCCGCGAACTGGGCGTTCGCCAACTGTCCAGCCTGATGAGCCTGCTGGGCATATCCAACGGTCCCGACCTGGCCGAAAGCCTGGCTCAGTGGATCGACAGCAACGATGTCGGACCCGCGGGGCTGGAGGACGACGGCTACGCCTCGGCCAGGACGCCCCATCGCACGGCCGGCGCGCCCCTCGCCGAGGTCAGCGAACTGCGCGCGGTGCGCGGCTTCGACGCCGAGGTCTACGCCGTGCTGCGCCCTTACGTCTGCGCGCTGCCGACCACCGACCTGTCGCCGATCAACGTCAATACGCTGCCCCAGGAGCGGGCCGTCCTGCTGTCTGCGATCACCCTTGGCGCGGTGTCGCCCGAGAGCGCCCGCCAGGCCATCGTCGCGCGTCCGGCGAGCGGCTGGTCGGACCTGGAGGCGTTCTGGGGGCAGCAGGCCCTGGCCAGCGCGACGCCGGTCGACGGCGTCCGCGACCAGATCCGCTTTCGCACCCGCTACTTCTCGCTCGAAAGCCGCGTCGGCCTGGCCGGCGGCGAAACCTTCATGACCTCGCTTTTCGAAGCCGGCCCGACGAGTCGCGTCCGTCTCGTCGCCCGACGCTGGACCCTGGAAGAATGACCCGTCTGCTGCTTCTCCCCGAAAGGCCCGACGAGGCCCCCGAGATCGTCGAGGCCGGCGCCCATGGCCCGGTGCGCCGCAGGCTTCTGCCCAGCGAGCAGGGCGGCGGCGAGGCCCTGCTCGTGCTGCCCGGCGCCGGGGCCGTCAGCCGCTGGCTCGATCTGCCCGGCGGCAGTCCCGCCCAGGCGCGGGCGGCGGCGGCGTTCCAGATCGGCGAGGTCGTGGCGTCCGGCGGCGAGGGGCTGCATCTGGCGGTGGGCGGGCGCGACGCGGATGGGCGCGCCCTGGTCGTCTGGATCGATCGCGAGGTGCTTCGCTCGGGCCTGGAGGCGGCCGGCGCGCGGGGCGTGAAGGTGACCGGCGCCTTACCCGACTACCTGCTGCTGCCGGACGACGCGGAGGGCCGCACGGTGCTGGCCTCGTTCGGAGAGCGGCTGGGCGTGCGGGGCCAAGGGCTGGCGTTCGGCGTCGAGCCGGAACTGGCCTCGGCGGTCATCGGCGACCGGCCGCACCGCTACATCCCGGCGTCCGAGCTGGACGCCTGGCTTCTGGCGACCGCGGAGCGACCGCCGGTGGACCTGCTGCAAGGGCAGTTCGCGCCGCGTCGGCAAGGACCTGTCCTGCGCTGGCGGCGGCTGGCCGTGCTTGCCGCGGTGGTCGCGATCTCGCCGCTCGTCCTGCCGCTCGCCCAGATCGCCAGGGACGGCCTGGAGGCGCGCGCGATCGAGCGGCGCAATGCGGCCTTGGCGGTTCAACTCGTCCCACAATCGGCGCGCTACGGCGATCCGGTCCGCTACGCCGTCAGCCGGTTGCAGGCGGGGCGGCGACAGGGCTTCGGCGAGCTTTCCGCCGGCTATCTTTCCGCCGTGCGCGCGGTGCCTGGCATGCGGTTGGACACCCTGGTCCATGGTCAGGACGGCGCGATCCGCTCGTCGGTCTCCTATGCCAACTATTCCGACATGGACCAACTGCGTGAAGTGCTCAAGGCAGGCGGCTTCGATGTCACCGAACAGGGCACGGTCACCGAAGGCCAGCGCGTCACCAGCGACCTGATCGTGCGGAGCAAGCCATGAGCCGGATCCTCGAAACCGCGCGCCAGGCGTGGGACGGCCGCACGCCGCGCGAGCGCGTGATGCTGGCCGTCATGGCCGCCGCCATCCTGGGCGTCGGCGGCTTCTACGGCGTGGTCGCCCCGCTCAAGCGCGCGAGCGACGACGCCCGCCTGGGCTTGCAGGAGGCCCGCGAGCAGTCCGCTGCGCTGAAGCTGGCCTCGGGTCGCGCCGCGCCGTCCAAGCCCGATTCCCGTCCGGTCGCGGCGATCGTCGAAGCCGGCGCCGCAAGCCTGGGCGTGCCGATCGCCCGCAAGCGCCAGGAAGGGGATGGCGCCTTCACCGTCTGGATCACCGCCATCGACGCCCGCGTCCTGCTGCCATGGGTCGCCGCGCTGGAGCGCGAAGCCGGCCTGGGGGTTGTCGGCTTCACGGCCTCGCGCCTCGACAACGGCCTCGTCGAGGCCGAGGTCAGCTTCGCCAGGGCCGCCCGATGAAGACCCGGATGATGATGGTCGTACTGACCGGGATGACCGCCGCGGTCGCCGTCGCCCTGGCTCCTGTGACGCTGCTGACCTACCGACTGGCCGACGGCGAGGCGTTGCGGGTGACACGGGCGTCGGGGACGGTCTGGCGCGGTCGCGTGGACCTGGCGACGGCCCAGGGCCGTCGGCTGGGAGCCTACGATGTCGGGCTCTCGCCGCTGGCCCTGCTGGGCGGCGACGTGCGGCTGCGGGCAAGGGACGAGGCGGCCGATCGGACCTTCATTCTGCGCGCCGGGCGAGACAAGGGCGTCGAGGCCCTGAGCGGTCCGATCCTGCTGAGTGCGGATGCGCTGCCCGGGCGGATCGAGGTCCGCGACGTGGCCGCGGTTTTCCGTGATGGACGCTGCCGAAAGGCCGGCGGCCGGATTCGATTTCGCGCCGCTCAGGATTCCGTGCTCGGCGGCGCGACCTTGGCCGGGGCGCCGGCCTGCGTTAGCGGCGACTGGGTCGCGCGGCTGACGCCGACCGCCGGGGGCGGCGCGGCGATTATCTTGCGGGCCGATGGGGCGGGTCGCCTTCAGGCCGAGATCACGGTGGCCACGGCTGATCCCGTGGTTGTTCAGGCCGCGCTGGAGCGGGGGTTCGTCAAGGACGCCGCCGGTGTCCGACGCATCATCGCCACGCGGCTTGTTCCGTCAGCCAAGAAAGCCGTGAAGCGGTCCTAGCAGCCAGGTCAGCCAGGCGCCGATGGCCAGGAAGACGCCGAACGGCAGCCGCTGGTCCATCGTCACCCGGCGGCGAAGGATCAGCTGCGCCAGGGCGACGCTGATTCCGGCCAAGCCCGCCCAGACCAGCACCGAGGGCAAAGCGCTCCAACCGGTCCAGGCGCCGATCGCGCCCAGCAGGCGCGGGTCGCCGCCGCCCAGGCCTTCGCGGCCGCGCACCCGTTGGTAGATCCAGGCCAGCAGCCACAGCGACGTAAAGCCCACGGCCGCGCCCAGCACCGGCGTCCACGCCGGCTCCCGCAGCACCAGGATCGAGACCGCGAAGCCGACCGCGCCCAGCGGCAGCGTCAACATGTCGGGCAGCCAGAAATGCTCGCCGTCGATCACCGCCAGCAGCAACAGCCACCAGCCGAACACCGCCGTCGCTAGCGCCATGGGGCCGGCGAACGCCAGCGCGCTCCAGGCGCCGATCAGCAGGCACGCCAGCTCCAGCAAGAGGTAGCGACGGGGAATCGCCGCGCCGCAGCCGCGGCAGCGTCCGCGCAGGGCTGTGAAGCTGAGGATGGGAACGAGGTCCAGCGGACCCAGCTTGCGGCCGCAGCCGTCGCAGGCCGAGCGCGACGCCGCCCATGGCCGCTCGGCGGGCAGGCGCAGGGTCAGCAGGCCGATGAAGCTGCCCACGAACGGGCCCAGCAAGATCGCCGCCAGCGTCCAGAAGATCTCGGAAACCTGCATGGCCGCCGACCTTCCGTACGAGATGTCCGAAGAAGGGAAGAAATGGTGGATGCTGCAGGGATTGAACCTGCGACCCCCTCGGTGTGAACGAGGTGCTCTCCCGCTGAGCTAAGCATCCCAATCGCGCGTCCAAGACATGGACTTCGTCGCGAGGAGGAGGGGCGTATAGCCCGGCTTCTACGGGCGCGCAAGAGGCCAAATTCCGTTGTCAGCTAAGTCGTTGGTTGGCTGGAATGAGCCTCGTGCGGCAGCCGTTGGCCTGGCGATTGCGCCGCTTGAGGTGGATTTTCCATCCGACTATCGGCCGTCTCAGCACATCAAATTTGTTGCGCTGTGGTCTTGTTCTGTTCACGCCCGTGCAAGGGGTTTCTGTAAAGTTTCTGTAAAGTGGACCAGGGCGTCCACAAGATGGCTCGCACCTCCCGAGGTAGCCGCTCTCGCGTGCCCGGGGAGGGGGGGGGCGGCAGGCGTGGGGAGGCACGCTGATTTGATGGAAGGCTCGGGCTCTCATCGGTCTTGCCCGGGCCAGGTTTGGCTTCAGACCGTTCGGGTCGTCGCCGCGCCGACCTTGCTTGAGGCCTCAATGAAGCGCGCAGCACCAAGATCAACGGCGGCGAACCGAAGGTCGCCGCCGTTGATCCCTGTGGGGCTCTAGAAGAGTTTGCGCACGCCGACCTGCACGAGGCGGCCGTACGTCGAACCACTGGTGTAACCGGTTCCCGAGTTGAGGAACGGCGGATCTTCATCGAACACGTTGTTCAGGTTCAAAGTGAGCGAAAGATCTTTGTAGACCCCCTCGCCGCGAACGTCGTACGCGAAGTACAGATCAACGACGTTGAAGGCGTCGACGCGCGACTGACTGGGGACGTTCTGCACCTTATAGCCCGCGGTGTGATAGAGCGTCGCGTTGGCGGTGAAAGCGCCCACCGTGGCGCCGACTGACGCCGAAAGGCTCAGCCTGCTGGTGTTCGCCGCAAGGTCATCGAGCGGGGCTTGCCCCGCAACCGGCGTGATCTCCCGGTTGAGGATGTAGGTGCCCGCGATGTTGCCATTGATGGACCCGAAGCTTGTGGGCTTCACATAGGAAGCTTGGAAGTCGATGCCGTCCTGATCGACGCCGCCGACATTCTGAACGCGCGCGTCGTAGAGCAGGTAGGGCGTCAGGGCCGGGTTAGAGTAGAGCGCGGCGATCGAAGCGGCGCCGCTGATCGGCAGCGAGTTTGGAATTGCCGCGAGCTGGGCTTGCGTCGGGTTGAACGTCAGGAAGCGTGCATAGGCCGGGGAGAAGAGTACGGCCGTATTGCTCGAGAACGCGATGGTGATCTGGTCCTTGAGCTTGATGTTGTAATAGGTGCCGCTCAGGGTCAGGCCGGGAATGGACGCTGGCTGGATGTCCATGCCGATCGAATAGGTCTTGGCCGTCTGTGGACGCAGGTTCGGATCGACGCCGGCGATCAGCACCGTGGGACGATAGAGCGTCGGGACGCCAAACGGGGACACCGTGTCCTGAGGGCGCACGAAGGGGCTGAAGCCGAGGTTCTGGAGCTGAACCTGAGGCACCTTGTCGGGCATGCTGGGAGCGTTGAACGATTCCCCGTAGTTGCCACGGATCGACACCGCTGTGACGGGCTTCCAGGTCAGGCCCACCTTGGGGTTGAAGGTGCTTCCAAAGTCGCTGTAGTCGTCATAGCGCCCCGATGCGGCTAGCGTCAGCGAGCGCATCCCCGTGAAGCCGTTCTCCGACCCGAAAATCGGCACGGCGACTTCGCCGAACAGCGACTTGGTGTCACGCTTGTGTTCGCCGATCTGCGCGGTTGTCTGGTCGAGCACGCCGGCCGTCCGCGACCCGGCGACCCGGCTATACTTCTCATGGCTGAATTCGGCGCCCGCCGCGACACGCACCGTACCGCCGGGAAGCTCAAACAGGCCTCCGTCGACGATGGCGCGCGCGTTGTAGAGGTCCTGCTTGGCCCGGCCGTAGGCGTCGTAGTTGATGATCCCGTTCAAGACCGACGGCGAGGTCTTCGTCAGGTCATAGGGATTGAGCGCCGTCGCGGTCGTAACGCCCGCAAGCGCCGCGGCTTCGGCCACGGCGTTGAGGCCCGGCTGAATGTTTCGCGTGGTCGTGTGGCCGTAGTTGCCGAGCACCTTCAAGCGCCAGTCGCCGCCGAGCTTGAACGTCGCTTCAGGGGTGAGGCCCCATTCGTCGAGTTTGGTGTGGGCCGCCACGTTGGGACCGACCACCGGCCCATAGCTGAAATTGATCGTCTGGCTGGTGTTGCCGGGTGTCGCGGGGATGAAGAACGGATTGGCCGCTGTGATCGTCTTGCTGGACCGGAACTGATCCAGATAAGTCGTCGTCTCGCGACGCGTGTAGAAGCCACGCACGTCGAGGGTCACCTTGTCGGCGAGCTGTTGGTTCAGGCCAACGAACGCGGAGTGGCGTTTCTGGGCCGGGAAGATGCCTGCGTTGTCACTGGTGTCGCAGCGGTTGGCCGTCCCAGGGACGAGACCGGGCAGGGCATAGGTGTTCGACCCGACCAGAATCGTTCCAGGCGCGCACGAGGTCGACGGCGTGATCTGACGAACATAGTCGCGGTCGCGGCCCAGCACGGCGCCGGTCTCGTTGTAGACATACGACACGTAGGCCGAGCCGCCGCCCCAGCTCCTGCCGGCCGTGCCGTTGATGTCGAACTGGTGGTAGTCGTCAGCCACGCCGTACCGGCTGGAGAGTTCGACGCCGTCGAAGTTCTTGCGGGTGATGAAATTGATGACCCCGCCAATGGCGTCCGATCCATAGAGCGACGAACCGCCGTCCGGGACGATTTCGACGCGCTCGATGATCCCTGGAGGGATGACGTCGGGATCTGGGACAGACGAAAGAACGCCGGCTCCGGGGAGTCGATGGCCATCCATCAACACCAGGGTCGTGTTGGCGCCGCTTGCCGCCAGGTTGCGAATGTTGGGCTTGTAGATCGTTGTACCGGCGTCGCCTGTCGAGGACACGGGCACGCGGTTGAAGCTGTTGGAGATCTGCGGGATCTTGGCCAGCACGTCCACCGTGCTGACAGCCCCCGTCCTGGCGATCTTCTCGGCGTTCACGGTGACGACGTTGGTCCCGACCGGCGCAACGCCGCGCAGGAGCGTGCCCGTCACGACGATTTCTTCGACGGTTGAATCTCCGATGGTCGCCGCGCCCTGCTGACCGGCGTTCGACACCGGCGGCGCTTCTGATGCGGCTTGGTCCGACGTCGCGACCTGGCTCAGGGCCGGCGACGCCGCCGCGATCGTCAGCATGGCTGTTGTGGCGAAGAGCGCCCCCATCGCTTGCGCCGTTCTTCCTTGGATTCTCATCGCGTCTCTCCCCGACCACCCTCATCGCGGGGTGTCTCCTTTTCCCAAAATGGCTGTTTTGGTTCCCCCGTCAACAACAAAGCTGGACTGATTGTTTTTGAGAGCCGCGCGGCCTCCGCCAGGCTCGCAATCTCTGGGTGGCTATCCGGAATGACGCGCACCACACGGTTGTTCGGGCCGGCCGCCAGCCGATCGATTTGCGCCCGGCCGACGAGAAGTCTTTCCTCAGCTGTGTTCGCACCACGCCGATGGAGAAGCCCACGGGGCGCCTCTGGACCCCGTAATCGGCTCTGGCGGGTGGGCTCGGTCTGGTGACGCTCCGCAGGGAGGCGAACCTAAACATGCCAGGCAGGCGGCTGGCGCGATGCAATAAAAAGGCATATCAGACTGCTTGTTATAGCGTCGTCGAAAGGCGTGTCGGGGAGGCGATTCATGCGGAAGAACCAGTGCGCACCTTTGTTCAAGATCGCCCTGCTTGCGGGCGCGGCGGTTGCAACGACCGCCTTGGCAAGCTCCGCTCTCGAAACGTCGCAGGTGGCGTCGTCACAGGGGGTTGAGCGTTGCTCGAGCCTCCTGGGCCGTACATTCTCTGGAGCCGTCGTGGAAAAGGCCGACTTCGTCGCCGCCGGACAGCCCCTCAATTCCTATGTCAACAGTTCGGCTGGCGTTTGCCGTGTACGTGCGCGCCTGTCGCCGACGACCGACTCGTTGATCAAGATCGAGGTGTGGCTGCCAAGCTCCTGGAACGGCAAACTGCTGGGCTCCGGCGGGTCCGGGTTCAACGGAGGCCTCTCGTTCGCCAAGGCGTTTCTCCCGACCGCGGTGAAGGACGGGTATGTCGGCCTCGTCACGGACGCTGGACACGACTTCTCGCTGTCAGCCAAATGGGCTCTGGGTCATCCTGAAAAGCTTGTCGACTTTGGTTGGCGGGCCAACCACCAAGGGGTCCTCGCGGCCAAGGCGCTTACGGCCTCCTATTATGGCGAGGCGGCCAAGCGCGCCTACTTCCAGGGCTGTTCGAATGGCGGGCGCGACGCGCTGATGCTCGCTCAGCGGCACCCTGAAGACTATGACGCGATCATCGCGGGCGCGCCGGCGTACAACTGGACGGCGCTTTTCGCGGGTTTCCTGCAAAAGAGCCAGATTTCCAATGTCGGACCCGGAGCCCGCACCCTCACCCCTAAGCTGGACCTGGTTCGGAAAGCCGCGTTGGACAGGTGCGACAAGGACGATGGCGTCAAAGACGGACTGATCGGAAATCCCGCCCAATGCCGCTTTGATCCCAAGGTGCTGCAATGCAAGTCGGGGGACGGGCCAGACTGTCTCACCAAACCGGAGCTGCGTGCGCTGCGGACGATCTACCGTGGCGCCAAAGGGCCAAACGGGCAGATCGTGATGGCTGGGCCAGCCGTTGGCAGCGAGTATGAGTGGGCCGCCTGGTTCGGTTCGCCGACGAGCGCCGGGGCGGGCGCCGCCGCTGACTACTACCGCAATATGGTTTACGGCGATCCGACGTGGGATCCCACGAAGTTCAACTTCGATCGCGATTACCCCGCGGCGACAGAGCGGGTCGGTGCGACGTTGAACGCGACGACGCCGGACCTGAAAGCGTTCCTGTCCCGGGGCGGCCGGTTGCTGATGTATCAGGGGTGGGACGACGCGGCGACGGCTCCGGGGAACACGATCGCCTATTTCAAGGCCATGCGCCGAGCCTCCGGGGCGGCGTCGACCAATCAGACCCGGCTGTTCATGGCGCCGGGCATGGCCCATTGCTCAGGCGGCAAGGGACCTGACACCTTCGATGCGCTCGGGGTCCTGGACGCTTGGGTCTCCGGAGCAAAGCCGCCTGAAACCCTGATCGCCTCGAGGTACGAAAACAGTCAGGCGGTGAGTTGGGGCGCCCAGGCCAAGCCCCTGAGCACAAGGCCGATCTGCGCCTGGCCCAAGACCGCGCATTACAAGGGCTCTGGCCCAGCGTCGGAGGCAAGCAGCTTTATCTGCCGCTGAACCGATGGCCCGCGATCTTCGCGCGTGTGGCGTCGCCGACGCCGCCGACGACTTTCGCGGGCAGGGCCGTCCAACCAGCAGCCGACGACATTGAGCATGTTGGAGGCCGCATAGCGCTTCAAGAGGCCCCTAGGCCGCCGTCGCCTTGCCGGTGTCAGCGGCTTCTGCCTGCGCCTTCGCCTTGGAGCGCGAACGGGCTTATCTTTGCATCGCCACCGCCCGCCGAAAAAAAGACGCCGGTCAGACAACTGACCGGCGCCGAAGTTTCGAGGAGGAGGGTGCTTAGAACCGGCCGGTGAGCTGGAAGGACGCCGTCCGCCCGAAGGGCAGTCCGTACTTTCCATTCCAGGCGCCGTTCTCGGTGGCGAAGAAGTCGGGATAGTCGTCGAAGAGATTGGTCACCGCGACCTGGGCTCGCCAGCTCTTGAGGCCATAGGCCGGGGACTTGAACTCGCCGTTGTAGCCCAGGGTCAGATCAAACTCGGTGTGGGAGGAGATCGTCTTGGTCGGCTGCGGTTGGAAGTTGGCGTCCAGAAGCCCAGACGCGTGCATCTTGTCCAGGTACCGGGCCATGACCGTCGTGTCGAAGCCCTTCCACAGCGCCGTCACGCTGGCGGTGCCACGCCACTTGAAGCCGCCATAAAGCTGGTTCAGGTCGCCGGTCTGCTCAGTGGGGGGTTGACCAGGGCCGGTGGCGATCTCGTTCTTCAGGACGCGGGCGACGTTGAGGCGTCCGTTCACAAAGACCTCGCCGACCGCGCGCGAGTAGCTGGCGCTGAAGTCCATGCCGCGCTGGGTCACCGAGGCGACGTTCTGCAGGCGGCTGTCGAGCACGACATTGACCCGGCAGAAGTTGTTTTTCAGCGCGCTGCCCTGATTGAAACTGCCCCCGCCGCTGACAAAGTCATAGTTCAGGCCCTGCAGCAGGGCCGCGAGCTTGGGGTCGGCGGTGGAGAGGTCGGCGTTGTTGCAGGTGGCGGGATTCTTGATCGGAATGACGAACTGGCCCCAACCGCGATAGTTGCCGCCGTTGGCCGGAACGTCGGCGGGCGTGGCCGCCAGATACGCCACCGTTCCGGGGAAGGTGATCTGGTTCTGATAAGAGATGCTCCAATAGGTCGCCGTCAGCTGCAGGCCGCCCTTTTTCCAGGAGCCGGAGACAGACCAGTTTTCGGAGGTTTCGGGCGTTAGGTCCGGATTGGACCCCAGCAGGAGCGCGGCGTTGGTCAGGCCGAAGGGGCCGAAGACGCCGGCGGGCAGGACGCCGTTGGTGATGCGCGGATCATAGTTCGGCACGCCTGGCAGCAGGGTGCCGGACGTCACGGCTTTGGGGTTGGAGTCCGTGATCGAAGGCGCGCGGAAGGACGTCCCCCAGGTGCCCGAGAAGCTGAGCGCGTCGGTCACGTCCCAGGTCAGGCCGTAACGGGGATTTGTGGTGTCGCCGGCGTCTGAATAATCGTCGTAGCGGACGGCGGCCGACAGCGTCAGGCTTCGGATCAGCGGGATGTTCATCCCATCGCTGATCACCGGGATGTAAAGCTCGCCAAACAGCGACTTGATATTGCGCTCATAGGCCGAGCCGCCATACGTGCTCAGCACCTGCTCGGCGTTGGTCGGCCCGGTGTTTGAGCTGTTGCGGTTGGCGTTCTCCTCAACACGGTACTCCCCGCCGACAGCCGCGCGCAGCTTTCCGGCCGGAAGGTTGAGCAGCGGGCCGTCGATCTTGGCGAGCCAGTCATTGAGCGTGGTGCGGCTCTGGAATTTGCTCCCGCCGTAAACCGAGGCCATTTGTGTCGCCGTGAGCGGCGCCGAACTCAGTGGGTTGATCGCCCCCGATTGGACCTGGGCGGTCAGCGCCGTGCCGTTGAGCACCCCAGTGACGCAGCTGTCGCACTGCTCGTTGCGGCCGTAGTTGTAGTAGGCTTCGCCGCGCCACCCGGCGAACAGATCCGCCCGGAGGCCGATGTTCCCGCCAATCGTCTCGCTGGAGGCGGCGAACGCCCGCACCTGGCCGTCCTTGAGGCTGCCGTACTGAACCTGCTGATTGGCCGGAAGCCCGGCGATGAAGAAGGGCGTGCCGGCCAGAGCCACGTTCGACGAGTTCGCGAGCGAGCGCGTGTAGGTGTCGCGATCAGTGTAGGTCGCACCGCCGAACAGTTCGATCCGGTCTGTCAGCTGCTGGTTGAAATAAGCGGCGACCTGATCGCGGTTCTGCTTGCCGGTCCAGTCGATATAGTCGGCGCTGTCGATCAGATTGGGATTGTTCAGCGCCAGGCTGGCCGGCGTGAGGCCAAGGCCGTTTCCGGCCGGAACGCCCCAGTAGGTGAAGTTGTCCGCGCCGGGGATCGTCGTGTTTGCGCTCGCGCCCTCGCTGATGATGTTGGGCGACAAGCCCGAAGTGGCCGCGTCGTTGGCGAGCCGCAGGTCCGGACCGCCTTGCGAGCGCAGATCGCGCCGAAGCCGCGCAATCTTGCCAGCGGCGAACGCGTCGCGGTCCTGGTGCTCATAGGTGACGATCAGGTTGCCCGCGCCCAGGCCGCCGAGGTTTTCCCAGCGCTTACCGGCGGTGATCGAGCCGTTGTACTCGGCGCCGCCGGACTGATTGCCCACGCGAACCGAAGCCTCGACGCCCTCGAAGTTCTTGCGCAGCACGAAGTTGATGACGCCGGCCACCGCGTCCGAACCGTAGAGCGCCGAGGCGCCGTCCGGAAGGACCTCCACGCGCTCCAGCGCGGCCAGGGGAATCTGGTTGGCCTCGGTGGCCGTGGCCACGGCGCCGGACCCGACGGGACGGCGGCCATCGACCAGAACCAGGGTCGCAGCCGAGCCTAGGCCGCGCAGGCTCACCGTCTCGGTCTGACTGCCGTTGTAGCCTTGGTGAGACGTGCCGCCCTGGAACCCGACATCGTCGCCGACCCCCATCTGGACCTGCGGAATGCGGCGCACCACGTCGGCGACGTTGGAAACGCCCATCCTGATGGCTTCGTCGCGATTGACGACCACCGGCTCGCTGCCCACGGGCTTGACCCCGCTGATGTTGGTGCCCGTGACGACGACCTCCTCGACGACCGACTGATCGTTCTGGGTCTGGTCCTTGGGCTTGTCCTGAGCCATGGCCGCGGCGGGCGCGATCAGGGTTGTCAGCGCGACGCTGCAAAGCAGCGCGCGCACGTGCGGTGTGCGATTCATCGTTTCCCTCCCTAGGTGACGCCTCCCGGCGGCGTCGTATTCTTTTTACCGGTGTGTCCGACGACCGAAGTTGCGAACGGTCGTGACTGAATGTTGCTTGATTGTAATGAAGCAGTCAAGATTGATTGTAAGAGGCCAGGCGCGGGCCCCCGGCGACACTATTGCTTGAGAGCAGGAGGCCGCCTCGCCTGGCCGAACCCGTCCTGCCTGGGCCATGGTTTGGCGGCTCGGGGAGTACGCCGCAACGCCTCGGAGCTCGACCAATAGGCTTGCGCGCGCCTAATGAAGCAGTCAAGATTGATTGTAAGAGCGTTGCGCGGGCCGGTTCATGCGGTCCTGGCCTTGCGGAGCCGCAATCTGGCGCGACGATCAAGAAGGCGGGCAATTGTCTGGCATAGTTCTTCCTGATGGCGCGGACGCCACGACAGAACGCGACAGGACACATGAGCAGGCCGGCGGGGAGGGGGGCTCCCCGGCGATCGCCGCGCCTGACAGTGCAAGCCTTGGCCTCGCGAGCGTCCAGTTCCTTCAGGGCGCTAGGCCGCCGCACGGCTCGAACCTGTAAGGAAAGCGGGAAATGAACGCCATGCCTGACGCGTCATTGGGGGGCGATGAGCTCATCCGGCGCCTGAGGGCGATTGTGGGACGGGCGCATGTCCTGACGGGCGATGCGGCCGCGCCATACGCGCAAGGTTATCGATGCGGTCAAGGACCGCTGGCCGCCGCGGTGAGGCCCGCGACGCTGGTGGAGCTGTGGCGGGTTGCTGAGGTCTGCGCCGCCGCCGATCGGATCGTGATCCCGCAGGCGGCCAATACGGGCCTGACGGGCGGTTCGACGCCCAACGGCGATTATGACCGCGACGTGATCGTCGTCAGCACCAGCCGGATTCGTGGCGTGTATCCCTTGAGGGGCGGCAAGCAGGTGGTCTGCCTGGCAGGTGCGAGCCTGCACGATCTGGAACAGCGGCTCGCGCCGCTCGGCCGTGAACCTCATTCGGTGATCGGGTCATCGTGCATCGGAGCCTCGGTGGTCGGCGGGGTGTGCAACAACTCCGGTGGCGCGCTTGTCCGCCGAGGGCCCGCCTACACCGAATACGCCTTGTTCGCGCGCGTCGACGACGAGGGCGGGCTACAGCTCCACAATCGTCTGGGACTGCGTTTGGGCGACACGCCCGAGGAGATCCTCGGCAATCTCGAGAACGGGCGCTTCAGCGACCGAGACATTGTTTCCGACGAGCGGGCCGCTTCGGCCGCGGCCGACTACGCCGCCGTCGTGCGCCGGATCGACGCCCCGACCCCCGCAAGGTTCAATGCCGATCCCGACCGCCTGTTCGAGGCGTCAGGCAGCGCCGGAAAGCTGATCGTCTTCGCCGTGCGCCTGGACACCTTCGAGAAGATCCGCGGAAACAGCGTCTTCTATATCGGGGCCAACCAGCCGGCCGTCCTGGCAAGTCTACGCCGCCTGCTGCTGGCTCAGACAACGCCCTTGCCGATCTCGGCCGAGTATATCCATCGCGAGGCCTTCGACCTGGCCGACGCCTATGGCAAGGACACGGTGCTGGCGATCCAGATGCTCGGCACCGCGCGGCTGCCTCGGCTCTATCGCCTCAAGTCGTGGCTGGACCGCCTGGCCAAACGTGTCCTGGGCCTGGAGTTCGCCGCCGACCGCCTGCTGCAGGCCGCGTCCCGGCTCGTTCCCGACCATTTGCCCGCGCGGCTTCGCGCCTATCGAGCCCGCTTCGAGCATCATCTCATTTTGTCGGTGGCCCCCGATGGGCGCTATCTGACCGAACAGGCGATCGAGGAAGCCTTGAGAGGCCAAGACGCCGAAGCATTTGTCTGCTCGCCCGACGAGGCCTCCGTGGCGATGCTTCATCGCTTCGCCGTGGCTGGCGCCGCCGTTCGCTATCGAGCGGTTCACAGCGCGCAGGTCGAAGATATCGTCGCGCTGGACATCGCCTTGCCGCGAAACACGGAGGCCTGGTTCGAGCGCCTTCCGGCGAGCCTCACCGACCAGCTCATCGGGAAGCTCTACTATGGTCACTTCCTGTGCCACGTCTTCCATCAGGACTATCTGGTGAAGAAGGGCGTCGACGCCGCCGCGCTCAAGGAGGCGTTGCTTGCCTTGATGGACACGCGCGGCGCGGAATATCCCGCGGAACACAATGTCGGCCATCTCTACAAAGCCAAGCCGGCCTTGGAGACCCACTATCAGAGCCTTGATCCGGTTAACGTCTTCAATCCTGGAATTGGCAAGACGAGCCGCCACAAGCATTGGAGCTAGCGGCAGGCGGCCGCCAGCTCCAATTTCGTGATATCAGGCCATGCCGAGCGGCGTGCCCGCGCCGGTCGGCTCCAGCACGGACGCAGCCTCGGCCGGTTCAAACGCGGTCGAATCAGGCAAGGCGTTGTCCTGGGCGATCCGGCCGAAGGCCAGGGCCGACGGTTTTAACGTCCGACGCTGTGTCGCGCGGTCGACGGCGATCAGACCAAATCGCTGACCATAGCCCGACAGCCACTCGTAGTTGTCCAGCAAGGTCCAATAGTAATAGCCGCGGACGTCGACACCTTCGCTGATGGCGTCGTGCAAGTGATCCAGCGCCTGGCCGATAAACTGGGTCCGACGCGCGTCACGGTCCCCCGCCCAGCCGTTCTCGGTGACGATGATCGGGGTCTTGGTCTTGGCCCACACCCGGCGACACACCTCAGCCAGCGCCTGGGGGCGGTCGGCGAACCCCATGGTCGTCAAAGGCTCCCCGGGAACGGGCCCGTATCCGCCATCCGCGCGGGAGACGTAGCGCGTATAGGTCTGCACCCCGATGAAGTCGTCGCCGCGAACCGCATCCAGGAAGGGATCGACATAGCGCTCCAGGCGCGCGTCGCGATATTCCTCCCCGCCGGGATCGGCCTGTTCGTCCTGGATCGAGAGGGTCACGCCGACCTTTGTCTGGGGATGGGCGGCCTTGATGGCGTCACGCCCCATCGCGTGGGCCCTCAAGCCGATGTCGAGAAGCACCTCTCGGGGCGTGGTCAGGAAGAAACTTTCCAGCGGCGCGCCCAGCGCCGCCACCGCCGCGGCCTTGACGGGCGCGGCCTGCGGGTGGGCGAGTTTCTCGCCGAACAGGGGCGTGACCAGGATCGGCACGTTCAGTTCGTTGAACGTGCAGGCCCAACCAAATCCGCGCAGGGATGAGGCGGCATGGGCGCAGTACCGAGCGAAGCGCTCTGGATAAGCCGGGTCGCTCATGCCGCCCAGGCGCGTCACCCAAGCCGGCGATGTGAAATGGTGGAACGAGAGCATGGGCTCGACGCCCAGACGCAGACAGGCGTCGATACACCGCTGGTAGTGATCCAGCGCGGCTTGGGAGAAGACGCCCTCGCTCGGCTCGATCCTGGCCCACTCGATGCCGAACCGATAAGACTTCAGACCGAGCGCCGCGAGCAAGGCGATGTCGTCGGCGAACCGGTTCCATTGATCGACGGCGTCTCCGGAAACCTCCTTGAACATGGAAGGGCGAGCTTGTTCGAGCGCCCAGCAATCCGAATTGTGATTACCCCCCTCGACCTGGTGCGCGGCGGTCGCCGACCCCCACAGGAACTCTTCAGGGAAACGTTTCATCGCAGCTCGCTTTCCGGGGCGGGACCAGCCAGACCAGTCTCCCCGCAAGCGCGGCCCGCCACTATAAACAGTCAAGACTGCATACAACTATGGGGGAGTCCCCGGCGGAGCAACCGAAATCTACGAACCTGCTGAAATCCCATTGGCCAGAATCGAGCCGTCGATCTCCGAGACGGCGTTGACGCCCGTCAGGGCCATGGCCACTCGCATTTCCTTCTCGACGAGATCGAGGAGCTGGCTGACGCCCGCCTGTCCATTGGCGGCCAGGGCGTAGGCGGCGGCCCGCCCAAGCATCACGCCCTTGGCGCCCAAGGCCAGCATCCGCACGACGTCCAGGCCCGAGCGCACCCCGCCGTCCGCCAGGACGGTCAGCTTGTCGCCGACGGCCTGGGCTATGGCCGGCAGGGCTCGCGCCGTGGACAGCACGCCGTCCAGCTGACGGCCTCCATGATTGGACACCACCACCCCGTCGGCGCCGAGATCGACCGCGGCCTTGGCGTCCTCGGGGTCGAGCACGCCCTTGATCACCAGCGGACCCTTCCAGCACTCGCGGATCCACTCCAGGTCCTTCCACTGGATCGACGGGTCGAAGTTGGCGCCCAGCCAGCCCATGAAGTCCTCAAGACCCGTATGGCCCTTCAGCACGGGGGCGACATTTCCCAAGGTGTGGGGTCGGCCCATCAGACCAACGTCCCAGGCCCATTGCGGCCGACCCATGGCCTGCATGATGCGGCGGAGCGAGGCGTGCGGGCCGCTCATCCCAGAGTGAGCATCCCGATAGCGCGCGCCGGGCACGGGCATATCGACCGTGAAGACCAAGGTGGTGGCGCCCGCCGCGGCCGCCCGCGCCAACAGGTCACGCATGAAGACGCGGTCGCGCAGGACGTAGAGTTGGAACCACAGGGGGCGACTCGAGGCGGCCGCCACCTCATCGACGTCGCAGACCGACACCGTCGACAGGCACAGCGGCACGCCCTTGGCGCTGGCGGCGCGCGCGGCCTGACATTCACCGCGCCGAGCGTACATGCCCGTCAGGCCCACGGGGGCCAGCACCACCGGCATGGACAGCTCTTGCCCAAAGAGGCTGGCCGTCGTTGAAACGCGCGAGACGTCCTTGAGCACGCGTTGGCGCAAGGCCAGATCGGCAAGATCGTCGACGTTGCGGGCCAGGGTGCGTTCGGCATAGGCGCCGCCGTCTATGTAGTCGAAGAGGAAGCGCGGCAACTTGCGGCGCGCGGCCTCCCGAAAATCGGTGGTCGAGGACACGATCATGGCGGGACTCGTTGGAGGCAGAAGGAGAGGGCGGCTCAGTATTCGGCGTAACCGAGGTTCAAGCTGATCGCCCTGGCGGTCGACCAGACCGGCTGGACCAGGGCGGACATGCGCGCGTCGTCCATATATTGCGGCAGGCTCGACAGGCTTACGGCGGCGACGATCGCCCCGCTGGCGTCACGGATCGGGGAGGCCACGCAGCGCACCTGATCGTCGTTCTCTTCGATGTCGAACGCTGCGCCCAAGCGCTGATATTGGATCATCCGCTTGATGAACGCCTCGGCCGCGTCGCCGCCCGGCGCGGGCTCCAGCACCGCGAGCGTCGCTCGCCAGTCGGTCTCGTCGCCGTCCAGCATCAGGGCCTTGCCCAGGGCGGTCGAGGCCAACGGCCGCGTTTCTCCGATCACTGAACGGACTTCTATGCGACGCGACCCGCGAACCTGATCGACATAGCGGATCGAGCCCCCTTCGCGGATGGCGAGGTTGACCGGGTCCTGTTCCTGACGCGCCAGCTGCTGCAGGTAAGGGCGCGCCACCGAGGTCAGAGGGAAGCGCTCACGCGCCAGGCCCTCCAGCCGCAAAAGCTTGGCGCCCAAGGCGTAGCCCTCGGCGGCCACCCGCAGAAAGCCGCGTTCGACCAGCGCCGTCGCCAGGCGGTGGGTGGTGCTTCGTGTCAGGCCGATCCGCTCGGTGAGAGCCTTCAGGGACAGCGGGCCATCACGCCCGACGACGTCGAGGACGTCGATCCCGCGCATGAGCGTCTGGGCTCCCTTGGCGGGGTCGCTCGGATCGGGCCCGGCCATGGCTACTGCAGGTTCACGAAGGCGCCGCCGTCAACCAGCAGGGCCGCGCCGGTGACGTACCTGGCCAGGTCCGAGGCCAGGAACACGATCGGGCCGGCCAGGTCGTCAGGCTCGCCCAGCCGGCCCAGCGGGATGCGGCCGGCCATGTATTCGCGCTTGGCCACGTCGGCCAGGTCTTCCTTGTTGATCGCCGTCTCGATGGTGCCCGGCAGCACCGAGTTGCAGCGGATGCCGTACTTGCCCAGCGCGATGGCGGTCGACTGCATCAGGCTGTGCACGCCGGCCTTGGTCGGGGTGTAGTGGGTCTGCATGCCGCCGCCGACCAGGGCGCTGATCGAGCTGACGGCGATGATCGCCCCGCCATCACCCTGCTTGACCATCTGGTTGGCCGCCGCCTGCACCATGTAATAGGCGCCGAACAGGTTGACCTTCATCGTCCGCTCCATGACCTCGGGCGGCATGTCCAGGAAGGCGTGGAAGGGGCAGATGCCGGCGTTGTTGACGAACACGTCGACGCGGCCAAAGGCTTCGACGGCGGCGTCGACGAACGCGGCGGCGGTCTCGACCTGGGCCACGTCGCCCTTCACAGCGATGGCGCGGCGGCCCAGGGCCTCGATCTGGGCGACGGCGTCCGCGGCGCCGGCTTCGTCGGAATGGTAGTTGATCGCCACGTCCGCGCCGTGCTGGGCGCAACCGATCGCAGCGGCCTTGCCGATCCCCTGCGAGGCGCCGGTCACCAGCACCACCTTGTCCTTCAGAAGCATCGCGTTTTCCTAGGGTTTCGCGGCGGTCTGGCGCCGGGTTTGAGCGGATCTGGACGCTGTCGCCGCAACGTCGGGGTCGGGCGCGCGCCAGCCAAGGTCGTGGCTGATCGCCCGCGCGGTCGCCCGAACGCTGACGGCCAGGCGCTCCATGCGCGCTTCGTCCATGTACTGGGCGGCGCTGGTCAGACTGATCGCGGCGATGATTTTCCCATCGACGCCCCGCAGCGGCGCGGCGACGCATCGCACGCGATCTGGATTTTCCTCCAGATCGAAGGCGACGCCCGCGTCCCGGTACGCCGCCATGCGCGCTAGCCAGCAGTCAACGTCCTGAGGATAGGCAAGGCCCTCATCGTCCTCGGCCTGGAAGATCTCACGCAGGCGGGACGCCGGTTCGTCCAGGAGCAGGGCCTTGCCCAGACCGGTCGAGCGCAACGGCTGGCGCTCGCCGATGCGAGAGCTGATATCGACACGGCGAGCGCCTGGGATCTTGTCCAGGTAGAGAACCCGGCCCTCGTCCAGGACGCCAAGATGAACGGTGTCGCCGCTTCCGCTGGAAAGCAGCTCCAGATGCTCGCGCGCGGCCTTGCCGACGCTGGTCTGGCGGCTGGCGATAAAACCCAGCTCCAGCAGTTTCGGGCCCAGGCCATAGCCGACGCGGGGCGCATAGGTCAGGTAGCGGTGTTCGACCAAGGTGGCGGCCAGCCGGTAGGTCGTGGTGCGGGTCAAGCCAAGCGCGCCGGCCAGCGCGCCCAGTTCCGTGTGGCCGCAACTGACAGCGTTGAGAATGTCCAAACCGCGGACAAGGGTGCGACTGGCGCCGCCCTTGGCGCCCTCGCTCTCCGTCTCGTCGAAGGGGGCTGAGGAATTTTCCATTCTGTGGTTGCCATAGCCAGAGAATGGAAATTATACAAGCAAGCAATACTGACTTTAACAGCGCGGCCGCCTCGTCGGCGCCGCGGGGTAAGCGGGTTCTGGCAGTCCGCGCGATCGTCGATGAGGGTTTGATGGCGTTTCCGAAGATCAAGCACGTTCGCGCCTTCGTCGTCCGAGGCGGCGGCGCCGACTATCATGACCAAGGCGACGGCCACTGGATCGACGATCACATCGCCACGCCGATGTCGCGCTACCCGGAATATCGCCAGAGCCGCCAGTCGTTCGGCATCAACGTGCTGGGCACGCTGGTCGTCGAGATCGAGGCCGCCGACGGCACGATCGGCTTCGCGGTGACCACCGGCGGCGAGCCGGCCGCCTACATCGTCGAAAAGCACCTGGCGCGGTTCCTCGAGGGGCGTGATCCGGCCGAGATCGAGAAGATCTGGGATCAGATGTACTTCTCCACCCAGTATTACGGTCGCAAGGGTCTGGTCGTGAACGCCCTGTCGGGCGTCGATCTGGCGCTGTGGGACCTGCTGGGCAAGCTTCGCGGCGAGCCGGTCTATCACCTGCTGGGCGGCAAGGTTCGCGACGAGCTGACCTTCTACGCTACCGGCGCGCGCCCCGACCTGGCCCAGAAGATGGGTTTCATCGGCGGCAAGATGCCCCTGCACCACGGCCCGGCCGAGGGCGAGGAAGGTCTGCGCAAGAACATCCAGGAACTGGCCACGATGCGCGAGCGCACCGGCGAGGACTTCTGGCTGATGTTCGACTGCTGGATGGCGCTGGACCTGAACTACGCCACCAAGCTGGCCCACAAGGCCCACGAGTATGGCCTCAAGTGGATCGAGGAAGCGCTGAGCCCCGACGACTACTGGGGCTATCGCGACCTGAAGAAGAACGCCCCCAAGGGCATGCTGGTCACCACCGGCGAGCACGAGGCCACCCGCTGGGGCTTCCGCATGCTGCTGGAGATGGAGTGCTGCGACATCATCCAGCCCGACGTGGGCTGGTGCGGCGGCATGACCGAGCTGGTCAAGATCTCCAACCTCGCCGACAGCCGCGGCGTCATGTGCATCCCGCACGGGTCGAGCGTCTACAGCTACCACTTCGTCACCACCCGCCATAACAGCCCGTTCGCCGAGTTCCTGATGATGGCGCCCAAGGCCGACGAGGTGGTGCCGATGTTTTCGCCCCAGCTGATCGGCGAGCCCGTTCCGGTGAACGGCAAGCTCAAGCTCTCCGACGCGCCGGGCTTCGGCGTCGAACTCAATCGCGAGGTCGGTCTGCACCGGCCTTACGCCCGCTAGTTCTCTCGAAGGTATTTCTCCTCATGAAACTGCTCCGCTACGGCCCAAAGGGGGCCGAGAAGCCTGGACTGCTCGACGCCGACGGCAAGATCCGCGACCTGTCGGGCGTGGTGTCCGACATCACCGGCGCCGAGCTGTCGCCCGCCAGCCTGAAGACGCTGGCCGCCATCGACCCGGCCACCCTGCCGCTGGTCGAGGGCTCGCCCCGTTACGGCGTGCCGGTCAACGGCGTTTCCAAGTTCATCGCCGTGGGGCTGAACTTCGCCGACCACGCCGCCGAATCGAACCTGCCGATCCCCGCCGAGCCGGTGCTGTTCACCAAGGCCGTCAGCTGCCTGACCGGCCCGAACGATCCGGTGATGATCCCGCGCGGTTCGGAAAAGACCGACTGGGAAGTCGAGTTGGGCGTGGTGATCGGTTCACGCGCCTCGTACGTCACCGAAGCCGAGGCCCTCGACTACGTCGCCGGCTACGTGCTGATCAACGACGTCTCCGAGCGCGCCTTCCAGATCGAGCGCGGCGGCACCTGGGACAAGGGCAAGGGCTGCGACACCTTCGGTCCGGTCGGCCCGTGGGTGGTCACCTCGGACGAGGTGGGCGACCCGCAGAACCTTTCCATGTGGCTGGACGTCAACGGCGACCGCAAGCAGGACGGCTCGTCCAAGACCATGATCTTCCCGATCAGCAAGCTGGTCTCGTACATCAGCGAGTTCATGACGCTGGAGCCTGGTGATCTCATCACCACCGGCACGCCGCCCGGCGTCGGCATGGGCCAGAAGCCGCAGCCCGTCTATCTGAAGGCTGGCGACGAAATCCGCCTGGGCATCGAGAAGCTGGGCGAGCAACGCCAGATCGTCGTGGCCTGGTCCAAGGAAGGCGTCCAATGAGCCCCCGATACGAAGGCCGCTTCGCCGGCCGCCGCGCCGTGATCACCGGCGGCGCCTCGGGCCTGGGCAAGGCCGTGGCCGCCCGCATCGTCGCCGAGGGCGGCAAGGTCGTGCTCTGGGACCTGGACCAGGCGCAGCTGGATTTGGCCGCCGCCGAGGTGGGCGCCGAACGGGGCGTGGCCCTGGACGTGTCCGACCCGCTGCAAGTGGCCGCCGCTGCGGCGGCCGCCAACGCGGTGCTCGGCGGCGTCGACATCCTGGTGGCCTCGGCCGGCATCACCGGCGCGACCACACCCGTGCACCAGTTCCCGATCGACAGCTGGAAACGGGTCATCGACATCAATCTCAACGGCGTTTTCTATTGCTGCCGCGAGATCGTCCCCTTCATGCTCGAGGGCGGTTACGGCCGCATCGTCAACGTCGCCTCGGTGGCCGGCAAGGAAGGCAATCCCAACGCCAGCGCCTATTCGGCGAGCAAGGCCGGGGTGATCGGCTTCACCAAATCGCTGGGCAAGGAGCTGGCGGGCAAGGGGGTGATGGCCAACTGCCTGACCCCGGCGGCCTTTGAGTCGCCGATCTTCGACCAGATGCCGCAAAGCCAGATCGACTACCTGCTGTCGAAGATCCCGATGGGTCGTTTTGGCCTGATCGAGGAGAACGCGACCATGGTCTGCTTCATGGCGTCGGAGGAGTGCAGCTTCACCACCGCGGCGACATTCGACACCTCCGGCGGCCGGACCACGTTCTAGGGGGAGGGCGCCCATGGCCTATTCTGGACCCATCGTCGATCCCCACATGCACCTGTGGGACCTGGATCGGCACTATTACGCCTGGCTTCAGGATAGGCCCCTGCCGCACAACCCGGCCGGCGACACCTCCGGCATCGCCTTCAAGTCCTTTGGCCTGGACGATTACCTGGCCGAGACCCGCGGCTGGAACGTCGTTCAGACCGTGCACGTCGAATGCGGCCTGCCGCCCAAGGACCAGCTGTCGGAGACCGACTGGCTGCAGTCGATCGCCGATCGTCGCGGCTTTCCGCATGGCATCGTGGCGGGAGCCTGCTTGGAACGCGCCGACGTCGAGCCGCTGCTGGAAGCGCACGCCGCGCGCCGCAACGTTCGCGGCGTGCGCCAGATCGTCAACTGGCACCCGGATCCGCTGAAGACCTATGTCGCCCGCGACCTGCTCCAGGACCCGGCTTGGCGGCGAGGCTTTGGCTTGTTGGCCCGCCACGGACTGTCGTTCGACCTCCAGCTCTATCCGACCCAGATGTTCAGAGCCGCCAAACTGGCCGCCGACCATCCGCACACGCCCATAATCGTCAATCACGCGGGCATGCCGACCGATCGTGACGAGGCCGGGCTGGCGCTCTGGGCCACCGGCATGGACGCCCTGGCGGCCCAGCCCAACGTCTCGGTGAAGATCTCCAATCTGGGCGGCGTGGATCCGGCCTGGTCCGCCGCCAGCATCGAGACGAGCGTCCACCAACTGCTCGACTATTTCGGGGTCGAGCGGGTGATGTTCGCCAGCAATTTCCCGGTCGATCGCGTCCATGGGGCCTTTGGCCAGCATATGGCCGCCTTCGACTACGCCGCTCGCGGGCTCACGATGGGCGAGCGCCAGGCCCTGTTCGCCGACAACGCCGCGCGAATCTACCGCCTGTGATCCGGCAAAAACGCCAAGCCGCCGCCAGAGCCGGCTGGAGGAAACCCATGATCGACCGATCGCACCCCAGGAGCCTCACATGACCCCCAACCCGTTGCTGGGCGTGCTTTTCCATTGGTTGGGCGGACTGGCCTCCGCCAGCTTCTACGTGCCCTATCGCGGTGTGCGCCGTTGGTCCTGGGAGATCTTCTGGCTCACCGGCGGCGTCTTTTCCTGGCTGATCGCCCCTTGGTTCTTCGCCGCCGTCCAGACCCGCGACCTGCTTGGGGTTCTGGGCCAGGTTCCGGGCCAAACCGCAGGTCTGTGCGTGCTGTTTGGAGCTCTGTGGGGCTTTGGCGGCCTCACCTACGGCCTGACCATGCGCTATCTGGGCCTGTCGCTGGGCATGGCCGTCGTGCTGGGCCTGTGCACGGTGTTTGGCACCTTGATCCCCCCGATCGTCCAGGGCGACTTCGCCGACAAATTGCTGGCCAGCGCCTCGGGCCGCATCGTCCTGCTGGGCTTGGCCATCACTCTGGCGGGCATCGCGGTGGTCGCCTTGGCCGGGGCGCGCAAGGACGCGGCCCTGTCGGACATCGACAAGAAGGCTGTCATCGCCGAGTTCTCGTTCAGGAAGGGCGTGGCCGTGGCCGTCTTTTCCGGGATCATGTCGGCGTGTTTCGCCTTTGGCCTGGCCGCCGGCGAGCCGATCAAGGCGCTGTCGGCGGCGGCCGGCACCGGTCCTCTGTGGACGGGGCTTCCGGTCCTCTGCCTGGTGATGTTCGGAGGGCTGATCACCAACAGCGTCTGGTGCGGTTATTTGATCGCGCGCAACGGCAGCGCCCGCCAGTGGCTGGGCGCGGTCAGCGCGGTTGAGACCGCCGATAAGCCCGCAGTCGCGGCCCTGACGCGCTCGCCCCTGCTGGTCAACTACCTGCTGTGCGCCCTGGCCGGAACGGCCTGGTATTTCCAGTTCTTCTTCTACACCATGGGCGAGAGCCAGATGGGCCGGCTGGGCTTCTCCAGCTGGACCCTGCACATGGCCTCCATCATCATCTTCGGCACGGTGTGGGGCTTTGCTCTGCGCGAGTGGAAGGACGCGCGACCGGGCGTTCGGGCCTTGGTCTTCGCAGGCGTGGGCCTGCTGGTGCTGGCCACGGTGGTGATCGGATACGGCAACAGTCTTGGTCAGGCTTGAACCCGACCACAAGCATGACACGCACGGCGGTCACAAGCCCGCCGGCTCGAATAACAAAACAATGTGTACTGCTTGTAACGATACTTGAGCGGCACGATCTTGGACAATGCGCGCCACGCGCGGGTCCTGCAACGCGCCGAAGAAACACAGGGTGGAATGTGAGCAACCAGTCGAGTTCGACGAACCGGGCCAAGGCCCTGGCGCGTCCCAGCCAGACCCCGCTGAGCGTTGGTAGGATCGTCAGCTACGGGGCCGGCGATTTCGCGTTCAATCTCAGCTTCGCCTTTTCGTCGCTGTTCCTGCTCTATTTCTACACCGATGTCCTGGGCATCAGCGCCGCGACCGCCGGCCTGATCATGATGGCGGCGCTGATCTGGGACGGCGTCGCCGACCCGATCATCGGCGCGATCGCCAATCGGACGCGCACGCGATGGGGGCGCTATCGGCCATACCTGCTGTTTGGCGCCGTGCCTTTGGCGCTGAGCGTGGTGGGGATGTTCCTGCCGGTGAAGTTCTCGGGCGTCGCCCTGGCCGCCTTCGCCCTGGCCAGCCAGATCCTCTACCGCACCGTCTTCGCCAGCGTGAACATCCCATATGTCGCCCTGTCCGCCCGACTGACCTCCGACACCGATGCGCGCGGCAAGCTAGCCGGCGCGCGGATGCTGTTTGCGATCACCTGCGGGGTGGCCATGGCGGCGTTCACCCTGCCGCTGGTCAAGGCGTTCGGCGGCGGGCGCGGCGGCTTCCTCGGCGTCAGCATCCTCTACTCCACCCTCGCCGCGGCCGTGCTCATCCTGTGCTTCTTCCAGACCGAAGAGAGCGTGGCCGAAGACCCGCACGACAACCCCGATCTTCGCCAGCTGATCGCGGCGTTGTGGGTCAACAAGCCCTTCCTGCTGCTCTTGCCCGCCACGATCCTGGGCTCGACCGCCTACACCATGTCCGGCAAGGCCCTGGTCTACTACCTCAAATACTGGGGCGGGGCGGAGGCGATGGTCACCCTTGGGCTGATCACCACCCTGGGCGTTTCGGCGCTGGCGCTGCCGCTCTGGATGATGCTCTCGCGTCGCCTGGGCAAGCGCTCGACTTGGCTGTGGGGCGTGGGATTCAATGTGGCCGCCTATCTGGGCTTTTTCATCCTGTCCCCGCGTGATGGACCGGTGCTCTGGCTGCTTCTGGCCACGACGGGCGTGGGCAACGCAGCGTTCGTCCTGACTTTCTGGTCCATGCTGCCCGATACGGTCGAGTACGGGGAGTGGAAGACAGGCGTGCGCACCGAAGGCGCGATCTTCGGGCTCATCAGTTTCGCGCAGAAGGTGGCCCTGGGCGTCGGCACCGGCATGATCGGGGTGATGCTGGGACAGTTTGGCTATGTCGCCAACGCCGTCCAGACGCCGCGCACCCTCCACGGCATCGTAGTCCTCTACGCCCTGGGCCCGGGTCTGTTGTTCGCCGCGAGCGCCGTGGCCATCTGGCTCTATCCCATCGACGCGGTCACCCATCGCCGCCTGGTGCGGGCGATTGATTGGCGACGCGCGCGCCGCGCCGCCCGCCCGCGCTGAATGTCCCATTTCGCAAGAGGCCCCAGCTCATGAGCAAATTCGAAATCGCGACCCCAGGGGCGCCGGGGCAGGGCGGGTTGGACCGCCGTCACCTCCTGACGATGGGCGCAGCCTCGGTCCTGGGCGCCCTTGCGGGCTGGCCGAGCCAGGCCGCCGAAGCCGCGGACCGGTTTGTCTGGAAGGTCCGCGACCCGAAGACTGCGGGCATGTCGGCCGCCGGTTTGGCGGGGATCGGCGCGGCCATCCAAAAGCAGATCGACGCGGGCGTCATCAATGGCGCGGTCAGCGCCGTGGCCCGGCACAACAAGCTGGTCTGGCATGAGGCCCAAGGCCTGGCCGATCCCCTCAACAACGTTCCCATGCGCAAGGATTCGATCTTCCGCATGATGTCGTCGACCAAGCACGTCACGGCCGTCGCCGTCCTGATGATGGTCGACGCCGGCAAGTTCGCGCTGGAGGATCCGATCAGCCGGTTCATGCCGGAATTCAAGGACATGAAAGTCGCCGTCGGTCCGCCCGACGCCAAGGACGCCGCCCAGGTCCATCTGGTCCCGGCGAACCGTCAGATCACCGTTCAGGATCTGCTCACCCATACGTCTGGCCTGCCGGCGGTGGGCCGGTTCGCCTCCGGTCCCACCAAGCTGGTCAACCACCTCGAGCGCGCGCCAGGCGACACCCTGGCGACCTGGACCCCGAAGCTGGCGACGCAGGCCCTGGAGTTCCAGCCCGGAAGCCGGTTCCTCTATTCGCCGCTTGAAGCGCACGGCACGGCGCTGCGGATCGTCGAGATCGTTTCGGGTCAACCGGCCGACAGGTTCATGCGCGAGCGGATCTTCGAACCGCTGGGCATGGTCGACACCTATTTCAATGTGCCCAAAGCCAAGTCGAGCCGGATCATTCCGCTCTTCGACCGGGTCGATGGCGCCTGGAAGCCCGCCCAACACATTCTTGGGCCTGGGCCCTATACGTATATCGCCGGGGGCGGGGGGCTCTGGAGCACGGCGCGTGACTTCATGCTCTTTGACCTGATGCTGCTCAATGGGGGCAGCCTGAATGGACATCGTCTGCTCAAGCCCCAGACGGTGGAGCTGATGCGCAAGGACCATGTCGGCAAGCTGTTCAAGCAGTGGTTCCCACCGCTCACCGGCCACAGCGGCTTTGGCCTTTCGGTGCGCATCGTCGAGGATCCCGCCAAGTCCAACGGCCGAAGCATGGGCGCCTATGGATGGGGCGGGGCCTACGGCACCGAGAGCTGGGTGGAGCCCGAACGCGATCTGGTCGCGGTCTTCCTGATCCAGATGGCCAACCCGCCGTACGGCGCCTATCAGCCGTTTGAGAAAGCCATGCAGCAGGCCATCATCGCCTGACGGCGGCGCCGGCGGCGCGCCAGGTGCGTCACCGCTGGCGCCTCGGCGTGACTATCGAGCGACCGTCGGCTTGGTCTTGGGCTTGGCGGCCGCCGAGCTTTTCTGGCTCGGCGGGGCGCGGCCCTTGTCAGCAAAGACGCCGGTTTCGATTCCGGCTCGCAGCAACCGCTTCAAGAGGGGGATGGCCCCGAGAACACCTTCATCGCCCGGTTTGAGGATGTTCATCACCGACAGCCCGCGAACGGTCCCGACGATCAGCTGCCGCAGGGCCGACGAGGGGCCGCGCGGAAATTCGCGAGACAGCTCGCTATGGGCGGTGGCGTCTATCCGCGCGATGATCGGCGCCAGTTTCTGAGCCAGCTCAGGGTCGCTACGGGACCCTTGCATGATCTCCTGGACCGCCACCCCGGCCGGGCGGCTCAACACCTTCCAGGCGGCCTCGGGGTAGGCTAGCAGGCGCTCGCGCGGATCGTCGATGCCCGCCAGAAGTTCATGATAGAGCTCGACCTCCTCGGCGAAGACCTCCTCGACCACGAAGACCATGAGGTCGGCCTTGGACGGAAACTGGTGCAGCATGGCGCCGCGGCTGACCCCGGCGGCCTCGGCGACATTGATGGTGGTCGTCGCGCCATAGCCGCGGGCGTACAGGCTTTCGACCGCAGCTTCCAACAAAGCCGAGCGGGTCGTAGCGCTGCGCTCGGCCTGGGTTCGACGTTGTCGTTTTTCCGTCACCTGCATCCTCGTCGTCGCCCCCCGCCACATCTGAGTGGGCGATTCTCGCAGCCATTATGCACTCAGATCAAGGCTTTGAAGCAGAGCCTCAATTTACACCCCTGCTTCGTCTCTTCGTCCGGCCGGCGCGACGCGCGTCAGGCCCCGCCAAGGGCCGCGCCGCCATGCGCCTGGCCCTCGACAACACGGACAGGAACAGGGCGAACGCCATAAATACACTTGAACCATCCAGGATGGAATGTTTGTTTATTCCGGGGCTCGATGGGGACCCTCGGACGCCCCAACCAGCCGCTCACCCGCGGGCCGATCCTCCCCGCCGCGCTGACCCCTCTGATCGTCGGAGCCATCATGAAACTTCCGCTCGCCGCGCTGGCCGCCCTGACCGTGGCTTTGTCCGCCTGCGCCTCGCAGGGCCCCGCGCCGTCGACGCGGCCGATGGCTTCGCCGAGCCCGGCGCCGTCGCTCCAGACCCCGGCGCGCCACGCCATCGACCGGCAGACCTTCCAGTACGCGACCAAGGGCGGGGAGAAGCTCTACCTTGACCGCTATGTCAGCCGGTCCGCCCCCTCGGGCAAACGGCCGGTTCTGATCTTCTCGTTTGGCGGCGGCTGGGAGAGCGGCCAGCGCTACGATGCGATCATCGCCGACTTTGCCGAGTACTTCGCCGATCGCGGCTATGTTGTCGTCTCGATCGACTACCGGCTGGGGATCAAGGCCGCCAAGGCGAGCGGGCAGATGACCGCCGCCAACGCCCTGGACATGTACCTCAGGGCGATTGATCTGGGCGTTGAGGATCTGTTCGACGCGACCAGCTACGTGGTCGGTCAGGCGCAGGCCTGGAACATCGACCCTACCCAGATCGTGATCTCCGGAAGCAGCGCCGGCGCGACCAACTCGCTGGTGGCCACCTACAATCAGGTCAACCAGACCGAACTGGCGCGCGCCCATCTGCCCCCAGGCTTCCGATACGCCGGCGCGATCTCGATGGCGGGCGCCTTCTGGCTCCCGGCCAAGACGCCCCTGACGTGGAAGAGCGCGCCCCCGCCCATCCAGTTCATCCACGGGGCCAAGGATCAGCTGGTCACCTATGATGAGCAGCAGGTCGCCATCGCCGCATACGGACCGGTCTATGCGCAAAAGCAGCTGGCCGCCCAAGGCTATTCCAGCTGGTTCATCGATCTGCCCCAGGGCGACCACCTGCTGTCGGTCGGGGCGATGTTCGACTATCGCGACGAGATGGACGCCTTCATGCGCAGGATGATCGCTCAAGGCCAGCAGATGACGATCCACACCGTGGAGACCGACAAGACCCCCAAGACCTTCGGCAACCTGGGGGTCATCTACGGGGCGGCTTTCAAGGCCGCCAAGGAGCGCCACGCCGAGCCCTGAGGCGACGCCCGGCGCGAAATATTAATTCCGGTCCACAAAAAACAAGCTAACTTGTTTTGATGTGCTCTTGATGCGATGAGCGCCTGATAATCTAGGGAGGAAACCCGTGCGCCTGAAGCCTTCGACTCCATACCGGGCCAAACCTGGGGCGCTGGCGCTGGGCGGGGCGGCGACGATCGCTGGTCTGGTGCTGGCCGCCCAGACGATCGCCCCCGCGGCGGCATCGAAGGACGCAAGCGACAAGGCCGCGCCGGCCGAGCGTTGCGCGGCGCTGAAAGGCCGGACCCTGGGCGGCGCGGTCGTCGAGAGCGGCGAACGGGTCGCCAAGGGCGACACGCTCCTCAAGACGCCGTTCGGCGAGGCCAAGGCGCGGGCGGACTACTGCAAGATCAAGGCGAAAACCTCCTCGGGTCCAGGCTCGACGATCAAGTTGGAGGTCTATCTGCCCAACGACTGGAACGGCAAGTTGTGGGGCGTCGGCGGCGGCGGCCTCTCGGGCGGCCTTGCGACGGCGGGCCTGACCCTGGGCTCGGCTCTGGAGCAGGGCTATGCCGGGGTGGCGACGGACGCTGGCCATGACGACGCGCCCGACGCGGCCTGGGCCATCAACGCGCCGATCAGGATCAGAGACTTCGGCTTCAACGCCAACCATCTTGGCGTCCAGGCCGCCAAGGCCGCGATCGAGACCTATTACGGACAGCCGGCTAAGAAGGCCTATTTCCACGGTTGCTCGAACGGCGGCCGCGACGCCTTGATGCTCGCCCAGCGCTTCCCTCAGGATTATGACGGCATCGTCGTGGGCGCGCCGGCGGCCAACTACACCGGCGTGATGGCGTCCTTCGCCCGCAACCAGAACCTGTTCACGTCCACCCCCGGCGCCCAGAGCCTTTTGGCCAAGCTCCCGCTGCTGCACGACGCGGTCATGCAAAGATGCGACAAGCTCGACGGCGTGGCCGACGGGGTGCTGGAAGATCCCAGCGCCTGCAAGTTCGATCCGGCGCAACTGCAGTGCAAGCCGGGGCAGGACCCGGGCAAGTGCCTCACCGCGCCGGAAGTCGGGTTCGCCCGAGCGGTCTATCAGGGGACGCGCGGCCGCGACGGAAAGCTGATCTATCCCGGTTTGCCGGTCAGCAGCGAGTACAACGCCTCGTCTGTCGGTCCTTTGGGCTGGGGGCCCTGGTTCATGTCCCCGCCCTATACGGGCTCGAACCTGGCCAAGGAGTTCTACCGAGGCCTGGTCAAGCAGGACGTGAAATGGGAGCTGGCGAGCTTCAACCTGGATCGCGACAACGCCGAGGCGAAGGCCAAGGTCGGCGCCGACCTGGATGCGCTCGATCCCGACCTGAGGCCTTTCCTCAAGCGCGGCGGCAAGCTGCTGATCTATCACGGTTGGGAAGACGCCGCGATCCCGGCGCAAGCCACGCTGGACTATTACGCCGCCATGCGTAAGCGCACGGGCCGCGCGGCCGACGACAATGTTCGCCTGTTCATGGCGCCCGGCATGAACCATTGCGGCCAAGGCCCCGGTCCCAACACTCTGGACCAGATTGGCGACATCGATCGCTGGATCTCCAGCGGCAAGGCGCCGCAACAGATCATCGCGGTCAAACCCTCCAATGGGTTGGCCGCGTTCTTTGGCGCAAAGGTCCAGGTCGCGCGTTCGCGTCCGCTGTGCGCCTACCCGATGGTCTCCACCTACAAGGGCTCAGGCTCGACCGATGAGGCGGCCAATTTCTCCTGCAAGCTCCCCAGGGGCGTGAAGGGATAGTCATCGGGCGCGATCGGCCTTTGGCGCCGGTCGCGGCGGGCCATGGCCCCAGAACCGGCCCAACCACGAGCGGGCTCTCCTGTTGAGGACAGCCCAACCACGACGCAGCAGGACGACCCGAACAGATCGAGCGCGGCCTGCGGACACGCTGTTTAAAGGGACTAACGATGAAGCGCTGGACCTCATGGATCGCCATTGCGGCGTCGACAGCGGCGATGGGCGCCCACGCCCAGGCCGCGCCCAAGTCTGGGACGGCGGGCAAGATGGCCGTCGTATCCTCCGCCGAGGCCGACCGCCAGGCCCGGCGTCTGGTGGCGGCCATGACGACCGAGGAGAAGCTCCAGCTCCTTCGTCCGCTGGCGGCGACCTCGTTCCAGATGGCGCCCGGCGCCAACACCTTCCCCGAAGGCACCCGCAAGCCGCCGCCGCCCGGGGCGATCAGCTCGGCCGGCTATGTTCCGCCGATCCCCCGTCTGAAATGGCCGGCGCTGCAGGAATCGGACGGTCCGATCGGCGTGGCCAACATGAAGTCGTGGATCCGCGGGCTGGACGACCAGGCCACGGCTCAGCCCTCGTCCCTGGCCTGGGCCGCCAGCTTCGACCCGGCCCTGGCGCAAGCCGCCGGCGAGGTCGTTGGCGATGAGGCCCACGCCAAGGGCTTCAACGTCATGCTGAGCGGCGGGATCAATCTGGCGCGCGAACCGCGCAACGGACGTAATTTCGAATATGCCGGGGAGGATCCCTTGCTCGCCGGGGAGGTCATCGGCGCCAGCATCGCAGGCATGCAGAGCCGAAACGTCGTCTCGACCATCAAGCACTACGCGCTCAACGATCAGGAGTCGGGACGCGGGGTCCTGGACGCCCGCATCGCGCAGGGCGCGGCGCGGGAGTCGGATCTTCTGGCGTTCGAAATCGCCATCCAGCGCGGGCGGCCGGGCGCGGTGATGTGCTCCTACAACAAGGTCAATGGCGACCATGCCTGCGAGAACGACTGGCTGCTCAACCGCGTGCTGAAGGGCGACTGGGGGTATCGGGGCTGGGTGATGTCCGACTGGGGCGGGGTCCACGACATGCGCAAGGCCGTCGCCTCCGGCCTGGACCAGCAATCGCCCCAGGGCGAGGACCTGTTCGCCGCCCTACCTGAAGCGGTCGCCAAGGGGGAGATCCCCATGGCCCGGATCAACGACATGGCGTTCCGGATCGTGCGGTCCCTGATCGCCGTGGGCGGCCTGGAAAATCCCGCCAAGCCCGGCGGCAGGATCGACGTGGCGCGCAACGTCGCCGTCGCCCAGAAGCAGGCCGAGGCCGGGGCGGTCCTGCTCAAGAACGACGGCCTGCTGCCGCTCGAAGGCAAGCCCAGGATCGTGGTGATCGGCGGCTACGCCGATGTCGGCGTGCTGCTCGGCGGCGGCGGCTCGATGGTCAACCCCCATGGCGGCATCGTCCATCAGGACAATGCGGTGGGGATGGCGGCGCTCAGCAAGTGGAGCTTTGCGCCGTCCTCGCCGCTCAAGGCGCTGCGCGCCCTGCGTCCCGATCTCGAGATCGTCTTCGACGACGGCAAGGACGCCGCGCGCGCGGCGGAGGCGGCGCGCAAGGCCGACATCGCCATCGTCTTCGCGCTCAAGCTCGCGACCGAGAATTTCGATGTGGCCGACCTGTCGCTGCCCAACAAGCAGGACGACCTGATCGCCGCCGTCGCCGCGGCCAATCCAAAAACCGCGGTCGTCCTGGAGACCGGCAATCCGGTCACCATGCCCTGGCTCGGGTCGGTCAAGGCGGTGTTGCAGGCCTGGTACCCGGGCCAAAAGGGCGGTGAGGCCATCGCCGCCCTGCTCACGGGCCAGGTCGCGCCTTCGGGGCGCCTGCCCATCACCTTCCCGCAGAGCGTCGAGCAATTGCCCCGCAAGACGATCGACGGCTACGATCCCAAGGCGAGCCTGTTCTCACCGCCGCCTAAGCCGTTCGCCGTCGACTACCATGAGGGCAGCGACGTGGGTTATCGCTGGTACGAACGCGAGAAGCAGGAGCCGCTGTTCCCGTTCGGCTACGGCCTGACCTATACGCGCTTTGAGCACACCAACCTCAAGATCGAGGGCGGGGCGGACCTCAAGGTCAGCTTCACCGTGACCAACGTCGGCAAGCGGGCCGGGGTCGACGTCCCCCAACTCTATGTCGCGCCGCCCGGCCGCACCCACCGTCTGGCCGGCTGGTCGCGGGTCGCGCTGGCCCCCGGCGAGAGCCGCCGCGTCACCATCAGCGCCGATCCGCGCATCCTGGCCAGCTATGAGACCAACGGCTGGCGGCGGGCGGCGGGCGACTACGACGTGCGCGTCTCGCCCTCGGCCAAGCTGTCGGGCCTGCAGGGCACAGCGCGGCTGAAGGCCGCCAAGCGCTAAGGCCGGGCCCCGCAGAGGAGCTCGCCCAGCAATTAGGGCCGCGTCGACGACGCGGCCCTTTTCTGTGTTCGGCGAGGGGACGTCGGCCTAGGGGCGCGAGGGCGGGGCGGCCTCCTCCGAGACCAGGCTGACAGGACCCAGCAGGCCGGAATCGAACAGTGGAGACGCCGGGCCGTAGAAGGCCATGGGAGCCACGGTCACCGGTTTGACGCCCGGCTGCTTGTCGCCGATCAACCGGTTGCGCCAGAGATTGACCACGCGGATGGAGACCTCGTTGCGGCCCGGGCGCAGCATCCCGGTGACGTCGACCTTGTAGGGCGCGTTCCAGGCCAGGCCGGCGTCCTTGCCATTGACCGACACCGACGCCAGTTCGCGCACCTGACCAAGGTCGAGATAAACGCGCTGGCCGCGACGCAAAGCCGCCCGCGGCACGTTCACCCGGGTCTGATAGGTGGCCGAGCCGGAATAGTATTTCATCGCCGGATCGCTCGCCTGGGTCCAGGAGGTCAGCTGATCCAGGGTGGTGGGCGGAGGGGCGGCCAAGCCAGGGCCAAAGCTCAGCCGCCATGGCCCGCCGACAGCCGTCAGGGTCTTGGTCGCCTTGGCCGGGGCAGTGAACCTCTTGAGCGCGGTGGGCTTGCGGAACACCACGAACACCGCCTCGTGCGGCTCCAGGCGCAGAGCGGTTTCGGTTCCCCCGTCCCGGGCAGTGAAGCTGGCCGGCTCCATCGTCGCGTTGGTCGCCCGCCAGATCTCGGGAGCCTTGCCCTCCACGCGGAACAGGCCGCGGACGTCCTCGGGGCGATCCTTTTGGTTCGATACGAAATAGATGTCGGCCTCGCTCGTGCGGCGGTGGAGCGACAACAGCTGAGCGTCCGGCGAGCCGGTCAGGCGCTGATCGGGCGTGACCTTCTCGGCCGCCAAGGCCTGGTCGAGGCTTGCATAGACCTTGCCAGCGCCAAGCGCGCGACCGGCCGGACCGATCGGGTCGCGCCCCCAGACCTCCTCGGCCAGAGCGGCGATCTTGTCGTCGGACGAGGCTTGGCCAAGGCCGCCGACCGGCCGGGGCGCCACCAGGACGGCGCCTGCGGCCACCAGGTCGCGAATCTTCTGCAGCGCCGGCAAGGTCATGCGCGTCACCTGAGGCGGCGCGAACAGGATACGGTAGCTCATGCCCGACGGCGTCACCACGCGGCCATCCTTGACCGACAACAGGGTGAGCAGGGCTTCACGATTGACGTAGTCGTAGGCGTAGCCCGACGGCACATCGGTGTTGGCCCGGGTCCGGAACAGTTCCGTCAACGTCCTGTCCTCGCCGTAGAAATAGGCGACGTCGGCGACGTAGCGGCCCTGCTGCAGGAGGTAGGAGGTGCGCGCCAGATAGGTCAGCCAGGGGGCGGCGTCCTCGGCCCAGGTCTCATTACGATTGAAGTACTGGCCGAAGATCGCCAGCGTCAGGCCGGGCTTGGCGTCGACGAGCGGCTGTTGGCGCGACTCGTGCAGCAGGATGCGATTGACGCCCAGAGCGAAGATCTGATCCGCCACGGGCTTGAGCATGGCGGGCGAGAACGACCACGGATCGGAACCGGCCGCGACGGTGAGGGACTCCGCGGCGGCCAGGGGCTTGCCGTAGACGTGGGCCGCCGACGCGGCCTCCTGAAGATCGGCTTTGAGCGAGAACTGACCGGGTCCGGAGGCGAAGTTGCGATACCAGAACTCCGCGGTTGGGATGTCCGACCGCGCCTTCAGGGTCATGCCGTCGCCGAGCACGCGCGGATTGTCGCCTGAAGCCTCGGTATAGTAGGCCATCCCCCGTTCGTGGGCGGCCTTGGCCAGAACGGAATAGTGGGCGTCGGCGACTAGCTCTTTGAGGGTGAGGCGATAGTCCCAGAGGAACCGCTCGCTGGCCTCGGCGCTGTCCACCACCCGTCCGGCCAGCACCGGCGCGAACGGCATCGGATCGTAGCCGCGCCGCGACTTGAACTCGTCGAGCAAGGCGGGGGTCCAGTTCTGGAAGCCGGCCTCCCAGCTGTCGGTGATCAGCGATCCCACGCCGTCGGCGCCAAGCTTGTCGCCGCTGGCGTCCTTGTAGAGGTCAAGATAGGTCTGGGCGTAGCGGCCGACAGCGGCGGGGTCGAGCTTGTCGACCTCCAGCCCGGTGGCGTCCGGCTCGGCTGGCCCGTTGGCGTGGCCAGTCAAGGTCCAGCCAAAGCGCAGCACCGTCCAGTCGCCCTTCGGCGGCGTCCAGTCCAGGCGCCCGTCGGCTGAAAGCTTGCCTGTCAGATCGATGACCTGACCCGCGGCGACCACCCCGTCGGCGAGGGACGCAGGCGTGGCGGCCGCATCGGCCTCGATGGAGGTCTGGAAGCCGGCCTTGGCTTCGAAGCGGTTGACGCGGGCCCCCGCCAGGAACTCCAACCCGTTGATCGTCACGGCCTTGGGCGGCGGCGCGACCTTGGCCATGGACGGCGGCAGGCCGGGCAGGGGCGGGGGCGGCGACAGAAGCCGCAGGACGATGCGAAACCGCTGGGCCTGCGTTGTCGGGAACGACAAGGTCTGCTGCGGCGCGGGGTGCTCCACGCCGCTGGGGGCGACGAGATCCTGGCGGGTGAGGGAGCGCCAGGCTCCGTCAGGATCCTGGGCCAGGACCTCGACGCTCACCCCCGTGGGCGTAAGCAAGGCGATGGCCGACAGACGCGCGGGCGCGGCGAAGCTGGCCTCGACCCAGGCCGACCCGTCCGCGGCCAGGGGCAGGCGGGCGCCCGCCGCCGTCGCGCCGGCGACCAGTTTGGCCAGCTCGGCGCCGGGATCGTTGGCGCTCAGTTGCGGGGCAGGCGCCTTAGTCTCCAGGACGGGCGTGGGGAACGCCACCACGAACCCCTCGCCATAGAGCGGGCCGGCAAGCTGCTTGGCGGCGCTTTTCTCCGCCACGCCCTGGAACGGCCCGATGGCGAGGGGGGGCGCGACCAAAGTGATCGGCGTCTTTGCGCCGACGATGCGGGTCTCGCTCCACACGTACTTCTTCATGCCGTCCGCCGGCGGCACGAACACCCCGCCGGTCTGGCTCCAGCCAGGCGAGGCGGCGATGCCGACTTCCATATCCGACGCGCGGGCGGTCTGCATCGATTGACGGAAGACCTCGCGCCAGCCGGGGCTCATGAAGGGCAGGGGCTTGTCCACGAGCTTGGGCTCGCCAAAGCCGCCGCCCGAGAACAGATGTACGCCGCCAACGCCCACGCGCTGCATCCATTCCAGGTCAAGCCTTGCGCCTTCGGGCGTGACATTGCCGTTCATCCAGTGCCACCACAGTCGCGGCTTGGCCGCCTGCGGCGGTCGCACGAAGCCCGCCGCCAGAGACTGCGCATCGGGCTCAGCCAGAGCCTGTGGCGACCACGACAGCGCCGACATCGCCAGCGCGCTCGCGCAGGCGAGCGCGCCTCGGCGGGTCATCGCCGAGCCAGGCCGAGGTTGAAGGTTGCGCGGCATGGGCGGGCTCCTATGGGGCGTCAGAGGCGGAGGATCGGGCGAGGGCCAAGCGTCTGGCCCGGTACATATCAGGGATGCAGCGCCTGCAGCGCCTTGAGGGCTTCGGGCCTTGGCGCCGCGCCCGCCCTTGGGCCGCTATTGGTGAAGTCCATGATCGGCGCCGCCAGCGGCTCGAAGCGCGGCCAGGCGGGCGCCGCCTCGGCCCGCGGCGCGCCGGTCTTGGCGAAGCTGGTCCAGTAGGCGCTGAGGGTCTCGGCCAGGACCGCGTCCCTGGCGTCCAACGGCCAAGAGGAGGCCGCCAGGGTCTTGAAGACGTAGGGCCGCTCGGTGGCGTGGGGCGCGCCCTTGAAGGTCTTGGGGGCGGCGTCCGCCAGGACGGAGAACTGGTAGGCGTAGGTGGGATGGCCGTTGCGGGCGTGGAGCCGGGCCAGATTGACCGCCGGTTCGACGAAGATGAAATCGCTGAACACGTGGTCCGAATAGGTCTGCGCGTCGGGGTAGGCGGCCTTCAGGTTCGCCTTGGCCTGGGCGGTGAACGCCGGACTTGCGCTCAGCGACATCTCGAACAGCGCCGCGGGGACCGGAAATTCCAGGCTGTTCCAGCCGATCAGGTAAGGCGCCGGCGCCTCCAGGCCCAGGGCGAAAGCCTGCGCCGGGGTCCGCGTCAGCAGTTGGCCGTCGAGCATCGGGCCCTGGCCCTTGAGGATTTCGATATCCCCGGCCTGGACGATGGCGTCGGCGCTGAGGCCGCGTAGCTGCGCGGCGCTGGCGTCTTGCAGGCCCAACTGTTGGGCGAAGGCGACGCCCGACGCCGAAGCCTCGTCCACCGACGCCATGCCTTCGCGGCCCAGGCCCGATTGCACGACGGCCTTGGAGAACAGGTCGCGGGCGATCGGCGAAACCATCAGCGCGTTGACGGCCGCGCCGCCCGCGGACTCGCCGAAGATGGTGACCTGGGCGGGATCACCGCCGAACCGGTCGATGTTGTCGCGCACCCAAGACAGCGCCGCGACCACGTCCATCAAGCCGTAGTTGCCGATCATCTCGCCAGGCGCGCTGGCTTTCAGCGCGGGATGGGCGAAGAAGCCAAAGCGGCCCAGGCGGTAGTTGAGGGTGACGACCACAACGCCCTGCTTGGCCAGGGCCTGCCCGTCATAGAGCGCCGCCGTACCCGAACCGTTGGCGTAGCCGCCGCCATGGATCCACACCATGACCGGCGCGCGCTTGGCCTTCACCGGCGCCCAGACGTTCAGCGTCAGGCAATCTTCGCTCATCGGCGGCGGCCCAACGCCGTTGTCGGTCGGATTGTACTTCTGCTGGCAAAGGGCGCCGACCTTGTCGGCGGCCCGCACCCCCGGCCAGGCCTGGACCTTCTGGGGCGGACGCCAGCGCAGCGGCCCGACCGGCGGCGCGGCGTAGGGGATGGCCTTCCAACTGGAAGTCACCCCGTCGCTCAGACCAGCCAGGCGACCCGAAGCGATCTTCACCACGCTGACACGCGCGGGAGGGTCGACGGGCGGGGCGGCGGCCTGGGCGGCGGCCTGGGCGCGGGTCATGGAGGGCGCGGCCAGGGCGGCCACCATCAGCATGGCGTTGAACGGACCGGTCAGGCGATTAGGCGAGCGCATATGAGGGTCTTCCCAGAGGCGTTTGTGCGACGGCGAGCGGCGCGTCTAGAGGCGCGGGGCCGGGGCGGAGCCGCCCGCGCCCCCAACGGCGCCGGCCGGCGCCGCAGGCGTGGTCGCCACGCCGGTGCGCTGCTGCATGAAGGCGACGGCCTTTTCCATATTGTCCCGTCCCTGCTTGGTGTTCAGCCGGGCCGAGTAACCGTGATCGAGCAGGGCTTCGCTGGGCTCATAGTAATTGAAGACGTAGTCGACCCCATTCTGGCGAAGGGCCTTGGCCATCGCCTTGGCGTGTTCGGGGAAGGTGTCGGCCTGGTTGCCGTCGGTGATGTAGGTGGCCGGATAGTTGGGCGTGACGTGCGACAGGATGTCGACCTGCCGGGCCTGCTTGCTCGTCTCCAGGTCCTTTGTGCCCAGATAGGCCCAGAGCATGGCGTTCATGCGCCACTTGAAGCCGGAGAACTTGAGCGGGGCCGAGAAAATGACCAGGCCCTTGACGTGCGCAGGATCGATCGACGGTTTGACCCCAACCTCGGCCGCATAGGCCGGGTCGGCCAGCAGCGCGCCGTACTGGGCGGTCATCTGCGCACCGGCGCTTCCGCCCATGATGATGACGCGGGACATGTCCAGGCCCAGTTCGTCCTGGTGGTCCTGCATGTACTTGATGGCGTTGTTCAGCTGTTCCAGCGGAACCGGATACCGATAGGCGGGCGCCAGGGCGTAGTCGAGATTGACGAGATTAAACCCGTGGCGGGCGATGAAGCCGAAGGGCAGGTCCTCGCCGTTCGGCCCGCCCGCGGCCATGGGATCGCCCATGTCCTTGCTGCCCATGAACCAGCCGCCCCCGTGCAGGAAGATGACGGTGGGCCTTTTCACCTTGGTGTCGGCCGAGCCGTACCAGATGTCCATGAAGCTGTTGGGGTAGGTCTGATCGTATTTGAAGTTGGTCTTCAAGCGGACGCCGTCGGCGCGAACCCTGTCGCGCGGCGGCTCCAGGGGTTCGAAGGCGTTGGGCTCGCGCTTCCACTTGCCGTAGAGATAGGACTGCAGAACCTTGACCGAGCCGTCCTGACTGTTGGCCACGGCCAGGACGGTCAGCGTCCCGGCGACCGCCAGCCCGACCAGGACGATCGCGGTCCATTTGAGAACGCGCAGGAACTTCGGCATCTTCATCACCTGACGGCAGGGGTTCGGGGGCGGGGGCTGGCGGCTCCGCGCCCAAAGGAGAGGGGCGGCGAGGGACGCCTCACGGGCGCGAGCGCGGCGCGGGGGCCGCGCCGGGCGGCGAGCTTGGTCATAACCTTGTCTCCTCCCCGCAGGCCCCAAAGCCCCGCCGTTGACGGCGATCTTGTGACTTATCGATACAGGCGAGACTGCTTATATGTCAATCAAGGCGGCAGGGTTCGACCGACGCCTCAAACCCGTCGGCCGGGCTCGACGAGCGTTCAGGACATCGCCGCGCGCACCATGTCGATGGCCCGCATGGAAAGCACGTAGTCGTCCGCCGGGAAGGGAAAGTCCGCGCCCTCCACGAGCGTGGCCCTGACCGCCGTGAGTTGCTCGGCGTAGCTGCTGGCGCCGTCCACGGTTTCAGTTCGAGTCTGGCCGCCCACCTTGACGGTCAAGGCGTGGCCCATCTGCGGGGCCAGCGGGTTGAGGGCCATGAGCACGCCGCGTTCTCCCTCGATCAGCAGCCGGGCGGTCGGACGCTCGATCGTCATCGACGCGTAGGCGCGCGCCTCGACGCCAGCGGCGAAGGCGAGCACCGCCTGGAAGGAGGCGTCGACGCCATCCTCCCGCTCCTGGCTGGCGCTGATCACCGTGAAGGCTTCTCCGGCGATGCGGCGAATCCACGCCAGGGGATAGACGCCAAGGTCCATCAGCGCCCCGCCGCCCAGTTCGGCGGACCAACGCACAGGATCGTTACGCTCGATCGGCGCGCCGAACACGGCGTCGATCTTGCGAACCGGGCCGATTTCGCCGCTGTCCAGGATCTCCAGGATCCGGGCGAACAGCCGATGGTGCGGCGAGTGCATGGCCTCGAACACCGGGACGCCCGCCTGGAGGCCGGCGTCGTACACCGTCTGGGCCTGCGCGGCGTTCAGCGCGAAGGGCTTTTCCACCAACACCGGCTTGCCCGCGGCGATGGCGGCCAACGCGTGCTCGGCGTGGGCGTTGGCCGGCGTCGAGATATAGATCAGGTCCAGGTCCGGGGCGCTGATCAGCGCCTCGTAGTCGGGCTCTACGCGGCCGATCTTGTGCGTCGTGGCGTAGGCCCTGGCGCGTTCAGGATCGCGCGCGGCGACCGCGGCGACCTCGATGTCGTCAAAGCCCGCGGCCGGCTCGAGCATGGCGAACACCGCCACGCGCGAGGCGCCAAGAACACCAATCTTCAGAGGTCGCACGGTCAACTCCGATCCAGACGCAAGGCGTCACGTCAAACCGTGCGCCCAGGCGCGAGCATGGGCCACGCCGATGGAAGAACGCGGGTCATGCCTCGCGGGCCTCACGCTCGCGCAGCGCCGGCTTGAACACCTTGCCGATCGCCGTCAGGGGCAGGGCCTCGATGATGCGCACGGCCTTGGGACGCGCCGCGCGCTCGACAATCCTGGACTCGGCGAAGCGGGCCAGATCTTCAGCGTCCGCCGACACGCCCGGCTTGAGCTGAACATAGACGATCGGAACCTCGCCCGCGTGGGGGTCGGGACGTCCGATGGCGGCGGCCAGGGCGACAGCCGGATGGGCGTAAAAGGCGTCCTCGATCACGGCCGGATCGATATTGTGCCCGCCGCGGATGATCACATCCTTGGAGCGGCCGCGCAGCCACAGCCGCCCATCGGCGTCCAAGGCGCCAAGATCGCCGGTGTTGAGCCAGCGCTGACCGGCCTGATCGAGCACGAACACTCCCGCGTTCTGGTGCTCCTGCCCATAACCCTGGAAGATGTTGGGCCCCGCGAGCATCACCTGGCCCGTCTCGTTGACGGCCGCGTCGGCGAGCCATTCGCCCTGGGCCCCCAGCTTGGCGATCCGCACCTGCTGGAAAGGCACGGGCAGGCCCACCGAGCCGGCGCGCCGGTCGCCGTTGATCGGGTTTAGCGACACCGTGCAGGTGGCCTCGGTCAAGCCGTAGCCCTCGACGATGGTCACCCCCGTCGCGGCCTCGAACTGACTGATGAGCTCGGGTGAGAGCGGCGCGGCGCCGCAGATCACGAACCGCAGCGCGCTGAGATCACGACCTTCGGTCGGGACCGACAGCAAGGCCGACAGCAGGGTCGGCACAGCGCTGAACATCACGACGCGATGATGCTCGACAATGTCCCAGAACCTGGCGATCACGCCGGGCCCGCGGAACCCCTGAGGACTGGCGATCAGCACATGGGCGCCGGCAAAGAGGCTCGCCAAACCGGTCACCATGGCGCCGTTGACGTGGAACAGGGGCAGGCCGGCGAACACCACGTCCCGGGCGGTGATGGCGCGGCCCAAGGCCCGCGTCCCCATGAAGGCGTTGGCCACCTCATTGGCGTGGCTGCGTCGCGCAAGCTTTGGCGCGCCGGTCGAGCCGCCGGTGGCGAAGAGCGAGGCGGTGTCCTCGCCCCGCCGGGCCCGACCCTGGACGAGACGATCGTGGGGCTGCTGAGCGCAGGCGGGTTGATAATGGCTGACCCGAACGCCGTGACCGACCCCTGACGCGGCCGGCGCTGGAGGCTCGCCCTCTGCGGGGGCGGCCAGGTCGATCAAGACCAGCTCGCGGATCGATGGGCTGGCCGCCAGGGCCGCGACCGCCTTCTCATAGAGATCGACGCCGGGAAAGGGCGCCAAGGTGACCAGCACCTTGGCGCGGCTGGCGCGAAGCAGATCGGCCAGGCCCGCCGGTTCCAGCAACGGATTGATCGGCAAGGCCACGGCCACCGCTTCGGCGCCCCACAGACAAAACATCATCTCCGGCAGATTGGGCAGGAAGAGCGCGACGACATCGTCTGGCTCTGTCCCAAGCGCGGCAAACAGATTTCCCGTGCGCGTCACGGCCTGGGCGTAGGTCTCGAACGTCCAGCTGCGCACGGCCTTGTGGTTCTGCGCGTCGAGGAAGAAGGACAGCGCCTTGGCCTGGCCAAAGCGTTGGGCGGCCTGGCGGATAAGCTCATAGGTCGAGACGGGCAGGTCGGCGGGCCAGCCAGCGCGCTCGACGGCCTCAACGGCGCTTTTGTCCGCCAAGGGCGTGTCGTCTGGAACGGGCGAAAAGGCCGCGCAGTCCAGGCCCGCGATCACGCCCTTGACGAACAAGCCGTCATCGCTGTCGCCGTCGTGGGACTCGACCTCATAGAGCCGGCCCGAATAGACGCCCAGGTGCGGCAGATCAGGACCGGTCCGTAAAACCGACGCGCCCGGCTCAAACTTAGGCTTGGTCATCGCACTCACTTGTCTTGCTGATCGTCATCGCTCCAAGGACCAAGACGCTGGGCCCGCGGGCCCGGCTCGCCCCCGCTTGCTGACGTCTGGGCGGAGCACGGGGCTCCTCCCGGCGCGGCGACCAAGCCTGTCGCTGATCGCCGGCCGATTGGGCGTCACGTCGGTTCGCTGCGCGCCTTGTCGCGGGCGCGCAGCAAGAAGCGCTGGACCTTGCCGCTGGGCGTTTTGGGAAGGTCGTCGAGGAACTCGATTTCACGCGGGTAGGCGTGAGCCGAAAGCCTCGTCTTGACCCAGCGCTGAAGGTCGCTGGAAAGCTGGTCGCTTGGTTCGTGACCCTGGCGCAGCACCACGAAGGCCTTGACGATTTCGGTGCGCTCGGGATCGGGCTTGCCGACGACGGCGGCTTCTACGACCGCCTCATGTTCGACGAGGGCGCTTTCGACATCGAAAGGGCCGATCCTGTAACCCGACGAGGTGATGACATCGTCGGCGCGGCCCAAGAAACTGACGCCGCCGTCATCGTTCAGCTCGACGGTGTCGCCACTGCGGTAATAGCGCCCGGGCCTGGATTCAGGGCGACCCTCGTAGCCGGCGAACCAGAAGAGGGGCGAGGCCGAGACGTCGACGGACAGGTCGCCAGGGACGTGCGGCCCCAGTTCGCGGTCCTGGTCGTCGAGCACCACGACGCGGTGCCCCGGCGAGGAAAAGCCGGCCGAACCCGGCGCCATGGGATGTCGCAAGGCGTGGTGGTTGCAGACCACCATGCCCAGCTCGGTCTGGCCGTAATGATCATGGATCGGCGCGCGAAGGTGGGTCTGGAACCAGCGCCCGATCTCGGGATTGAGCGCTTCGCCCGCGCTGCTGACCACCCGCAACTGGCCCGCCACGTCCGCCATCGCCTCGGGACCGGCCGCGATGAACTGCCGAAACGCCGTCGGCGAGCCGGCCAAGTTGGTGATCCCAAACTCCTTGATCACGGCTGCGGCGTTGGCGGCGCTGAAGCCCCCCTCGTAGAACAGGGTGGCTTGTCCCATGGCCAGCGGCCCGGTGACGCTATAGTACAGGCCATAGGCCCAGCCCGGGTCGGCGATGTTCCAGAACCGGTCCTGCGGCCGAAGGTCGACGGCGTCGCGCATATAGCCGACGAAGGCGGCGATCGCCTTAAGGGGCACCAGAAGCGGTTTGGGCGCGCCCGTCGTCCCCGAGGTGCACATGATCAGGAACGGGTCGTCCATCTGTCGCATCACCGGCGGGAAGTCGGGCGACTGACGCTCCAGAACCCCGGCCAACACCACATCGTCGATCGCGCCGTTCTGGCTTTGTTGGGTGACGAACACCCGCACCGAGGGCGGGGCGCCCTCCAGCTTATGGCGGTTGGCCGGGTCGGTGACCACGACCTTGGCCTCGGAAGCCTCCAGGCGGTGGCTGACCGCCAGTGGGCCGAAAGCGGTGAACAAGGGTTGGTAGACCGCCCCAAGCCGCCATGTCGCCAAGATGGTCGCCAGCAATAGAGGGGTGCGGGGGAGCAGGCCCGCCACGCGGTCCCCAGGGCCCACGCCGTGAGCCGCCAGCAGATGCGCCAGCTGACCGGAGCGCGCCTTGAGCTCGTCAAAGGTGAGGGTTTGCCGGCGACCGTCTTCATGGGCCCAGAAAAGCGCCGGGCGGTCCGAACCGCACCACCGATCGCAGCATTCGACCGCGGCGTTGACGCCATTGGGGCCGCCGGAAAGAACGGAAAGCGCGGCGTTCAGGTCGAAGTCTGCGTAGGCGGCGGCGTAGTCTTGCACAAAGTCCTCCCGGGGCTCTGGGGCCGGCGCGGCTGGCCGCAGATCGGCGAGGCGCGAATTTGACGCGAACCTAGCTCACTCCCTATAAGAAGCAAGATGAACTGCTTTTAATTGCTTCTCGCGGCCCCTTGCCACGTGGAAGCGACTGCGCGCCTCGTCCATCAGGCTTCTATCGGCCCAACCAGGGCGCGCCACCAGGAGAACCGCCATGCCGCATACGCCCGATCCGGTCGTCATCGCCTCCTTCGCCCGCACGCCGATGGGCGGCTTCCAGGGCGCGCTCGCCGGGGCCAAGGCCACCGAGCTGGGCGCGGCGGCGGTCAAGGCGGCGATCGAGCGGGCCGGCCTCTCGGGCGACCAGGTCGAGCAGATCTTCATGGGCTGCGTCCTGCCCGCGGGCCTGGGCCAGGCTCCTGCCCGCCAGGCGGCCGTCGGGGCCGGCCTGCCGCTCTCGGTCGAGGCTGTCACGGTCAACAAGATGTGCGGCAGCGGCATGCAGGCCGCCATCATGGCCCATGACGCCCTGGCGGCCGGCAGCGCCGAGATCATCGTGGCCGGCGGCATGGAGAGCATGACCAACGCCCCCTACCTGCTGACCAAGCACCGCTCGGGCGCGCGCATCGGCCACGACACCATGCTGGACTCCATGTACCTGGACGGGCTGGAGGACGCCTACACCCCCGGCAAGCTGATGGGCGCCTTCGCCGAGGACAGCGCCGCCACCTACCAGTTCGGCCGCGAGGCCATGGACGCCTACGCCGTGGCGGGCCTGGCCAAGGCGCAGAAGGCCGTTTCCTCGGGCGCCTTCGACGCCGAGATCACCCCGGTGACCATCACCACCCGCAAGGGCGTCGAGACGGTCAGCCAGGACGAGCAGCCGCTGAAGGCCGACGCCGCCAAGATCCCGACCCTGCGCCCGGCCTTCAGCCGCGACGGCGGGATCACGGCGGCCAATTCCAGCTCGATCAGCGACGGCGCCGCCGCCCTGGTGATGACCCGCCAGAGCGTCGCAGAGCGCCTGGCCCTGCCGATCGTCGCCCGGGTGGCCGCCCACGCCGCCCACGCCCACGAGCCGGGCCTCTTCACCACCGCCCCGGTCCCGGCCATGAAGAAGGCGCTGAAGAAGGCCGGCTGGGACGTGGCCGACGTCGACCTGTTCGAGGTCAACGAAGCCTTCGCCGTGGTCGCCATGATCGCTCAGCAGGAACTGGGCATTCCCGACGACAAGCTGAACGTCAACGGCGGCGCCTGCGCCCTGGGCCACCCCATCGGCGCTTCGGGCGCGCGCATCCTGTGCACCCTGATCGCCGCGCTGCAGGCGCGTGGCGGCAAGAAGGGCCTGGCCTCCCTGTGCATCGGCGGCGGCGAGGCCACGGCGATGGCGGTGGAGCTGGTCTAGGGCAGGGTGGGGGCGGCCTTTCCGGCCGCGCCCCCTCAACCCAGATCGCGCGAGATCAGCAGGCGCTGAATATCGCTGGCCCCTTCGTAGATCTGGCACACGCGCACGTCGCGATAGATGCGTTCGACGGGGAAGTCGGCCAGATAGCCGTAGCCGCCGTGGATCTGGATGGCGTCCGAACAGACCTTCTCGGCCATTTCCGAGGCGAAGAGCTTGGCCATCGAAGCCTGGGTCAGGCAGGGCTCTCCAGCCTGCTTGAGCGCGGCGGCATGCAGCACCATCTGCCGGGCGACCGCGATCTGGGTGGCCATGTCGGCCAGTCGAAACGCCACCGCCTGATGCTCAATGAGCGCAACGCCGAACGTTTGGCGTTCGCGGGCATAATCGCGCGCCGCCTCGAAGGCGCTGCGCGCCATGCCCACGGCCTGGGCGGCGATGCCGATCCGCCCGCCCTCCAGGTTGGAAAGGGCGATGCGATAGCCTTCGCCTTCGGCGCCCAGGCGCAGCTCGGCGCCCAGCCGCATGTCCTCGAACGACAGCGCGCAGGTGTCCGAACCGTGCTGGCCCAGCTTGTGCTCGATCTTGTCGACCCGGAAGCCGGGCGTGTCGGTCGGAACGATGAAGGCGGTGATGCCCCGCTTGCCCGCCGCCGCATCGGTGACGGCGAAAACGATGACCACCTTGGCGCTCGAGCCGGAGGTGATGAATTGCTTGGCCCCGTTCAGAACGTATCCGTCACCGTCCCGGACCGCGCGCGTGCGCAGGTTGGAGGCGTCCGATCCCGCCTGCGGTTCGGTCAGGGCGAAGCCTCCGATCCATTCGCCGCGCGCCATGGGCGGCACGAAGCGCGCCTTCTGCTCGGGCGTCCCATAGCGCAGGATCGGTGAGTAGCCGACGGAGTTGTGAACGCTCATGATCGTTGAGCAGGCGCCGTCGGCGGCGGCCACCTCTTCGATCGCCATGCTATAGGCGATCGCGCCCACATCGGACCCGTCGAGCGCTTCCGGCGCGAGCATCCCCATCAGTCCCATCTCGCCCATTTCCGCCATCTGCCGGGCGGGGAACGTCTTGTGGCGATCGGCGTCGGCGGCGAACGGCGCGAGGCGTTCCTGGGCGAAGCGACGAACGGCGTCGCGCAACGCGATCGCCTCGGGGGGCGCCAGAAGCGCGGCGCCGTCGTGTCCTTGGTCGGGGTGCGACATCGTCTGTCCTTGAGGATCTTGGCTAAGGGCGGGCCCGGTCGATTTGCGTCGATCAGCGCGGCGCCATGCGCAGAGCGCCGTCCAGGCGGATGGCCGCAGCGTTCAGATAAGCGTTGCGACAAATCTCCACCACAAGGGCGGCGTACTCCTCGCCCGCGCCCAAGCGGGCGGGGAAGGGCACGCCGCTGGCCAGGCTCGTGCGCACGCCTTCGGGGAGACCCGCCATCATCGGGGTCTCAAAAAGGCCCGGAAGGATGGTGTTGACCCTGACGCCTTCAGAGGCCAGGTCCCGCGCGATCGGCAGGGCCATGCCGGCGACGCCGGCCTTGGAGGCGGCATAGGCGGCCTGGCCGACCTGGCCGTCCTGGGCCGCGATCGAGGCGGTCGAGATGATGACGCCGCGTTCCCCGCCGTCCAGCGGCTCGAGGCTGGCCATGCCCACCGCGCTCAGGGCGGTGCATCGGAAGGTTCCGCCGAGATTGACCCGCACCACGCGGTCGAAATCCTCGGTCGATGCGGCGATCAGCGCGCCATCGGCTTTTCTCCGGCTCACGGTCTTGGCGCCCAGGACGATGCCGGCGCAATTGACCAGAATGCGTTCCTGACCGTGGGCTTGGCGCGCCTCGGCCAGACCGCTGACGACCTCGTCGTCCTGCGTGACATCCACCCGCACGGCGAGGCCGCCGATGTCCTGGGCGACGGCTCGCGCGCGCTCAAGGTTCATGTCGAAGATCGTCACCTTGACGCCCTCGGCGGCCAGGCGACGCGCCGTGGCTTCGCCAAGACCGGAGGCCGCGCCGGTGACCACGGCGCTGATGTTCGCGTTCAGATGCAAGGCCAACTCCCCTTATCGATTTCCTGGCCGCGCCAGGCTTAAGCTTTCCGCGCCAGCGTCCCTGGCGACATGTCAAAAAGCCCGAGCCAAGGGTCCCGGCTCGGGCTTTCCACCTTGCGGGGCCGGGGCCCCGGGCGCGGGTCGCGCCGCTATTTGCTCTGGGCCAGAGCCTTGTCGACTTCGTCGACCTTCTCCATCGGAATGGCGCCGTTGAGCATCGCCACCAGCTGGCGCAGGCTCATGGCCTTGAACTGCTCGTAGGCGGGATGCTCGTCGAGCTTGGGGAAGGACTTGAGCACGGCTTCCTTGGAGGCCGGCGTGGCCATCAGGGTTTCAATCGGGGAGTCGGCGGTCAGGGCGCCCGAGGGGGCGGCGGTCGCGGGGGCCGCGGCCGGAGCAGGGGCGGCGGGCGCCGGGGTCTGGGCCAGGGCGGGGGCGGCGGCCAGCATCAGGGCGGCGGTGGCGATCAGCAGTTTCATCGGGTCCTCGGCGTTGCGCAGGGCAGGGTTGTGGATTGTGTAACCCCGTCCAAACTGAACTTACAAGCATTACATCCTGCTTAAAACATTTGTCATGTTCGTCGCCAGGCGTGCGGTGGTGTCAGGGCGGGGCCCTGTGGCGGCCGCCTGAAAGTCACGTCCTGGCCACCGCCGGCGCGGCCGAGGCGACCGGGCTCGCGGGGGCCGAGCTGAACAGGCCCGTCTCCACGCCGGCGCGGACGAGGGCCTGGAGAAGCGGAATAGCGCGGCGCACCCCTTCGTCGTCGGGGTCGACGATGTTCATCATGGCCAGGCCCCGCACGGCGCCGACAATCAGTTGCCGAAGCGGCTGGGACGCCCCGGCTGGAAACTGACGGTTGATCTCGGCGCTCGCCGTGGCCTCGATCCGGGCCAGGATCGGAGACAGCCGTTGCTTAAGATCGTGATCGCTGCGCGAGCCTTGCAAAATCTCGATGACGGCGACGCCGGCCGGGCGACTGAGCACCCGCCAGGCCGCTTCGGGATAGGCGATCAGCCGATCGCGACGGGTGTCGATTCCGCGCAAAAGCCGGCGATAGAGGCGCAGGTCCTGCGCGAAGGTTTCTTCTACGACGAACGCCATCAGGTCCGCTTTTGACGGAAACTGATGCAACATCGCGCCGCGGCTGACCCCGGCCTCGTTGGCGACATTGATCGTGGTCGTCGCGCCGTAACCGTGCCGGTACAGGCAGCCGACAGCCGCCTTGAGCAGCACCGCACGGGTGGCCGTGCTTCGCTCCGCCTGGGTCCGCCGTCTTGGAACGTCCTTGGCGCGGCCGTCCAAGGGGCTGGCCGCGCCGACATCCGGAAGATCAGCATTTCTGGGCATGGGCGTGTTGTCCAACTGGGACCCTCGCGCGGCCTTGGCGGGCGCGTCCCGGGATCGGCTTTTAGTCCGGCGTGCCGGCTGCGCCGGCGCCGGCGGGCGCCAGACCATAGGCGGCCAGGCGCATATTCCGGGCCGGGCGGATAACAGTCAACCGTGATTGTATATGCCGGTCGGCTCAATCTACGAACAGTATTGCATGCTTGTTTGAATGTGGCACACTCCTGGATGAGCCCCGCGCAGACGAGGGCCGATGACGGAGGAACCCTCGGATGGACATGAGCCTTTCGCTCCACGCCGCGTCACGTGCGCCAAGAGCCGGTCGACGGTTTCCGTCGGCGGCGGCGATCATCACCATCGCGGCCCTGGCGCTGCTTGCCGCGCCGCTCGCCTTGAGCGGGGGGCGGTCGGAACCGGACGCGCCCAGCTGCGCAGATCTCCTGCGGACCATCTCGGAAACACGGATGATCGACCTGGTGCGCGAACCCGCCACCGGCGGCGGAGCCTGTAGCCTGCGGCGTCCCGCGGGCCAGTGATCGTGAGGGTTCGACGGCGCGGCGGCGGCGTGCGCGTCGCCACAGGCTGAGCGCGGCTATCAGGCCTGGCGGCTCGTGGTTTGCCGCCGCCTCGCCAGCCAGGGCATGGCCTTTGGCCCGGGTGACGACGGCGCGGGTCCGGCCGTCGTCGATAGCCGCCCCTAAGCTGTCGGCGCCCTCAACGAAGGCCTTTCGGGACCGGTTGGGGGCGTGACGTCAGCCCGCCGCGGTCGGCCGGGCGTCGGAGCCCTTGAACCCGTGGACGCCGCCAAGCGCGCGCGCCTCCCGTACCGCAAGCGGCGCGCCCAGGGTGTGGAGCGCGCGCTGCAGCACCTCCAGGGTCGGCGGGCCTTCAGCAGAGAGCCAGCTGATCTCCCGCACCCCAAATCCCGCGCGCCTCAACGCACAAATGGCCGACACCTGTTGGACGACACGCTCGTCGATCACCCGGCGCCCGCCTGGGCCGCGCTGCAAGGCGATCAGGCCGAAGTCCTCCCACTGGCGAAGGCGTGCTCGGCTCACGCCAATCTCGGCCAGGGCGCGCTTGGACGGCGCGCGCCGCCCGGTCTTGGCGCTCACGGATGGACGCCCGCCCGGGGTGGCGGGCGAAACGCCGTTGCGCCGGTCGGCGCGCTCGAACATGGCCAGGGCCGACTTGGTGAGCGGTCCGCGATAGGCCTCGCGCGAAATCATTGCACCGCCGGGGCGGCGTCGGCGGCGTCATGTCGCGCCAGGCGCTTGAGGCCCTCCAGGCCATCGCGCCGCGCGGCCCGGCCGACGGCCTCCAGACGCTCCACTGTCAGGCGCGCCCGCCCCAGAGCCGCCTCGATGAGTTGCACGGTGCCCTGCTGCTGGACGCCGCCGCCGCTCCAGGCGTCGAGGATCTCAGCCACCGTCCGCAGCGGCAGATCAGCGGCCCGCAGGGCCACGACCAGCTCCAACCGCGCGATCGCCGCCTCGTCGTAGGCGCGCGCGTGCCCGTCAGGGCGTCTGGGGACCACCAGGCCCATGGTCTCATAGTGCCGCAAAGCCCGCGTCGTGACGCCCAGCCGGGCGGCGGCCTCGGAAATCGGCGTCAACGGGCGAGCGGGCGAGTGCGGCGTCGCTGTCATGGTCGTGTTGTCGCTCACGAGGGGCGAGACAGGAACGAGCTTAGAGCCCCGTCGCGCAGAAAGAACCAGGAAAGAATGTTTGTAAGTGGCGACCTTATCGTTCCGCGAGCGGTCAAGGAAGGCAAATCAGGGGTGTTCTGGCGTGCGAGCGCGCGACCGTGTCGATCAGGTCGCACTCGCGGCGGGAGCGGCGGTCAGCCAAGGGGCTGACCGCCCTGGGCTCAACCGTTGACAGCGTCCTTAAGCTGCTTGGCCGGCGTGAAGGCGACCTTCTTGCTGGCGGCGATCTCGATGGTCGCGCCCGTCGAGGGATTGCGGCCGGTGCGGGCCGGCTTGGCCTGGACCTTGAACTTGCCAAAGCCCGGGATCGAGACGTCTTCACCCTTCACCGCGGCGTCGGTCAGCGACTTGAAGACGCCGTCGATGATGGCCTTGGCTTGGGCCTTGGTCAGCTTGTCGTCGGCGGCCACGGCGGCGTCGACCAGGTCGGAAACATTCATGGTGGGGCTCCTGAAGGGAATCGTGAGGGAAGGTCGATGATGTTGGCGAACTTGTCACCTGGGATCAGGGGCGTCTGCGCGCGATCGCCCGGGCGGCCTGGGCCTGATAGGTCGGGCGATGGTGGCCATAATGCTTTTCCAAGGTGGTCACGCTCATGCCGAGGTATCCGGCGGCCATCCACATGTCCGCGCCGCCTTCCATGAGCCAGGTGGCGGCGGTGTGGCGCATCCAGTGCGGGGTGATCTCCACATCCAGGCCCGCATCGCGCACGCAGCCTTCGAACCCGGTGCGGATCTTTCCGGCCAGCGGTCTGCCGCCATGGTGCAGGACGCTGTTGAGGCGCAGGTCCTCGTTCTCCTGGCGAAGCTGCAGTTCTCGGCCCTGGTCCAGGGCGCGCCACCGTCGAAGGTGGGCCAGAAGGCGGCGAGGCAGGCGCACGACCGGCCTTCTCTTGTTGGTCTCGCGCTCGCCGCGCCCGCGCCGATAGATCATGCCCTTGTCCAGGTCGACCCAGGCCTGGTCCATGGCCTCCTCCCAGAGCAGCACCCGCATCACGTTGTGGCGGGTGCCGGTGTAGAGTCCGATCAGAATGAACCTGCGAAGGTGCGCGCGATTGGCGCGAGCCGAGGGCCCAAGGCGCTCCCAGCGCCCGTCTGGCTTTCGCCGCCACCCCATGGCCGCCTTCAGAAGGCGCGCGGCCTGATCGCGGGTCAGGGCGTCTCTTGGACTGTGCTTCTTTTCCGGCAGCCAGACCTTGGGCCTGAGGGCGAGTTTATGCTCGCCGTCCCAGTGCGCGATGGCCGCGTTGAGCTCTTCCAGTTCGCGGCGCGCAGTCTGGTCCGAGATGCGAGGGGCGGCCCGGCCGTCCTTGTACCGGCGCTTGGGCTGGCTTTGACGAAAGGCCACATAGGCCTGGCAGGTCGAGCGTCGCACCTCATCGAGCGTGCGCGCTTCCCACCAGTCCAGCAGGTGAGCGACGAAGCCGTCGAACGTGGAGGGATCAAGGCCCGAACTGGCCGCCCGCTCGCTCGAATAGAGCGCCAGGACCTCGGCTACGAGGATCTGCCGTGGATCACGCTTGGCGTCGGCGCCGGCGCCGGTGTCGGGGGTGGCGGGCGTGGGCGCCGCAGGCGCGCAGAGGGGGTTTGAGCCTGGGCCGCCAAGGCCCGGCTGCTGGAGACGATCTCCGCCCGGAAAGGGCAGGCGGACCACCATGCCGCCGCTGAGCTTTTCGGTCAGATACTGGCTCAGGCAGGCTTCGGCCTGCGCGAGCTGGCCAGGGCCGCAGCCCGTGCCGATCTGAGTCTGTCGGTCACGGATGACGTAGACGTCTGGAATGCGCTGGCCCGTGGCCGGGTCGATCCGGCCGGACAGGAGATAGAGGCGGGGTCCTTTGGCGGGGCGGGGCATGGTCGAAACAGGTCTCGAAGCTGACGCGGCGTGACGAAGAGCTTCCCGGCGACGCGAGCGGGGAGGAGCCTGTGATTGGCGATCTCCGTGCGCAGAAGCGGCACCGAAATCGGCAGGGACCCGGCGAACACCGCCACGGCTTCACTCAATCGCATGGGCTCATCCTCGGCCCAGTCTTCCGGGCGCGGGCGAGCGGCGACGCGGTCTTTCGGCATGGATGACTCCGGCCGACCGCTCGCCAAGGGGGAGACGAGCCAGCCGGGGCGAGGGGACATTGGGGCGCGGAAAAATAATCCGCACCGCCCACTATCGCCGCCCCGCGGTCCGCCTCAAGCCCTTGAGCCGGCGGCGCAAACCCCGGAAAAGAAAGACAATCGCCCGCCATTAATTCGACGTCATAAAAACAAGCCAACTTGTTTTGTTTCGCGCCTGATGCCAAACACGCACCAACGGTGGCTCATTCCAGGGCGCCGCGGCGGGCGTCGCGACGCTTCCCGTTGTGCGCGCCGACACCTGGGCCTGGCCGTCCGGACAGGCGCGGGATCACGCGCCGCCGCCGGCGTGCGTGATCGGCGCGGCGAACGCCTTGCGGGCCAAGCGGCTCATGCGGGCCATGGAGAAGTCGACGATGAGGTTGCGACGCTGGACCATCCCGATCGCGAGCGCGGCCCTCCTGGCGACGGCGCCCCCGGCCCAGGCCAGACCTGAGATCGCCACGCTGCAGGCGAGCGCCGCGGCCGCGCCGCAGCCTGAGCCGGGCGAGCTGCCGGTGCCGGTGGAGGGCGCGGCCACGCGCCTGCCCGCCGCCGAGGCCTGGTTCAGCCAAAAGGGCACGCGGCTTGTCCACAACGTCTCCGCCCCGACCCTGACGGCTTTCCTGCCCGAACCCGGCAAAGCCAACGGCGCGGCCGTGATCATCGCGCCGGGCGGCGGCTTCATGATGCTGTCCATGGACTCCGAAGGCTACGACGTCGCGCGATGGCTGGCCTCACATGGCGTCACAGCCTTTGTCTTGAAGTACCGACTTCAACCGACCCCGCCCACAACGGCGGGCCTCTTCGAGCACATGGCCGGCGTCTTCGCCGGCGGCCCCAAGCCGCTGGCCGAGGTCATCGCGCGGGGCAAGCCGGTCGCCGTCGCCGACGCGGCCAGCGCGATGCGACTGGTCCGCGCTCAGGCTCGCCAGTGGAACATCGATCCCAAAAAGGTCGGCTTCATCGGGTTTTCAGCCGGGGCCTACACGACCCTTGGCGTGACCCTGCAGGACGATGCGGGCGCGCGCCCCGATTTCATCGTTCCGATCTATGGACCGCTCGACAAGCCCGCCGCGCCGCCGCCCAAGCCGCTGCCGCCGATGTGGACGGCCGTTTCGGCCGATGACCCTCTGTTTGGCAAGACCGACTTTGGCCTGGTTGGCGCGTGGCGAGAGGCCGGCGTTCCGGTGGAGCTGCACTACTACGAGAACGGCGGTCACGGCTGGGGCTTTGCGGGCGCGGCCAACACCACCACCACCCATTGGACCGCGCCGCTGCTCTGGTGGCTGCAGGCCCACGGCTGGGCGCGCTAGCCGCGCCGGCCGGCACGCCCGCAACATCCACCTCGGTTTCAGGACGCGTTCATGTTCGCAATCAAACCTCGACCAAACCCTTCGAGCCGCGAGGCCTTGGCCCACCGCGCCGGTCCATCCGGACGAGGCGCGCGGACACTGGGCGTCCTGTCAGTCCTTTCGGCTGCGATTCTGCTGAGCGCGTGCGCGACGCCGCCGCCCGCGCCGCCCTATGTCGTCAAGGGACCCATCGAAGCCAAGTATCAGGCGCGGGGCCCCTGGGCCGTCAGCCAGTCCGTCTCGGCCGGCCCGTGCGATCGCGAGAACCATCTGTGCGACATCTGGTATCCGACCGCTCTAGGGACCAATCCGCTCCGCGGCGTCAAGAGCGGCTACCGTCACCCGGTGATCAGCTGGGCCGACGGTACGGGCCAACAGCCCAAGGTCTATGCCCATTTTCTTGAGCATCTGGCGTCCTGGGGCTTTATCGTGGTCGCGCCGCGCGACGACAGCACCCGGGCCGGGGAGACCACCCTGGACGCGGCGCAGTACATGCTCGCCCAGGCCGATACGCCGTCGAGCCGTTTCTACAATCGCGTGGATCCCGACAAGTTCGGCGCGGCGGGTCATTCGCAAGGCGGGGCCGCGGTGACGAGCCTGCACGTGCGCGGGGTTCCGCTGTTCAAGACCTATCTGGGACTGCACACCTCGCCCGGCTTCTTTTCGAAGTTCTGCTGCGGCGTGACGCCAGAAAGCTACGCGGGCGCGCGGGTCACAGCTTCGATCTTCCAGTGGAGCAGCAAGCCCGACTCCGGCAAACCCGATTGGTACGATCCGGTCCCCAACAGCGCGCCCAAGGCCTACGCCTTGTTGTCCTATGCCAATCACGCCGACGTCAGCGCCGCGCCCGGCTGCGACCCGGCGGCGTGCCGCCAGGGGGCCTCGCCCTATCTGGGTTACACCACGGCCTGGCTGATGGGGCGGCTGCAAGGCGCCAGCGACGGCGTCCGCGCCTTTGGCCAAGACGGCGAATTCTTTCGCTCCAACCCCAGTTGGTCGATGAACCTCTCCAACATTCCCTAAAGCCCTGGCTTGCGCGACCTCGCCAGGCGTCGCGAGAGCTTCACAAAACCGCGGGCGGTCCGTCGCTGGCGCGCCGCCCCCCTTAAGCAAAGACCGGAGGACACCAGATGGGTATCGATCGCAGGAGCCTGATCGGCGTGGGCGCCGCCGCCGCCGCCGCCGCCGCCTCACCGGCCATGGCCAAGGCCGCCAAGGCGGCCAAGGCCGTCAATCCGGCCTTCCCCAAGGGTTTTCTCTGGGGCGCGGCCACCTCGGGCCACCAGATCGAGGGCAACAACGTCAACGCCGACACCTGGCTGGCCGAAAACGTCAAGCCGACCGCCTATGCCGAACCGTCCGGCGACGCCTGCAACAGCTTCGAGCTGTGGCCGCAGGACCTGGACCTGGTCAAGGCGATGGGCCTGAACACCTACCGCTTCAGCCTCGAATGGTCGCGGATCGAGCCCGAGCCAGGCCGCTTCTCCATCGCCATGCTTGATCACTACAAGGCGATCATCGCCGGCTGCCACCAGCGGGGCCTGACCCCGATGCTGACTTTCAACCACTACACAACACCGCGGTGGTTCGCCGCGCGCGGCGGGTGGACGGCGGCGGACGCGCCCGATCTGTTCGGCCGCTTTTGCGATCGCGCCGCACGTCATCTGGCCGACGGCCTGGCCTACGCCACGACCCTGAACGAGCCCAACCTCCCGCAGGTGATCCGCGCGGCCATTCCGCCTGAGCAACTGGCCAAGCTCTTGCCGCTGTTCAAGGCCAGCGCCGAGGCCCAGGCGCGGGCCATGGGGAGCAAGGTCTTCGTGTCAGGAAACAGCATCGCGTATGACGATCTTGACGCCCTGACGGCCCGCCAGATCGCCGGTCACCGCACCGGCCGCGCCGCGATCAAGGCCGTCCGTGGCGATCTGCCCGTTGGGGTCAGCCTGGCCATTCCCGACGATCAGCCGCTGGGAAAGAACAGCATCCGCGACGTCATGCGCGACAAGCAGCATAAGGCCTGGCTCGAAGCGGCGCGCGGCGATGACTTCCTCGGCGTGCAGAACTACGAGCGCAGCCTTTGGGACGACAAAGGCAAGGTCGAGCCGAAATCTTCGGGCGACCACAATCTGGCGGGCGCCCCGATCTTCCCGGACTCGATCGCCAACGCCGTGCGCTACGCCTATTCGGTCGCCAAGGTGCCGATCATCGTCACCGAACACGGCGTCAACACCGATGACGACGCCTTGCGCGCCCGTTTCACGCTGGCGGCCTTGGGGGAGCTCAAGAAGACGATCGACGAGGGCGTGCCGGTGAAGGGCTATCTCCACTGGAGCCTGCTGGACAACTTCGAATGGATCTTCGGCTATAAGATGAAGTACGGCCTGGTGGCCGTGGATCGCACCACGTTCAAGCGGACCCCTAAGCCGAGTTCGTCGATCTACGGGGCGGTGGCGCGCAACAACAGCCTCTAGCGGACAGGTCGGGGCGTCCGCCGCCGATCGGCGTGGCGGACGCCGGGCCCGTCCGGGCCGACCGCGCTGCCGCTACCGGCGGCGCGGATCGGGGAGGGCGCTCGCCGCCGGAGCAGCGGGAACCGGCCCAAGCCCTGGATTGAGCGGTCGGGCCCCGACCGCCGCCGGCGCCGCTAGCTGGCCTTCTCGGCCCGCTTCTTTTCATGGCCCAGGGCCCCGGTTTCCAAACCCACCTTCATCAAGGTCTGGAGCAGGGGTATGGCCCCGTTCACGCCCTTGTCGTTGGGCGTCAGGACTTTCTGGATGGAAAGACCGCGTACGGCGCCGACGATCAGTTCCAGAAGGGCCATGGACGGCCCTTTTGGAAACTCGGTCTCCAGTTCCTTGCGGACGAAGGCGTAGATCTTGGCTTGGGTCGGCGCCAGCTTCTCGGCCAGGGCCGGATCGCTGCGTGACCCTTGCAGGATTTCCAGGACCGCCACCCCGGCCGGGCGGCTCAAGACCTGCCAGACCGCGTCAGGATAGGCCAACAGACGCTCACGCGCGTCCAAGCCCTTGAGTAGCTCGTGGTAGAGCTCCACCTCCTGCTCGAAGACCTCCTGCACCACGAAGGTCATCAAGTCGGCCTTGGTCGGAAACTGGTGCAGCATGGCGCCCCTGCTCATGCCGGCTTCCTTGGCGACATTGATCGTCGTCGTGGCGCCATAGCCATGCTCGAAAAGGCATTTGATCGCCGCTTCCAGCAGAACGACCCGAGTGGAGGCGCTACGCTCGGCTTGGGTTCGGCGACGGCGCGCTACGGTCACGGTCTTAACCTTGGTCCAACTGTTGCTGTCAGGTCCTTGGTTGGACGCTGCGGGCCCAGAGTGCAAGCCCTTCGAGGCGACGCCGCCGTCGCGCCTGGGCGAACATCGGGGCCTGGGTGCGGCCAAGTCGGCGTGCACACCCTGGGCGTCACCGGCCGCGATAACAGTAAAAGCAGTCAAGATTGATTATTTGCGCGCAAGGCGCTACGACGACGCAAGGCGGAGATGGCGCAAAAGGGGACACGCCCTGGCCGTAAGCGAAAGCGCCTGGGATGGGAGTGGCATGTCACAGGGGACCGGTTTGTCCTGGAGACGGGGCGCAAGGCGCGGTTGGTCGACCTCGACGCGTCAGCGGTCCCGGGCCGCGCCTGCATGTTCGACCCGGTCGAGCCGTTCGTGTCCATCATTGGCCTGCCCCCAGCAGGCGCCGCGACCAGGGGCGCCTGCCTGATGTCCGGGCCAAGCTTCGCGCCGTCACACCCATCGTTCTAACGTCCCGGCCCGCTCGCGAGCGTTCTCGCGGGCCGGTCTTTCATCAATCGCAAAAGGAGACCGCGCAGTGGGCAGCAAGTTGAAGGCCAAGGTCGTGACGATGGCCATGGCGATGGCGATGGCCGGCGCGGGCGCCCACGCGGCCTCCGCACCGCGCGTCGTCACCGCGGGCGGTGCGTTGACCGGGACCCGCGAGGGCGGGGTCGTTAGTTTCAAGGGCGTTCCCTATGCACAGCCGCCCGTTGGCGACCTGCGCTGGCGCGCGCCGCAGCCGGCCGCCGCCTGGACCGGCGATCGGGCCGCCACACGCTTTTCCGCCTCGTGCCAGCAGGCCCCGTCGGGAGCGGGATTTGGTCCCTATACCGCAGCCTTTGTCACTCCGCCCGAGTTGTCGGAGGACTGCCTCTATCTGAACGTCTGGGCGCCCAAGTCGGCGCGCAAGCTGCCGGTCTATGTCTTCATCCACGGCGGCGCCTATCAGGCCGGCGGGGCTTCTGTGCCCGCCTATGACGGCGCGGGTCTGGCCCGCAAGGGCGCGGTGGTCGTCACCCTCAACTACCGGCTCGGACTCTTCGGGTTCTTCGCCCACCCCGAGCTGAACCGGGAGTCGCCGCTTGGGACCTCCGGCAATCAGGGCGTGCTCGACACGATCGCCGCCCTGCGCTGGGTCCAGGCCAACATCAGCCGGTTCGGCGGAGATCCGGCCAACGTCACGATCGCTGGCCAGTCCGCGGGCGCGGGGATGGTCAATCACCTTCTGGTCTCCCCGCTCGCCCAGGGGCTGTTCCAACGCGCCGTCATGGAAAGCGGCCCTGCGCTCGGCATCCCCGCCTTGCCGCTCGCCCTCGCCGAAGGCGGCGGCGTCGGAAGCGCCGCCAAGCTAAAGGTCGCGAACCTGGCGCAGATGCGAGCCCTGCCGGCCGCCGATCTGATGAAGGCCGGCCTGCCGGTCATGCCGCTGCCGATCACGGACGGGAAAGTCATACCGACCGATCCGGAGAGCCCGGGCGCGCGCGTGGTGTCGAAGGTGCCGCTGATCGCCGGCTACAATCGCGACGAAACCTCCCCGGCCGACGCGCCCAAGACGGCGGCGGCCTTCGAGGCCGACGTGCGCAAAAAGATGGGGCCCGTGGCCGATCAGATCCTGCAACTCTATCCCCATGCCAGCGACGCCGAAGCAGCCCGGTCGGCGGTTCAGCTTCAGGTCGATCGCCGCGTGGCGGGGCTGATCCTTTGGGGTGAGCGCCGTGCGGCCGATGGCCAGCCCGCCTACATCTACCTGTTCGAGCATACCTATCCGGGCCTGGACCCGGCGCGGAACGGGGCGTTTCACACCGCCGAGGTGCCTTATGTCATGGGCGCCCTGAACCTGCAGGGAGCGGCGTTCACCGACGTAGACAAGGCGCTCTCCGCCGAGATGCAGAGCCGGTGGCTGAGCTTCATGCGCACGGGCGATCCCAATCCCCGTGGCGCGCGCACCGTCTGGCCTCGCGCCAGCCAGGATCCAGGCTCGGTGCAGCGCTTTGCACCCACTGACAAGGCGCCCCTCCTTGACGCCGCCCGCTTGGCGGTGTTCCGCGATTATGTCGCCAAGGGCGGTAAGCTCGGCTTGCTGTGACAGGGGCGCGCGATCTTGGCGCCTCAGCCTTGATCGCGCTTCCAGGCGCGCATCTGACCGATGGCCGACGAAGCTGGGGATGACCTGCCGCCAGGGTCGATTTTCGACAGAGCTTCACGTGGGTGCTGCTAACCATCTGCCGATGGAACCGCAGATCACCTTCACCTTCGTCTGTCTGGCCAAGAACCAGGTCGCGTCCTTCGTCGACGTCCAGGCGCTGCCGCAGGGCGCCGAGCGTAGCCATGCCCTGCAGTTGTTACGCGATCACGTCAGCGCCGCGACCGTCGAGGTCTGGCGCGACGAGAAAGTCTGCGAGGTGGTGGCGCGAGACGGGATCAGGGCGGCCAAGCCGACCGGCGCCGCCCCAACAGCGGCCACGAGCCCGCCCAGCGCGTAACGATCGCGCCGGACGCCGGCGGGCGAGCGTCGCGGCCGATGGGACGTCCGCCGCCACACTGTCATGGGCGCGACCAGGCCAAGCTGGTCGCCCGACTTGGGGGCGCCGCGCCGGCAGTTGACGCTGAGGTCGCAGCCTCATGGATAATTTGACGTCAGAAGGCCAGCCGGGGCGGGGGATGGAGATCTACGAGGTTGAACCAAGCGGGCAGGACTGGCGGGTGATCCGAGCCGGCCGGCCGATCCTGTCCCAGCCCAGCGAACACGGCGCGCGGACGGCCGCGGCGGTGCTCAACGCCTGGGCCCAGGTCGAGGAGGCCCTGCAGCTGACCGCGCCGCCTCGTTCACAGCGCGCGGGCCCGGCCGAGTCCCCCTAGGATGGTTCCAGCGGCGTATCGTAAGGGTGCGTGTCATTCGGTTCTGGGCTTGGCCGCTTGAGCGCGCCCAACGCAATGACCGCGTCGCAGCCTTCGCCGCGGAAGGCGTTGGGGGGCACTCTGCGGCCCGAGCGCCGTGACGACGTTGGTGGGACGGCTCTAGAGGCGGGGAGATATGCACAGCGCGTTCCCAAGGGAATTGGGAGGAGGCAGTTCAACCTCGGGCCAGCCTAGGAGGATGCTCGCCGTGGCTGCCTTGACTTTGCGCCGCGGCGAGCAGGCGCGCCTGGAAAGGCGTTAGCGAGGGATGCTTGTCGGCCACCGCCTGAAGAACCTCCAATCCCGAAGCGGCAAGACTGGGCGTCTCTTCGCAAAGGGCGGTGACCAGGGCCACGATCAGCGGCAGATCCGGGGCGCGAAGACGCCGCCTTTGATCCTCAATGCGCCGGAGCCATCGAGGGGCCGCCGTCTCGGGATAGGCGGCGATCGCGCGATCGCAATCGGCAAGCAGGCCGGCTATGCGCCGATCCACGCCGATTGACATCGCCCACCCAATAAACCGCTGCTCGACCATCACGCTCCCGCGTGCGGGCCTATAGCTCAAAGAAACAATCAGGTCATCCTTGATCTTAGCGTAACTTGTGCGCCAAAGGGGCGCAGTCTGGCGGCCGCTGATCGGTCGGCGCAGGCGCGGCGCGCGCCTTTTTCAGACCTGAATGAACGCCCGAATTTCTAGCGTCCGCCGGCCGCCGGGTTATTGGCCCATTGCCCGCGACCGGCCGCGCGGGCCTGCGCCTCCGGGCCGGCATAGACGCCCTTGCTGTAGCGGCGCCATTCGGTGGCCAGGCCCGAGCGGATCAAGGCGGCGTTGATGTCGGGCGTGGCGCTGGACCAGCACTTGCCCACGAACCGGCCGTAGCGGTCGCGGTCGACCAGCCGGCAGCCCACGCGCCCGCGCGTCAGGCGGATGAGCTCGTCGCGCGCGGCGTAGGCGAAGGGTTGGGCGGGGGTCTGGCCCCGGCGAACCTCGGGGGCGTCAACGCCGAACAGACGCACGCGCTCCGCCCCGCAGCGCAGGGTGTCGCCGTCGTGCACCGCCGGGGCGCTGCAGGCGATGATCAGGGCGGCGGCTTGAGCGAGCGGCATGGCCCGGCTTTAGACCGCTTCGTCGCTCCGGGAAATCGGCGGCTTAGAAGGCTGCGACCGCGACTGTCGTGCGGCGCGCGCACCTTTGCGTTGCAGGGCGACTCGCCCTTCCATGCGCCGCGACCAGGGGATGTTAACCATGACGCCGGACGAATTTTCCAGCTTGGCTTTGAGCCTCGCCCCCACGGTCGTCGCCCGGCCAATCCTGGACTCCATCCAATTTCGCATAGGATCCAAGGCCTTCGCGACCCTGGGCTGGCCGGATGCGCGCTGGGCGGTGGTGAAGCTGGACCCGCGTCGTCAAGACTGGGCGCTGGCGCTCAGCCCGGCCCTCTGCCCCGAACCCGGGCGTCGCCGCCGAGCCGGGATCGTCCTGGCGCGCCTGGCGGCCCTGGACCCCGACGTCGCCGCCCAATTGCTCGGCGCGGCCTGGAGCGACGCTCAGCGCACCAAGCGCGGCGGCTCGCGCGCGATCGAGGACGCCGCACCGCGCATCGCGGCCTAGTCCGCTCCGTTCTCGTTGGCCGGACGCAAGGCCCGCCTTACGTCGCGGATCTGCTCGATCAGGCTGATCGCCCGCTGTCCCACCCGTCCCCAGCTTGCGGCGGCCGTCGGGGTCAGGGCGGAGTCGCGCGCCTCGGCCATGTCCTCGGTCAGGCGGGCGATCGACAGGTCCAGGTCCATCGGGTCGCCCAACATCTCGCTGACATTGAGCAGACGCGCATAGAACAGGTGCGCGACGATCTCGGCCGCCAGGCCGCGATCCTGTTGCTCGGCCAGGAGCGTTTCGAGCCGCTCGACGCGTTCGGTCAGATCCATCGGCGCGCATCCATGCCTTGCGCCTAGGATCCGACCAGCTCGGCCAGGGAGACGTGAGGGCGCAAGTCACGCTTGAGCGGCGTCAACGCCGAAAGGTCGCCGCTAAGCTTGCGCCGCGCTCGGTCCAGGTCCACCGCCATCTGCAATTGAAGCCAGAACTCCGGGGACGTCCCCAGCACGGCCGACAAGCGCAAGGCCATCTCGGCCGTGACCGTGCGCTTGTCGTTGATCAGCTGGTTGACCGAGTAGCGCGAAACGCCCAGGGCGTCGGCGAGCTGGTCCTGGGTCACGCCCAACTCGTCGACGAGCTTCTCGCGAAGGACGTCGGCGGGCGTGGGCGGCTGGGGTTGGGTCTTAGGCGGCATGGGCCCTCGTCAGGTACGCAACAGACAAAGCGCGCTGGCCCCCAACCCTTCGGTCCAGGCGAAGACAATGACCCACTTGCCGTGGACCGGGATGGCAAAGCGTCCATCCTGTAGGTCCGCGACGCGGGAGAACATGTCGACGTCCGCCCAGGTGCGGGCGGCCAGCAGAAGACGCGCCCGCCGGTAGGCCAATTGGCAGACCTCGGCGGGCAGATCGGGGATAGTGCGCGCCTCGTGGATCTCCACGAGGCGGGGGTCGATGATCCGGTTCATGAGGAAGTCTCTCCGGGATGGACAGGGACCGCTCGGCGGTCGGACGGGACGAAGACGGTCCCGTGGGCGGAGAGACGCCCGTCTTGAGTTGGAACTTGAAGATGCGGTCGCGGACGCAGGAGCCCTCGCACCAGACCCTGACCACGTCGGCCGTAGCGCGATGGCGCGCCACGCCGGCCACTAGGTCGCCGAGCGCAACGGTAATGCGTTCCAGCGCGCGCGCGCCGTCGAACCCGTCGAGGAAATGCTCGCGGAGGATCTCGAGGATCAGGTCGCGCCGCTTGCGCGAGACGTAAAGGTCTGGACTGACCGCGCTGAGGCGATGTTGACCGTCGATGATCCAGGGCTGCTGAGCCGGCGCAGGCCTGAGGACCTTGAGGACGCGAGACCAGAAGTCGCCGCTGTCCACAACCGGAGCCGGCGCGTCATCCAGGCACGCTAGATGCAGGAGCTCGCTGGCGGCGAGGAAGCGGCCCCAGTCGGCGCGTTGGACCCAGTTGGAGCTCACCTGATGCAGGAGCTCGTCGCTCATGACCATCGACTTGGGCTGGAGATGTTCCAGCAGATCGAAGTCGATTTCCGCCCGTGGCCCGATCGACCGGCACTGGGCGAGCGAGCCTTGAAGCCAGTCTGTCAGGTCGCTGGCCAGGACCGGCTTGATATCAAGGTCGAGGTCGTGGAGCGCCCGACCCAGACGCCCGTCGGCGCACCCGTCCATGACCCAAAGGTTCATGGAGGACACCAGGTCGTCGAGCTGAAGGGCGTGGTTGGACAGCATGTGTAGTGTTGTAGTGCATAATACTACATCCCGCAAGGTTTCTGTTGAGGGTTTTCCGCCCGCTCGCCGCGGGCGCGTGCTTGGGGGCGCTGCCCCCTGGCGCACTTCGCATCGGTTTCCGCCCAGCTTCGCGGGCGCGAGCGCCTCGAGGTGAGGCGAGGGCGGCGACGGCTGCAGCCGGGTCCCCGCGAAACCGCCGCTCCGTTTGCACCCCCCGGTCTCGCCGACGGGCAGGGGCCAGGCGCAACCCGCGCCTGGCCCCAACCCTCAACGGGAGACCCTGTCATGTCCGCTTCCAGTCAAACCATCGCACAAGGGCCGCGCCACGGCGCGGCCAGCAAGAGCGGCTTCGTCCTCACCGAAACCGGCGCCGTCCGGTGCGGGGAGGAGCGCGTCTATCCGCTCAACAAGCTCAAGCGTTCGCCGGACAATGTCCGCAAAAGCGGCCACAGCCAGAGCGTGATCGAGGCGCGCGCCGCCTCGATCCTGGCCAAGGGCGTCATCTCCCCGCCCGTGGTCCGGCCCGAGCGGCGGGCCGACAATTCCGAGACCGGCTACGCCTTCGTCACCGCCGGGGAGAGCCGCCGTCTGGCCCTGCGCCTGCTGGCCAAGCGCAAGCTGATCCCGCGCGACGCCAAGGTCCGCTGTCTGGTCGACGAGGCCAACGACGCCGTCGAGGTCAGCCTCGCGGAGAACATCGCCCGCGAACCGCTCAGCCCCGCCGACGAGTTCGAGGCCTTCCACGATCTGGCCGAACGCCAGGGCTGGGGCGCCGAGGCCATCGCCGCGCGTCACGGCGTCACCGCCGCCGCCGTGCGCCAACGTCTGCGGCTGGCGGCGGTCGCGCCCGACCTGATCGGCCGCTATCGCGAGGGCGAACTAACCCTGGACCAGCTGATGGCCTTCGCCGTCAGCGAGGACCATGACCGCCAGCGGCAGGTCTTCGAGATCTACGCCCACGCCCATCCGTCCGCCATCCGCCGGGCCATGACCGAAAAGACCGTTCCGGCCCACGAACGCCGCGCGGTGTTCGTGGGGGTGGAGGCCTATCTCGCGGCGGGCGGGACGGTGATCCGCGATCTCTTCACCGAGGACCAGGGCGGCTACCTGTCCGACGTGGACCTGCTCGACAACCTCGTCGCCGCCAAGCTCGCCGACATGGTGAAGGACCTGCGCGATGCGGAGGGCTGGAAGTGGGGCGAGGCCCATCTGGACTATCCGCACGGTCATGGTCTGTCGCGGGTTTGGCCCAAGCCCGTCGAATTCAGCCCCGAACGATTGGCGCAGCGCGAGGCCCTGCGCGCCGAATACGAGACCCTGGGCGCGACCTGGGCGCAGATCTCCGACATCCCCGACGAGGTCGAGGCGCGGATGACGCAGATCGAGGGCGAGCTCGACCAGGACTTCGCCGAGGCCTACGCCCCTGACGATCTGGCCCGCGCCGGGGTCTGGGTGGTCCTGGGCTATGACGGCCAGACCCGCATCGAGCGCGGTCTGGTCCGCCGCGAGGACGAAGCCCCCGCGCCGCGCGATGACGACGACGCCGACGCATCGGACGGCGCCGAGGCCCTTTCGCGGGCGGGCGATGGCGACGGCGACGACGACGTCGAGACCGGGGCGGCGGCGGGCGGCGACGTGCCGATACCTGCCGAGGAGGCGGCGGGCGACGCCAACGCGCCCTTGTCGGCCAAGCTGACCGCCGAGCTGACCGCCCACCGCACGGCGGGGCTTCGGCTGGCCCTGTCCAACGCGCCGGACCTCGCCCTGGTCGCGCTCACCCACGTCCTGGTGCTCAAGACCTTCTACCACGCGGGCTGGGCCTCCTGCCTGGAGGTCAAGACCGCCAGCGCCTTCCTCCCGGAATATGGCGAGGGGGTGAAGGCCAGCCCCGCCTACGAGGCCTTCGAGCAGCGGTTTGGCCAGTGGGCCAAGCAGATGCCCGAGGCGCCGGAAGAGGCCTGGGCCTTCGTCGTCGGCCTGGACGCCGACAGCCGCGCCAGCCTCCTGGCCTATTGCGTGGCCCGCACGGTCAATGCGGTGCGGGTGTTCGATGGCCGAGCGGCGGCCCTGGCCCATGCCGACGCCCTGGCCAGCGCCAGCGACCTGGACATGACCGCCTTCTGGACCCCGACCGCCGAGCGTTACCTCGCCCGGGTCACCAAGGCCCATGTGCTGGCGGCGGTGGCCGACGGCGTCTCGTCCGACACGGCCCAACGCCTGTCCGGGCTGAAGAAGGCCGATCTGGTCACGGCGGCGGAGCCCGATCTGGTCGCGGCCCGCTGGCTCCCGGCGCTGCTGCGCACCCAGGGTCCCGCCCAGGCGGCGCAGCCGGAGCCGCAAGACGCGGACACGCAGGCGCTGGCCGACGACGCGGCCCTGGACGAGGCTTCCGCCCCTGGCGAGGTCGAACCGTCCGAGGCGGATCGGGTGGCGGCCGAATAGGACGGCGGGCCGGGGCGTCCTTCTGGGCGCTCCGGCCCTGGCGCCTTGGGGCGCGCGTCATGGCGTCCGGCTTGGCGATGAGGGGAAAGGGTCGCCCCGCCGCCTCAAGCGGCGGGGCGGTTTGAGCGAGGACTAGGGCCGCCGCGCCCGGCGCGGGCGCGGTTTCGGCCTCGCCTTGGCGGCGCGAGAGGTTCTAGACGCCGCCGACGCCGCCGCGAAGGCGAGACGCCGAGCGCTGACCAAGTCCGGAAAGCTGGGGGTCGTCCAGGGCGCCCGACAGGCGGTCCGGACCCATGGCCAGGTGATGGGCCAGGTCGCCCCATTCCCAGCGCCCTGGGCGAAGCCCCGATGGACCGGCTGATCCAGGCGGGGATAGGCGTCGAGGCCAGGAAGACCTCCTCGAGCCCGGCGCGCCTGAGGCGCGGCCCAAGCCTCGACAAACCCTCCGGCGCGCCGAGCTTGGGCGCCTCACGGGCCAGGGATCGTCCTTTTCGCGGATCGGGCGCGCGTCCCGCGCGGCCTCTGCTGGCGTGAACCGGACCGGGGCGTCGGCGGCGGTCAACCTTGTCGGCGGCTTTCTTCCCCGGCCGACCTTCGGTCTGGCCTTCCTCGCGAGGCAACAAAGCCGCCGCCGGCGGTCCTGCGCTCCCGCTTCGGGGCCGCTCAAGCGGCCTGCCCCCCGCCTTTCCGCCCGGTCTGCCGGTCGCCATCGAGGCCGCGATTGGCGCGGCCCGAAACGCGAAAGGACTACTCCCATGGCCCGCATCGGCTCCTTCGTCGCCACGCCGGACGGTTTCTCCGGCTCGATCCGCAGCCTCAAGCTCTCCGTGCCCAAGGTCGTCTTCAAGGCCATCGACGGCGATCCCGCCAAGGACCAGCCGGCCTATCGGGTCTTCGCCCAGGGCGCCGAGATCGGCGCGGCCTGGAAATACACCTCGGCCAAGGGCCTGGACTACCTGTCGGTCCGCCTGGACGACCCCAGCTTCCCGGCCCCGGTCAGCGCCCGGCTGTTCGCCTCCGAGGACGGCTTCGACCTGGTCTGGAACCGTCCGCGCCGCCAGGGCGAGCCCGAAGCCGCGCCCGAGCCGGACGAGGAGGCCTGAGCCCTCGTCCAACCGCCCCGCCGCCCTGGCGGCGGGGCGACCCTTTCCCCTCATCGCCAAGGAGGACGCCATGACGCGCGCCCCTAAGAGCCACAAGGCCCCTTCGCGCCAGAGCGGCGCGACCCGTCCCGACCTCTATTCGACCATCACCGATCAGATCCTCGCCGACCTCGAAAAGGGCGTCACGCCCTGGACCAGGCCCTGGAGCGTCGGCCACGCCGCCGGTCCGGTCTCGCGGCCCCTGCGCCACAGCTTCGAACCCTATAGCGGCGTCAACACCGTGGTCCTGTGGGCCACGGCCGTGGAGCGGGGCTACGCCGCCCCGATCTGGATGACCTTCCGTCAGGCCCTGGAACTGGGCGGCGCCGTGCGCAAGGGCGAGAAGGGGACGATGGTCGTCTACGCCAACCGCATCACGCGCGAGGAGGAGACCGACACGGACGAGGCCGCCCAGCGCTCGATCCCGTTCCTGAAGGCCTACACCGTCTTCAATGTCGAGCAGATCGACGGGCTGCCGCAGCGGTTCCTGGCGGCCCCGGCCATCCTTCCCGAGGACCAGCGCATCGCCCGCGCCGAAGCCTTCCTGGAGGCGGTGAAGGCGCACGTCGTCCATGGCGGCGACATGGCCTGCTACAACCTGGCCCTGGACCGTATCCAGCTGCCGCCGTTCGGGGCCTTCGCCAGCGCCCATGACTACTACGCCACGCGCGGCCACGAGACCGTGCACTGGACGCGTCACCCCTCGCGCCTGGATCGCGACTTCGGCCGCAAGGCGTTCGGCGACGAGGGCTACGCCCGCGAGGAGCTGGTGGCCGAGCTGGGAGCGGCGTTCCTGTGCGCGGACCTGGGCGTCGATCTTCGGCCGCGCCAGGACCATGCGGCCTATATCGGCCACTGGCTGAGCGTGCTGGCCGCCGACAAGCGGGCGATCTTCACCGCCGCCTCCCACGCCCAGAAGGCCGTCGACTACCTCAAGGGCCTGCAGCCGCCGGGCTGAGGCTCGCCAGGCCGCTCAGGCCGCGCGGTCGCCGACGTCGGGGTCGGCGACCGCCTCGTCCGGTTCGAAGAGCTCATAGCGGACCGGCGGGAAGACAGCGTCGGCGGCGATTTCGCCGGGCGCCTGCTGCGAACCGGCCAGATGCACCAGCACCTCGTTCATGCCGCGCGAGATGGCGTGGGCCCAGGCCGGATGGCCCGGCTCGGCGCGGCGGCTGATGTCCTGGGCCAGCTCCAGGCAGAAGATCGTGCGCCCGCCGTCGGCGTCGCGCCGGGCCAGGGCGAACAGGCCCGCGCCGCGCACGAACCGGCCGTCATGATGGTGCAGGGACATGAACCCCACCCCGTCGATCACCACGTCGCTCGTCATCGCCGCGCCTCCTCGTTATCACCGTGAACAAACATGGAACAAACTTCGCGGAGAGTCGAATCCGTCCGACGCCGAGGAGAGGCGGATTTTCCGATTCCTTCCCAGGGATTGTTTGCCTTTGACGCGTCTTACCGGTGGATTGAGCGGCCAAAAGCCTTTGGGCACAAGGGTTTGGCGCGGACCAGACAGTCGCCTCCACCGCCCGCCAGGGCGACGTGTCGGCCTTCCGCGCGACCGGCCGGCCGCCGCTCCCCCCGGCGGCCGGCGGGCGGCGGTCCGATCCTCCAGGCGTTCTCCCCCCGCGCCGATCGGGCCGCCGCCATCTTCTCATCCACGCCGGCGGGCTGGAGCACCACCATGTCAGTCCTGGGACATTTCCGCCGCGAGGGCGACGGCTTCGTCGGGCGCCTGGCCACCCTCAGCCTCGATACGGCTCTGCGCCTGGTCCCCACCGGCAAGACCGCCGGCAAGGGGCCGGATTTCCGCGCCCTGGTCGGGGACAACGAAGTCGGGGCCGCCTGGCGGGCGGCGGACGCCAGCGGCGCCCTGCTCAATCTCAAGCTCGACGATCCGGCCTGGCCCGAGCCGGTCAACGCCCGGCTGATGGCGGCCGAGGAGGGGGTCTTGCCGCTGACCTGGATCCGCCGGGCCGAGGACAGGCCCGCCGACAAGGGCGCGCCCGCGCCGCCGGACTAGAGCGCGCGACGGGGCAGGGCGCGTCAGCCGCCATCGTTGTCGTCATCGTCGTCGGGCGCTTCCTCGTAGCTCTGGGCGATGGCCCGCTCGATATAGTCCTCGGCGGCGGCGTCCTGCCGCTCGAACAGGCGGCGGATCTCCTCGCGGATCTGCCGGAACCCGGCCACCAGCAAGCTGGGCGGCACCCGGGACAAACGCGGCCCGACCTCTTCATGCAGATCGCGCATCAGGATGAAGAAGGTCGTGGCCATCTTGTTGTCCATCAGCAGCAGCGGCAGTTCGGGCCAGGCGTACTGCACGGCCAGATGGATGCTGTTGGCGTCGGCCCGCATGGCCTTGGCGAACAATCGCACCTTGTTGAAATCATAGCCGCGCCGCCCGGCCTCGAAGTCCTGATAGGTGCGCGGCGAGACGCCCATCGCCTTGGCGACCTGAGCGACCGTCAGATGGCGCTCCTTGCGAAGCAACTTGACGGTCTTGGAGAGCAGCCGCGCCTGACGCGCCATGGGCGTCTTGGGTTGGGCGGCCATGCGACGCTCCAATACTGTAATCAACCTTAAAGGTAGTAGAGATCCATTTGCCCCAAGCGGCAACCATTTCCGGTCGGATGTGACGGTAAGATGAAGCGCGAAAAACGCCGGCGAATGCCCGTGCGCAACAAACCGTCAGGGGACGCGCAGCGATTGGCCTAAACGTCGGCAACCATCGACGCTGCGGCGTCCAGATCCTTGCCGGTCGATTCGTCCGTCCACAGCCTTGTGCGGCGCCCTTCGGCCTTGAGGCGCGCCGAACATCGACGCGCCGGCCTAACCCAAAGGATGCTGCGCCTTCGCCAGGAGCGCCAGTTTGGGCCGAGACCGCGATCCGTTCGACAGAACCTTGGAATCCCTGCGACGTCGCTTGGTGGCGCACGGCCCGTTGCAAGGCGCGGCGCTGCCGGTCAAGAGCCTGGCGCTGGAACTTGGCGTCAGCCCCACGCCCGTGCGCGAAGCGCTGTCCAGGCTCGCCGGAGAAGGTTTGGTGGCTCGCACCGCCTCCGGATACGCCGGCGTCATCCATGATCGCCAGTCGCTCACCGAACTCTATCAACTGGCGTCCATTCTGGCGGAGGCCGCGATCCTCCACGGCGCGCCGCTGATCCCCTCGGTCGAGGCGACGCCGCTCACGACGCTCGCGGCCGTCTGCCCCAACCGGGCGATCGGATCGATCCTGCACCTCATCCAGGCGCGTCTTTCGGCCTTCGCGGACGCCGAGGCGATCATCATGCGTGACGCGACGATCCTGGCCGCCGCCCTGGAAACCGAAGCTTCCGCCCCAAGGCGGGTGCGCGCCGTGCGCCAATACTTCCGCCGACGCGCGCGAAGCGCGGGCGAAATCTACCGCCGCGCCGTCGCGCGCGACTAAGCGAATATAGATTTGAATATACAACCTTGGCGGAGCCTCATTGCTGGGCTGCATCTCGCGGCTGTCACAGCTCAAGGAGGTTCCCATGACCACGTTCCGACTGATCCGCTTCGGCTCGGCCAAGTCGCTCACCCTGGCCAACCAGCCCGACGGTCTGCCCGAAGGCGTCGATCCGACCGATCGCCGCGGCATCGGCGGCTAAGGCCCAACCGAGCCTCGCCGGCGTCTCCGGGCGCCGGCGATTTTCCGAAAACCCTCGCCTGGAGACACCGATGTCTCGACTGATCGTTCTTGGCCCGGCCAAGCACCTGACCCAGGCCCCGATGATGGGGCCTTATTTCGAGGGCGTCGATCCCAGCGATCGCTGGGCCTGAAGCCATCTTGGCGCGGCCGCGTCGGCCCTGGCATGGCACGGCCGCGCCTTCCCCTAGACCTCAAGGCTTATGGCATGCGCTTCTCGCTTGCGCCGGACGTCTACGCCGCGCGGGTCGTGGACGATCTGGTGTTCCTGACCATCGCCGCCGACACCTATTTCTGCCTTGTCGACGGCGCGCGTCATCTCACGCTGGGTCCCAACGGCGCGGTCGAGGCCCAGGCCGAGGCCGCACGGGATCTGATCGCGGCCGGCCTGATCGTCGAAGGTCCGACCAGCCCGCGGGCGCCGCTCCCTCCGCCCATCGCCGCCGAGCTGCCCATCGCCAGGGTCCGCCCCAGCCTCGTCTGTCTCGTGACCGCGGTCCGCGCCAACCTGCACGCCGCCAGAGCGGTGAAGGCGCTGTCGATGTCCCAGCTCGTCGCGCTGGCGGGGCCGAGGGCGCAGGCGCCGACCAAGCCGCCGGAGGCTCGGCTCATCGAAGCCTCCCAGCGGTTCCAGCAGCTTGCGCCCTGGTTGCCGCGCGAAGGCGTGTGCCTGATGCGCAGCCTTCAGCAAAAGCTCTTCCTGGCGACCCAGGGCCTGACGGTGAACTGGGTGTTTGGCGTGCGCACCTGGCCTTTCGAGGCCCATTGCTGGCTCCAGGCCGGCGACGTCGTCCTGGACGACACCGTCGAGCACGCCGGCGGCTTCACCCCTCTCTTCGCGGTCTGACGCCGGTGCGTGACTACCTGGTTATCGAGCAGGACGTCGGGAGCCACGAGGCCGGCTGGCGCGCCGCCGAGGCTCGCCTGCTGGCCGACGCCCGGTGGCGCAAGGTCGCCGAGCGGCGTGGGTTGTCCATCTTCCTTGAGACCGCAAGAGCGCCCAAGTATCGCCATCTGCCCAGCGTCGCCGGAGGCCTGATCGGGGACGTCTTCGACGCCCAGACCGCACACGAGGGCCGCGGCGAAGAGCTCGGTCTGCTGGGTTTTGGCGGCGACACCACCGATATCGCGTGGCGGCTGGTCGAGCGTGGCTTTGGCCGGTACGTCGCGATCCTGACCGACGCGCATGGCCCCGCGCGCGTGCTGCGCGACCCGCTCGGAGCGATGGAAGCCATTGGCTGGCGACGCGACGGCGTGCGGTTCATCGCCTCGCGGCTTCCCGAGGATTTGCCCTGGCTGTGGCCGCGCGAGCTTGCGATCGACTGGGAGGCCCTGGCGGCCATTCTGCGCCAGAAGAATCTGGCCAGCCATGTCTGTCCGCTCCAGGGCGTGACGAGCTACGAGCCGGGCGTGTTGTCAGGACCGGACGGCGCCGGCGTGCGCCTTTGGTCGCCGGATCGTTTCGCGGCTCGGCTCGAGCCTCACGCCGATCCCGCCCAATTGCGCTGTCGGCTGGACGGCGTGGTGGCGGCCTGGACGCAAGGGCGGGGCGGGATGTTCTGCGAGATTTCCGGGGGACTGGATTCGGCGATCGTCGCCTGCAGCCTGGCCCGGACCCGCGCGCCGCCGCTTTTTGCGATCCATCACGGCTTTCCCCAGGCCGAGGCCGACGAGCGGCGCCATGCCCAGGTGATCGCCGACCACATCAAGGTCCCCTTGGTGGTGGTCGAGCGCGATCACCTCTACCTGGCGCCGGAGAAGTTCGTCGCCGGGGCGGGCGGGCCGCGACCCAACTATGTCGGGGGCGACCCGGACTACGACGCCGACCTGGCCCGGCGCCTGGGCGAGCCCGGCGTCGAGGCGGTGTTCACCGGGCGCGGCGGCGACGCGGTGCTCTATCAGACGGCCCTGCCGGCTCTGGTCCGGGACGTCCTGCGCGGGCGCTCGGACCTGTCGCGAGCGCGCGGCCTGGAGATCCTGGCTCGCCGCAACCAGCTCACGGTCTGGACGGTGCTCAGCCGAGGCCTCGCCGCGCGCGATCTGCGCGCCGGCGCCGGTCTTCAATCCTTCCTGGCGGCCGACGTCGCCGCCGCCCCAGCCGCCTTGCACCCCTGGCTCGCGGCGGCCAAGGACCTGGATCCCGCCCGTCAGGTGCAGATCCTGGGCATGGTCAACGGGCTCAGCGCCTTTCGCGAAAGCGCCCGCCACCGCGTCGGCGACGTCATCGATCCCTGGATGAGCCAGCCGATTGTCGAGTTCTGCCTGGCCGTGTCGCCCGGCCGTCTGGCGGTCGACTGGCACGATCGTCCCTTCGCCCGCAGGGCCTTCGCCGACCGCTTGCCGCCTCAGGCGCTGGCGCGCCGGGGCAAGGGCAACCTGGCGACCTATTTCGCGCGCAGCGTCGCCGAAAGCCTGGATGTGTTGCGGCCCTTCCTGCTGGACGGCGGCCTGGCGCGAGCCGGACTCCTGGATCGCGAGCACCTGGCCGCGACCCTGTCCGCCGATCACCTGATCTGGAGCGGCGTGACCGCCGAGATCTTCATCCTCATCGCGATCGAGGCCTGGGTGCAGCGGTGGACCAAGCGGCTGGCCGATCGCGACCAAGGGGCGGACCCCGCCGCGGCTACGGGCTAGGCCTAGGCGCGCGCGGCCCAATGGTCTCGTCGAGCAGGCTGAGGATTCGCGCATATTGGTCACGCACATTGCCCGGTCCGTAGATGATGTGACCCTCTCCGCGATAGGTGACGAACACCGCGTCCTTTCGCAGCCGATAGAGGGCGGCGAACAGGGCCTGGGGCTGGTCGATGCTCTTGTCGAGGTCTCCTTGCAAGATCAGCATCGGCGCGGTGATCCGGTCCACGACGGTGGCGGGACTGTTGCGCAGATAGAGCGTCGGGTCCTTCCAGGGCGGCGCGCCCATCCTGGCCTGGCCGTTCTCCAACCAACCCGTCGAGGCGCCATAGGGCAGGCCGGCCTCGGGCAGGGTGGTGTTATAGGGGCCAAGCCGCCCATAGGCGTGCATCAGGTTCACCGTCGGCGCCCCGGCGACCACGGCCTTGAACCGCGTCGTCTGGGTGGCGGCGGCGACGACGGCGTAGGCGCCATAGCTGTGGCCCCAGGCCGCGATCCGGTCGCCGTCGACCAGGCCCAGGCGCGCGGCCGCATCGACCGGCGCAAGGATCTGGTCGGCCAGGCCGTCCATCGGTTCCTTCCCTGGGATGAAGGGCAGGGCCGGCACGAGGGCGGCGTAGCCGGCCCCCGCCAGGATCTGGGCGTTGGTCGACAGCGCATAACCGCCCGCCGACTGGTTGGCCGGCGGGGTCGTCGGGCTGGTTCCCGGATAGGGCAGCACGACGACGGGCGGCGGCCCGCCGCCCTGGGGCTTGGGCGGCAAATAGAGCCAGCTGGTCAGGGCCCGACCATCGGCGCCCTTGTGCTGGATGGCGATCGGCGCGGCGAAGTCCACGCTCTCGAAGTCGGGATTGACCGTGACCAGGACCCTGCGGGCCCCGTCCGCCGCCGACAGTCCGACCGTCTGCACGCCGTGGCCGTCCTTGGCGAGATCGACTGTAGTTGCGCCGGCCAGGGCGATGGGCTGGCGTCCGGCTGGTGGTGAAGCCGCATGCGGTCCGGGCCAGGGCAGGGCCGGGGCGGCGCCGGACAAGGCCAGATCCTTCAGCGCTGGAACCACCGTGGCGGCCCGAAAGCCTTCCGTCGTCGAGACCGGCGGCCGCAGGTCCGCCGCGGCGACCCCCCAGGGGCGCGCGCTCGCGCGGGTCACCCGCCACACCTGGCCAGCCGAAGCGACCGCCCAGGCCTTGGGCGAAACGCCCACCGCGCGCCCTTCGGCCGGCAGCGCCGCCGTCAGGTTCTTGGGACCCGCCGGGGTGATGCGCCAATAGTCGCCGCGATCGCTGCCTGGCCGCCGCGCATAGACGACCGGCGCGCCGTCAAGCCAGCCGCCAAGCGGCATGCCAGACTTGTCCCAGGTCTCGGCCAGAACGGGCGCCAAACCGGACAGATCGAGCGGGCCGCCGACGCCGCGACGATCAAAACGCCAGTAGCGGCCCGAGGCGAACGAGCCCTCGCTCTGGCGCGCGTAGATCAGGACGCCCCGGCCGTCGGACGACCAGCCGATGAAACGGGTCATCACATCGCAGGCTGGGCAGGGCAGGGTGGTTCGCCCGGTGTCCAGATCGACCATCGCCAGCCGCTTGCGCACCATCTCCGTGGCCGGATTGGTCGGCTCGTCGCCGGGCTGGAAGTCCTCGCCAGCCACGATCGCCGCCGCTGCGCGTCCGTCGGGAGAGACCTCCAAGTCGCTCACCTCGCCGACGACGAGGGTTTTCTGCTCGCCGCTGACGACATTGATCGAGACGAGACCGGCGACTGGAGCCTTGGGGCGCAGGTTGCGGTAACGCCCGCTGCCGACCACCGTGGCGGCATACTCGCCCCGAGCGCTCGCGGCCCATTGGCGGGTCAGGCGCTCTTGGATTTGAAAGCCGAAGCCGAAGATCGGGTCGGCCCACTCGGCCGGGCGCGCCGACACCAGCAGCCGATCATCGGACGCCCAGGCCACCGACGGTCCCCAGACCGCCATGCGCGGCGTCACCCCGAACCATCGCGCCCGACCGCTGTCGAGGTCGACCACGCCCAATTCGTAGGCGTGGCCGCTCACCCGGCCAAGCGCCAGATGACGCCCGCCGGGCGAGACGCCGAACGCGGTGTAGCCGTAGCCGGCGGGCAGCTCGAGCGCGCGCTCGGTTCCCCCGCCGGCCAGATCGAAGACCTGCACGCGGCCGAGGCTGAGCCGCGTGCTGTATTCCAGGTCAAACCTCGTCGCCGTCTCCCATCCGCGGTAGCGCTGGACCACCAGCCAGCGCTTGGTCGGGTCGAGACTGACGCCGCCCAGCTGCTCTTGGCGAAGATATCGATCCACGGTGTAGGGCTCGGCCGAAGCGGCCGAGGGCGCGATCAGCAGGCAGCCGACCGCCAGCGCCGCCAAGCGTCGCATGGGAACCTCCAAGTTATGCGGTGGGGCTAGGCCGGGCCTACCAGGCCTTGGTCAGCTGCAGGGTGACCATCCGGCCCAGCGGCTCGGCGTTGGTCGGGTCGTAGCCGATGGCCAGGGGATTGTCATAAAAGGGCGGCGCGGCGTCGAAGAGGTTTTGGACATTGAGCGTCCAGGACAGGCCATCGAGCTTGATCAGGCTCGACTTCGGCGTCCAGCGAAGCTGCAGGTCGACCGTGGTCCACGGATGCACGCGGCGGCTCGTCTCGTCGTAGAGGTCGCCGACATGGTTGACGGCGGCGGTCATCGCCGTTTCGCCGCGTGTCCAGGTCGCCGAAACGCGAGCGCGAAGATCGGCGGGGTAGTTGGTCTGGCCCGCCAGTTCCGTCGCCGTCGCGGTTGGGGTCACCTTGCGCGCGTACTTCGTCAGCCAGGAGAGACTGGCGTTCAGCGTGAAGGGATCGTCCGCCAGCGTCGTCTCGTAGGCGGCCGTGGCGTCCAGCCCCGCCACATCGAGGCTCCCGGTGTTGACGTTGCGCGCCTCGACGATCGCGCCATAGGTGTTGAGATCATAAAGGTCCGTGCCGCGGGCGTTGGGGTCGTTCACCAGCGCCAGGACCTTGGCGCGGTCGGCGGGATTGGTGGCCGGACTGACGAAGGTCCGAAACTGCGCGAACTCCGGCGAGGTCAGGGCCAGGGCCACGCTGGACAGGACCGGCGAGCCGATCCGCCCCTTGAACCTGGTCCGGTAGGCCGTCAGACCGAGCGTCAGCTCGGGGACCTTCGCTGGCGAGTAGGTGAGACCCGCCGACCAGGACGTGGCGGTTTCGGGGTCCAGCTCGGGATTGCCGCCTTGCAGGAGCAGCACCGGTGTCTGTCCGCCATTATAGGGCAGGATCGTCGGGCCGATCGAGAATGGCAGGCCAACCTCGACGAGCGAAGGCGCGCGGAACGAGGTCCCGTAGCTGGCCTTGAACGTCAGGTCTTCGACGGGCGCCCAGATCAAGCCGATCTTCGGATTGGCCGTGGACCCAACGTCGTCATAGTCCTCCACGCGCCCCGCGAGCGACAGCTCGAGCCGTCGCACGAACGGCACGGCGTTGGCCTCGCTGGTGATCGGCGCGTTGAGCTCGACATAGGCGCTGCGCACGTCGCGGCTGTACATCCGCCGAACCTTGGCGGTCGCCGCGTAGCCGCTCAGGAAGCTTGCCCCGCCCGAGCGCATCTCCTCGCGTCGCAACTGGCCGCCGAACGCCATCCTCAGCGGCCCGCCCGGCAGTGAGAACAGCGGGCCGTCGAAGGCCAGGTTCACGGATTTGGATTCGGTGCGCAGCTTGCCCAGGTCCCAGCCCGACAGCACGAAGTCCAGCACCGGAGCCGGGTTCGACCCCTGGCCGATATACGGATTGAAATAGCCGTCCCGCGCCGCGCTGAAACCGGAGAGCGGGCTGTCGGCCGACAGGCCCGCCGCCTCGTTGAGCTTGGTGGCGTTGGCCTGGCCATAGCTTCTGCTGATGGCGAGTTCCTGGGCGTAGGTGCCATAGAGGCTGGAGGTCCAACGCCAAGGCAGCTTGGCGTCGATCGTCAGGCTGGCGCCCAGGCTTTCGGCGGTGATCGGGCTTCGAACGCCGCCGCGTTCCTTGAGAAAGGAATAGGCGATCCGCTCGGACGCCTGGCCGGTCGGAGACACGTAGTAGGGATTGGCCCCCGTCACGACGAGATTGGCGACCGGGGCGCTGTTGAAGCTGACGAGATCGCGCTTGGAGGCGCGAAGGTCGCTCGACAGCGTCACTGGCCCGACATCCTGGGTGATCGAGACGACGGCGCTGTTTCGCTTGGACGCAGGCAAGAGGTCGTAGGCGGCGCGCTGGTTCTCGTAGTTGACCGTCCCAAACACGAAATCGCTGGGCTTCAGACCAACCCCGTTCTGCCCGGCCGGAACCGCGTAGGCGGCGACCAAGGCGCCGGCGGCGTTGGTGCGCAGGATGTTGGCCGGCATGCCGTAGGTCGCGCGGCGGCGATCCGTGCCGCCGAGCGGCCTGAGGTCGGCGTAGCCGGCGTAGGGGCGGTCGAGACCGCGCAGGCGATCGTTGCGGGTGTACTCGTAGGCGGCCAGGACACGACCCGTGGACCAGGTCCGGCCAAAGGCCTGGCTGAACAGATAGCGGCTGTAGCCGCCGCGGGTCGCGGTGGCGGCCGACGCGCGGGTCTCCGCGCCATGCAGGTCCGTGCGCAGTTTGATGTTGACCACGCCGCCGACGGCGTCGGCGCCATAGACGGCCGAAGCGCCGTCCAGAAGCACTTCGAGGCTTCCGATCGCGGCGTAGGGTACCGAGGAGACGTCGGTGAAATCACCATAGTAGCCCGCGCCCGACATCCGCTTGCCGTTGAACAGCACCAGGGTGGCGTCAGCCCCAAGGCCGCGCAGATCCACGCCCGTGCCGCGCGGGGTGTTGGCGGCGTTGGGATCGGCCCCGGTGGAGGCGGTGTCTTCGCTATAGGTCCCGCCAAAGGCTTGCGGCATCGCGGTGAGCGCCTCGGCGATGCTGGCGTAACCGGCGCGGTCCATGTCATCGCGGCCCAACACGACGACAGGCGAGGCGCTGTCCTTGACGCCACGGATGTGTGAACCCACGACGATCTCGGAGACCGTGACGGGTTCTTGCGAAGCGACGACGTCGCCGACCGTCGTCTCCTGAAGGCCCGCGCTCCCGCCGGAGCTCAGACCGACAGGCACGCGTTGAGCCCGCAGCACCATGACGCCCGGGCGCAGTTCTTCGACAATGATCGGCCGGCCGGACAGCAGGTGGTCGATGGCCTCGCGGGCGGTGTAACGGCCCTGCACGGCCGGCGCGCTCAGGCCCGCGACCAGTTCGGAGGGGAAGAAGATCTTGACGTCGGCCTGTGTCGCCAGGGCGACGAGCGAGGTCTGCAGCGGGCCGGCGGGCAGGTTGATCGTCACGACCGGCGCCTCGGCCTGGGCGGTCGATGGCGCGAAGGCCGTCGCCAGGACGATGGCGGATACGCTGCTCAGCAAGCCAAAATGCGCTCGATACATGTCTCAACTTCCCCCGCCGCCGCCGGCGCGCCTCGTTTGAGACGCTGTGATCCGTCGGTGGTTTGCGGGTGAGACGACCGGACAGTCGCCGAGGGACATGCCTTCTTGAAAAATTTATGACGTCAACCGGCGCGCGCCCCTTCCGGCTGCAGGGTGGTGCCGCCGCCCGGCCGCGGCGTGGCTTTCAGGCTGAAGGTGCGCGCCACGGCGTCGACGAAATCGGCATTGTCGCCGGCGGTGAAAACCCCGGTGACGCTCACGTCGCTCGGGGCGCCCGGCGCCAGGACGATCTTTTCGCGCGTGTAGCGATTGATTTCGGCGACGGCGGCCGACAGCGGGACGCCCTGAAACGTCACCTTGCCGTCCGTCCAACTGGTGGCGGACGTCACGTCCACCGAGGTCGGCTTGGCCGCCGGCGCGGTGCTGGGCGCCACGGCGATCGTCTGACCGGGACGGAGCGTCCAGCGCGCGGCGTGGACGTCGGGATCGGTGACTTCGACGCTGCCCTGGGCGAGCGTGACGCGCACTTCCTGGCCCATACGGCGCACTTCGAAGCGGGTGCCGAGGGCGCGCACCTTGGTGTCGCCGGCATAGACGACGAACGGGTGATCGGCGTCATGGGCGACGTCGAAGAAGGCCTGACCCCGCACCAGGAAAATCTTGCGTTCGCTCTTGTTGAAGGCGACCTTCACGGCGCTGTCGGTGTTCAGCTGGACGCGCGAGCCGTCATCGAGCCGCGCGCTGAACGTCTCGCCCACGCCCGTCGAATAGGTGGGGGCGCGGCTCCACACGACGCCGATGGCCACGACGCAACATGCAGCGACCATGGACCCGATGATGATCGGTCGTCGCGCTCGCGCGCGCTGGGCGTTGGCGCGTCGGCGATCGGCGCCGCGCGCCAGCGCCTCGGCGGCGGCCTGGTTGAGATCAGGATCCTCGCGCATGCGGGCCATCGATCCGGCGATGGCCTCGAGCCGCGCATAGGCTGCGTTGTTGCTCGGCTTCTTGTTCCACCGAGACCAAGCCTCGAGGTCTTCGGTCTCGATCGGCGGCTTTGACAGCCGCTCGTACCAGTCGGCCGCTTCGCGCGTCGCCCGCGAGCTTTGATTTCGCTCTTTGATCATCACGAGCGCCGCCCTAGTCCCGCATGCCCGCCGAAACCTTGATCCAGGCCTGCCGCATCCGATCCTTGACGGTGCGCTTCTTCACGCCGAGCTGCAGCGCAATCTCGTCGTAAAGCAGGCCATGGAAGTGGCTCAGCACGAAAACATCGCGCAACTCAGGCGGTAGCGCCAGCACGATCTGCTTGACCGCCAGATCGGACTCCTGAGTGGCCGCGGTCGATTGCTGGCTGAACGCCTCGCTGTACGCGGCGTGATCATCCTCGCGCTGGCGTCGACGCGCGCGGTCCCGGGCGAGGTTGTCGGCCACGCGCAGAAGATAGGACTTGTGGTGGCTGACCTTGCCCTCGGCGTCATGGGCGGCGGTCCGCAGATAGGCTTCATGCGCGAGGTCGTCGGCGATGTCGCCATAGCGCTTCTCCAGCACGCGACGAAACCAGGCGTCGTAACGCTGGAAGAGCGTTTCGACGGCCTGGGACAGGTCATGGCGCGGAGGCGCCGGCGTAAGGAAGCCGTCCATGGGACATCCACCGATGTTTGACCCACAGAATCCTATGGTTTTCCCACTTTTGAAAGGTGGAAAATGACAGAAACAATCTTCTGAAAAGCTGTCTAGGTGCTCCCGCCTCGCCGAACATCACCGTTGCAGAGTAGTGCGGCAATGTAGGGCAGATGACGAAGCTGGAGGAGCAGTTCGGCGCGATGGTTCGCCACCATCGCAAACGTGCTGGTCTCACACAGGCTCAGTTGGCCGAGCGTACCGACCGGCAACCAAACGCGATACAGAACATCGAGCAAGGTAAGGCGGGGCCAACCTTTGAGACGATCGTTCGGCTAGCACAGGCGCTCGAGGTCGATCCACGAGACTTCTTCGGAGTCGGTGATTTTGCCGCTCGCGATGGCCGCAATGATCCGCTTGTCGATATCGTCAACAAGCTCTCCTCGATGTCCGACGCCGAACTTAAGGCGGTCTTCTCGCTGCTGGAAGCAGCAGTCGTTTTCCGTAAGGTATAGTTGCGCCTTAGGCAGCAACCAGAATGCCGGTATCGCGCAGCATTTCAGCGTTCAGAGCTGGATCGTTGCGGCTTGATCGCCGAGTTGCTGCTGATGTCGCGCCGTTGCGCAGTCCATTCGTCGGCTTTGGCTATATCGCGCCGATGGCGTGTGCCGGCATACCCGCATGGCTGCGCCGCTCGCTCCGGAAGGATCGGATCGGACACCAGGCGGGGGCCTGGTCGGCGGCTGGCGCGCGCATCTCAAGCTCACCGCGCCCGCGATGTGTTGGGAGTTCCTGCGGCGTAATCCCGTCTATAGGACCGACTTCCTTCGCAATCTCAGAGACGGCGCGCCGATCGAGAAGCGATGGGGTCTGGCCGTTCCGGCTGATCCAGACCTGGGCGCCGATGACGGCCAGGTCGTCTGGCGTCAGGACGTCGCGCCGGGGCTCGTCGTGCCCGTCGAGCGCGCCACCTTCGGCAAGGCTCGATCCTTGCCTTCATCCCCGTCCGGCGTCGTGTCGGCGGAGGATGGGCGATACATTCGCCTGCCGAGCGGGTTGCAGGTGCTCTTGAACGGCGATGCGCCGGCCTCCGGGCCGCTTGTGGTGGTGCTGTCCTATGACGCCGATTTCCACTTGCGCGTCCGCGCCGTTGACGCCCTGCGCCGCGCTGCATTGACCGACGCTCCGCCGCCAACGCGGTTGAGCCGCGCCCAGCGAGAGCGGCTGGCGCGCTGCCTGTTCGCGCTCGATGCTTCCCTGAAGAACTGGAGCCATAGGCAGATCGCCAGCGACCTCTTCGGTGCGGAAGCGATCGATGGATCAAGCTTCGCGACCTCGACCGTGCGGGACGTCACCGCGAGGCTGGTCCGGCGGGGCAGGGCGCTGATGACTGGCGGCTATCTCAAGCTGCTGCGAGCTGGGTTCTAGCCGGGGCGAATTCAGGCCCCCGCCCGTCTTCGCCATCCTACGCCCCCTCCGCCCCAGGCGAGGATTTCCCGGAGCTGTCGTCCGATCTCGGAACTTTCCCGGCGGCTTCCAGGGATTTCGTCATGTCGAAAGTCGACGAGCCGTCGGCCGAACGCCTGTTGCTGGCGCCGGAAGCGGCAAAACATTTGCGCATCTCGGCCGCGACCTTGGCCAAGCACCGCTGCTACGGCACCGGACCGATCTACCGCAAGAACGGCGGCCGTGTCGTCTATGCCCTGAGCGACCTGGACGCCTGGTCGCGACGCGGCGCGCGGCGCTCCACCAGTGATCGCGAAGCCAACGCCCTCTCGCCCGCCCAATCACATGCCGCCATTGCGCCGGCCTATCTCCAGAGACGTGACGATGTCTGAGCCGGCTTCGGACCTGACCCGCGTCGAGCTGGTCCATCTAAGCGACCGGATCGAACGCTGGATACGCTTTGGCCGCGTTGCGGCTGAGCAGGTTCACGATCGCCGACGCCGCACTTTGATGTTCGCGCCGGGTTCGGTCTTCGCGTTCATCCGCTGGCGCGCCGAGGCGTTCGGAACGGTCGACTCCCGGATCGCAATCCTGCGCGCCGTGCGCCCGGGACAAGCCTTCACCACCTATCCCGAGGTCGCCCCTGGCGCCGAGATCCTGCTCGATCTCCGCGGCTGGACGAAGGTCAGGGCCGTGCTCGAGGCGATCGATGGCGTCGAGCGCGTCGGGGTGTGCGGGGAAGACGCCGCACCCGACTATTGGCGACACGTCGGCGCAAGGATCGGCGTGGGCCTCGAGGCTCGGCGCTACGATCGCGCCCGCCATCGCGCCTATCTCCTGCGCAAGGCGTTGCTGCCATGAGGGGGGGCGCTCGCTGGGCGATTGGCGCATTTGCTTGCCTCAGCTGCGTCCTGGTCATTGCGGGTGATCGCGCCCGCCATGCGCCGCGCTTGCTTCTGAACACCACCGCCAGCGCGCCGCTCGGCTTCTACGCGGTCACGCCGGGACGCTCCAAACCTGGACAGCTGGCGGTCGCATCGCCGCCGCCTGAGCTCGCGCGGTGGATGGCTGGGAGGGGCTATCTGCCGGCCAACGTTCCGTTGCTCAAGGAAGTCGCGGCGGTCGGCGGGCAGCGGGTTTGCGGTTTGAACGGTGCGATCTTCATCGACGGCGTCGTCGTGGCCCAGGCGCGCCATCATGACCGTTGGGGGCGCAGGCTGGTCGTCTTCGACGGGTGCCGCCGCCTCGATCCAGGCGAGGTCTTCCTCCTCAATCGCGCCGCGCCGCTGAGTCTGGACAGCCGTTACTTCGGTCCGGTCGCCGCCGATCGGGTGGTCGGTTCAGCCGCGCCGCTCTGGACGTGGGGACCGAGCCTATGAGCGTCACCCGTCTCCTTTCCTGGTTCGGTCGAAAGGGCGGTCCTTTCCTCGTCCCGGTCGAAAAATGGTCAGCGATCGTGCGCGGCGGCGGTCAAGGGCGGCCGCCAGGCCGGCGCGTTCCGCGCCTTGCCCTTGAGGGCCGCGAGCACGGTCGCACGCTTGCGGCCACCGAGACGAACGCCTTGCGCGTGAGGCCCTGGCGCATTCGCCTGTTGCTGCTGTCGCTCTTGGCGTCCGCGGCGATCGCAGCCTCGCCCGCCGCCGCGGAGCCGTCGCCAGCGCCGACCGAGCATCCGAACCTCTCCGCCAGCGTGACGGAAGCGGCGCTTCGCTTCGGCATCGAGGAGGGCTGGATCTATGCCGTGATGCGCCAGGAAAGCGGCGGCGATCCCAAGGCGGTTTCAGCGAAGGGCGCCATGGGATTGATGCAGCTCATGCCGGCGACGTGGAACGCTTTGAGCGCCGAACTGGGTCTCGGCGCGGACCCATTCGAACCCAGGGCCAACATCCTCGCCGGCGCGGCCTATCTGCGCCGGATGCATGATCGCTTTGGCGCGCCAGGCTTCTTGGCCGCCTATAACGCAGGGCCTGAGCGGTATGCGCGATACCTTTCTGGCCGTCAGGGATTGCCGGCGGAGACGCACGCCTATGTCCGTCAGGTCACAGCGGCCTTGCGCGTTCCTACGGTCCCCCGAGCGCCCCTACCAGACTGGCGCCATGCCCCTCTGTTCGTCCTGGCCGGCGACGCAGTCCTGTCGGGCGGGCGCCCGTGAAGCCGGGTCCTGTCCAGGGGATAAGGAATGCATTGAGGAGCTGGGGGAGGGCGGTCGTCTTCGGGAATCTGCACCATCGCCTAAGGCAAGATGAAAGGACCGGGACCCTTTCGGGCCAGGTCTTTGATGGTGCTGGTGATTTTCCAGGACCCTCTGGATCGGCGGGGTCCTGGCCCAACGTCGCTCCTGCGCGATTTCAATCTCTTAGCCAGGACCCTCGCGTGGGGAGGGCGCGATGAGACGCGAAAACCAGTTCGAGCCCCGGGTCGGTCGTATTCGCGACCAGTCGCCTGACCAAGGTTATCGCGGCCATATCGCCGAAGTCCTGGGCGCGGGACGGAGGGCCGGCCTCGGCGCGTTTGACATGGGGCCGCGCAAGGGCGGTCGCTCGCCGGGACGAGGACGGGTTGTCCTGAAATCCAACCGGTCGTCCGCCCGCCGGGTCGTCGTCAAATCCTACATCGTTCGCCATCAGGGCGCGCGCTACCGGGCCGCGCCGTTGAAGATGCACCTGAGCTATCTGCGCCGGGGCGGCGTCACCCGTGATGGCGAGACGCCGAAGATGTTCGGGCCAGACGGCGAGGTCGACCATGGGGGCTTCGCGTCCCGCTGCGAGGAAGACCGCCACCACTTCCGCTTCGTGATCTCGCCAGAGGACGCGGCGGAGCTGTCGGACCTGCGCGAAACCACGCGCGATCTGATGCGCACGATGGAGCGGGACCTAGGGACGAAGCTCGATTGGACGGCGATCGACCACTGGAACACCGATAACCCCCACGTCCACGTGCTGGTCCGCGGCGTCGCCCAGGACGGTTCGGACCTAGTGATCGACAAGGACTATCTGTTCAGCGGATTGCGCGAGCGCGCCCGGGAGCTGATTTCCCTGGAGCTGGGACCTCGCAGCCAGCGGGAGATCGAGGCGAGTCTGGATCGCGAGGTGGAAGCCCAGCGCTGGACGAGTTTGGATCGCCAGCTCAAGGCCCGGGCGGTCGAAGGGGAGGGGGTCCTCGACCTTCGGCCCAGCCGGTCTGGGGTTGATCGTCTCCAGCGCCTGATAGGCCGTGTCCAGGTTTTGCAACGCTTGGGCCTGGCCGAGGCCGAAGGCGAAGGTCGCTGGCGGCTGGCCAATGATCTCGAGCCCAGGCTCAAAGGCTTGGCCGAGCGGGGCGACATCATCAAGACGCTGCATCGCGCCATGGCGCCAGGTCGCGATCCTGGCGCCATCACCATCGAGAGTGAAAGCCTGGCCACGAGCGTGGTGGGCCGGTTGGTCGAACGGGGTCTCCACGACGAACTGAACGGCGCAGCCTACGTCATCATCGACGGGGTAGACGGCCGCCTTCATCACATCCGATGCCGTGATCTGGGCGAGACTAGCGACACGCCCCGTGGCGGTGTCGTCGAGGCCCGGATGCGAGAGATCGTAGGCCATTCGCCAGCGATCCAATTGGTCCATCGCGCCGACCAGACCATCGACGCGCAGGTGACCGCCGACGGCGCGACCTGGCTCGATCGACAGCTGGTGACGCGCGAGCCGCAGCCGTTGTCGTCGGCCGGGTTCGGCGGCGAGGTTCGGGAGGCCCTGGCCAAGCGCCTGGCTCATCTCCGAGGCCAAGGCTTGGCCCACGATCGTGGCGGCCGGATCGAGCCGGTTCGAAATCTAATCGCGACCCTGAAGACCCGCGAGTTGGACCGGGTCGTCGATCGGCTCAAGGCCCAGACGAGTAGCGACTATCGGCCTGGCGGGGAGGGCGACAACATCAGCGGCGTCTACAGCCGGCGGCTGGACCTGGTGTCGGGGCGGTTCGCGATGATCGAGGACGGGCTGGGGTTCCAGCTGGTGCCCTGGACGCGGGCGCTGGATCCGCGCCAGGGCCTAACCGTGGAGGGGACTTTGAACCGGAACGGCGGCGTCGACTGGGCGCTCGGCCGCAAGCGCGGGCTCGGACTTTGAGGAGCGCGACGACATCATGAGCGGAACGAAAGTGCTTTGGGGCCAGATCATCGTGGTGATGGGTCTGGCCTTGGCCGGCGTATGGCTGGCGACCGAATGGACCGCGTGGCAGCTGGGCTATCAGGCGGGCCTGGGACCACCCTGGTTCTGGCTGGCGGGCCATCCGATCTATCCGCCGCCAGCCTTCTTTTTCTGGTGGTTCGTGTACGACGCCTATGCGCCATCGGTGTTCGTCCGAGGCGCCTTTATCGCGGCCGCCGGCGCATTGATCGCGGTCCTGGTCGCCATCGCCATGTCGGTGTGGCGTGCGCGCGAGGCCGGCAAGGTGACGACCTATGGCTCAGCCCGCTGGGCCAGGACGCGGGATGTGAAGGCCGCCGGCATGCTCGGCGACGCTGGCGTCATCCTGGGGCGGTTCGGCCGTCGCTACCTGCGCCACAACGGCCCCGAGCATGTCCTGTGCTTTGCGCCGACGCGCTCGGGCAAGGGCGTGGGCCTCGTCGTCCCGACCCTTCTGACCTGGCCCGGCTCGGTCATCGTCCACGACATCAAGGGCGAGAACTGGGACCTGACGGCCGGCTTCCGCGCGACCTTCGGCGAGGTTCTCCGGTTCGACCCGACGCAGGTGTCGAGCAGTGCCTACAATCCGCTGATGGAGGTTCGCCGCGGTCCGACCGAGGTACGGGACGTTCAGAACATCGCCGACATGTTGGTCGATCCGGAAGGTGCGCTCGAGCGGCGCAGCCACTGGGATAAGACCAGCCATAGCCTTCTGGTCGGCGTCATCCTGCACGTACTCTACGCCGAATCCGACAAAACCTTAGCCGGCGTGGCCAACTTCCTGGCCGATCCGCGCCGCTCGATCGAGACCACCTTGCGCGTGATGATGCGCACCCCGCACCTCGGCGACCGACCACACCCGGTCGTGGCGTCCGCGGCCCGCGAGCTGCTTAACAAGTCAGACAACGAGCGGTCAGGCGTGTTGTCGACGGCGATGAGCTTCCTAGGACTCTATCGCGATCCGGTGGTCGCGGCTGTCACTTCCCGGTGCGATTGGCGCATCGCCGATCTTGTCGACGGGACCCGGCCGGTCAGTCTCTACCTGGTGGTCCCGCCGTCCGACATCAGCCGGACCAAACCGCTGATCCGGCTGATCCTCAACCAGATCGGTCGGCGCCTTACCGAAGAGTTGGACGAGGCCCAGTCGCGCCAGGAACTGCTTTGGATGCTGGATGAATTCCGGGCGCTCGGCCGTCTCGATTTTTTCGAGCAAGCGCTCGCCTTCATGGCCGGCTACCGCATGCGCGGATTTTTGATAGCGCAGAGCTTGAACCAGATTGAGGGCGCCTACGGGACCAACAATTCGATCCTCGATAACTGCCACGTCCGCGTCGCGTTCTCCACGAATGACGAAAGGACCGCACGCCGGATTAGCGAGAGCCTCGGCACGGCGACGGAGCTGCGCGCGATGAAGAACTATGCGGGCAACCGTCTTTCCCCGTGGCTTGGTCACCTGATGGTCAGCCGGCAGGAAACGGCTCGTCCTCTCCTCACCCAAGGCGAGGTCATGCAGTTGCCCCAGGACCAGGCCTTGGTGCTGGCCTCCGGCGCGCCGCCCATCCGCGCGCGAAAGGCGCGCTACTTCATGGACCGCCAACTGGCGGCGCGAATCCTGTCGGCGCCGGAATCACCCGGACGGACATCGACGAAGGACGCGCCGCCGTGGACCACGATCATGGCGGAAACGCCGCCGCCTGTTGGCGCTGCCGCAGGCCGGGAGGACGATGAAGGCGGTCATCAGATCGCGCCCGAGCTGGCCATGCCGCCGGCGCGGCCTGAGCCTGTCCCCGGGACCACGCCTAATGGCGAGGACCAGGACGTCGACGATCTATCGGTCGCCGCCGATCTGCAGCAGCGGTTTCGCGTCGCTGCCCGCCAGGTCGCGCTCGATCCGGACGATGGGATCGCCCTATGAGTATCGCCGGCATGATCGAGACCAAGGTCTATCTATCCGCCGACTTGGTCCGGTCGCTCGATGACGCGTCGCGGCGCCTGCGTCGGCCGAAGTCGGAGATCGTCCGTGCGGCGGTGGCGAGCTATCTGTCGCCTGATAGCGCCGAGGCGTTGGAGGCGGCGCTGGCGCGGCGGCTTGACCGGATGAGCCGGCAGGTCGATCGGCTGGAGCGCGATCTGACGATCTCAAACGAGACCTTGGCGCTTTATGTGCGGACCTGGCTGCGCAATGCGCCCTCAGTCCAGGGGGCGGACGAAACGGCCATAAACGACCTTTCGCGGGAACGCTACAGTCGTTTCATCGACGCTTTGGCGAGACGCCTATCCATGGGCAAACTGCTCCGGGATGAGGTCGGTCAGGAGATTTCAAACGAACAAGGTTGACTCATCGCTTCCGTTTGGAAGGTTCCGCTTCCTGGAAGCCGAGGCGAGGTGACCAGTACGATCCCGGCAACGGGAAAACCTGACTCTTGTCGGACCTCGAAAGGTCCGGTTCCCGGCAGCGACCAAGGCGACGGATGCAGATCCTGCGAACGGGGAGACCTGGCGCACCTTGGCCGCGGCGCCGAGGTCGGCGGGGCCGGAGAGGTGAAAGGAGAACTCCATAGCGTAGGGATGCTCGAGGAACGCTGCCCATAAGCCAATGCTGCCGAAGCCGACATTTTCGGGCTGTCGAGTCATCCAACCAGGCGTTGGATATCACGCCGCTTGCCGCTGAACGCCTCGTCCACATGGGCCATCAAGGCCTCAATATCCTCGATCTTCGATGCGGCCATCCCGCTGGCCACGGCGCGTACGCCATGCAACAGCTGCGCCAGGGCCGCCGATAGCGCGGTCTGCGATCGCCATTGATGACGACCCGCGCGCCCTCGCTGGCGAGCAGGCGCGCCGTCCCTGGGCCTATTCCAGAACCGCCGCCGGCGCCAAGGCGACCTTGCCGCGAACCTCCCGCTTCGACATTTGCAGTCAATGTACGGATAGGTTCGAACACTTGTAGGCGAAGACGCTGAATCTTCTCGGGGCAATCCTGAGATTGGCGTGGCCGGGCGGTTATAGGGGGGCCTGTTTTCTTATACCGGGCCCGCACGCGAGTTTGTTAAGCCGAAGGCCACGGTCGAGGATGCTGGGGGCACGCCACCCGGCGCCGCGCGACCGCTTCGAACGCTGCGGAAGGTACAGTTCACGTGATTATCGATTGCCACGGCCACTATACGACAGCGCCCGCCGCGCACGACGCCTGGCGACAGGCCCAGACCTCGGCGTTCAAGGTCGGTGGCGATATCGATCCGGCCTATCCCGAGATCACTGATGACGAGATTCGCGAGACCATCGAGAACAACCAGCTGCGTTTGCTGCGCGAACGCGGCGCCGACATGACGATCTTCTCGCCGCGCGCCTCGACCATGGCCCACCACGTCGGCGACGAGGCAGTCAGCCAGGCCTGGACCCGGCGCTGCAACGACCTGATCAAGCGCGTCGTCGACCTCTATCCGCAAACCTTCATCGGTGTCTGCCAACTGCCGCAGTCGCCGGGCGTGTCGATCGCCCATTCGATCGCCGAGCTGGAGCGCTGCGTAGGGGAGTTGGGCTTTGTGGGCTGCAACCTCAATCCCGATCCGTCCGGCGGCCACTGGACCAGCCCGCCACTGACCGACCGGGCCTGGTATCCGTTCTTCGAGAAGATGGTCGAGCTGGATGTCCCGGCGATGATCCACGTCTCCGGCTCGTGCAACCACAATTTCCACGCTACCGGCGCGCACTACATCAACGCCGACACCACCGCCTTCATGCAGTTCCTGGAAGGCGACCTCTTCAAGGACTTCCCGGACCTGCGGTTCATCATCCCGCACGGCGGTGGGGCGGTGCCCTACCACTGGGGCCGTTATCGGGGCCTGGCCGACATGCTCAAGAAGCCGGCCCTGCGCGATCACGTGATGAAGAACGTGTTCTTTGACACTTGCGTCTATCACCAGCCGGGCATCGACCTGCTGTTCAAGGTCATCGACATCGACAACATCCTATTCGGCTCTGAGATGGTCGGCGCGGTGCGCGGGATCGATCCGGAGACCGGGCAGTATTTCGACGACACCAAGCGCTATGTCGATGCCTTGGCGATCTCGGCGCAGGACAAGCACAAGGTGTTCGAAGGCAATGCGCGCCGCGTGTATCCGGGCCTGGACAAGATCCTGATCGCCCAGGGCCGCTAGGGCGTTATCGACCCAGCCCGAAAGCGAACGCCCGCCTGATCCAGGCGGGCGTTCTTCATTGGGCGTCTGGACTTTGAGAGCTTTGCCGCGAGGGTCAGTGGGTCTGGCGGCGAATGAAGGCCAGCACGGGGGCGTACACCGATGGGTCTCCGGCATTGACCGTATAGACCTCAGACATGTGGCCGTGCTGGGCCAGGATCAACCGTTCGTGCGGATACTTGGCGGCGGTGAGCGCATGCTCGAGGCCGTCGGCCTGGGCGACCATGTTGGGCGGATCGAACTCGGCGCCGGCGACCATCAGCGCCGCCCGCGACGCGACCAGGCCGACGGTCGACGACTGTTCGGCCAAACCCGCGGCCGGTCCGAAATAGACCTGGTCCGGCTTGCCGCCCATCTCGTAGATGCCCGAGCTGAGGACGGCCGCGCGCACGGCCTTCTGGCCGTCAGCCAGGTCCTGGTGGGCTTCGGGATGGGCCAGGTAGCTGGCGACGTGGGAGGCGCCAGCCGAGTGGCCCCAGATGATGATTTTGTCCGGATCGGCCCCGTATTTGGCCGCGTTCTGACGAGCCCAGCGCACTACGGTGGCCAGATCGCGCTGCACGGCCGGTCAGACGGCGGCCGGAGCCAGTTGGTAGTTCATGTTGACGCCGACCATGCCATTGGCGACGGCCCAGCTCATGATGTTGTCGTAGAACGGGCTGAGGTTTCCGTTGGGCAGATGGCTCTTGTCGTCGAAGCGGAAGGCCCCGCTGTGCACGAAGATCAGGATCGGCCGGCCCTTGCCCGGGGCCTTGGACGCGAAGAGGTCCAGGGTGTCCTTGGGGCCAGGTCCACAGGCGACGTCGCGCTGGACTGTCACCGTCGCGGGATCCGCCGGATGCTGCTGGGGCGCGTAGAGGGCGGCGGTCCCCATCGGGTCCACCCGGCGACCCATGGCCGCCAGCTTGGCGGCCAGTTCAGGCGCGGGTTGGGCCACGGCGAGGGCCGGGGCGCAGCCGAGACCGACCAGAAGGCTCAGCACGCAAGGCGTCAGGCGCATGGGAGCGCTCCTATTTGAGAGGAAGGGATCGCCCCTAGAGCCTGGCCGGGGCCAGCTTGGGGGAAAGGATGTGGATGGCGGCCAGGGCCACCAGGTAGGCGCTGCCGGCGACCACGAAGATCGGCGTATAGGTGCCGATCTGATCCAGCACGTTGCCGACGTACTTCGAGAAGGCCATGCCCCCGAAGGCGCCCAGCATGCCGCCGATGCCGACGACCGAACCGACCGCGCCGCGCGGGAAGACGTCCGACGGCAGGGTGTAGAGGTTGGCCGAGAAGCCCTGGTGGGCGGCGGTGGCGATGCCGATGATCAGCACGGCCAGCCAGACGCTGTCGGCCTTGGCGGCGAACATCACGGGCATGGCCAAGAGGGCGCAGACCAGCATGGTCAGCTTGCGGGCCTTGTTGATGCTGGCGCCGTTCTTCATCAGGGTCGACGACAGCCAGCCGCCGGCGACCGAACCGACGTCCGACAGCAGATAGATGGCGATCAGCGGCGGGCCGAAGGTCTTGAGATCCAGGCCATAGCGCTTGCCCAGGAAGTCGGGCAGCCAGAACAGGAACATCCACCAGATCGGGTCGATCAGGAACTTGCCCAGGGCGAAGGCCCAGGTCTCGCGCTTGGTCAGCAGCTTGGCCCAACCGATCTTCTCGAGGGGGTCGGCCGGATCCTGCTCGATATAGGCTAGTTCGGCGGGCGACAGGCGCTTCTGCTCACGCGGGCGGCGATAGACCAGCAGCCAGATCGGCAGCCAGACCAGGCCCGCGACGCCGGTGACGATGAAGGCCATCTGCCAGCCGAAGGCCAGCACGATGCCCGGTACGACCAGTGGGGTCACGATGGCGCCGATGTTGGTGCCGGCGTTGAACAGGCCTGTGGCGAAAGCGCGCTCCTTCTTGGGGAACCACTCGGCCACGGCCTTGATGCCGCCCGGGAAGCCGCCGGCTTCACCGATGCCTAAGCCCATGCGGGCGGCGACGAAGCCGGTGAAGCCAGCCGCCGCCGCGTGGGCGATGTGGGCGATCTGCCAGATGGCGAAGGCCACGCCGAAGCCCCAGCGGGCTCCGATGCGATCCATGATCCGACCCCAGGCCAGGTACGCGATCGCGTAGGCCAGTTGGAAGTAGAACACGAGGTCGGCGTAGTGCTTCTCGTTCCAGCCGAACTCGTGGGAGAGATCGGCCTTCAGCAGACCGATCGTCTGGCGGTCGACATAGTTGATCACCATCGCCGCGAAGAGCAGGCTGACGATCACCCACCGATACCGTCCGATCGTCTCGGACCCTGACCCCGACGATTGAGCCGGCGTCGTGCGCGTTTCCATGATGCTTTCCTTGCCCCTTTCGGGGTTCTGTCGCGGCGTGGCTAGGTCGGGCTCGATTTGGCCAAGCGACTTTCGATTTCGCCGACATAGCCGCGCGCGGCGTCGACAAAGGCCTGGGCGTTACGGAGCAGGGCGGTGTCGCCGCGCCGGATGAGGCCGGCGGGACGCAGCCGTCCGCCGATCTCCAGCGGCAGCAACCGCATCTCGCCGCGCAGCAGGTCGCCGGCCAGCATCATGTGCGGCATCACCGCGATGCTGTCGGTGGCGTAGAGGATTTCGCGGATCATCGCCGCCGAGCTGGAGCGCAACGGCTGCTTGGGTGTGACGCCGATCTCGGCCAGCAGGCCGTCGATCTCGCGGCCGACACGTTGGGAGACCGTCGGCAGCACTAGGGAATAGGCGCACAGCGCGGCCTTGGGATCGGTATGGGCGGCGAAGATCGGGTGATCGTGGCGGGCCAAGACCGAGATCGGTTCCGAATAGAACGGCGTGCGCACCAGGCCGTCGTCCTCGGGCATCGGATAGAGCTGGCCGATGATCAGGTCGATCTCACGCAGCGTCAGCAGGGCGATCAATTCCTCGGTGCGGCCTTGGGTGACCCGAACCTCGATGTCCGGCCGGGCGATCTTCAGGCGCGCAAGGGCGCCGGGCAGCACGCCGGCGGCGGCGACGGGCAGGGCGCCGACGATCACGGGGCCGCCATCGCCGCCTTCCAGCACGGCCAGCTCGTCCTCCAGGCGCGAGATCTCGGCCAGGAGGCGCCGGGCCGAAGCCGCGACCGTGCGGCCGAACGGCGTGGGGTCGGCGCCGCGCGCATGGCGATCAAAGAGCCTGGCCCCGACGATCTCCTCGACTTCCTGCAAGCTCTTGGTCAGAGCGGGCTGGGAAAGGCCCAGGGCCTTGGCGGCTTGCAGAATGCTCTCATGGGTGACAACCGCGTCGATCACCCGCAGATGCCGGAACTTCAGGCGCTGTTGGAGAAACCGCTGCACTAGTCGCCTCGCTGCTGGCTGGCCAGGGTCTTGACCCGCTCGGCGATCAGGTCGAGCAGGCCGATCAGATCCTCCTCGCCGTCGGCGGCCCGCGCCAGGCCCAAGGCACCTTGCCGCGCCTGCACTTCGACCATGGCGAAGGTCATCGGCGCGTCAAGGTCGGCGGCCATCTGCATCTTGACCGCCTCGACCATCTCCTCGCTGCGCCGCCGGCCGTGCACCAAGGGACGCGACAGCAGATAGCGCGCCAGGCCCGGCCAGTCGGGATGGGGAATGGTGTTGGAGAGGGAAGCCAGGACCTCATCCTCCACGCCATAGTGGCGGGCGCTGGCCAGGCTTTCGGTGACGATGGCCTCCAGGCCCTTGACGAAGATGCTGCGCGACAGCTTCACGGCCGAGGCCTGGCCAATCTCGTAGCTATCGGGTCTGGCGGCAAAACCCAGTTCGGCCAGGAGGGGCGCGATGGCCTGCGCCGACGGCCCGCCCAGCAGGATCGGGGTCTTCAGGCGCTTGGGTCCGATCGGGGCCATGACAGCGCCCTCGACGTAGCGGGCGCCGATGGTGTTGGCCTGCGCCTGGCGGGTCTGGGGCGCGACGGAGTTGAGGTCGAGGAAGAATGCCAGGCCCAGATAGGGCGCGGCGGCGCGGGCGACGTTCAGCGCCTCGCCGGCGGTGACGGCGCTGATCACAAGATCGCGGTCGGCGCAGGCTTCTTCGATATCGACCTTGGTCCGCGCACCACGCGAGGCCGCGGCGCGGGACGGCGGCGAGTCTGGATCGTCGAACAGACGGTCGTGGACGACGACGTCCGTGAAGCCGGCGGCGGCCAGGTCCGAACCCAGGGTCTGGCCGACCTCGCCATAGCCGATCAGGGCCAGGCGCGGGCTCATGGGCGACCGTCCCAGACGGCGGCGGGGACGAAGACCTGGCCGGCCATCAGGAGGCGGGCCGTGCGCAGCAGGGCGGCCGACACCACCTCGCCCTCGGGCGAGCGGGTCAGCAGGGCGGTGAACTCTCCAGTCGGATGCTCGACGCTGACGGTCAGCTCGCCGCCCGTGTCCGGCAAGACCGCGACGCTGGCGGCCACGGAACCTGGCAGGCAGGCGGCCGTGGCGACGCTGACCGCGCCGAACACGCCGATCGCCTTGTGGACGGTGTGGGGGATGAAGCTCCGGGTGGAGAGCGCCCCGCCGGCGGTCGGCGGGGAAACCAGCGTGACCTTGGGCACGGTGGCGTTCGTCACATCGCCCAGGTTCATCAGCCTGCCGGCCTTGAGGCGAATGGCTTCGACCTTGGCGCGCAGTGTGGCGTTGGCTTCCAGCTCGGCGGGAGGCTCGTCGCCGCGCACGCCCAGGTCAGCGGCGCGGACGACCACGACGGGCATGCCGTTGTCGATCAGGGTCACCTCGACGCCTTCGATCACATCCATGGCGTTGCCGGTCGGCAGCAGGGCGCCGCAGGACGAACCGGCCACGTCGGCGAAGGTGATCGGGATAGGCGCGGACGCGCCGGGGACACCGTCGATGCGGCAGTCACCGGCATAGTTCACCCGGCCGCCGGGGTTCTGGATCTTCGCGGTGGCCAAGCCGTCGGTGTTGCGCATGAAAATGCGCACGTCGGTGTGCTCACCCGTGGCCGGCAGGAGGCCGGTCTCGATCGCGTAGGGACCGACCCCGGCGAGGATGTTGCCGCAGTTCTGGCGATCGGAGACCAAGGCTTCGGCCACCGAGACCTGCAGGAAGAGATAGTCGATGTCCGCATCGGGCCGCGACGGCGGCGACAGGATCGCCACCTTGCTGGTCAGGGAGTCGGCGCCGCCCATGCCGTCGATCTGGCGCGGGTCGGGCGAGCCGATGGCCGCCAGCAGCACCTGATCGCGCAGCTTGGGATCAGCCGGCAGATCCTTGGCGTGGAAATAGAGTCCCTTGGACGTGCCGCCGCGAAAGATCAGGCACGGGATGGCGGTCTGCATCCTCAGACGTCCTGGCTTTCGACATAGGTGAGGCCAGCCGCGGCCAGCGTCTCGCGCATCTTGTAGAGATCAAGCCCGAGGATCCCGCTGGCCAGCTTCGCCCGCTTGTCTTCCTCATTGGCTTCCCGGGCGGCCGAGGCGGCGCGCACGGTCTCGGCGGATTTGCGCCCGACCACCACCACGCCGTCATCATCGGCCACGATCACGTCGCCAGGGCGGACCAGCGCGCCGCCGCAGACGATCGGAACATTGACGCCGCCCAGCGTGGCCTTGACCGTGCCTTGGGCGGAGATGGCGCTGGACCAGACCGGAAAGCCCATGTCCTTGAGGGTGGCGATGTCGCGCACGCCCGCGTCGATGATCAGGCCACGCACGCCGCGCGCCATCAGGGACGTGGCCAGAAGATCCCCGAAATAGCCCGCGTCGCAGGCCGAGGTCGGCGCCACCACCAGGACGTCGCCCGGCTGGCATTGCTCGACGGCGACATGCAGCATCCAGTTGTCGGCCGGCGGGACCAGGACGGTCACGGCGGTCCCGGCGATGTGGGCGCCAGGCCAGATCGGCCGAAGTTTGGGACACAGCAGGCCCGTACGCCCCTGGGCTTCGTGCACGGTGGCCACGCCAAAAGCCTGCAGCCCTTCGACGGCGACCTTGTCGGCGCGCGGTGGATTCTGGACGACCTTGTTCAACGGCGGCGCTCCTGGCGGTTGGGAGGCGTCGGCGCCGTAGCCAGGCCACGGACATGGACCGTGAAGATCAACATCGTGCCTCGTCCTCCCGATAGGTTTCTTTTCACGACGACCCGAGGTGGCGATGGCGCGGGGTCAGGCGTGGCCGGACCTGGCTAGCACCGGCCGTCCTCGCTCACGTATACATTTTGGGAACGAGGTATAACCAAATGCGGCGCCCGGCGCGTTGGCGCGCTCGCGCGGCTCAGTCCGTTATAGCCCCTTCGGATTTGTTATACCTGCGCCGCTCGGCCGGCTTGATAACGGCATGGGGTCTAAGCCGGACAAGGCGGGAGGATCCGATGGCGTCTGCACATTCCAAGTCTGCCCTTGGCGGGCGCAGGCCTGCCTTGGCCGTCTTCCTCTCGCTGGCACTGGCCGTCTGTGGCGCTGCTCAGGCTCAGCCCACGGGGCTCGCGGCGCTCGAGGCGCTTAAACCCGTCATGTCGTGCGAAGCCCTGGCCAGCGCCAATATCGACGCGGTGGTCGGCGCCAAGACCACCATCACCTCGGCCCAGATGGCCGGAAGCGGCGACAAGGTGTTTTGCGCCGTGCAGGGCGTCATCGCGCCGAAGATCCGCTTCGAGCTGCGCCTGCCGACCAATGGTTGGACCCAGCGCTACCTGCAGGTCGGCTGCGGGGGGCTGTGCGGCGTGCTGAACATCCGCACCGAGCACGCCGATGGCTGCACGCCGGTCAAGGACGGCGCCATCGCCTTGGCCTCGACCGACATGGGTCATGAGGGCAAGGGCGGCATGGCGGCCATGGGCGACGGGGTCTTCGGGACCGACCCGCAGGCCCGCGTCGACTTCGCCTATCGCGGCGTGCATCTGACGGAGGTGGCCTCCAAGGCCCTGATCGCCAAGTTCTACGGCCGCGAGCCGAAGTTCTCATACTTCTCGGGCTGTTCGGACGGCGGGCGCGAGGCGCTAATGGAGGCCCAGCGCTTCCCGGGCGATTTCCATGGGATCGCCGCCGGCGCTCCGGCCACCTACTTCACCGTCCAAAACAGTTTCTACCACGCCTGGCAGGCGGCCTCGAACACAGGGGCGGACGGCAAGGCGTTGCTGATCTCATCGCGCCTGCCGATCCTGCACACCGCCGCCGTGGCGTCCTGCGACGCGGTCGATGGCGTCAAGGACGGCCTGATCGCCGACCCGCGCGCCTGCAAGTTCGACCCCGTCGTGGCCCAGTGCAAGGACGGCCAGCCGGCCGACGCCTGCCTGACCGCCGCCGAGGTCGCCACCGCCCGCAAGCTCTATGACGGTCCGGTAGACGAGAAGGGCCGCCACTTCACTTTCGGCCAACCGCAGGTGGGGTCGGAGCTGTCGTGGACCGGCGTCTTCGTACCGCGCTCGGTCGATGAGCGGGCCATGAGCTACGGCGCGGCCGAGCAACCACTGAAATACCTGTTGTCGCCCGTCAATCCGGCCGCCAGCTACACGCTCGCGGACTTCAAGTTCACCGGCGCGCAGTTCGCGGCGCTCTCCTGGGCGCACAAGCTCTACGACGCCACCGAGACCGATCTGTCGGCGTTCTCGGCCAAAGGCGGCAAGCTGATCGTCTGGCACGGCTGGTCGGACCCGCACATCTCGCCGCTGGGCACGATCGCCTACCGCGACGCGGTGGTGAAGACGTTGGGGCAGGGGGAGGCCGACAAGATGATGCGCCTGTTCCTGATCCCGGGGCTCTATCACTGCGCCGGCGGCGACGGCTTCAATCAGTTCGACATCGTCTCGCCGCTGATGGCTTGGGTCGAGGGCGGCGCGGCGCCGGACGTCGTCATGGCTGCTCATGTCGAGCAGCCCGCGTTCGGCCCCCCGCCTGGAGGCCGTCCGATGGGCCCGCCGCCAGCCGGCGCGGGTCCGGGGGCTGCGCCCGCAGGCGCCCCGTCGATGGGCGCCGCGTCGCCGCCGGCCCCCACACGCGTGCGCCCGGTTTTCGCCTATCCGCAGGTGGCCAGCTATGTGGGGTCTGGGTCGATCGATGCACCCGAGAGTTTCGTGGCCAAAACCCCGGCTGTGGCCTGGGCACCGCGCGACGCCTACGCGGCCGCCTTGCTGGCGCCGCGCTTCCACAACGATTGCACCGTCGACGGCGCGGGTCTTTCCTGCGTCTCCAGCGCCAAGCCGTAAGGACAAGTTCATGGCCAAACTCATCGGCGCGATCGGTGTCTCCCACACCCCGACCATCGGCTATGCGCGTGACCGAGACCTTTCCGGCGATCCGGTCTGGGCGCCGATCTTCGAGGCCTTCGCGCCGCTGAAGACCTGGCTAGAGGACAAAAAGCCCGACGCGCTGGTGATGATCTACAACGATCACGTCACGTCGTTCTCGTTCAACCACTACTCGGCCTTCGCGCTGGGGGTGGGGGAGGCCTACGAGGTCGCCGACGAGGGCGGCGGGCCGCGCGATCTGCCGCCCGTGCCGGGCCACGCGCCGCTGGCCCGCTGGCTCACGCGGGCGATCATGGCCCAGGATTTCGACCTGTCGGTGTTCCAGCACAAGGCGCTGGATCACGGCTGTCTGTCGCCGCTGTCGCTGCTGACGCCGCCGGGCGAGGAAAGCTGGCCGATCCCGATCGTGCCGCTGCAATGCGGCGTGCTGCAGTTTCCCGCGCCCACGGCCCGGCGCTGCCTGAACCTGGGGAAAGCCCTTCGCAAGGCGATCGACGCCTGGCCGGAGGACGCGCGGGTGGTGGTGGTCGCCACCGGCGGCCTGTCGCACCAGGTCCACGGCGAGCGGGCCGGGTTCAACAACACCGCCTGGGACGAGGAATTCCTCGATCTGTTGGTCAAGGACCCTGATCGCCTCGCCGATATGACCCATGCCGACTACGCGCGGCTGGGCGGCTTCGAAAGCGCCGAGGTGATCATGTGGCTGATCATGCGCGGGGCGCTATCCAAGGACATCGCCTGCCGGCACAGCACCTACTATCTGCCGTCGATGACCGCGATCGCCACAGTGCTCTACGAAGACCTGGGCAAGGATACCGCTGCCTCTGAAGCCGAAGCTGTGCGAAAAGCCGCGACCCACCAGCTGGAGGGCGTCGAGGCGCTGGAAGGCACCTATCCCTTTACGCTGGAGACCAGCGCCAAGGCCTACGGGATCAACCGCTTCCTGCAGGGGCTGATCGAACCGGCGGCGCGCCAAAGCTTCCTGGCCGATCAGGAGGCCGCCTTCGAGGCCGCCGGCCTGTCGTCAGAAGAACGCGACCTGATCCGCGAGCGCGACTGGATGGGCCTCATCCGCTACGGCGCGATCTTCTTCGTGCTCGAAAAGCTTGGCGCGGTGGTCGGCGTGCCCAATCCTCAGATCTACGCGGCCATGAAAGGCATGACACTGGACGCTTTCCTGGCCACGCGGAACGCCAAGATCACTTATTCGGTCGCGCGCAAGTAATCCGCCCCGCCGCGGATTCCAATTCAGTTATAGGTCCCGGTTTTTATCTATACCGGCATCGGCCAGTCCCCCTGTTAGCCAAGACAACAGCTCAGCAAGAGCGCTTCAAGCGGCCCAAGAGCGCCGTCCCTCGGGACGGCGTCTCACGAGACGGCCGCCCTGTCTCGACGACCAAGGAGGGAACTTTGACTCGACACCTGGCCTTGAAATTGGCCCTGCTGACCTCGGCCTTGGCGCCGGTCGGCCTGGCTTCCCAAGCCTACGCCCAGGAGAAGGCCGCCGCCGCTCCGACCACCACGATCGAAGAAGTGATTGTCACGGCGCAGAAGAAGACCGAGCTGGCGTCCAAGACGCCCATCGCCCTGACCGCCTACAACGGCGAGAACCTGAAAGCCCAGGGCGTGGTCAGCGTTTCGGACCTGCAGAACCTGGCCCCGTCGGTGAACATCGGCCGTGACGGTTTTGGCGTGAACACCAACATCCGCGGCGTCACCACCACCGACACCACCAGCAAGGGCGAGCAGGGGATTTCGTTCAACGTCGACGGCGTGGCCATCGGTCGTCCGGCGATCCAGGGCCTGTCGTTCTTCGACGTTGAGCGCGTTGAGGTCCTGCGCGGCCCGCAAGGCACGCTCTACGGCAAGAGCAGCACTGGCGGCGCCATCAACGTCATCACCGTCAAGCCCAAGGACCATTTCGAAGCCGCGGCCAATGTCGAATACGGCAACTACAACACCCGCCGCGCCGATGCGTTCGTGAACCTGCCCGTCGGCGAGAAGCTGGCCTTCCGCGCGGCGGTCAACACCAACAAGCGCGACGGCTATGTCTATCCGGCTGACGGCTCGCCGGCCCGCAACGACCAGGACGACATCTCGGCGCGCCTGTCGGGCCTGGCCAAGTTCAATGAGGACACCAGCCTGTTGGTCTCCACGACGTTCGGCCATGTCGGCAGCGTCGGCCCGGCCGGGATCCCGTACAACTACCTTGTCACCAAATCGAGCCAGGACGCGCGACACGTCTTCGGAAACCCGTTCGGCAGCAAGACCAACGAGGACTTCCACAACTACAACGTCGAGTTCAAGACCGCCTTCAACGGCGTGGCGCTCGACTATATCGGCGCCCAGCACCGGTTCTCGGCCAATGACCGCACGTCCTCGACCAACGATCCGTTGGGCAATTACACGGGTCCCCCGCCGGCGATCGGCACCTATGCCTGGCGCCAGTATCGCGGCCACGTGAAGACCGACTCGCACGAAGCGCGCGTGTCCAACGCCGAGCCCGGTCGTTTCGATTGGGTCGTCGGCGCCAACTACACCAAGGAAGATATCCACGAGAGCGACCATAATTGGTCGGCCCGCGTGACTAATCCGACCCTGGCCGGCAGCAGCAACGGCATTGACCCGCTGAACAACACCGTCCACACGTCCAAGGGCGCGTTCGCTCAGGGCACGTTCCACGTCAATGACCGCTTCAACGTGACCGCTGGCGTCCGCCGCTCGTCCGACGAGGTAAATCGCCAAGGCACCTTCGCCGCCGGCCCCGGTCCCTGGAAGAACCCGCAAGGCGGGGTGTGCGTCGCGCCCGACGACTGCGTCGGCACGGTCAATAACGGTTATCAGAGCGCCAAGAAGACCACCTACCGCCTGGCGGCCGACTATCAGATCGCTGAAGGCCAGATGGTCTTTGCCTCGGCGGCCTCGGGCTACAAGGCTGGCGGTTTCAACGACTTCGAACCGACCACCGGCAAGGTCGGCACCTACAATCCCGAAAGTCTGACCGCCTACGAAGTCGGCTATAAGGGACGGCCGATGTCGAACCTGCAGATCAACACCACGGCCTTCTACTACGACTACACGAAGGCGCAGGTCTCCAGCCGGATCAACTTCTCGGGCACCACCGTGATCTACACCCGCGCCGTGCCGGTGACGATCTGCGGGGTGGAGACCGAGGCCAAGTTCAAACCGACGCCGAACGACTCGATCGACCTGGCCGCGACCTTCATGAAGTCGGAATACAAGCACTTCCTGGCGGGGATCCTGCAGAACGTCGACTGGTCGGACTATCGTCTCGACAAGACGCCGAAGGTGGCTCTGACCGGCGCCTACTCCCACGTCTGGGAACTGGCCAGCGGCGGCTCGATCACCGGACGCGTGGCTTCGAAATATTCGAGCGGCTACCTGACCAGCGACTTCGTCAACGCCAAGCAGTTTAAGCAGGAAAGCTTCACCCGCACGGACGCGTCCCTGACCTATGCCGACGGCGACGGCCGCTTCACGCTGAGCGGCTTCGTCAAGAACCTCGAAAACGATCTGCAAATGATCAACTCGCCAGGCAGCTACTCGGCCACGGTCGTCAACGCCGCCTCGGTCGCGATCAGCGAACCGCGCATGTACGGGGTGCGGATCGGCATTCGCTACTGATCCAAACTCATCCCTCCCGAGGAGGATGCGCCGCCCCCCCCCATCGGCGCCTTGACTGGCCCGGCGCGTTCACGCGCCGGGCTTCCTCTTAGCCCGCGCTGTTCGGCCTTGCGCCCGCCGCGATCCAGACGAGGAGACGGCCATGATCCAAGCTTTTGAAAGTCGCCGCGCGCGCCCAGGCGCTGATCGCAAGGATAGGGCTGGGCGCGAGCGCGGGCTTGGTCGGCGGGGTGATGATCTGGATCTACGAGGCTTTGGTTTGGGTCGGCGCGCAGCACCTGCTGACGATCGCCGCCATCCCGGCCAACGCCACGGGCCTGATCTTGGGCAAGGCCGTCCAAGCCAGTCTTGGGCCGTGGGCCTATGTCCTGGGAACGATGATCCAGTTCGCCTTCGCCGCCGGAGTGGGGCGCTGGGTTCGCGCTCATCTGGCCAGCCTTCCAGCGACGGGGCGTGGAGGCCACGCTGGTGGCCCTAGGCTATGCGATCGTGGCCTGGATCGTCATGCATGTGGCGATCGTCGTCGCCGGGCACGAACATCCCAACTATCTCGACCCGGTCGTGGTGATCGGCGGTTTCATGTCGCACTTTGACTCATCGCTTCCGTTCGGAGGGTCCGCTTTCTGCCAGCGGCCGCCGCGCCGTCGAAGTCGGCGCTGCAAACGGGGAAACCTGACTCCTCGGGGGAGTGGGAAAGGTCTGCTTCCTAGGGCCGGTGGGAGGGCTACTACGAGCCCGCCCACACCTTCCTCTCCCATGTGCAAGCGCTATCAGGTCATGCGCTTCTGCTATGTAGGGCCCGAGGGACACGCTGATCATTGGCATGGCAAGGTCTTTGGCGCCGCCAGCAAGGCGGAGCTTAGGGGGATGCATGTCGCCACGTATGTCAGTCGGCTCCATGGCGGCCGTACTCGCAAGCCTGGCCAGTCTTGCGACCGCCGTGGCGGCCGATGGCCCCTCGCCGGACGCTATACGCTGGCGCCTGCAGCATGGCCGCGAAATGCAGCCCACCACCGGTCTCCTGCACAGCGCCGCGCCGTCTGCGCTTGCCAAGGGCCCATCCCTGGACGTCGAGGCGATCGGTTTCGACTATCCCGTCGGCGCGCGGGTCAATTTTAACACCTACCGCCAGGCCATGAAACTCGACGGGCTTATCGTGCTGAAGGACGGCAAGGTGGTCTTCGAGCGCTACTACGACGGGATGAAACCGCATGGGGTCCATAACTGGGCCTCGATGTCCAAGTCCGTGGTCGGCGTCGTAGCGCTCCGGCTGGCGGCTCAGGACGTCATCGATCTGGACGCACCCGTCGCTCGCTACGTGCCCGAACTTGCCGCAACGCCTTTCGGCGTGGCGAGCTTGCAGCAAAATCTCGATATGCGCGTATCGGTGAGCTATCCCAAGGCTCTTCCGCCCGACCGCGGTCTCTTCGCCGCCGCGGGCCTGGCGCCCGTTCCGCCCGGCGCGCCAGCAACGATCCATGAGTTTCTGAAGGCGGCCTTGCCGGGCGCCGAGCCTCACGGCGAGAGCTTCTACTATCAGAACGGTTCGACAGAAGCGGTGGCATGGGCGCTTGAGGCCGCCTCGAGAAAGTCGCTGGCCGAACTGGTCAACACTTATGTCTGGGCTCCTATGGGGGCCGCCGATGACGGCTACTATCTGGTCGATCGGTCGCGGACGGCGTTCGCGGCAGGAGGGATCTTCTCGACGCTGCGCGATGCCGCCCGCTTTGGCGAGTTCGTATGCCGCGGCGCGGGGAGCGATCTGTCGCCTCGAGTGACCGATTGGTCGAAGGCGCCGCCGAGTCTGAGCGAAAGCTTCCGCTATCGTGACTTCTGGTGGCGCGGTCGCCGGGGCGCCTTCGCGCTCGGACGTTACGGCCAGCGTATCGCGATCGTCCCCGACAAGGGGCTCGTCATTGCGCAGTTCGCCGCCTATGGCGACGATCGTCCGCGAGCGACCTCCGGCCAGGAGACCGCCAAGGCCAAAGCCGCCGACCTGCGTGACGGCGAGGCCTTCGAAGCCTTGACCATGGCGATCGCCGAGCGCTTCTAGAACCTAGTCGGCGGACGCCTTGGTAGAGCGCGGAGGCTCCATGCAGTTGCGGCAATTGGAACACGTCGTCGCCGTCGTTTCCGCAGGCAGCTTCAGCGCCGCGGCGCGCAACCTGCGCATCGCCCAGCCGACGCTGAGTCGCAGCATAGCGCAGCTTGAATCGAGCCTGGGCCTCAGGCTCTTCGAGCGCGCCGAAGCCGGGGCCAGGGCCACGGCTGTCGGGGTGTTGCTGGCGTCACGGGGCGAGGAAATCCTCGGCTCGATCGCGGCGCTGACCGAGGAGCTTCAGGGTCTGGCCAGAGGGGCGCATGGCCGCTTGAGGGTCGGGGTCGGGCCGGCCAGCAAGATAAGGCCGCTGCCCCAGTTTGCGGCCGTGATCGCCCGTACAGAACCGCACCTTCAGCTCGAGATGCGCCAGGACAGCGGTCGCGCGATCGTCGAAGGCCTCAGCAATGGCCAGTACGATATCGTGCTGACCTTCTCGGAGAACGCCGTCGAGCACGGCGACCTGATCCGGCACAAGCTGTTTGAGGACCGCATCGTGGCCGTCGTGCGGCCAGGTCATCCGCTGCAGGGATCCGGCAAGCGGCGGCTTGACGAGATGGCCGACCATCCCGTCGCCTCGTTCCGGTTGGCCAGCGATTTTAGCCCGGGGGAGTTGAGCAGGGCCCAGCAGGCCAATCTGCAAGCCCTCATGACCGACGACGGCGCGATGATCCGGCAGTTCGCCCTCTACCACGGCCACATCGGTCTGGCGCCGCGCTTCCTGTTCGAGGATTTGCTGGCGGATGGACGCGTCGTGGAATTGGAGCTCGACGCAGCGCCTGTCTATGATTGCTGGCTGCTGGTCGCCCGCCGCAGTTGGGCCTTGCCGCTGGCGGGCGTTCTGGCGGGTCTGGTGCGGCGCGAGCTTGCTGAGCCTTCGCCCCCTCAAGAGACCCTTGCCCCCTGAAGCGCAGAGCGGTCCCGGCCTGCGCGCGACAAGCGCGAAATTCTCAATTGGCCGCCAGCAATTCTATGAAACTCGTGGCGGGCAAGTAGTGACGCCGTTTTTGCGCAGCCATGCCTGCTGTGTATGGCCTTCGCATAGCTTGCCGGTATTGCGGCTACACAGCTGCAATGCCTAGCGTCCATCCTCAAGGGCCGGATCAATATATAAGCAACGCTCATAAGCGTCCAGCGCCGGCGTGCGAGGGGGGACTGCATGGATCGAAGAATACTGATCGGCTCGTTGTCGATGATGGTGCTCGCAGCCGCGATGGGGGCGAACGCGCAGGAGGCGACAACAAGCCAGGCCGCCGAGATCGAGGCGGTGATCGTCACCTCCCAGAAGCGCGCCGAGAACGTCCAGGATGTGCCCGTCTCGATGGTGGCCCTGTCGGGCGGCCAGCTGGAGAAGGCCGGCATCGGCAACATCACCCAGCTGCAGAACGCCGTACCTAACTTCAACGTCCGCACGCCGCTGCAGGCGGCGGGCGTGACCCTGGTCGTGCGGGGCTTTGGCACCGCTTCGAACTCCGCGATCGACCCCGACGTCGCAGCCTATATGGACGGCGTCTACATTCCGCGTCCCGGCGCCATCCTCGCCGGTTTCCTCGACGTGCAGAGCGTCCAGGTGCTGCGCGGCCCGCAAGGGACGCTCTCGGGCCGCAACGCCACGGTCGGCGCGGTCGAGATTACCAGCAACGCCCCGTCGTTCGCCGGAAGATCGGCCGAAGGATCGCTCGAGGCCGCCAGCTTCGACACGTTCAAGGGCACGCTGGTGGCGAACGCGCCTCTCGGCAAGGCTCTGGCGATCCGGGGTACGGCGCAGGCCTCCAAGACCAGCGGCGCGATCCATAACGCGCTCGACGGCAAGACCTATGGCGGCGCGACGGCCACCGCCGCGCGCCTGAGCGCAAAATGGGAGATCGCGCCCCCGCTGACCTGGCTGGGCCGGATTGATGGCGCGCGGACCACGGGCGACGGCGTGGTGGCCAACGCCCTGGACGTGGCGACCGCGCCGGCTGCGCAGCTGGCCGCCTTCAGGTCGAGGATCGCCGCGGCCGGCGGCGCCTTCGCCCTGACCGGCAAGGAAAGCCTCAATACCAACCAGCGGCTCGACTCAGCCAATTTCGACGATCGTCAGAGCGGCGTCTCAAGCGAGCTGAGCTTTGACTTCGCCGACGGCTTCGAGGCCAGGCTGATCAACGCCTATCGCGACTGGCGCAACGGCCAGACCGACGGAGACAATCTGGGAACCACCCTCGACATCTTCTATCGACGGGGCGATCTGCACAGCACCAGCCAGAGCCATGAACTGCAGCTGATCTCGCCTCAGGACAAGCTGCTGGACGGCCGCCTCAGCTTCGTCGCGGGCCTCTACTATTTCGAGGAAGACTACAGCATTCGCACGGCCGTCAATCTCGGCGCGGACTGGTGCCGGGTGGTCTCGCCGGCCGCGGCGCGGCCGGCCTGCCTTGCGGGCGCCCAGGCAGGCGCCTTCCGCAGCCTGTTCACCCAGAATGGCAGGAGCTATGCCGCCTATGCCCAGGCCGACTACAAGCTCGCGGATACTCTGACCCTGACCCTCGGCGCGCGCCAGACCAAGGACCGCAAGACCGGGACCTACACGTCATCCGTGGCCAATGTCACCGCAGCCTCGTTCGGCGCGGCCGAGACCACCCGCGATCTTCGCACGGAGAACGCCAAGCCGACCTGGCGCGCCAACCTGTCGTGGCGGCCCCAGGAAGACGTCATGGCCTATGCCAGCTACTCGACGGGCTACAAGTCCGGTGGGTCCAATTCGGCCTCGGCCACCACGGTCTTGAACGCCGCGGCTAGAGCGTTCGCGCCCGAGACCTCGGACAACTGGGAGGTCGGCGTGAAAAGCGAGCTCCTCGACCGGCGCTTGCAGATCAACGCTGACGTGTACGTGATGAATATCTACGACTTCCAGCAGCGATCGTACAACGGCACGTTCTTCACGGTGCGCAACGCTGGCGACATCCGCTCGCAGGGCTTCGAGCTCAGCGTACAGTACCGTCCAGACGAGCATGTCCGCTTCGATCTTGGCCTGGCTTACCTCGACTCCTACTATCGCTCCAATCCGACCGCGCCGGGCTTGCCGGGCTGCTCGGCCACGGTGGCCAATTCCTGCGCCGGCTATCAGGCGACGGTTGGCGGCAACCCGCTTGTCCAGGACCTGACCGGCCGTCCAAATAGCCAGTCGCCCAAGTGGCAAGGCAATTTCGGGCTGGAATACAAGACCTCGCCGTTCGCCGGCGGCTACGTGGTCTCGCTGCGCCCAGACGTCAGCTATGTTGGCCGGTTCTACAGCACCGTCGACGACAACCCCCAAGGGATCGTCAAGTCGCACGTGGTGGCCAATCTCCGCGCCAGCCTGACCACGCCCGACGATCGCTGGACGTTGACCGCCTACATCAACAACATCGCCGATGAACGCTTCTGGGTGATGAAATACGCCCAGCCGCTGGCCTCGAACTTCGGCGGCAATGACGCGGTCACCGGCGCTTCTCTGTTGCGAGGCTATGCCGGCGCGCCCCGCACCGTCGGCGTGAAGGTCGCCGCCAAGTTCTAGGCCAGGCGGCAGGCGCGGGGGCCATGTCGTTCGGCTATGGCCCCCAAACCTAGTCCACACGTCCTCACCGTGACGCAATCGCGTCGATCGGAAGGTTGCATCATGCGTAAGTTCAAGACCCAGATTTCCAGCCTGGCCATGGCTGCGGCCTTGCTTGCCGCGTCGGGCGCGGGCGCAGCCGAAACCTTGCCCAACGGACCTTCAGATCCGTTTCTGGCCCAGGCGGTCCGGAGCAGCGCCTCTCGCGAGCCGGCGATCGAGCGCCCCGCTCAGGCGGCCGAGGCCCAGCGCAGGCTGGAGGCCCTGCGTGCGCGGGTCGGGCGCAAGCCCAACATCGTCGTCATCCTGATGGACGACGTGGGCTGGGGCGATTTCGGCGCCTATGGCGGCGGCGCGGCGGTAGGGGCGCGCACGCCCAATATCGACCGGCTGGCCCAGAACGGTCTGCGGCTGACCTCGGCCTATTCGCAACCGTCGTGCACGCCAACCCGGGCCTCGCTGCTGACGGGGCGGCTGCCGGTGCGCTCCGGGCTGCTGCGGCCCTTCCTGCCGGGCGAGAATGCATCCGGGGAAGGCCTGGGCGGCGAGATCACCCTGGCCGCCCTGCTGGGCAGGGCCGGCTACGCCACCCACGCAGTGGGCAAGTGGCATCTTGGGGCTGCGCCCTCCACCCAGCCCCAGGCGGTGGGCTTCGACGACTATTACGGGACTCTGACCTCGTCCGACGACTACACCGGCTGGCGCGAACCCTGGCGCAATCCGGACCTCGCCAACGATCCGGCCCGCCGGGCCTGGGCTTCAGAGGGCGAGACCATGGCCATCGTCGAGGGCCGGGCGGGGGAGGCGGCCAAGCCGGCCTTTCTGATCGACCTCGACAGCATCCGTCTTGTCGACCAGAAGCTGACCGAGCGGGCCGTCTCGATCATCGACGCGGCGCCGGCGACGAAGAAGCCTTTCTTCCTCTACCTGGCCACCCGCGGGGCGCACAACGACAACTACCCGCATCCCGACTTCGCTGGCCGCTCGCCCGCAAAGTATCCCTACAAGGACGTCATCGAGGAGCTCGACCATCGCGTGGGCCAGGTGATGGAGGCGCTGCGCAAGTCCGGCCAACTCAAGAACACCCTGGTGATCGTGACCTCCGACAACGGCCCGTTCGCCGAGACCTTTCCGGACACCGGCTACACGCCGTTCCGCGCGGCCAAGGGCTCGATCTACGAGGGCGGGGTGCGCACGCCGCTGATCGCCTACTGGGACGGGATGATCGCCGCGGGAAGGGTTTCCGACGGCCTGTTCGACCTGATGGACCTGTTCGCCACCAGCCTGTCAATCGCCGGGGCGGCCGACCTTGTACCGGGCGATCGCTATATCGACAGCATCGACCAGGCTTCCTTTCTGCTGGCCGATGCCGGCGAGAGCCGCCGGCGTGTGGAGTACTACTGGCTGGGCCAGGTGTTCATGGGCGTGCGGGTGGGAGAGTTCAAATTCCTGAACCGCAGCCAGGACGTGGTCCACGACGACACCTCGCCGTCGCTCAGCCCTTTCCAGGGCGCGATCACGCCCTCCGGGTCTGGGATGAGGCTGTTCGACCTCTATATCGACCCCAAGGAACAGTACGGCCTGCTGCCGCTGAAGCAGCCCCAGATTCCCGTTCTGGCCAAGGCCGTCGCGGCTCATCTGGCGACCTTCAAGGCCTATCCGCCGAAGGTCCCGGTGCAGTAGGCGATCATGGCGCGGACGGAAAGCTTCAGCGGCATGCGCCGGTTGCCTGGTGGACGCTTCCGCATGGGCTCGGACGTGCACTATCCCGAGGAAGCGCCCGCGCGCTGGGCCGAGGTGGGGCCGTTCTGGATGGACGCGACGCCGGTGACCAACCAGCAGTTCGCCCGCTTCGTGGCGGCCACCGGCCATGTGACCACGGCCGAGACGGTCCCCGAGCGCGCGGCCTATCCCGACGCCGACCCCGAACGCCTGGTTCCCGGCTCGGCGGTGTTCACGCCGCCCGACGAGCCGGTTTCGCTGGACGATCCTGGCGCCTGGTGGCGCTATGCGTCCGGCGCCCACTGGCGGACGCCGCAGGCGGACGGCGTCGCCGCCGCCGAGCGGCCTCATCATCCGGTGGTCCATGTCAGCCTGGCCGACGCGCAGGCCTATGCGGCCTGGGCCGGCAAGGTCCTGCCGACCGAGGCCGAGTGGGAGCTCGCCGCTCGGGGCGGCCTCCACGGCGCGCCCTATGCTTGGGGCGACAGGCTTGAGCCTTTTGGCCGGCCTATGGCCAATATCTGGCAGGGCGCCTTCCCGTTCGAGAATCTGCTGACCGACGGCCACGCCCGCACCTCGCCGGTCCGAGCGTTCGCAGCCAACGGCTATGGGCTCTACGACATGATCGGCAATGTCTGGGAGTGGACCACGACGCCCTTCGCCGGAGAGGGCGCAGCCCGGCCCTGCTGCGGTGGCGCGGCGGGCGGGGCTGGGGTCGCCTTGACCCTGAAGGGCGGCTCGCATCTCTGCGCGCCCAATTACTGCCAGCGCTACAGGCCTGCGGCGAAGCACGCCCAGACGGCCGAAAGCTCCACCTCCCATATCGGCTTTCGCTGCATCCGGCGGCTCTGATCGCCTATCGTCCTGCTCAAGGCCGGTGAAGCTCGGCCATTCCTCGGAGGAACACATGCGCCGCCCCGCCATGCTCTGTTGCACGCTCATTGCGGCCGCCGGCCTGTCGACCGGCGGCCATGCCGCCAGTGGAGACCCCGATCCCGCCGATCGGCGCGACTTCGCCTTCGCAGACCAAGGCTTTGTGGCCACACGCCAGGACCCGAAGATCCTGGCCGCAGACGGCCGACTGGTCTGGGACCTCGACGCCTACGCCTTCGCCAAGGGCCCGGCTCCCGTGGGCGTCAATCCCAGCCTGTGGCGCCAGACCCAGCTGCTGGCTCGGACGGGCCTCTACAAGGTGACCGAGGGCGTCTGGCAGGTTCGCGGTTTCGACCTGGCCAACATGACCCTGATCGCTGGGCGAACCGGCTGGATCATCGTCGATCCCCTGACGTCGGCGGAGACGGCCAAGGCGGCGCTGGACCTGGCCAACGCCAAGCTGGGCGCTCGCCCCGTCGCGGCGGTGATCTACAGCCATTCGCACGTGGATCATTTCGGCGGCGTGCGCGGCGTGCTTGGCGAAGCCGAGATCAAGGCGGGCCGCACGCCGATCGTCGCACCGGAAGGATTTCTCGAACACGCCGTCAGCGAGAACGTCATCGCCGGTCCGGCCATGAACCGGCGGGGATCCTTCCAGTTTGGCCACTATCTGCCGGTCGGCCTCGACGGCCAGATGAGCTCGGGCCTCGGCCTTGCGGTCAGCAGGGGGGCGACGGGCCTGGTGGCGCCCAACCGCGAAATCCACCGCACTGGAGAGACGCTCGACCTGGACGGCGTGCGGTTCGTCTTTCAGATGACGCCGGGCACTGAAGCGCCCGCGGAGATGAACTTCTTTCTGCCGGACCTTGGCGTGCTTTGCATGTCGGAGAACGCCAACGTCTCGCTGCACAACGTGCTGACCCCGCGCGGCGCGCCGGTCCGGGACGCCAAGGCCTGGGCCGACGGCCTGTCGGAATCCCTGCGGCTGTATGGTCCGCAAACCAAGATCATCATCACCGGCCACGGCTGGCCGCGCTTCGGCGCCGAGGAGGCGGCCGATTTTCTGGCCAAGCAGCGCGACGCCTACAAGTTCCTGCACGATCAGTCGGTCAGGCTGATGAACCAGGGCCTGACCGGCGGGGAGATCGCCAATCGCCTGACCCTGCCGCCGGTGCTGGCCAGGGAGTGGTACAATCGCGGCTACTACGGAACGGTCAGCTTCAACGCTCGAGCCGTCTACCAGCGTTACATGGGCTTCTACGACGGCGACCCGGCCAACCTTGCGCCCCTCGACCGAGCCGACGCGGCCCGGCGCTATGTCGAGGCGCTGGGCGGCCGTGCGGCGGTGCTGAAGCGGGCAGCCGAGGCGGACGATCTGCGCTGGGCGGTCGAACTGCTCGACCGCCTGGTCCTGGCCGATCCTACGGACCGGGAAGCGCGCGAGCGCCTGGCGAAGCTCTATGACGTGCAGGGCCGCCAGGCGGAGTCCGCCATCTGGCGAAACATCTATCTTTCCGGTGCGGCCGAGCTGCGCGGGGGCGTGCAGTCCGGGCCGGCCGCGACCCTGCCGCCGGACATGCTGCGCAACACCCCGACCGCTCTGCTGCTCGACCTCCTGGCCGTGCGGCTGGATCCGGCGCGGGTCGGCGACGGCGAGGCCGAACTGACTTTGTTGCTCACCGACCGCGATGAGGCCTTCAAGGTCCGCGTGCGCCATCAGGTGCTGACCTACGAGGCCATGGACCCAAATGCGGCCGTCGCCGATCCGGGCGTCGTCCGCATGGTCCGGCCGGCTTTCCTGGCCGTGGCGCTCGGCGGGGCGGCGCCGTCGACCGGGATTTCGCCCGATCTCGCGCGCCTGCTGAGCTGGATCGATCGCGGCCGAGCGAACTTCCCGCTGACCTCATCCGCCGTCACGCCCAACCCATAGCGCAGATCAGCGTCGACGCTCTGGGCATGTCTCCGCCTAGCACGCCGCCGCTAAGTGACCGTTTCATAAGGCTCTGGCTCGCTGACACAGATCAGCGAGCTAGAGACATGACGTCTAGTCGATACAATCGGCGATCGCCTTCGGTAGCTCTTGCTGCTGGAATCCGAGGACTACTCCTGGCGCGTGATCGCCCTCCACTCATCAGGACTTGAATGCGTGGAAGGCTTCAGCGGCTAGACTCGGGTCATGACGCTGTCGATGGCGAAGCCTGAGCCGGCCATGAGGACGGAGTCATCGGACGCCAGGAACAGGACACTCTGGCTATCTCCTCGGGCGCGCCGACGCGACCGATCGGGGTCTGGCTGGCCATGTAGTCGAGCAGGCCCTACCGCTGGGCCAGTCCAAGTCAGCCAGCTCCACCAAGCCGGAGATCTTGATCGGGCGGGGCTGACGACGTTGACGCTGATGCCGCAGTTCTCGAGGCCCAGGGTCCATCTGCGGGCCAGGTTGCGCACGGCGGCCTTGGAGGCGCTGTCGCCGCTAAAGGCCGCGGGGCCGTTGGTGGCCGTAGTCGAGACCGACAGGATCACGCTGGCCCCACCGCACAGGGGTGGCAGCACCTGCTGCACGGTGAAGATCACGCCCTTCACGTTGCGGCCCAAGATGTCCTCGTAGTGCGCTTCGGTGATCGCGCCCAGCGGCAGCATGTCTTCGCCGGCGGCGTTGGCGGATAGGCCGTCGATCTGGGCGTGGCGCTGCTGCACGGCGTATGCAGGTGATCCTGATAGGACTCCATATATTCCGGCGCGCCGTGCCACGCGTCGACGTCCTTCTTATAATTGCTCTTCACGTTTCGAGGTCGGAGATAACCTGGGTCGCCTCGGCAAAAGCGGTATTGGCGGCCGGGACGCCAGCGTAGATCGCCGTCTGCATCAGCACTTCCTTGAGCTCGTCGGTTGTGAAACCGCCCTGCTCGAGGCCTGCGCGGACGTGCAGCCGAAACTCCTCCCAGCGGGCCAGGCTGGCGCAGATGGCCAGCACCAGCAGGCGGCGGGTGCCGTGGTCCAGGCCCGGCCGGCCCCAGATTTCGTTCCAAGCATAGCGGGTGATCATTGCCTGGTAGTCGGCGGTGAAATCGGTGCGCTTGGCCAGCGACTTGTCGACCCAGGCGTCGCCCAGCACCTTGCGACGGTTTTTGAGGCCCGCCTCGAACAGGGTGTCCTTGGCCGCGCGTTCGGCCGGGGCGGCGCCGAGGAAGGCACGCACGGCGCCGGCGAAGGCGGCGGGGGCTTCGATGGAGGGCAGGTGGGCGGTCTCGAGCCGCGCCGTGGCGGCGCCCGGGATGGCGGCGGCGATGCGGTCGCCGTGGCCTTCGAAGGGCGTGGAGACGTCCTTGGCTCCGCCGATCACCAGGGTTGGGACGAGGATGCCGGAGAGACGGTCCAAGAGGTTCATGTCCCGGATGGCCGCGCCGCACGCGGCATAGCCTTCGGCGCTGCTGCTGAGCAGGCCGGAGCGGACGGTCTCTACGGCTTCGGGGTGTTTGGCGCGGAAGTCTTCCGAGAAGAAGCGACCCAACGCCGTGTCGGCGATGGCCGCGACGCCCTGGCCGCGCACGATTTCGATACGGGCCTGCCAGGCGGCGGCGTCCATGGAGGCCGAGGTGCAGGCCAGCACCAGGCCCGTCAGCCGTTCAGGGGCTTTCAGGGCCAGTTCCATGGCGATCATGCCACCCAGCGAGGTGCCGCAGACAGCCGCCTTGTCGATACCCGCCGCTTCCATGGCCGCCAGGACGTCGCCGGCCAGCAGGTCCAGCGTATAGTCGCCCGCCGGGGCGTCGGAGGCGCCGTGGCCGCGGGTGTCAAGGCGCAGGAGCCGAAAATCCGCCAGCAGCAGCGGCGCGGCGGCGTCGTAGAGGCCAATGTCGCAGCCGATGGAGTTCAGCAGAACCAACACGGGTTTGTCGGCGGCGCCGTCGAAGCGGAAATACAGGCGGGCGCCGTCGGCGGCTTTAGCGAAGGCCATCAGCAGTCCTTTCGATAGTGCGTGAGGGCGCGCAGGGCGATGGCCTCGCTCTCGCCCGTGTCAGTCCCTACGCCGACGGCGGCGAGGTTGGCGGCCATGCGATCAGTGTGGACCTCAAGGTCCTCGATGACCGGGGCCATGGCGGCCAGGGCCCCATGGGCCAGTTGGAAGAGTTCGGCGATCACCGGCGCTTCGGCCTGCCAGCCGCCAAGGTCGCGTTCGTGAGGCTGGGGTAGGGCGGCCAGCACGGTGGCGGCCAGATGAGGCGCGCGGATCGCTGCGCTGAGCGCCGTTTGGCAGGCGGTGGGATTGCGCTTGTGCGCCATGGCCGAGGAGCCGCCACGCCCTTCGACGCGCGGCTCGAAGGACTCGGCCACCTCGCCCTGGGCCATCAGGGATAGGTCGCGGGCGATCTTGCCGACAGCGCCGACCAGAATGGCGAGTGAAGACGCCAGTCCCGCCAAAGCCTCGCGGCGGGCGTGCCAGGGTGCGACGGCGGGGGCGAGGTCGAGGATTTCGGCCAGGCGGTCGCTGACGGCCTGGGCCTTGCCGTCCAGGCCGGCCAGCGAGCCGGTGGCGCCGCCAAGCTGGACCTGTAGAGCGCCTGCGGCTTCGGCTTCGAAGCGGGCGAGGGCCGCGTCGACGCCCAGCAGCCACTGCGAGGTCTTCAGGCCAAAGGTGATCGGCAGGGCGGCCTGGAGCAGGGTGCGGCCGATCATCGGCGTGGCCGCGTAGGTCTCGGTCAGGGCGGCGAGGGCGGTCGCCAGGCGGCGGGCCTCTTCGACCACCAGCGCTGTCCCGGCCTTGGCCTGGAGCACAAGGGCGGTGTCGGCCAGGTCCTGGCTGGTGGCGCCCTTGTGGACCAGGGCGGCGGCGTCGCCTGCGACCTGGTCCCGCAGCCATTTGACCAGAGGGATGGCCAGGGTGCCGGCGTGGGCCGCCGCCTCGGCCAGGGCTTCGACGTCGGGGCGCTCGAGGCAGGCTTTGGCGATGCTCGTAGCGGCGGCCTGGTCGATCACCCCGACGTCGGCCTGCGCTTGCGATAGGGAGGATTCGAAGCGCAGGGCCGCGCGTAGCAGGGCCTCGTCGCCGAAGATCGCCAGCATGGCGGACGTTGAGGCCGCGCGGTCGCGGATCAGGGATGGCAAGGGCGTGTCTCCTGGGCGCGGTCAGACGTCGAAGAAGACGGTTTCGCGCTTGCCTTGCAAGACGATGTCGAAGCGCCAAGCGTCGTCCTGCTTGCGGGCCACCAGGGTGTGGCGGCGCTCGGCCGGGACCAGGGCCAGGATCGGGTCGGCGGCGTTCTGGGCCGCGTCCTCGAAATAGACCCGGGTGGCCAGGCGCTTGATCACGCCGCGCCCGAAGATGCTGACGGCGATGTGCGGGGCCTGGAGGCTGGCGCCCGGCCCGGGCACGGCGCCTGGTCGCACGGTCTTGAAGCGATAGAAGCCGGCCTCGTCGGTCGAGGCGCGGCCGAAGCCAATGAAGCCTTCGTCCAGGGGAATCTGGTCGCGGGCGTCGCCGGGGCTGACGTAGCGGCCCGCGGCGTTGGCCTGCCAGATCTCGATCATGGCGTCGGGCACGGGCTTGCCGTCGGCGTCATAGACCACGCCTTCCAGGGTGATCAGCTCGCCGCGGACGGCGCCCTTGGGCGGCGCGAGGTTCAGCACATAGTGTTCCTCGGGGAAGAGCTCGGGCCGCGCGCCCATCTCCGACTGACCCACCAGGTCCGCGCCGCCCTTCCAGGGCAGGCCGTAGTGGAAGAAGGGGCCGACGGTCTGGGACGGGGTCTGGCCGAACAGGGCCGGGTCCTGGTTGTCGTGGCGGGGCGCCGGATTGACCTGCTCAGTCGTCATGATGGTCGTCCTCGGTCGGAGTCGCGTCGCGGCCGCGCAGCACGACGTCGAAAAGATAGCCCAGGGCCCAGTTGGGCTTGGTGGTCTCGATGTCGAAGCGCGACACCATGCGGTCGCGGAACGGCATGGGCACGGCGTTGGCGATCGGGTCGATCTCGATCAGCGGATCGTCGGGGAAATACATCTGGGTGACGAGGCGGGTGGCGAAGGCCGGGCCAAGCAGCGACAGATGGATGTGCGAGGGTCGCCAGGCGTTGTGGTGGTTGCCCCACGGATAGGCGCCCGGTCGGACGGTCACATACTGGTAGCGGCCCCGGTCGTCGGTAACGACGCGGCCCGCGCCGGTGAAATTGGGATCCAGCGGGGCGTCCCACTGGTCCTTCTTGTGGATGTAGCGGCCGGCGGCGTTGGCCTGCCAGATCTCCATGACCGTATTGGGCACGGGGCGGCCTTGCTCGTCGAGCACGCGGCCGGAGACCACGATGCGCTGGCCTTGGGGCGTGCCCTTGTGCTGAGCGGTCAGGTCGGCCAGCGAAGAGCCCATAAGGTTCTCCCAGCATCCGGCCGGCCCGGTGGTCTCGGTCAGGGTGTGGGGAATCTTGACCAAGGGCTGGCGGGGCGAGCGGGCGACGGTTGAGGCGTAGCCGGGCGCCAGGGACGGCGGTTGGCCGACGTCCTCGCGGGCATAGGGCAGGATCAAGCTCATGGCGGCTCCTAGACGCGTTCGAGGGCGAGGGCGGCGCCTTGGCCCACGCCGATGCAGAGGGTGGCCAGGGCGCGCTTGCCGCCCGTGGCTTCCAGTTGGCGCAAGGCCGTCAGGGCCAGGCGCGCGCCGGAAGCGCCCAGCGGGTGGCCCAGGGCGATCGCCCCGCCGTTGGGGTTTACGTGCGCGCCGTCGTCGGCCAGGCCCAACTGGCGCAGCACCGCCAGGCCCTGGGCGGCGAAGGCCTCGTTAAGCTCGACGACGTCAAAGTCGCCGATCGTCAGGCCCGTACGAGCCAGCAGGCGCTGGGTGGCCGGCACGGGTCCGATGCCCATCACGCGTGGGGCGACGCCGGCGGTGGCGTAGCCCACGACGCGGGCGCGCGGCGTGAGGCCGTGCCGCTTCACGGCGTCTTCGGAGGCCAGGACGATCGCCGCGGCGCCGTCATTGACGCCCGAGGCGTTGCCGGCCGTCACCGTGCCGCCTTCGCGGACCACGGGCTTCAGCTTGGCCAGGGCTTCCAGCGTGGTTTCGCGTGGATGCTCGTCGCGGTCGACGATCGTGGGGCCGGCCTTGCCAGGAATCTCGACCGGTGTGATCTCGCCGGCGAGGAAGCCGGCGGCGATGGCCGCGGCCGCGCGCTGCTGGCTGCGCAGGGCGAAGGCGTCCTGGTCCTGCCGGCTCACGCCATAGTCGGTCGCGACGTTCTCGGCGGTCTCGGGCATGGAATCGACGCCGTAGGCCTTCTGCATCGCCGGATTGACGAAGCGCCAGCCGATCGTGGTGTCCTCGATCTTGGCGGCGCGCGAGAAGGCGCTGTCGGCCTTGCCCATCACGAACGGCGCGCGGCTCATGCTCTCGACGCCGCCAGCGACGATGAGGTCGGCCTGGCCTGAGAGGATGGCGCGGGCGGCCGCGCCGACCGCTTCCAGTCCCGAGGCGCACAGGCGGTTGACGGTGACGCCCGGTACGGTTTCCGGCAGGCCCGCCAGCAGGGCGGCCATGCGGGCGACGTTGCGGTTGTCCTCGCCGGCCTGGTTGGCGCAGCCCAGGATCACCTCATCAACCGCACCCCAGTCGAGGCCGGAATTGCGGGCCATCAAGGCCTTGATCGGGACCGCCGCCAGGTCGTCAGCGCGCACCTTGGACAACGAACCGCCGTAGCGGCCGAACGGCGTACGGATGGCGTCGCAGATATAGGCCACGGTCATTGGAAGGCTCCCGGGTTGAACTTGGCGTGGGTCTTGGCCTTGACCTCGTCGAGAGTGACGTCCGGGGCCAGTTCGACCAGGGTCAGGCCGCCGCCGGCCGCCTTCTTGTCGACGGTGAACACGCAGAGGTCGGTGATGATCATGTCAACGCAGGCCTGGCCCGTCAGGGGCAGAGCGCAACGTTCCAGGACCTTGCTTTCGCCGGCCTTGTTGGCGTGGTCCATGACCACGATAACGCGCTTGACGCCCGCGACCAGGTCCATGGCGCCGCCCATGCCCTTCACCATCTTGCCGGGGATGGTCCAGTTGGCGATGTCGCCGTTCTGGGCCACCTCCATCGCGCCCAGCACCGTCAGGTCGATGTGCCCGCCGCGGATCATGGCGAAGCTCTGGGCGCTGTCGAAGAAGCTGGAGGTCGGCAGCTTGGTGATGGTCTGTTTGCCGGCGTTGATCAGGTCTGGGTCGGCCTCGCCCTCGTAGGGGAAGGGGCCCATGCCCAGCATGCCGTTCTCGCTCTGCAGGGTGACGTGCACGCCGGCGGGAATGTGGTTGGCCACCAGGGTCGGGATGCCGATGCCGAGGTTGACGTAGAAGCCGTCCTGCAGCTCCTTGGCGGCGCGGGCCGCCACTTGATCGCGGGTCCAGGCCATTACGTGTTGTCTCCAGCTTGCGGGTCGCGGGGGCGAGTGGTCAGTTTCTCGATGCGCTTTTCGTTGATTGTCGAGCGGATGATGCGGTCGACATAGATGCCGGGGGTGTGGATCGTGTTGGCGTCCAGTTCGCCGGCCTCGACGATCTCCTCGACCTCGACAATGGTGACCTTGCCGGCCGTAGCCATCACCGGGTTGAAGTTGCGGGCGGTCATCCGGAACATCAGGTTGCCTTCCGGATCGGCCTTCCAGGCCTTGATGATCGCCAAATCGGCCCGCAGCCAGGTCTCGCGCACATAGTCCTCGCCTTCGAAGGTCTCGACCGGCTTTCCCTCGGCCACCACCGTGCCCACGCCGGTCTTGGTGTAGAAGGCCGGGATGCCCGCGCCGCCGGCGCGGATCCGCTCGGCCAGGGTGCCTTGCGGGTTCAGTTCCAGCTCAAGCTCGCCGGACAAGTAGAGCTGTTCGAACAGCTTGTTCTCGCCGACATAGCTGGAGATCATTTTCCTGATCTGGCCGTTGTTGAGCAGCTGCCATAGGCCAAACCCGTCGGCCCCGCAGTTGTTGCTGATCACCGTCAGCCCCCTCACGCCCGTGTCCTTCAGGGCCGGGATCAGGGTGTCGGGATTGCCCGACAGGCCAAAGCCCCCAGACATCATCGTCATGCCATCGAAGACGACGCCCTCAAGCGCCGCGGCGGCGCTGTCGTAGATCTTGCTCTTCATGCGGATGGGCTCTCCGAACCGACATTTTAGACAATTTTGTCAAAAACTGAGGCCTTGCGGCGTGAGCGGAATTAAGCTCCTTATCCCGATGCCGTCAACATATCGCACAAATGTGCGTATATCGCACAAATAAGCCGATAAACTGACATCGGCGATAAAATTAGGGAGCACGCCATGGCCGGTCCGCCTGGAGACATCGCCAGCAAGGACTACGTGCAGACCTTCGCCCGAGGGTTGGACGTCATCCGCGCCTTCGACGCCGAACACCCGCGCATGACCCTCAGTGAAGTCGCCGCGCGCACCGGGCTCACGCGGGCGGCCACCCGTCGGTTCCTGCTGACCCTGGTGGCGGAAGGCTATGCGGTGGCCGACGGCAAGACCTTCGGCCTGGCCCCACGCACTCTGGACCTAGGCTACGCCTATCTGTCGTCGCTCGATGTCTGGGAGGGGGCTTCGACCGTCCTGACCGACGTCACTCGGCAGTTGGGCGAGTCGTGCTCGGCCAGCGTTCTGGACGGCGACGAAATTGTCTATGTCGCCCGCGTTGCGGCCAGCCGGATCATGGCTGTGGGCCTGCGGGTGGGGAGCCGTCTGCCGGCCTTCCACACCTCGATGGGACGCATGCTGCTGGCGCACCGGCCGGTCGCCGAGCTGGAACGGCTGCTAGAGGGCCGGACCTTCGAAAAGCTCACGCCTCACACCGTCACCGACCCCGACGAGATCCGCGCCATCCTGCGGCGCACCGCCCAGCAGGGCTGGTCGCTCACCAATCAGGAGCTGGAGCTGGGCCTGATGTCGATCGCCGTGCCGCTGCGCGACCGCGCCGGTCGCGTCACCGCGGCGATCAATGTTTCCAGCCAGGCGGGCCGCACCACGCCCGAACACCTGATCGAACACGTCCTGCCCGTGCTGCTGGGGGCGGCCGGGCGCATCATTTCCGCCGCCTAGAGGCCGCCATGACCCCTTCATCTCCCACCCCCGACCGCGCGCCGTCCGGCGCCATTGAAATCGGCCCGCTGCTCGATAACGGCGCCTGGAGCGGCTATCAGAAGCTGGTCCTGCTGCTGACCGCTCTGGCGGTGATCCTCGACGGCTTCGACAACCAGGTCCTGGGCTTCGCCATCCCGGCCATCGTCAAGGAATGGGGCGTCAGCCGACAGGCATTTGCGCCGATCTTCGCCAGCGGCTTTTTGGGCATGAGCCTTGGCACGGCTCTGGGCGGCCTGCTGGGCGACCGGATCGGCCGGCGCCTGGCGCTGATCGCGGCGGTGACGGTCTTCGGCCTGTCGACCCTGGCCTCGGCCTTCGTCCACGACCTCGTCTGGTTGGGCGTCTTGCGCACGATCTCCGGCTTTGGCCTGGGCGCGGCCATGCCCAACGCCACTACCTTGATCGCCGAGTTCAGTCCCACGCGTCGGCGCAGCTTGGCGGTGACCCTGGGCATCGTCTGCATCCCGCTGGGCGGTCTCTTGGGCGGTCTGATCGCCGCCAAGGTGCTGCCGGACCTCGGCTGGCGAGCGCTGTTCCTGATGGGCGGCGCCGCGCCCCTGGTTCTGGCAGGGGTCCTCTACGTCCTGTTGCCCGAATCGCCGCGCTTCCTGGCCGCCCGGCCGGGCCGCGCCGCCGATCTCGATAAGGTTATGGCGCGGCTGGGCCACGACCACCGCGGGGCGGGCTATGCCGACCTGGGCGAGGCCAAGGTCAAGCAGGGCTCGTTCGCTCAGCTCTTCGCCAGCGCCTATCGCCTGGACACCGTGGCGCTGTGGGCCGCGTTCTTCTTCTGCATCCTGTCTACCTATGTGGTGTTCAGCTGGGCGCCGTCGCTGCTGTCGGGGGCGGGCTTCGACCTGGCCACCTCCAGCGGCGGCCTGGCGGCCTTCAATCTCGGCGGGGTCCTGGGCGCGATCGGCGGGGCCTGGGCGATCCTGCGCTTCGGCTCGCGAGTCTCGATGCTGGTCATGGCCGGCGGGGCGGTGGCTTCCTGCTTGGTGCTGACCCTTACCCCGCTCGACCCGGCCCATGGCGAGATCCGTCTGCTGGCCGAACTCTTCGTCGCTGGCGCCTTCATCAACGGCGTGCAGACCACCCTCTATGCCCTAGCCGCCCAGGTCTATCCGGCCGCCATCCGCGCGACCGGCGTGGGCGCCACCGCAGCCATCGGCCGGCTGGGCGCCATCGTCAGCTCCTTCGTCGGGGCGTCGGTCGTGTCGGCCGGAGGCGCGGCCTATTTCGGGACCATCGCCCTGACCATGGTCTGCACCTTCGTCAGTCTGGCCCTGATGCGCCGTCATGCGCCCCGCGTCCTAACCCAGCCGACCTGACATCCCCGCCGCAAGGACCTTTCACCCCCAAGGACCTCCCTCATGTGCAAGTCCGCTCTCTTCCTTGCCGCCGTCCTGCTGGCTGTCCCCATGACGGCTCAGGCCCAGACCGTGGTCGCAGCTGACTCCCGGCAGGTGCTGACGGTCGATCACTATGCCGACGACGGCCAGCCGGGCTCGCTGCGCTGGGCCATCGAGACCAGCAACGGCCAACCAGGCCACTACCGGATCGAGATCACGCCGGTCGGGCAGGGGGCGCTCACCCTGCGCATCGATCGCCCGCTGCCGCCGATCAAGGGGCCGGTCAAGATCGAGGGGACCGCGTGGAAGGCCGATGGTCGGTTCACCGCCATCGACGGCTCCGGCTACATCAAGCGGGACCTGAAGGACTGCCCCGGCGCCAATCCGGCAGAGTACGGCACCAATGTCCGCACCACCACCAAGCCGGGCTTGGTCCTGATCGACACTCGCGAGGTCGAGCTGACTGGGCTTGAAGTGCGCAACTTCTGCATTGGCGTGCTGGTGCTGCGCACAAGCAATTCCTCGATTCACGACAACCGCATTGTGCGCAACATCGGCGGCGCGGGCGTGATGTTCAGCGGCGATGACGGGCAGGGCGGTTCGACCGCGACCACCACCATCAACAACAAGGTGCTGCGCAACGTCTTCTACGAGAACGGCGACGGGCTGGAATTGACCCGCGGCGCGGCCTTCAACCTGGTGGCCGACAACGTGTTCGACGCCGGCGAGGACAATTTGGAGCCTTCGCAGGGCATCGAGATCCTGCGCGGCAACGACAACACCGTCGTGCGCAACCTCTTCCAGAACTACACCGACGGCCTGCAGATCAACTGGGGCAGCCGCAACTATCTGGGCGCCAACATCTTCCGTGCCAACGGCTTCGGGGTGAGCCTGACCGGCGAGGGCAATATCGTCGACGGCAACACCATCACCGGAAACGCCGTGGGGGTGGCCGTGCGGCCCGAGGCCGGGGCGACCGCCAACCGCATCAGCCGCAACAGCATCTTCGCCAACGCCGCCCCGATCAGCCGCTGTTCGGCCGGCGGCAGTTGCGATCCCAAGCTGGCCAAGGGCGGCGTCGTTCTGGGCTTGCCGGGGCTGGAACATGCCAGCTTCGTCGGCAAGCGCGGCTACGGCGTCTCGACCGACACCAGCAAGATGGCCCGCATCTGCCCAGAGGCCCAACCCTGCCAGGGCCTGCCCAACGGCGGCCAGGCCGCGCCGGTCATAGCGCGGATCAAGGTCGGCAAGGCCGAGGGCCACGTCCAGACCTCGCCGGGGCAGGCAGTCACCGTCGAACTGTTCGCCAATCAGACGGCCGGGACCAACCAGGGCCAGACTTTCGTGGCCGACCAAGTGGTTTCGGCCGACGCCGAGGGGCTGGCGCGATTCTCGATCCAGCTGCCCCAGACCGTCTTTGGCAAGATCCTGACCGCCACGGCCACCTCGGCCGGAGGCGCGACCTCCAGTTTCAGCGCGCCTTCCCCCCTGGGGCGCTGATCGACCGGGCTCCGCGGCCCCCCCACAGCGGAGCCCGGTCACCCTTTCGACCTTTGTGACGCGGATCCCCACGGACCGCGAAGGAGATCCCCATGTCGCGGATCCTGATGCTGGCCGCCTCGATGCTGGCGCCCTCCGTGCTAGCTATCGCCGGTGTGGCCCAGGCGGCTGAAGCCCTCTCGCCGAGCCCGAACGGGGCCCCTCAGGACTGGAAGGTGCGCTCCACCCTGACCGGCGACTGGGGCGGCCTGCGCTCGCGCCTGAAGGCCAAGGGCGTGACGCTGGCCGCCGGCTATGCCTCCGAGAGCGCCATGACAATGTCGGGCGGCAGGGAAGGCGGCGGCGTCGGTGGCTACACCCAGGAGCTCAATGCCCGCGCGGTGCTCGACATGGGCAAGCTTGCCGGGATCGAGGGCGGCGTCGTCAATTTCGCCGTCGAGGAACGCACCGGCCGCAACCTCTCGGCCGAGGGGATCGGCAACCTCTTCATGGTCCAGGAACTCTATGGCGCGGGCATGGACTTCCGGATTTCGGAACTGACCTGGGCCCAGGCCGTCGCTGGCGACCGCTTCAACCTCAAGGCCGGCCTGATGCATACCGGCGACGACTTCGCTTCCTCGGCCCTCAACTGCAACTTCCAGAACTTCGCCTTCTGCCCGCGCTCTCCGGCATTGCTCTTCAACAGCGGATTTTCGGGCTATCCGGCCCCGCGCTGGGGCCTGCGGGCCAGGCTGCGGCCGGCCAAGGACTGGACCTTCATCGCCGGGATCTACGAGGTCGACGCCTACCGCGTGCTGGAGAACAAGGGCTGGAACCTGGCCATCGATTCCAACGGCGTGCTGGTCCCCGTCGAGATCGGCTGGACCAAGCCCGACAAGGGCGACGCCAAAGGTCTGGGCGGCTTGCCAGGCTTTTATCACGTCGGCGGCTACTACGAGACGGCCGAGCGTTCCAACGTCTACAGCGACGCCGTTGGCCGCTCCTACGTGCTGAACGGCACGAGACCGGTTCTAGAGGATAGCCGTTGGGGCGCCTGGGCGATGGGCGAGCAGATGGTCTGGCGCAAGGGGGGGGCCTCGCTTAGCGTCTTCGCCAATGCCCTGATGTTCGACCGCTCCACCGCCCGCTACAGCCGTTTCTACAGCGCGGGCCTGGTGCGCACCGCGCCGTTCTCCGCTCGCCCCAAGGATAAGCTCGGCGTGGCCGTGGCCTATGCGCGGGTCAATCCGCGGCTGGAGGCGGCCCAGCGCGAGCAAGCGGGCCTGACCGGAAACAGCAGCGGCGTGCAGACCAGCGAGAGTTCGCTAGAGGCCTTCTATGCCGCCCAGGCGACCGGATGGCTGGTGGTGCGGCCCAACATCCAGTTCATCCGACGCCCCGGCGCGACCGGAACGATCCCGGACGCCTGGGTCTCGGGTCTGACCCTGCGGGCGGCCTTCTGAACCGCCTCTAGACGACCGATAGGCCGATATAGTTCTCGGCCAGCGTGACCTGGGCTGCGCGCGAGAACTCTTGATGTAGGCCAACTCGGCCATCCTAAGCGTGTTCCACAATTTGAACTCTACATTAATAGGTCTGTATAGGGTTGATCGCGCCCGTTGACCTAGTGGGCGGAATGTCTGCTGCGTGGAAGGAAGCTAACGCCAGCGAATGGCGCAGTGTGGCCCTACTCAGTCACTCGTGAGTCAAAATGCAGGCGGAATAACCGACACTAGCGGCGGAGCAGCTTCTATTGAGCTGCGCCTAGAAGGCACGGTCCGCTCCCGCTTGCGCCGCTGGACTTGGCGCAGAGCAGGATCGGCGAAACCGGTACGAGCTTGAGCGACTTCACCATCTTCTCAGTCGCGGTTTTGTACTTGATGAAATGGGGTGCCTTGAGGTGGGCCTCATAGGCGGCGCGGCTGGCATAGACCTCCAGCAAGCGAATCTGCGTCGGCGCGTCCCCGACCGCCACCGAGTGAAGCATCAGGACGCCAGGCTCCAGGCGGACGGAGGCTTCTTGCTCCTCCGCGAGGATCGCCTTGTAGGCCTGGAGTTGCGGGGGATCGATTTCGATCTCAGCAATACGCACCATTGGCGGGCCAGGATCGGCGGCGGCGCTGGCATCGGAGCCAAAGCCAAGCGCCAAGGCCGCGCCGAACTGCCAGCCCGCCTTTCCTCTCTTCTTGGCGTCGCGGATAAATCCTCGCATCTTCTCATTCCTCGCGTTTGGTCGAGACTATCTCGGCGCAGCCTTGTCCGCGCGCTTGACGAAAACCTCCTTGGCGACCGGCAGGGCGGACATGGCGTTGGGCCAGCCGGCATAGAACGCCAGATGGGTTATCACTTCCGCCGCTTGTTCCTGGGTCAGGCCGTTGTCCATTGCTCGGTTCAGGTGAAACGGAACCTGCGCCCCCTGACCAGAAGCGATGAGCGCCGACACCGTCACCAGACTGCGGTCGCGCGGCGCAAGGTCGGGGCGCAGCCAAAGGTCGCGAGAGAGATAGTCGGTGGTGTAGCCGACCTGACGGCGTTCGTGGTCGTCGCCGAGGAACGAAGCTTCACAAGGGCGGCGGCGAAACTGGGTATGTCTCAGTCAGCGCTGAGCCAGATCGTGCGACGCCTGGAGGCCAGCCTGGGCTTGCCGCTGCTCACGCGCACGACGCGAAGCGTCGCGCCGACCGAGGCCGGGGAGCGGCTCTTGCAGACCCTGGCGCTGGCCCTGCAGCGTTTGGACGAAAGCCTGGCCTCGCTGAGCGATCTCCGCGGCAAGCCAGCCGGCAGCATTCGCATAACGTCCGTCGAGCATGCCTCGATGTCGATGCTGGCGCCGGCTTTGGCCAAGCTCATGCCGGACTATCCGGATTTGAAGGTCGAGATCATCAACGACTATCGTCTTGTCGACATCGTCGCCGAGCGCTTCGACGCAGGCGTACGCCTCGGCGAACAGGTTGATCAGGACATTATCGCTGTGCCGATCGGCCCAGACTTCAAGATGGCGGTCGTCGGCGCGCCTACCTATTTTCAGAAGGAGGGGTGAGCGGCGCCGCTGACGCCCCATGACCTTACCGGTCACGCCTGCATTAATCTGCGCCTGCCGTCGTCTGGCGGCTTTTGGGCCTGGCCGTTTGCCAAGGACGGACGCGAGCTGAAGGTCAGAGCCACCGGACAGCTAACGTTCAACACCATCACGATGAGCCTTGAGATGGCGATCGCCGGCTTGGGACTGGCCTATCTTCCAGCGGATTTCGTGGAGGAAGATATCGAACAGGGCAGACTGATCCAGGTCTTGGCCGACTGGACGCCGCCGTCAGCCGGTTACCACCTCTACTATCCGAAGCGCAGGCCATCTAACCGCGCCTTCACGCTCGTCGTCGACGCGTTGCGCTATCGAGGCTGAACACCTCGTAAAGGCCGCTCTGAAGGTCGGGTTCTCGGCGAGGTCCCAGAGTCTGCTATTGGCGCTAGGCGGCGGTCTCCAAGCGAATCCGTCTCAGCGTATCGACCGCTGCATAGCAGGCGGCGCTGGCTTCACGGCCCTTGTTCTCGGTGTCGTCGCGGCTGCGGACCAGCGCCTGTTCGTCGGTATAGGTGGTCAGCACGCCGAAGGTGATGGGGGTCTGGGTCGTCAGGCCCGCCATCATCAGGCCCAGGCTGGCGCCCAGGCTGATGAACTCGAAATGGGCGGTGTCGCCCTTGATCACGCAGCCCAGGCAGACCACCCCGTCATAGCGGCCGGTGCGGGCCAGGGCCTGGGCGATCAGGGGCAGCTCGAAGGCTCCGGGCGCGTCGATGACGTCGTCCGGCGTGACGGGCGCGCCGTGGTCGGCCAACTGGGCCAGGGCGCCCTTCAGCAGGCCGCCGGTGACCTCGGGATTGAAGCCGCTGACGACGATGGCGATGCGCGGGGCGGGCGGGGAAGCGGTCATCGGAACTCCGAGCGGGTCAGGAGGCGCGGGCCAGGCCGTGGCCCAGCTTGTCGCGCTTGGTGTCGAGATAGGCGGCGTTGTGCGGGTTGGACGGCACGACCAGCGGCAGTTCCTCGCTCACCGCCACGCCGTTGGCGCGCAGGCCAGCAGCCTTGCGGGGATTGTTGCTGAGCAGGCGGACGCGCTCCACGCCCAGGGCTTTCAGGATCTGGGCGGCGACGCCGTAGTCGCGCAGGTCGTCGGCGAAGCCCAGGGCGTGGTTGGCCTCGACGGTGTCCAACCCGTCGTCCTGCAGAGCGTAGGCGCGGATCTTGTTGGCCAGGCCCACGCCTCGTCCCTCGTGACCTCGCAGATACAGCAGCACGCCGTTGTCGCCGTCGCCGATCTGCTTCAGTGCCGCCCGCAGTTGCGCGCCGCAGTCGCACCGTTGCGAGCCGAGGGCGTCGCCGGTCAGGCATTCGGAATGGACCCGGACCAGGGGGGCGCCGGACAGGGGCCCCTTGACCAGGGCCAGGTGCTCGATCCCATCGACGCGGTCGCGGAAGGCGCGAACCTCGAACGCTCCGGCGCCGTGGTCGGACGGCAGCCGGGCGGCGGCGACCTCGTCGACCAGGGTCTCGGTCGCCATCCGATGGGCCGCCAGCTCGGCGATGGTCAGGATCGGGATGTCGTGCAGACGGGAGAAGGTTTCCAGCTCCGGTCCGCGGGCCATGGTCCCGTCATCGTTCATGATCTCGCAGATGACGCCGGCAGGGTTCAGTCCCGCCAGCTTCATCAGGTCGACCGAGGCCTCGGTATGGCCGGCGCGGGCCAGGACCCCACCGGGAACGGCGCGGAGCGGGAAGACATGGCCCGGCGAAACGAGATCGGCGGTCGTGGCTCCTGGGGCGGTCGCCGCCGCGATGGTCCGCGCCCGGTCGAAGGCCGAGATGCCGGTGTCGACGCCCCTCGCCGCCTCGATCGAGACGGTGAAGGCCGTTTGCCGGCTGGTGCGGTTGTCGGCGACCATCGGCGGCAGGCCCAGGCGATCGACCGCTTCGCCCTCGAGGGTCAGGCAGATCAGGCCGCTGGCTTGCCGGGCCATGAAGGCGATCGCCGGGCCGTCGGCGAATTGGGCGGCCATCACCAGGTCGCCTTCGTTCTCGCGGTCCTCGTCGTCGACGAGGATGATCATGCCGCCGGCCTTCAGGCGTTCGATGGCGTCAGATAGGCGTGACATAGCCGCTCCACATACTTGGCCAGAACGTCGACCTCGACATTGATCGGATCGCCGATCGCGGCGTGCTGAAGGTTGGTGTGGGCCCAGGTGTAGGGGATCAGGGTGACGCCGACGGCGAACCGGCCCTGGGCGTCCGGCGGCTCGACACTGTTCAGGGTCAGGCTGACCCCATTGAGAGCGATCGAACCCTTCTCGACGCAGAAACCCCGCAACGCCGCCGGCAGGGTCAGGCGCACCCGCCACGAGCCGCCGTCGTCGATCACCTCGGCCAGTCGCGCCTCGCCATCGACATGTCCCTGGACCAGGTGGCCGGAGAGGCGAGTGGCCAGGGTCACCGAGCGTTCGAGGTTGAGGCGGGTTCCGGGGGCGGCGGTCGCCAGGTTGGTGCGCGCCAGGGTCTCTGGGCTGACGAAGAAGTCGGCCTGGCCTTCGTCGTTGCACCGGACGACGGTCAGGCAGACGCCGTTGACGGCGACGCTCTCGCCCAGTTCGAGGTCGGTAAAGCCCGTGGCGATCGATAGCCGCCGGGCGCCGTCGCCCTCGGGCGAGACGACGGCGATCTGGCCGATTCGTTCGACAATTCCGGAAAACATCGGATCTCCTTGGGGGCTCAGGCGGCCAAATGGACGGGCGGCGGGCGGGTGAGGATCTCGATCCTGTCGGGTTCGCCCGGATCTGGGTCCTGGCGGACGATCACGCGCTCGTCCCAGAGGTCGGCCGCCAGGAAGGTTTCCATCAGGGTCGGGCCGCATTCGACCAAGGCTTCCAGCGCGCCGGCGGCGGCCAACTCGGCCAGCAGGGCCGGGATGTCGTGATGGAGGCTGACCTCGAAGTTCCGCGCCCGGGCCGCCTCCAGATAGGCGGCCGGCGTCCGCCCGCGTCGGTCCAGGATGGCCAGGCGACGCGGCGCGCGGCGCGGATCGGCGACCCGGCGCACGGTGAACAGCGGGGCGTCGGCCAGGATGGTCCCCGAACCGGTGATGACGGCGTCGGCGCGTCGCCGCAGGCCATGGGCCAGGGTCAGGGAGTCCGCCGAGGTGAAGGTCTTGGCGCCCGGCGGCGGGATCATCCCGCCATCGACGGTCAGGGCCTGTTTGAGGGTCAGCCAAGGACGGCCCCGCGCGGACCGGGTGGCGAACGGGGCGATCAGGCGCGCGGCCTGGCGCGCCAGGCCGCTGGCGTCCGGGTGGTCCAGGTCGTGGATGAAGGCCACGTCCCGGCCAGCGCGCGCAAGGCGTTCCGCGCCGCCGGCCGCCGCCGGATTGGGATCGCGGATCCCAATCCAAAGCCTCTTGGCTGGACTGGCTAACACAGCCTCGGCACAGGGCGGTGTGCGGCCATGATGGGTGCAGGGCTCCAGGGTAACGACCAGCGTGTCGATCCTGTCGAAGCAATCCAGCCCTCGGCAGGCCGCCAGCACGGCGGCTTCGGCATGGTCACCGCCGGCCCGCTGGTGAGCGGCCAAGGCCAGGATCGCGCCGGTCGCGTCCAGCGCCACGCAGCCGACCGGCGGATTGGGCGCGGTGGCCCCGGCGAAGGCCTCTGCGGCGGCCAGAGCCTGTCGGAAGGCCTCCGCCACGCGGTCGGGGGGAAGGAAGCGACGTGTCGTCATGGCCGCGACTTAGGGCCGACGCCGCGGCGCGGCCAAGCGCGCATCCCTTTTCGAAACTCTTACATGTTAGGTGCGGAGAGAAATGACCTCGGACGCTTTTGCGCCTACGAGCTTGACGATGAACTCCGCCAACCCGTGTCGGCCATGAAGGGCCCTCTCAACAGTGTCGAGCCACATGGCGACTGGGCGCCGGGCCTGCAGAAGGCGCGGCTCTACGAAGCGATCTTGATGGACATCATCCTAGGCGAGCTGCCGCCCATGCGGGTGCTGGAGGAGAAGACGCTGGCCGCGCGCTACGCTGGCGGCGTCGCCGGAATCCGCGACGCGCTGGGACGGCTGGCCCTCGAGGGACTGGTGGTGCGCCGGCCCCGCGTCGGCACCATTGTCGCGCCGCTGGACATTGCCGAGATCGAGCACGCCTTCGAGGTGCGTCGCATGTTGGAAGGTCGTACGGCGGCCCTGGCGGCCCGCAACCATCGCCCTGAGGATTTGGCGGCCATTACGGGCGCCTTCGATAATGCCGAGGCGTCGATCGCGGCCGGCGACCTTCGGGCGATGCTGGCGATGGATCATGCCTTTCACCGCGCGGTGGCCTTCGCCACCCACAACCCGACCCTGGCCCGGTTCGTCATCGCTCTGCAAAACGTCGCGACCCGGTTCTGGATCTGGCAGATGGAAAAGCAGTCGCCGGAAGACCAGTTGAAGGACGTGATGCTGCATCGGGCCATGGCCCAGGCCATCGCCGAGGGCGATCCGATCGCGGCCGAAGCCACCTGCGCCTTGTTGATTGGCGAGCCGCCCAGCGCCGCCCGTGGCTAGGTCCGCTTTTTGGGCATGAGCCAATGTCCGTAATCGGCGCGTGCATGCCGCCTAAGTATCAGGGCGCCAGGATGATTTTGCCGAAGCCGCCGCCGCGCTCCAGGCGACGATGCGCCTCGGCCGCCTGATCCAGCGGCAGTACCGTATCGATCACCGGCCTCAGTTCGCCCTTCGCCAGGCGCGGCAGCGCGCCGACGGCGAAGCGGGCCACCATGGCGCGCTTCTCGTCGAGGGTGCGCGACTTCATGACGGTGCCGATCAGGCGCAGATGGTTGTGCAGCAAAAGGTCTAGCGGGATAGCGGCGTCGGCGTCACCGCTGAGAATCCCGACCTGCACCAGCCGACCACCCGGCGCCAGGCTGCGCAGGTTGCGCGCCAGGTACTCGCCGCCGATGAAGTCAATCACCGCGTCCACGCCCGCCCCGCCCGTCAGGCGCAGGGTCTCGGCCTCGAAGTCGGCGGCGCGGTAGTCGATCACAGCCGCCGCGCCCAGACGCCGCACGTCCGCCGCCCGCTCGGCCGAGGCCGTGGCGTAGACGCTCGCGCCCAGCGCCCTGGCGATCTGCACCGCGGCCGAGCCGATGCCGCCGGCCGCGGCATGAACCAGCACGTGCTGTCCTGGGCGGACTTCGGCCAGATGGGCCACGGCCTCCCAGGCGGTGACGAAGGCCTCCATGACCCCGGCCGCCTGGACTAGCGGAAGGCCGCTCGGGACCTTGACGGCCATGCCGTGATCGACACGGGCGAACTCCGCATAGGCGCCGCCGCCGACGATCGCCATCACCGGGTCTCCCACGCTGAATCCCGTGACCTCGGCCCCGACCTCGACGACTTCGCCGGCGAGCTCCAGGCCCAGCAGCGGGCTCTCGCCAAAGCTCTGGTCACCGTAGAAGCCGGTGCGCTGCATCAGGTCGGCGCGATTGACGCCGGCGGCGGCGACGCGGACCAGAACGTCCGTGGCCCGCGGCTCCGGAGCGGGCGCCTCGACCAGCCGGAGGACATCCGGCGGGCCGAAGCGGTCGTAGGCGATGGCTCTCACGACACGGCCTCATCGGCGCGAGCCAGGGCGCGGCGAGCGATGCTCTCGGCGAACATCGGGGTTTCGCGACGATTATGGTCGCCACCGGCGGCTTGGCGCGCGGCGGCGGCGTGGTCGTAGTCCAGACCATGTTCGGCCAGGAAGCCCATGAACACGTCGGTGGGGTGGGCAGTGACGCGATTGGTGTAGCGGGTGCGCTTGTCGTCGATCGCTTCGGCGATCAGCTCCCAGATGACGTTGACCTGGGTGCGGCCGTTGGCGGTGAAGACGTCGGAGATGGAGTTCATCCGACAATAGGTCGGGCCGGCCTCGTCGGCCACGTAGTGCTGGACCACCAGGCCCGAGCCGATCTGTTCAACATTGATCGACATGCGCCGGCCGTCGTCGGTGGTGGTCACGCCCGCCGCGATGTGATCGGGCGCGCAGCAGCGCAGGTATTCGGCCTCGGGCAGGGTGAACAGCCAGTCGGCGATGTCGATCTTTTCGATCGGAACGTCGATCTCGTGGCTATAGGCCGATTGCGAAAGGATGCGATCGAGGACAGTGACCATGACGGTTGCTCCTGGTTGTTGGCTCGGCGGGGCGGAAGCGCCGCGTCCGATGAGCCAGACCATGCGACCGGGGACGGCGCGTGATAACGCAGCCATTGCCCGCAACCGTTTTGCCCGTGGAGCAAAGATGAAGGATCCAAGGTTCGCCGAGTTCGTGGCCGTCTTCGTCGATGTCGTGCGCGCCGGCAGTTTTTCCGGGGCGGCGCGGCGTCGGGGCGTGACGCCTTCGGCGATCGTCCGGCAGATCGACGCCCTGGAGCACGGCTTGGGCGTCCGGGTGCTGGTTCGCTCGACCCGAGCTCTGGCGATGACCGACGCTGGCCAGAGGCTGTTCGAGCGGGGGCAGCGGCTGATCGACGATCTTGTCGACGTGCACGCCGAGATCGCCGCCTTCGACGGCGCGGTCGCCGGCGTGCTGCGGGTCGCCTGCTTTCCCACCTTCGGCAAGCGCTATGTTTTGCCGGTGGCCGGCGCCCTCATGCGCCAGCACCCCGGCCTGTCGGTTGAGCTGGACCTGACCGAGCGCCTGGCCGACCCGGTGCTGGATCGCCTGGAGGCGGTCATCCGCATCGGACAGCTGACCGACAGCGGCCTGATCGCCACCAAGCTGGCCGATCAGACGCGGCTTCTGGTCGCCGCTCCGGACTATCTAGCGCGACATGGCGCGCCCGGCTCTGTCGAGGACCTGCGCGGCCACCGGCTGCTCGACAAGTTGCACGGAGCCGATCTCTTGGGCTGGACGAGCCTTCTGGGCGGCGCGGCGGGCCAGCCCAACTGCGGTCAGGTGGTGTTCCGATCCGACGACTTCGAGGCGCTGCGGCTCGCCGCGAGGGAGGGCGTCGGCGTGGCCTTGCTGCCTAGCTGGGTGGCGGGGCCGGATGTCCGAGAGGGCAAGCTCGCGCGGCTCCAGCTAGATGATGAGCCTTGGAACGACCGCCCGAGCGGCATCTTTCTGCTCAGAGCGCTGCCTGAGCCCTCGGCCAAGCTGCGAGCCTTCATCGACGCCTTGCGGGCCGCCATCGGATCCCCGCCGGTCTGGACGCCGTAACGCCGCTCAGCGTTGGGTTTCAGGCCAGGAGCCAATGTCTGGAAATGGCGCAGCCCTGACAGAAACCGGACACGACTACGACGAATGGATAGAACGCGGATCTCGCCAGCCGTCATCACGAAAGCCTGTGCGCACGCGCAGGTCGCACTTGCATTCCCCGCAATGCCCCTGTGTTCTCTAGATTCAGCGCGTCACAAAACCCTGGGACGAGCACGGGGCGAGGCGTGAGGGGAGGAGGGTCTTCAAACAGATCGTCAGCTCGCCTGGGCGAGGCGTTCGGCCGGGATCGCCTTGGGCTGTTTCGGCTATTTCAGTATTGTGCTTGTCCTGCTTCATGGTCTTCGGCAGGACTACACTCCCGTCGATCACATGATCAGCGACTATGCGGTTGGGCGTTTTGGCTGGCTCATGACGACGGCCTTCGTGGCGCTGGCCTTGGGTTGCCTGACGCTGGGATTGGGAATGGCCGTGGCCGGCCCCAGATCCCTACCGGGCCGCGCGGCGGTGCTGCTCCTGTGGGTTGCGACACTTGGGCTGCTGGTGACGGCGACCTTTCCGACCGATCTCGAGACGGCGGCCACGACAATGACGGGCAACATTCACACCGCCAGTTTCCTGGTCAACGTGATCAGCATGATCCTGTGTTCGTTGCTATTCACCGTCGGCTTTCACCAAAGCGAGGACTGGCGCGGCTATCGGTGGGTCGGGTTGGCCTTGGCGATTGCATTGCTCGTGGCGTTCATCGCCCAGTTCCTGACCCTGCATCGGGGCGCGCCGTATGGCCTGACAAACCGTCTCTTCGTCGCCCTGCTTATGATCTGGCTCATAGCGACCGCCAGGCAACTGCGCCGCATCGCCATTCTGCGAAACGGCCTCATGATCGCCGATGTGTAGCTGAATGGGCTGACCGTCGGCCAGGATTTCATCGCCTTTGGACCGCCTCCCGAAGGTCTGGATTCTGGCATGGCGCTAGAGTCCGTTCGTGACGCGATGAAGCCTTTGGCCAATCCTGTATCGCGGCAGCGTGGACATTCGGTGGGCCGCCAGTTTGCCGCTTGGCTCGGCTTGCCACCCTCTAGCGTTTTAGCAACTGCTCGATCTCTTCTGATCCCTGCGCTTTGGCCAGACTCAACGCCGTGGCGCCAGAATGGTCCTGTTTGGTCGGCGACGCACCCTTGTCCAGCAGCAGCTTGACCTGGGCGCCGCGGCCAAAGAGGCTGGCCATCATCAGCGCCGTTTGGCCCTGGCCATTGATCTGGTCCACCGGACACGGGGCCTCCCGCAGCAACAGATCCGCCATGGCGTCATCGCCCTTGAACGCCGCGCCCATAAGGGCGGTGTTGCCCCGGCCGTCGGGCAGACAGGCGTCCGCGCCACGCGCTAAGAGCGCGCGAACGACTTCGGGCCGGCTATTGTAGGCGGCCAAGGTCAGGGCGGTGTAGCCGCGCTCGTCCTTGGCGTTGATCGGAGCGCCCGCGTCAAGCAGCGCGACAACCAGATCAACCCGGCCCTCGCGGGCGGCGGCGAAGAAGCTGGCGCGGAAATCTGGCGCGGGCGCCGCGGGCGCGGCCTGCAGCGCGAGCGCCGCCAGGATAGGAACGAACATCGGGTGCATCTTTCAAACATGACGGGCCCGATCGGGGTCGATCGGGCCCCGGACAGGCCTAGTTGCTGGCGACGTCGACGGCGCTGACGGCCTTGGCGGCGCGGGCCTTCACAGCGGCCAGATCGACCTTGGCGGCGGCGGCCAGGCGCGTCCCGTATTCCGGATCGGCGGCATAGAAATGGCTGACCATGATCTCCTTGATCTCGGGAACCGTGACGCCGTTCAGATCGCCCGACAGATTGCGGATCAAGGCGGCCTTCTGATCCTCGGGCAGGCGGCGCCAGAAGATCCCGGCCTGAACGAAGGGCTCGGTCTTGCCGATCGACTTCTGCTCGACCTGACCCGAGATCTCGTAGGTCGACAGCTTGTAGGCGGGGGTGTCGACATAGGCGCTGACGTCGTCGCGACGCGAGGGCTGATAGTTCACGTCGCCTTTACGCGGCGTGAAATTCATGGCGCCGTCCTGGGCGCCATTCCTGACCTCGACCTTGGGGGCGTTGATCGGCAGCATCTGATAGTTGGGGCCCAGGCGGTGGCGCTGGGTGTCGGCATAGCTGAACAGCCGGCCCTGCAGCAGGCGATCAGGTGAGGGTTCGATGCCCGGCACCATCACGCCAGGCGAGAAGGCTGACATCTCGGTCGACTGGAAGAAGTTTTCCGGAACCTTGGTCAGGGTCATCGTCCCGACCTTGGTCTCGGGCATGTCGTACCAGTCCTTGGTCGCGTCGAAGGCGTTATAGGGCAGCTTGGCGACGTCCTCGGGACGCAGGATCTTCACATAGAGGTCCCACTTGGGCAGGTCGCCCTTGCGGATCGCGCCGTAAAGGTCGTCCGTCAAGTAGTTGAACCCGGCCTTCTCGGCCTGCTCGGGCGTGTAGTTTTTGACACCTTGCTGGCTCTTCCAGTGGAACTTGGCGAACACGGTCTTGCCGTCTTCATCGACCAGCTTGAGCGCGTGTACGCCATTGCCGTCCATCGTCCGATAGCTCTGAGGCGTGCCCAGATCGGTATAGAGCTGGGTGATCATCTGGGTGCTCTCCGGCTGATGGCTGAAGAAGTCGAAGAACCGGGTCGGATCCTGTTTGTTGGTGACCGGCGAAGGCTTGAGCGAGTGCACCATGTCGGGAAATTTCATGGCGTCGCGGATGAAGAAGACCGGCAGGTTGTTGCCGACCAGATCCCAATTGCCCTCGCCGGTGTAGAACTTGGTGGCGAAACCGTGCGGGTCGCGCAGGAATTCCGGCGAGCCGTTGGGATGAATCACGGTCGAGAAGCGCACGAACACGGGCGTCTTGACGCCGGCCTTGAACAGGGCGGCCTTGGTGTATTTGTCCAGCTGGCCATTGGAGACGAACTCGCCTTGCGCACCCGTGCCGCGAGCGTGGACCACTCGCTCAGGGATGCGCTCGCGGTCGAAGCGGGCGAGCTTTTCGATCAGGTGGAAGTCCTCCAGCATCACGCCGCCCCATTCACCGGCGGTCTTGGAGTTCTGGTTGTCGCCGACCGGGGCGCCGCTGTCCTGTGTTTGCGGGGGCGGACGGTCGGTCTGTGCGTTGGCGCCCGACGCTGCGGCCACGGCGAGGATGGCCAGGGCGGTGAAAGTCTTGATGGTTCGGCGAGTCATGGCGCCCTCCTGAAGCTTGCGAAATCGCGGGTCGCCTCTTCGATAGGAGCTTGGCCGGGAGGGGTGAAACGAATTGAATTTCGCGATCTGATCGGAAAATCCGATCAATCCGGACGGCGAGGATGAAGCCTCTAGACGACCTGTTCCAGAGCGCGGGAATCCCTGTCAGGCGCCTGGATCTGGCGAATCCTACTGGCCAGCAGAGCGAATTCCTCGGCGCGCGGACAATTTCGACGCCAGGCCAGCACGATCGCCCGCTTAGCCTCGGGCGCATCCAGGGGCCTGGCGATCACCCGCGTGCGCGCCGCCGCGCCGGCTTCGAGCGCCATGGCGGGGATCAGGCTAAGTCCCATGCCGGCATGCACCAGCTGGATCAGGGTGTGGATGCTCGCGCCGCGCATGGCCTTGTGGTCGAGGTCCGGGCGGCCGCAGACGCTGAGCGCATGATCACGCAGGCAATGGCCATCGTCGAGCAACAGCATGCGCTCGGCCGGCAGCGCCCCCGGCGGGATGATCGCAAGACGCGCCAGCGGATCATCGTCACGCAAGGCCACGACGATCGGATCATCGAACAGGGCGGCATGATCGACTTCGCCACACGGATAGGGCAGGGCCAGAATCTGGCAGTCGCGGCCGCCACGCGACAGGGCTTCGCAGCCGGCTTGGCTCATTTCCTCCTGCACCTGGATGTCGAGGTCGGGATAGGCCCTGGCCAGCGCCGGTAGGATGCGGGGCAGCAGGAACGGCGCGATGGTCGGGATCACGCTGAGCCTCAGTCGGCCCGTCAGCGGCGAACCGGTCGCCCGCGCCAGGTCGGCCAGTTCGCGGGCTCGCCACAACAGGTCGCGAGCCCGAGCGGCGGCGCGCACGCCCAGCGGTGTGAATACGGTCACACGTCGGGTGCGCTCCACCAGCCTGGCTCCAAGCGCCATCTCCAGCTCCTTGAGGCCGGCCGAGAGGGTCGATTGGGTGACGTTGCAGGCGTCCGCCGCCCGGCCGAAATGCAGGTGTTCATGCAGGCAGACAAGATACTGCAGCTGCTTGAGGGACGGCAGGTTCATCGGCCTGTTCCCCGGCGCGTATAACGGCGAACGGCGCTGGGTGTCGGCGCGTCCGGCGCACCTCTGTCCACCCGTAGAACGCCAGAGGTCACGCCGCGCGCTCCAGCGGGTGGCGCCGGGGCAGGCTCAGATGATCCCAGGTCTCGTTGAGGGCTTCGACAAGTCGCGTCAAAAGCGGCTCATCGTGAGCCGGTGAGGGCGTGATACGCAGCCGCTCGGAGCCGCGCGAGACGGTGGGGTAGTTGACCGGCTGGATATAGACGCCGTGCTTGTCCAGCAGGCGTTCGGAGGCGGCCGCGCAAAGGGCCGCGTCACCCACATGGACCGGCACGATGTGCGACTCGACCGGGGACGCGGGCAGTCCGGCCCGGATCAGCGCGCTGCGGGTTCGGCCGGCGCGGGTGTGCAAGTCGCGGCGCGCTTGATCGTCGAGCTTGAGGGTCCTCACTGACGCGGCGGCCGCGGCGCACAGCGCCGGAGGCAGGGCCGTCGTGAACACAAAGCCTGGCGCGTGTGATCGAACCGCATCGACCACATCGCGTGCGCCAGCCACATAGCCGCCGACCACGCCAAAGCCCTTGCCCAGCGTCCCCTGGATCAGGTCGATACGCGACATCTGACCATCCCGCTCGGCGACGCCGCCGCCACGCGGGCCATACAGGCCTACGGCGTGCACCTCATCGAGATAGGTGAAGGCGCCATGCTCGGCGGCCAGATCGCAGATCGCCTCTATGGGGGCGATATCGCCCTCCATCGAATAGACGCTCTCGAAGACGATGACCTTAGGGCGATCTCGCGGGATTTGGCTCAGGAGCTCGCGCAGATGGTCCAAGTCGTTGTGGCGAAAGATGCGTTTTGCGCCGCCAGCGCGCCGGACGCCTTCGATGATGGAATTGTGATTGCCCGCGTCCGATAGGAAGACGACGCCAGGCAGAAGGGTTCCTAAGGTCGCAAGACAGGTCTGATTGGCGACATAGCCGCTTGTGAACACCAGGGCCGCCTCCTTTCGGTGCAAATCCGCCAATTCGCGCTCTAAGGCGACGATGGCGCCGCTCGTGCCCGACAGATTGCGGGTGCCGCCCGCGCCCACGCCCTGTCGCCGCGCTGTCGACGCCATGGCGTCGATCACCGAAGGGTGCCGGCTCATGCCGAGATAGTCGTTCGAGCACCAGACCGTTATGGCGCGCGGGCCGTCTGGACTGTTCCACACTGCCGACGGAAACGCGCCAGCTTCGCGGCTGATTTCGCGAAACACGCGGTAGCGTCGCTCCGCGCGAAGTTTGGCAAGGCTGTCAGCGAATCTAGAAGCGTAGTCATAGGCGCCGCCAACTTGGGCGGGCGTCGCGCTGGCGGGGGTCATTCAGGGGCTCCTTGTGATCGCAAGCTGAGCCAAAGCGCATCATAAATACAATTGATCGTTCCTATTTGAACGATTGACCGGTTCGATATGACCTCGTGCGAGCGCGTGAACGAGAGAAATTCTAAGGCTCCGACGATGTCGGTCGCGGCCAGGGCGGCGCTTCGCCGCAATCCGAAGGTCCAGCCAGGCGCCAGCTCTGAATGTCCGGAGTGTGGAGCGGTCTCAGAGGTGGAAAGTGGCGCCCTCGCGGCGCGAAGTTCCGGGTGGAAGAGTCGCCCCGACCCAGGGACCGTCTCGCCGTGGCATGAAATCGCCACCGTTTTGCGAAATCCGCAGGGACGGTTCTGGGACCGCCGCTGAGCGGGCCCAAAAGACTGGTCGCCAGCCGAGGCGATGCTCCTGGTTGACGCTCACATAGGCCAGAATGGTGGCGCTGATCATCCCGCGATGGTGATGGTGAGAGGCCGCCGCGCATCATGTCGATGCCGAACATCTCGACTCTAAGTTCAGCTGCGCCGGCGGGATGTAAAGGATGGAAATCGGCCGTTGGCGCCGAAGATTTCTTGGCGGCGGCGAGCTTGGAGGTCGTGGCGCCCGCGGTCCCATCGGACGCTGTGGCGCCATGTCGCAACTCCACGAGGCGATTGCCCAATAGCCTGTAAAGCCTCGTGCACCCAAGCTGGCGCGATGACTTCACACGCCGACAGGTCCTATTCGCAGCAGGCGCTCGAGAAGTACTACGCTCGAACCTATTCCGGTCACGTGTCCATGAGGATCGGCAGCATCGCCCTGGTGGCGATGGTGCTGCTCTTTCTGAATGCGATGTCTCTCTGGGTGGCGCTGGGCTGGATCGCCGCCTACGTGTCGTCCGAAGTGGCGACCATAGCTTGGTGGCGCCGGGTTGTGCCCCGCCTGGCCGCGGCGACGCAAGAGCAGTTCCGGATCTTCCAGAACCAGCTGATCGCCATAACCATCCTGCTGACATCGACCTCCGCGGGGCCCCTTCTTCTGGCCCATCCGACAACGAACACGGCCGTCGTGACCCTTGTGCTCGTCAGCGCCGGGATCCTGATGACCTGCGCGGCCCAGCACACCCTGACGCGCAGCATGATCCTGTGGACCGCGCCGGCCCCGGCCATCGCGCTTCTCTACAGCGCCACCCGCCTGCAGTCAGGCGTGGAGGCTTGGATCCTTGCCGCGCTGGCCGTCTGTTTCGCGGTCAACGCTCGCGACTTGCAGCTCGCCAACGCCGAGTCCTATGACGAAGTGATCCAGGACCAGCTCAACGCCGAAGCGGCCAACCAGGCCAAAAGCGCCTTCCTGGCCACCGTCTCCCATGAGATCCGCACGCCGCTCAACGGCATCCTGGGCATGGCCCAGGCCATGTCGCGCGAGCCGATGAGCCGTCACCAACAGGAACGTCTGCGGGTGCTGCAACAGTCGGGCGCGACCCTGCTGACCTTGCTCAATGACATGCTGGACATGGCCAAGATCGAGGCCGGCAAGATCCAGCTCGAAAGCCTCGACTTCGACCCCGAGGCGCTTGGCCGCGATGCGTGCGACGCGTTCGGAGCCATCGCGGCGGAAAAGGGTCTTACCCTGTCGTTCGCGGCGCAGGGCCCGCCTAGCCTTTATCGGGGCGACCCCACGCGTGTGCGGCAGATCCTCTACAATCTGATTGGCAATGCCGTGAAATTCACCGATCAGGGGCGCATCGACGTGCTGCTGGTCTTCGAGGCGACGGGGTTCGCTTTCGCCGTCGAGGACACCGGGGTCGGTTTCTCTGACGTGATCCGGGCTGGCCTCTTCGAGAAATTCAGCCAGGGAGACGCCACCACGACCCGGCGCTTCGGCGGCACGGGCCTTGGCCTGCCGATCTCGCGCGACCTGGCCCGACTGATGGGCGGCGACATCACGGTCGAAAGCCGTCTGGGAGCCGGATCCACCTTCCGTGTCGCCTTGTCCTTGGCGCGCGCCGGCCCACCGGCTCCCGCGGCATTGGCGACGCCCGCGGCCGAACCCTTGGTCACCGCCCTGGAGGAACGCCTCACCATACTGGTCGCCGAGGACAACCCGACCAACCAGCTGGTGCTACGCAGTCTGCTTGGCGGCGCGGGGGTTGATCTTGAAATCGTCGAGGACGGTCGCTTGGCGCTGGAAGCCTGGCGCCAGCGGACCTTCGATCTGATCCTGATGGACATCAGCATGCCGGTCATGGACGGGGTCAGCGCCACGCGCGCCATCCGGACCGAAGAGCGCGAGCGCGCGCGCGTCCGAACCCCGATCATCGCTCTGACCGCGAACGCCATGGACCACCAGAGGCATGACTATCTGGCTGCGGGCCTGGACGCCCATGTCAGCAAGCCGATCGACGTCGCTGTCCTCTTCGCCGCCATCGCTGAGACCCTGGCCGCCGTACCGACCGACCACGCCGTCGCCGGCTGACCTGACGTCTGCCGGCCAACTTTCAACGTGCGTTTTTGGAGGCGGCCGAATGTCCGTTGCTGACACAGCCCCGCCGGAGACCGGACGTCCCGACCGGGGGCGGGCGCCTAACGCGGACTGAACACCGTCAAAAGGGCCAAGCCAGCCACGCCGGCCAGTCCGATGGTCGTCAGAAGGCCGGCCCAGCCGACGGGCGTCAGGATCCGGGCGCTGGGGCGACGGCGAGGCGACATGGTCTGGATCCTAGGCAGGGTTGAGGGCCATCGACACGCCGCTCGGCGCCACGTCAAGGCCAAGGCCCAGCTGTTCGTCCTTTAGGGCGATGGCCTGGTCGAAGTTCGACAGGGTCACGCCCACCAGGCGGATGCCCAGGCGCGGCGGATAGCATGTGCAGGAGCACCGTTAGGCGGCGTCGAACTGCGCCCGTGCCGCGCGGATTTCCTGACGGTGCTCGCGCGCCCACTGCGACAGCGCTCGAACTGGCTCAATCAACGTGCGACCGAGCGGCGTCAGCTCGTACTCGACGCTCGGCGGAACGGTGGCGAAGATGGTTCGAGAGACCAGGCCATCACGCTCCAGGAGGCGCAGGGTGAGCGTCTGCATCCGTTGTGAGATGCCGTGGACGCCGCGTCGCAGGTCGTTGAATCGCCGCGGTCCACCAGCTAGGGCGCTGATCACCAACAGGCTCCACTTGTCGCCCACCCGGTTCAGCACTTCGCGGATGTCGAGGCACTCGGAGTCCGGAGCAGTCGAAAATCCAGGTGACAAAGATGTGCCTCCTTATGCCTGGCCAGGGTGGCTGATACACCGGTTCCGGATCGTAACCAGCGATGGAATGGGAACTGGTTATCACCAAGAGCATGCGCCGTCAGACAATTGGCTCGCCACGATGAGCGCGCGGGGGACGTCAGAGATGAACGACAGCACGCACAAGGTGGTCCTGGTGACCGGAGCGAGCCGCGGACTTGGGCGTGGCATCGCACGCCAGTTCGGCCGAATGGGTGCTACCGTCTACATGACAAGCCGCCAAACAAGCGAGGCGATGCTGGCCGACGCTGCCGCCGAAGTGTCCGCGGGCGGCGGCAAGGGTGTTCCCGTCGCGCTTGACCAGCACGATCCCGCTGCGGTCGAGGGCTTGATCAAGCAGATCAGAGAAGAGGCCGGTCAGCTTGATATCCTGGTCAACAACGCCGCGGCGGCGCCACCCGAGCTGGCGCGGCCTGGCGCCTTTTGGGAAAAGCCGCTGTCGATCGGCGACATGATCGAGATCGGCTTACATACCAACTATATCGCCGCCTATTTCGCCGCGCCGCTGATGGTGCAGCGTCGGCGGGGACTGATTGCGAACATCTCCTTCTATGGCGCGGTGACCTATTTCCATGGTCCAGCCTATGGGGCGGCCAAGGCCGGCACCGACAAAATGAGCTTCGACATGGCCCTGGAGCTGCGACCGCACAACGTCGGCTGCGTGTCGATCTGGCCAGGCTTCATCTATTCGGATGCGGTCGCCCAGTTCGCGGAGACGACGCCCAAGGAGCATCTGCCGCCGACGCTCGCCAATCACCTGGCCGAGTTCGAACGGCCCGAGTTCACGGGCTTGGTTGTCAATGCGCTGCATGACGACCCGGCGCTCATGGAGTTTTCCGGCCAAGCGCTGATCGGCGCGGAACTGGGGCAACGCTACGGGATCCGCGATATCGACGGCAAGCAGCCCCTTTCGTATCGCGACACCATGGGTGAGCCGTTGGTGTTTATGCCGCCTAACCCAAACCGCCCGATGGCTTGAGCGTGGTGCGCCTGACAATCGGCTGACGACAGTGTTGATGCTGAAGGTGACGATCTTCACCTCTTGATGTGGCGGCCGGCGATTATCAAGCCTCGATCGGCTGGAAGCTGCCCGGGTCCAGGCCCTCGGGGACGCCGCGGATATAGAGGCCTTCGGCGTGATGGCGCTCGAAGTCCTCGACCTCGTAGACCTGGCCGCTGAAGACGCCCAGATGCGGCAGGTTGACGCCGGTGCGCAGCACCTGCTCGCCCGGCTGGAATGTCCGCTCGATCATCTTGGCTTTCCCGTCCTGGTGCGACGCCCATCCTGTCGTTCCAGCGGGCCGGCCTCAAAACACGTGTGCGTCAGTAGCTGGGCCTTGGCGCGCGCACGGTCCGGAAGGTCACCGAATAGCGCAGCGCCGCGACCGGCGGAATGCTGTGCTGCCAGTCGCTGCGGGCCGGCCCGCTCATCAGATAGGCCGAGCGGGGCTGGGCCTCGATCGTGGCCCGGTCCCAGGTGTCTCCGGCCTTGCGCCGGAGGCGAAAGCTGCAGGGCGAGACCAGCGACACCCCGGCGATGGCCACGGCGGGCGGGCGGTCGCGATGCCAGCCGATGCCGGCCCCCGGCGCATATTCGGTGACCAGGGCGTGGCGGAAGCTTTCGCAGGGCAAACCCGTGAAGGCGGCGACCTTGTCGAGCAAGGGGCGCAGGAAGTCGGGGATCGGCTCGTCGGTCGCCGCCATCCGGCCGTTGTCGTCCCGCCGCCAGCCGAAGCTGGCGACCCGGCGGTTGCCCAGATAGCCCAGGTGCTCGTAGGGCTTGAAGTCCAGGCCTTTGAGCCGAGCCACCAGGTCGCGCTCCTCGGCCGGGCCGATCAGGTCCGGCTGGTAGGCGAAGCCCTACGGCATGGGCCGGCGCGGCGCGGGCGGCAGGTCAAAGAGGCTCGGCTGGACGCTCATCGGGCCTCATTGGCCTGTCTGGCGGTGGCGGGCGGGTCGACCTGGCGCACGGCGCGCCACCAGGACCAGGGGACGCCCGCCACCAGTTCCATCTCGAACCAGGCCTCGTCGCCGTCGAACTCGGGCACATGCTCGGGCGAGACGAAGGTCACGCGGCTGCGCGAGGCGCGGCGGCCGCCGGGAAAGGTGAAGCAGAGCGTGCGGCTGGTCCGATCGCCGGCGTGCTCGCGCTGGCGGGTCAGTTTCTCGATGCTCTTGCGCCAGACACCGGGCGCCTGGCCGGCGGTCGCGGCGAGGCGCCCGCGACGCGGGGGAGGGGGCATGGCGGATGTCCAGAACGTTCCGCAATTGTTCTCATTGGGCGGCGGGAGTCAATCGCCCGGAACGCGAAACGGGGATCGGTTCTGGCAAGGCCCCGACTGGCCTAGGAATCGGCTCTGGTGCTATGCGGGCGATATGGAGGATCAGGCCCTGGATCTGGAAGCGATGGCCGCAGCGCTGCGCGCGAGCGGCGAGTATCGCGTGCTGCGCCGGCTGAAGCCCCGGCCGCCGGTGGCGATCCCGGACGGCGCCATCGTCCGCACGGGCCTGTTCGTCGACGTCGAGACCACGGGCCTGGACTGGCGGCACGACGAGATCATCGAGCTGGCCATGGTCCCGTTCCGCTATGGGGCGGACGGGCGGATCTACGAGGTCGGCGAGGCCTTCCACGGCTTTCGCGAGCCGGCGCGGCCAATCCCGCCCGAAATCACCGCCCTGACCGGCATCGACGACGCCATGGTCGCCGGCAAGACCCTCGACCTGGACGCCGTGACGGCCGCGGCGGCCCCCGCCGCCCTGGTCATCGCCCACAACGCCGCCTTCGACCGGCGCTTCCTCGAGCGGTTCAGCGAGGTCTTCCGCACTAAGCCCTGGGCCTGCTCGATGAGCCGGGTCGACTGGGCCGCCGAGGGGCACGAGGGCGTCAAGCTGGCCTGGCTCGCGGCCGGGGCGGGGTTCTTCTACGACCGTCACCGGGCGGTCAATGATTGCGCCGCGGCCATCGAACTGCTGGCGTGCGACCTGCCCAGGAGCGGCGTTCCGGCCTTGGCCGCCCTGCTGGAGCGGGCGCGTGCCCCGACCTGGCGGATCTGGGCCGAAAACTCGCCGTTCGCCATGAAGGACAAGCTGAAGGCTCGCGGCTATCGCTGGAACGGCGATGACGCCGTGCCGTCGCGCTGCTGGTATGTCGACGTCGCCGAGGCCGACAAGGACGCCGAACTCTTGTTCCTGCGCCAGGAGATCTATGGCGGCGAGATCGATCTGCTGGCCCGGCGCATCGACGCCTATGACCGGTTCTCCGAGCGTGCCTAGGAGCATGTCATGAGGGTTTCCAGGCGCTCGACCCTGGCCACGGGCCTGGCGCTGGCGGCGGTCGGCGGAACAGCCCTAGCCGCGGCGCCCTCGCGCCGCCTGAGCAATCCTCGCGCCTCGGTCGAGGCCCGCGCCCTCTACGGCTTCCTCTGGAGCCTCTACGGGCGCAAGACCCTGACCGGCCAGCAGGAGCTGGGCGTGGCCCGCGCCGGTCCTCGCGTCGAGTTGGACTACATCGCGCGGGCGACCGGCCGTCAGCCCGCGATCCTTGGCCTCGACTACATGGACCCGCGCGACAACGCCGCGGTCAACGAGCGGGCGAGCGCTTGGCATCGCTCGGGCGGGATCGTCACCCTGTGCTGGCACTGGGGCGCGCCGGATGTCGGGACGGGGTACGAGAACTCGAAGAAAGACTTCGACCTGGTCGCGGCCCTGAAGCCGGGCACGCCCCAGAACCTGGCTTTGCATCGCGACCTGGACGCGATCGCCGACCTGCTGGCCGTGCTGCGCGATCGGCGCGTGCCGGTGCTCTGGCGACCGCTGCACGAGTTCAGCGGCGACTGGTTCTGGTGGGGCCAGCATGGGCCTGAGGCCTTCAAGGCGCTGTGGGCGCTGATGCATGACGAGTTCACGCGCCGCCGGGGTCTCGACAACCTGATCTGGGTGTTGGGCTGGGCCGGCCAGAACGTCGATCCGGCCTGGTATCCGGGCCGTGACCTGGTCGATGTCGCCGGCGCTGACATCTATGTTGAGGACCATGGCGCCCTGGCCCCGATGTTCGGGGCGGTCAAGGCGATCGTCGGCGACAGCGTGCCGATCTGCCTGCACGAGAACGGGCCAATCCCCGATCCGGCCTTGCTCGGCCCCCAGGCCGACTGGTTGTGGTTCATGACCTGGCACACGCGCTGGCTAATGGATCCTGGCCAGAACGATCCGGGGCTCTTGAAGGCCTACTATGCCGCCGAGCGGTATGTGACGAAGGACGAACTTGCCGCCAGCGGGCTGCCCACGGCGTTCTGAGACGCGCTCGGTCCCTCCAAGGTGAGGGGAGGGGCTGCGAGCCTGCGCCCGCCGACCCGGCTTGTTTTCAGGACAGGGCGAGGGACGGCCCGATCGGCGGCGACCGCGATCACGGCTGCAGGCCGTGCTTCTTCAAGAGGTTCAAGGTGGCGGCGCGGTACGTCTGATTTCCAATGCTGCCGGGCACAAGCTCGAAACCATGACCGGCGCGCGGGATGGTGATCAGGTCGACCGGCCGTCCGTCGGCCTGCGCGGTCTTCACAAAGGCCAGGGTGTCGCTCACCGGCACGGTGCTGTCGTCCAGGCCCGTTATGATCAGGGCGGGCGGGTTCGACGGCGCGGTCGAGTTGACTGGCGACACCGCGGCGTATCGCGCCGGATATTGTTCGGGCGAACCGCCGATATAGGCCAGCGCCGCCCAGGTCGCGGCGGGGTGACGATAGATCGCCCTCACATCCACGGGCGGATAGATCGCCGCCACCGCCTTGACGGTTGGAACCTGGCCGCCGCATCGGCTGGCGAGCTTGCCGGCGTTGATAAGGTTGCCGACGTTGAGCACCAGATTGCCGCCCGCCGACTCGCCGAACAGCGCCAAGCGGTCCGCGTCGCCCCCGAACCGGGCTGCATTCTTCCCGATCCAGGCCAGCGAGCAGGCGATCTGCGGTTGGGTGACGTCCCACAGGTGGCGGTGGTCCGACGACAGGGTGTAATCGACGGCGATGGCAAGATAGCCCTGCTCGGCGAACCAACGCATGTCGCGGTCGCGGCCCACGGAGTCACCAAGCTTCCAGCCGCCGCCATGCACGTAGACGAGAACCGGCGCCCCGCCTGGGCGCGCCCCAGACGGCGGATAGACGTGGAGCTTGGCCTCCTCGCCGTCATAGCGGTCGAAGACGAAAGTATGAGGCGGGGGGCCCTTGTGGAACCACTGCGGCGCGACCGCGTGCACGAGGTTGATGGAGATGCCGTGCGCCCTGGCCGCGGCGACATAGCCGCCCAGCGTGTAGCCGCTGGCGACAACCGCCGAGCCGACGAGCACGACCGGGATCAGGAAGCCCCGCCGACGGGTCTTGAGCCACCGCCGAAGCGTCAGGGCCAGGCCGATCAGCAGGATCACGAGGAGCGGCGGTCCCAGCCATTCCAGGACAAGCTGGGCGACATATTGCGGCATGACGCCGGTGCGCAGCAGGCCCAACCAAGAAATCAGCACCAGCGGCGCCAGCAAGAGATAGCCCAGCGCCCTGAAGGCGATTCCCACCTTACGCACCTGATCGTTTCCCCGGTCGATTGGTTTTGAGGGCGCACAGGGCCGTGACATCGCGCTCCTGTCAATAGAAACAGGATGTATTGTTTCTATGATTCTCGCGTTCAGCGGCGCCGCGGCCGGACGCTCCCCTTGGCCTCCGCAAGCGCGGTCGGTCAGCCAGCGCGGGTCCACCATGAGCGAACCAAACGCCGGCGTCTTCATCGGCTCCGAGCACCAGCTTCCGATCCGCGTCTACTACGAGGACACGGACTTCTCAGGGATCGTGTATCACGCCAATTACCTGCGGTTTTTCGAGCGCGGGCGCAGCGACAGCTTCCGGATCATCGGCGTTTCCCACACCGAGCTGGCGGCCAGCGACACCGCCTTCGCCATCACGCGCATGGAGATCGACTTCAAGCGCGCGGCCCGTATCGACGACGCCCTGGTGGTCCACACCGCTTGGACGCAGATCAAGGGCGTCAGGCTTCTGGCGCGCCAGGCGATTCAATGCGGCGAGGCGGTCCTCTGCCAGGCGCGGGTCGAGGCCGTCTGCATCACCTTGGACGGCCGGCCGCGCAGGCCGGCCGCCGATCTGGTGGCCAGGCTCACGCCCTGGCTCGCCGCCGAACAAGCGTGAAGCGCCGTCAGAGCGACGGCGCGAAGAGGGAGCGGCGTCTGCTCTTTCCCCGGCTCTGGCTAGGCGTCTAGTCGGGCGACCTCGCCGGTGATGCTGTGGGATCCGGCCGCCAGCTCGAAGACGGCGGTCTTGCTTCCATCCCCGTCCTGGGCGGAGGTCGCCGGGATCAGCGGCTCGCCGGCGGCCCTGTAGACACCGGCGGGCAGGACCAGTTGGGCGGACGCGTTGGCGGGGACCTGCAGCGACAAGGCCAGGCTCCCCTGCGGCGAGACATGCCAGTCGCTCTGGATCATGCCCATCGGCGACAGGTGCTTGCCCGCCGCCTGCCGTGAGCTTGCCGTGATCAGGGGACGCGCCAGGATGCGGCGGAACCCCGGTTCCAGGGCGTCGATGCCGACGAGCCGGCGCATGATAAAGCCGCTCACCGCGCCCAAGGCGTAGTGGTTGAAGGAGTTCATGGCCACGTCGCCGGTGTCGGCGTTCCAGCGTTCCCACATCGACGTCGCCCCCTTGCTCAGCATGTAGCCCCAGGACGGATAGTCCTGGCGCCGCAGAAGCGTCATCGCCGTCTGAGCCTGGCCGCTATCGGCCAGGGCGTCGAGGATGTAGGGCGTCCCGAGAAAACCCGTCGTCAGGGATCCGCGCTCACGGATCGAGGCGGCAAGACGCTGCCCCGCCGTCTGATGCTGAGCAGGCGTGAGCAGGTTGAAGCGCAGCGGCAGGATGTAGCTGGTCTGGCTGCCGTTGCCGATCTGCCCGTCCTTGGCCACGAAGGCGTCGCGGAAGGCGCCCCTGACCCGCTCGTGCTCGGCCTGGAAGTGGGTCGCCTCGTCCTTGCGACCGGTCGCGGCGGCCATGTCGGCCATCAAGCCCGTGTCGTAAGCCCAGTAGGCCGTGGCGATCAGGTCCCTGGGCGTGGTTTCGTCCCAGGCGGTTTTAGCGTCGATCGAAAGCCAATCGCCAAAGTCGATCCCGCGCTTGTTGCGCCACACGCCATCGGGGTTGGTCTTGGCGATCGCCGCCAGATAACGGCTCACGGCGCTCCAGTTCTCTTCGATCACCGCCGTGGACCCCGAACGCCGCCAGGCGGTCCAAGGCAGGATCACGCCGGCGTCCGCCCAGCCCGGCGTTGGACCAATCGAGGCGGGCGGACGGCTTGCCGCCGGCGCGAAGACCGGGAACCCGCCCTGGCTGTCCTGGGCGATGCGCAGCTCTTCCATGAACCGGCGCGTGAAGAGCTCCACGTCCATGTTGAACGCCGCCGCGTCCCAGAACACCTGAGCATCGCCCGTCCAACCCAGACGCTCGTCCCGCTGCGGGCAATCGGTGGGCACGCCGATGAAGTTGGAGCGCTGGCTCCAATGGGCGTTGCGCCAAATGCCGGCGATCGTCGGGTCCTCGATGGCGATGCTGGCGGTCATGGGCAGGTCGTTGTGGATGACCCCCGCCTTCAGGTCGAACCGGCGCAAGGCGGCAAGACCGGAAACCTCGACGTAGCGAAAGCCGTGGAAGGTGAACGCAGGCTGGTAGGCCTCGCCACGAGCCGCGCCGCGACAGGTATAGTGATCGGTGGCGCGAGCCGCGCGCAGGTTGGACTGGTCTGCGCGGCCATCCTTGGTCAACACCTCGGCGAACTTCAGCGTCACGGTCGAGCCGGCCGGGCCTTGCAGCGTGATCTGCGGGACGCCCGCGAGGTTTTGGCCAAAGTCAAAGACGGCGACGTTGGAGGACAGGGCCGTACGCTTTACCGGGGCAAGGACCTGGGTGACGCGGACCGGCGGGACAATGTCGGCGCTCGGCGGCGCCTGGGGTGCAGGCGCCAACGCGGCCTTCTCCCAGCCGGCCTCGGCCACACCGGCCTGGTCCCATCCATCGACTTCCAGACGCGCGTCATAGGTCTCGCCATTGTAGATCTCGGCGGAGACAACGGCGCTCTGGCGCACGCTCCAGCTGGGATCGGTCGCCACGACCACGCGCCGGCCGTCGGCATAGGTGATCTCCAATTGGGCGAGCAGACGCCGGGGCGCGGGCCCGAAGCTGAATCGCGAGGCCGGCGCCACCACGCTGGCGAACCAGCCGTCCGCCACCCAAAATCCCAACGCGTTCCGACCAGGCTTGATCAGTTCGGTCACGTCGTAGGCGCGGTAGGGGGTTCTGGCCCTGTAGTCCGTGTATCCGGGGGCCAGCAGTCCGTCGTCGACGGCCTGGCCGTTCAGCCGCGCCTGGAAGCCGCCCAAGGCCGCCGCGTAGAGTCTCGCCGAAACGACGGCCCCTGACGTTTCGAAGCCTTTGCGCATCAGGACGGCGGGGCGCGCCGGCCACGGGGTGTTGGGCTGCGGCGTCGCCAAGGTCGCGGGGGCCCAGGCCCCGTCGTCGAAGTCGGGCGCGAACCAATCGGCGGCGTCATCGAGGGAAGTCTTGCACCGATCCTTGGGGGACGCCCAAAGGCGCTGGCCGTCGGGGAGCACGAGGCGGACCAGCGCCCCGAAGGCGCCGGTCGGGGAGGGCAGGACGCCCTTGTCCACCTTGACCTGCCCGGCGACGACGTGGCGGCCCCGAGCCAAATTTACAGGGAGTTCCGTCAACGGCGGCTTGGCGAAATCGATCGACGCGGCCTGCAGCGCTTGCAGGGGCTGGCCATCGAGCCACAAGCCCTCCAGCCGATCCACGCCACCGGCCAGGAGCACGCCCTGCGCGGCCTGGGGCAGATCAAAGCTGAAGCGAAATTTTCGGGGCTTTCCGGGATGCGCGTCTCCCGCCCACATCCAATGGAAGCCCGCCAGACGGTCCAGCCGGTCACGCTCGGCCTCCGCCGCGATCCACTGGGCGGTCCAGTCCGCCGGCTCCAGAAGGCCCATCTCCCACGCCGAGCGGGCGCTTTGGCGCCCCTCGCGCTCATCCCAGACCTCGACCTGCCAATGGACCTTCTGCCTGGAGTTCAGAGGGCGCCCGCCATAGGGATGGCCCAGGCTGTCGCTGGAGGCGACGCGGCCCGTGTCCCAAAGGTCGTACTGGCCCGCGGCGAGTTTGTCGGCTGAGGAGGCGACGGCGATGCGGTAGGCGCTCTGGGCCGCATCGCGACGCGCGCTGTTCAGGCGCCAGCTCAAATAGGGGCGAGGACTGTCCAGCCCCAGAGGTTCAACAAGCGATTCGACTTTCAGATCGACGATCTTGAGCGCGGCCGGCGACGCCGCGCGGCTCTCTGCGCCGACGCTGGCCATCGACACGGCCCCGGAGGCCGCAAGCAAGGTGCGACGGCTCATCATCTCATAACTCCCAGCCGCAGCGCGGCGCTTGTCTTTGGGCGGGCTTGCGAGCCGCGGCGCCGCATGTCGGTCCTGCTTGATGGGAGGCGGCCCTTTGCGCGCCCGAACCAGGCCTTCCGCCGCCAAGGCTTTGAGCGCGCTGCTTGACCTCGCTCAACCTTGGCCTCGCCGCGCGGGGCGCGTTCGCCCAGCGCGCCGCGCCGAGAGCCGAAAGATGGTGTCTGGTGTTTCAAGGACGAGCGCCTTCCTGGCTGGTTTCGCCGAACATCGGTCTCTAGTTTCAAGTAACAAACAGACTGTACCGATTGCAAATTGGTGGGTAAAGCATCTCGCGAACGACCCTGAGCGGTCGATTGGGAGGACCGTTATGGGTCGCAGCTTGAAGTCATCGCGTGTTTTGTTCTTGGCCTCTTGCGGGATCGCGGCCCTCACGGTCCCCATGGCCGCCTTCGCCCAGGCCCAAACCCCGGCGCCCGTGAGTGACGACGCCACCGTCACAGAGATCGTCGTCACCGCCCAGAAGCGTGAGGAACGCCTGCAGGACGTGCCCGTCTCGGTCAGCGTGGTCGGCGCGGCCCAACTGGATCGCCAGAACGTCGGTCAGATCGGCGACCTCACCCGGTCGGTGCCGTCCCTATCGTCGAGCGGCGTCACCGGCGCGACGCCCGCGATCCGCGGCGTCAGCACCAACGGCTTCACCCGCTCGTCGGAATCGGCCGTGTCGGTGGTTCTGGACGGCGTCGTCATGGGCCGCACCCAGATCAGCGAACTGTCCGACGTCGAGCGCGTCGAGGTGCTGGCCGGTCCGCAAGGCATGCTGTTTGGCAAGAACGCCTCCGCGGGCGTCATCAACATCGTCACCAAGGCGCCCAATCCCAGCCGGTTCGAAGTCATCGCCCACGCCGACATCGGCAATTATGACTACCAACGCCAGCGCCTGACGGTGAACCTGCCCATCAGCGAGACTGCGGCGCTGCGTTTCAATCTCAACAACCGCGACCAGGACGGCGTCGTCCGCAACGTCCTGACCGGCAAGTCCAAGAAGAACAGCAGCTATGGCGGTCGTGGTCGCCTGCTGTGGGAACCCACCAGCAATCTGGCGATCAATGTGATCGGCGACTGGCAGAAGACCGGAACCAACGGTCTGCAGCCCTATGTCTACGCCATCGTTCAAACCCCGGCGCTGGCCTCGCGCCTGGCGGCGTGCGGCGTCATCGCCAGCCTCCACAACGAAGAAAATTGCTCGGAAGGCGATAACAAGCCGACCAGCCGGGACGTCAGCTACGGGCTGTCAGCCCAGATCGACTACACCCTGCCGGGCGACTACGTGCTGACCTCGATCACCGCCAACCGTTGGCGCGAGGGCGGCAAGTTCGGCTATTTTGGCCTGGGCGGCGACACCGATCTGCTCAACACCAATATTCTCAGCACCAACCTGGCCCCGTCCAAGATCGAAACCTTCAGCCAGGAACTGCGCCTGACCTCGCCCAAGGGCGAGAAGGTCGAGTTCGTGGCGGGGCTGTTCTTCTCCGACACCGCCTCGCACGACCTGACCTTCCAGGGCGGCGGCCTTGGACTGCTGCCGGCGCCGCTGAAGGCGGGCCGGGGCGGCGTCACCGACGTCTATCAACGCAGCTACGCCGCCTTTGGCCAGGCCACCCTGCACGCCACTGAAAAGCTCTCCTTCATCGTCGGAGGGCGCTACACCGACGAGTTCCTCAAGGACGACGCCGTCGCCTTCACGCCGGCGCAGATCGCGGCCCTGGGCTACATCGCCACCCCCGCCTTCTCCTCGAGCTCGGTAAGCGGACGGGTCAAGACCGACAACTTCTCCTGGAAGCTGGGCGCCCAGTACGCCTTCTCGCCGTCCGCGATGGCCTATCTGACCGCGTCCCGCGGCTACAAGGGGCCAGCGGTGAACGATCAGGCCGGGCCAGGCGTGGACCCGATCATCGAGCCTGAAAAACCGATGTACTACGAGCTGGGCTACAAGGGCGCGCTGTTCGACGGCCGCGTTCTGGCCACCGCCTCGCTCTTTCACAACAAGGTCGACAACTTCCAGACCGCCGTGTTCGTGCCCTCGACCCCGGCCAATCCCGTCCCGGGGTTTGCTCAGGGCAACTCGCCCTACATGACGTCCAAGGGCTTTGAGCTGAATCTGTTTGGCAAGCCCATGCGCAGTCTCTCCCTCAATGCAGGGGTGATCTACAACGACGCTGAATACGCTCCGACCTTCCTGGTGGCGTGCAACAGCGAGCAGGCGAAGGGCGTGGGGACCTGTTCGGCGGCCGGCACGACGCGCCCGGTCTCCCAGGTGGCCAATGTGCCCAAATGGCGCTTGCTGGTGAACGGGGAATACACCCGCCCGATGGGCGCGCTGGAAGGTTTTGTCCAGTCGGACCTGACCTACCAGTCGTCGACCGACTTCAATCCTTCGCCCAATCCGGTGACCACCAGCCGCGCCCAGTGGCTGCTGGGCGGCCGGGTCGGCGTGCGCAGCTTCGACGGTCGTTGGGGGATCAGCGTCTTTGGCCGCAACCTCCTGGACAACGCCTATCCCTACATCGTCGCCGATCCGCTCGGGGCCTTCAACGGCGGCGCGGGCCGATCCTACTGGACCACCCCCTCGATGGACTGGCGCCGCAGCTTCGGCGTGACCTTGGACGCACGCTTCTAGCATCGCGCCGACCAGGGAGGCCTGGCCTCCCTGGTCGGCCTGCGCCTGCCGGCGAACGCCCGATCCGCCGTGACACCGGTGGCTCGACCCGATCAGCGCTTTGACACGTTAGGATTTCCCTTGAACGCCGTTGTCGCCCCCACGCTTTCAAGTCGCGCCTGGATGGACGTCTCGCTCTCGCCTGACGAACGGGCGCGTCTGCTGGCCGAGGCGATGACCGACGACGAGCGGATCGGCCTGCTCCACAGCTTGATGGCCGTGCCTCTGGCCAAGGGTTACGCGATCCCCGAGGGCGCCGTGCCCGGTTCCGGCTATGTCCCGCCGATCCCGCGCCTGGGCTTTCCCGGACTGTTCGAAACCGACGCCAGCCTGGGCGTGGCCAACATGGCCGACGCGCGACCCGGCGATGTCGCCACGGCCGCGCCGTCCGGTCTGTGCATGGCCTCGACCTGGGACCCCGTGCTGGCGAGGGCCGCCGGGGCGATGATCGCAGACGAGGCGGCGAGGAAAGGCTTCAATGTCCTTCTCGGCCCCGGCGCCAACCTGACGCGCGATCCCCGGTGCGGCCGCAACTTCGAATATCTCGGCGAAGATCCCCTGCTGGCGGGCGTCCTGGCCGGCGCGGCCATCCGCGGTGTCCAGCAGGAAGGGGTTGTTGCCTGCCTCAAGCACTTCATCCTCAACGACCAGGAGACCGGCCGCCATGTCGTGAACGCCGTCATCGAGGACGGCGCGCTGCGCGAGAGCGACCTTCTGGCCTTCCAGATCGCGATCGAACGGGGCGCGCCCGGCTCGGTGATGAGCGGCTACAACCGGATCAACGGCCACTACGCCTGCGCCCATGAGCCTCTGCTCAATGGCGTGCTCAAAGGCGATTGGGCGTTTCCCGGCTGGGTGATGTCCGACTGGGGCGCGCTCAGCGGCGTGGAGGCGGCCAACGCCGGCTGCGACCAGCAATCGGGCGCCCAGCTCGATCACGCCGTCTGGTTCGCCGAGCCGCTGAAGGCGGCCATGAAGGCGGGCGCGGTCTCGGCGAGCCGCGTACAGGACATGTGCGAGCGTATCCTTCGCTCGCTGTTCGCCGTCGGGGTCTTTGACCGCCCAAGCCGGGCCGGAGAGCCCATCGACTTTGACGCCCACGAAAAGCTGGCCCAAACGGTCGCCGAGGACGGCGCGGTGCTGCTGCGCAACCAGGGCGGGCTGCTGCCGCTCGCGGAAACGGTCGGCACGATCCTGGTCGTCGGCGGCTTGGCCGATCTTGGCGTCATCTCAGGAGCGGGATCCTCGCAGGTCACGCCCAGAGGCGGTTTCGCGGCGGTTCAGAGCCTGGGCGGCGAGGGCGATTTGTCGGTGTGGATGAGCGAACACTATCATCCCGCCTCGCCCTTGAAGGCCATCCGCAAGCGCGCGCCCAACGCCCGCGTCCGCTTCTCCAACGGCCGCTATCCCTCGGAAGCTGTCGCCATGGCGGCCAAGGCCGACGTCGCCATCGTGTTCGCCACCCAGTGGATGGGCGAGGGGTTCGACGCCCCGGACCTGACCTTGCCCAACGGACAGGACGCCTTGATCGCGGCGGTCGCCGCCGTCAATCCCAGGACCATCGTGATCCTGGAGACCGGTGGGCCGGTGCTGATGCCTTGGCTGCAGGACGTGGCGGCGGTGCTGGAGGCCTGGTACCCGGGCTCGGCCGGCGGCGAGGCGATCGCGGCCCTGCTGTTTGGAGATGTCAGCCCCAGCGGCCGTCTGCCCATGACCTTCCCGGCCACCGAGACGCAGCTTCCTCGCGCCTCGATCGCGGGGACCGGCCAGCGCTGGGCCGTGCCGCGCGGGCCTGCGGTCGATGTCGCCCGGCAACCCAGTTTCGACGCCCCCCACGACGAAGGCGCCGACGTCGGCTATCGCTGGCATGCGCGCAACGGCGCCACGCCGCTCTTCCCGTTCGGCTTTGGCCTGTCCTATACCGATTTTCGATACGGGAACCTGGAGGTCACGGGCGGGGCGACCCTGACGGTGAGCTTCGACGTGACCAATGTCGGAGATCGCCTGGGCGCAGACACCCCGCAGGTTTATCTGGTCGACCGGGCCGGCCAAGCGCTCGTGCGCCTGATCGGCTGGCAAAAGGTGGTTCTCGCGCCCTCGCAAACCGTTCGTGTAAGCGTGAGCGCCGATCGACGCCTGCTGGCCGATTTCGACAGCAGGGCGCGCGGCTGGAGCGTTCCGGCAGGGCGCTACGGGGTCGCCGTCGGCGCCTGCGCCACCGACCTGGCGCTCACCGGCGGCGCGGACATCGAGGCGGCGCTCCTGGCCCCCTGATCGCGCTTGGGCGAGGCGTCTTGGGCGGCGGATTTTCCGCGTCGTTCTTTTCCTTTCCCAGGGTTGGCGCGCTCGATTTGACTGTTGAGATCGGTGCGTCCGCGGTCTTCTTACTCGTCCCCGACAGCCACGGGGACCACGATGGACCAGCCCGAAACCACCGCCCTGTCCCGCACCGAACGCATGCTGCGCTCGGCCTTGGGACCGCTACTGCTCGCCAGGCTCGACGATCCCGGCGTCGCCGAGCTGATGGTCAATCCCGATGGCCGCGTCTGGCTCGATCGCTTCGACGCGGGGCTGGTGGACGCCGAATTGACGCTCAGCGCCGCCGACGCCGAGCGGATCATCCGGCTGGTCGCCCACCATGTCGACGCCGAGGCCCATGCCGGCCGGCCGCGGCTGTCGGCGGAGCTGCCCGGGACGGGCGAGCGGTTCGAGGGCCTGCTGCCGCCGCTGGTGGCCGCGCCGGCCTTCTCCGTGCGCAAGCCGGCGCGTCAGCTGTTCTGCCTGGACGACTATGTCCGATCCGGCGTCATGGACGCCGCCCAGGCCGCCATCCTGGCCGACGCCGTGCGCGAGCGCCGCAACATCCTCGTGGCCGGGCCGACCTCGAGCGGCAAGACCACCCTGGTCAATGCTCTGCTGGCCAAGGTCGCCGAGAGCGGCGATCGCGTCATCCTCTGCGAGGACCTTCGCGAACTGCAATGCGCCGCGCCGAACCTCGTGGCCATGCGCACCGTCGACGGCGTGGTGGGGCTCACCGAGCTGGTGCGCTCGACCCTGCGCCTGCGGCCTGACCGTATCATCATCGGCGAGGTGCGCGGCGGCGAGGCCCTGGACCTGATCAAGGCCTGGGGCACCGGCCACCCCGGTGGCGTCGCCACCTTGCACGCCGGCTCGTCAGTAGGCGCGTTGCTGCGCCTGGAGCAACTGATCCAGGAAGCCGTCGTCACGGCGCCTCGCGGCCTCATCGCCGAAACCATCGATGTGATCGCCGTCCTGTCCGGTCGCGGCCGACAGCGTCGCCTCGTCGACCTTGCCCGCCTGGAGGGCCTGGCGCCCGACGGCGCCTACCAGCTCAGCCCCGCCTGAGACCTAAGAGCCCCCAAACCCCCTGACCAACCAAAGGAGAATGGCCTCGTGTCCACGAGCCTTGCCCTGTCGCGCGCCTCCATGTCCGGCGCTCGCCCCGCGTCCCAGTCCCCGCCGCCGCGACTGCGGAACGGGATCCTCGCCAGCCTGACCTCGATGCTGAGCCTGCTGTCGGCCCAGGCCTACGCCGCCGGCTCCTCCATGCCCTGGGAAGAGCCGCTCCAGAAGATCCTGGAGTCGATCGAAGGTCCCGTGGCCAAGATCATCGCCGTCGTCATCATCATCATGACCGGCCTGGCCCTGGCGTTCGGCGACAGCACCGGCGGCACGCGGCGGCTGATCCAGATCGTGTTCGGCCTGTCGATCGCCTTCGCCGCCTCCAGCTTCTTCCTGTCGTTCTTCAGCTTTGGCGGCGGGGCGCTGATCTGATGGCCGGCGATCGCGCGAGGACCTTCGCCGCGCCCGTCCATCGGGCCCTGATCGACCCGGTCCTTCTGGCCGGCGCGCCTCGCGCGATCGCCCTGGTCAACGGCACCCTGGCCGCCGCCCTGGGGGTGGGCCTGAGACTGTGGCTGGTCGGCCTGGCCGTCTGGGTCGTGGGCCATGGTCTGGCGGTGTGGGCCGCGCGCCATGATCCGCTGATCTTCGAGGTCGGGCGCCGTCATGTGCGCCTCCCGGCGCGCCTGGAGGTCTAGCCATGCTCGACCTTCGCGAATATGCGCGCGCACGCTCGGTTCTGGCCGACTACCTGCCCTGGGCGGCGCTGGTCGCGCCCGGCGTGATCCTCAACAAGGACGGGGCCTTCCAGCGCACGGCCCGCTTTCGGGGACCCGACCTGGACTCGGCCTCGGACGAAGCCGTCGCCGTGATCGCCGCTCGGGTCAACAATGTCCTGCGCCGCCTGGGCTCGGGTTGGGCGCTTTTCGTCGAGGCGCGGCGCGACCCGGCCCTGGCCTACCCCCAGAGCATCTTTCCCGATCCCGTGTCCGGCCTGGTTGATGAAGAACGACGGGCCGCCTTCCTGGAGGCCGGCGCGCACTTCGAGAGCCGCTATTACCTGACGCTGCTCTATCTGCCGCCCCCGGACCAAACCGGTCGCCTGGCCGACCTCTTCCTGGAAGGGCGCGCGAGCGCCCAGGCCGACTGGCGCGGCGAGCTCGCCGGCTTCATCGACCGCTCCAATCGCGTGCTGGCCCTGATCGAGGCGATGGTGCCGCAGGCGGCCTGGTTGTCGGACGCCGAAACCCTCGGCTTCCTGCACGGGACCGTTTCGACCGCGCGCCAATCGGTGCGGGTTCCCGAAACCCCCGTTTTCCTCGACGCGGTGCTGGCCACCGAGCCCTTGCACGGCGGTCTGGAGCCGCGGCTAGGCCTGGCTCACCTGCGCGTGCTGACCCTGGTCGGCTTTCCGTCCCAAACCGTGGCGGGCGTCCTGGACGATCTCAATCGCCTGGCCTTCCCCTATCGCTGGACGACGCGAGCCATCTTCCTCGACAAGAACAGGCCCAGGGCCTGCTGGCCAAGATCCGCCGCCAATGGTTCGCCAAGCGCAAATCGATCGCGGCCCTGCTGCAGGAGGCCCTGACCCAGCAGCCGGCCGCCCTCGTCGACAACGACGCGGCCAACAAGGCCAGCGAGGCCGACCTTGCCCTGCAGGATCTTGGCGGCGACGCGGTGGCCTACGCCTATGTGACGGCCAACCTGGTGGTCTGGGATGACGATCCGGCGGCGGCCGACGCCAAGCTCGCCCTGGCCGAACGCGTCATCACCGGGCGAGACTTCACGATCATTCGCGAGCGCGTCGGCGCCGTCGAAGCCTGGCTCGGGTCCTTGCCCGGTCACGCCTACGCCAATGTCCGTCAACCGCCGCTCTCGACCCTGAACCTGGCCCACATCGCCCCCTTGTCGGCGGTGTGGGCCGGTCCGGAACGCAACGCCCATCTGGACGGGCCGCCCTTGCTGATGGCGCGCACCGAGGGCTCCACGCCTTTTCGTCTGTCCACCCATGTCGGCGAGGTGGGCCACACCCTGGTCGTGGGGCCCACCGGCGCGGGCAAGAGCGTGCTCCTGGCGGTGATGGCCCTGCAGTTTCGGCGCTACAGCGGGGCGCGGGTCTTCGCCTTCGACTTCGGCGCGTCGATCCGCGCGGCGGCGTTGGGGATGGGCGGGGCCTTCCACGACCTGGGGGGCGTGCTGCGCGAGACCGATCGTCCCGCGGTCGACCTCCAGCCCCTGGCCATGATCGACCAGGAGAGCGAGCGGATCTGGGCGGCCAACTGGCTGGCGGCGATCCTGGCCCAGCAAGGGGTCGTGGTGACGCCGGCTGTGCGCGATCATCTGTGGGCGGCCTTGTCGAGCCTGGCCTCGGCGCCGACGAACGAACGCACGCTGACGGGCTTTTGCGCCCTGTTGGCTAGCCAGGAGCTGAAGCTGGCCCTGGCGCCGTACTGCCTGGGCGGCGCGTGGGGCCGGCTGCTCGACGCTGATCGCGAAAGCCTGGGCGATCACGATGTCGAGGCCTTCGAGACCGAGGGCCTGCTGGGCACGGCCGCCGCCCCCGCCGTGCTGGCCTATCTCTTCCATCGCATCGAGCGGCGCCTGGACGGCGCGCCGACCCTGATCCTGATCGATGAAGGCTGGCTTGCGCTGGATGACCCCGCCTTTGGCGCTCAGCTGCAGGCGTGGCTGGGAACGGTGCGCAAGAAGAACGGCTCGGTCGTCCTGACCACCCTGTCGCTGACCCAGGTGTTGCGCAGTCCGATCGCCTACGCCCTGACCGAGCTGTGCTTGACGCGAATCTTTCTGCCCAACGCCTGGGCGCTGGATCCGGCCGGCTCGGCCGCCTACCACCAATTTGGTCTGGGCGAGCGCCAGATCGAACTGATCGCCAGAGCCACTCCCGCCCGCGACTATTACGTCCAATCACGGGACGGCGAGCGCCTGTTCGAGCTGGGGCTGGGGCCCGTCACCCTGGCCTTCGCCGCAGCCTCCTCCAAACCCCTTCAAGCCCAGATGAGCCAGGTCCGGGCCGAAAATCCGGGGCGCTCCTTCGCCCCGGCCTGGCTCCGCGCCCGGGGGCTGGGATGGGCCGCCGACCTCATCTCCCCAGCCCCTCAACCGGAGACCTGATCATGCTTGCGCGCCGTCGCGCCGTCCTGGCGCTCGCCCTGGTCCTGACCGCCGCGAGCGGCTCGGCCTTGGCTCAAATCGCCGTCTACGACCCCACCAACTACGCGCAGAACGTCCTGCAGGCCGCCCGCGCCCTCCAGCAGATCAACAACCAGATCGCCGGCCTGCAGAACCAGGCCCAGATGCTGATCGGCCAGGCCAAGAACCTGGCCAGCCTGCCTTATTCCTCCCTGGCCACGCTCCAGGCTCAGGTGGCGCGGACCCGCCAGCTTCTGGGCCAGGCTCAGCGTCTGGCCTATGACGTGGCCGCCATTCAGCAGGCCTTCACGCAGAGCTACGGCGCGGCCGCGTTGAGCGCGACCAACGCCGACCTCGTCGCCCGCGCCGATGCGCGGTGGGAGATTTCGGTCGCCGCCTTCCAGGACGCTCTGAAGGTGCAGGCCGGCGTCGTCGGCGCGCTGGGCGACAGCGACGGGCAAATGGCCGCCCTGGTCTCGGCCAGCCAGGGCGCCAGCGGCGCGCTGCAGGCCGCCCAGGCCGGCAACCAGCTCCTGGCCCTGCAGGCCCAGCAACTGACCCAGCTGACCGCCTTGATGGCCGCGCAGGGACGCGCCCAGGCGTTGGAGGCGGCCGATCGCGCCGCCGCCCGGGCCGACGCCAAGGCGCGGTTTGGCCGCTTCATGGGCCGTCAGCCGTGAGGGTCGCCCTGGTCTGGGGCCTGGCGGCCTTTACGGCGATCGCGGCCGCCGCCCTGGCGCTGCGCGCGCCGGCCCCGGCACACGAGCCTCCGATGACCCGGGCCCTCGCCGCGCGCGATGACCGTTTGGCCCGCTGTCGCCAACTGGGCGAGGCGGCCGGACACGACCCCGACTGCCAGGCCGCCTGGGACGCCTCGCGCGCGCGCTTCTTCGGAAGGACCCGCCCGTGAACGACATCGGCGTCATCGACACCTATTTCGCGACGTTCAACCGCTACATCGACAGCGGCTTTGGTCTCCTGGCCCCGCATGTCGGCGCCCTGGCCAATATCCTCGTGGCGATCGACGTCACCCTGGCGGCCCTGATGTGGAGCCTGGCGGCCGGCGAGGACATTCTGGCGCGCCTGATCCGCAAGGTCCTCTATGTCGGCTTCTTCGCCTTCCTGATCGGCAACTTCCAGTCCCTGTCGGCCCTGGTGCTGTCCAGCTTCACCCAGCTGGGGCTGACCGCGGGCGGGGCAGGGGTCTCGGCCGACGAGATGCTGCGCCCGGGCCGCTTGGCGGCGATCGGGGTGGCGTCGGCCAAACCCTTCCTCGAGGCCGCCGCCGACCTCTGCGGCTTTCCGGCCTTCTTCGAGAATATCGTCCAGGTGCTCGTGCTGCTGGTGGCGTTCCTGCTCGTGGTCGTGGCGTTCTTCATCATCGCCGTGCAGGTCTTTGTGGTGCTGATCGAGTTCAAGATCGCCACCTTGATCGGCTTCGCCCTCGTGCCGTTCGGCCTTTTCGGCCGCACCGCCTTCATGGCCGAGCGCGTCCTGGGCGCGGTCCTGGCCTCGGGCGTCAAGGTCATGGCTCTGGCCGTCATCGTCGGCATCGGTTCAACACTGTTCGACGCCTTTTCGGTGACCTGGACCGATGGCCAACCCACCCTGGAGCAGGCTCTGGCCCTGGTGTTGGCGAGTCTCGTGCTCCTTGGCCTGTCGATCTTCTGCCCTGGCATCGCCTCGGGCCTGATCTCCGGCGCGCCGCAACTGGGCCTGGGCGCGGCGGTCGGCACAGGCCTGACGGTCGGCGGCATGGCCGTGGCCGGCGTCGCGGCCGCCCAAATGGCGGCGGGCGCGGCGACCGGGGCGGCCGCGGGTCTGGCGTCGAAATCGGCCCTGGTGGATGGGGCGACGGGCGGGCCGCGCCCCTTCCCGCCGACAGGCGCCTCGCCGTCCTCGCCCGGTCCCAACACGCCCCCGCCGCCGGGACCCGGCATGGATCCAGGATCCGGCTCGGGTTCAGGCTCAGGCTCGGGCGCGGCTTGGGCCGGGGGCGCTGCGACCGGCCCCGGTTCCTCGGCAGCCGATCCTTCCCCATCCCCGGCCGTGGCGGGCGATCCGCCGCCGTGGGCTCGCGATCTCAAACAGCGCCAGGACCTGGCCCATGGCGCCGGCCTGGCCGCCCACGGCTTGGCCAGCGGCGACGATCACAGCGCCGGCGCTTCACCTTCACTCTCGGAGTCCTGAACGATGAACCCCTTCAAAGGCGGGCCAAGGTTTGGCCTCACGCCGGCGCCAGAAACCCCTTATCAGCGGGCCGGTCAGGTCTGGGACCGGCGTATCGGCTCGGCCCGGGTCCAGGCCGCCAACTGGCGGATCATGGCGCTGGGGCTGCTGGGCCTTTCCGGCGCCCTTGGCGGGGCGCTGGCCTGGCTGAGCGCCCAGGGCGCGATCACGCCCTGGGTTGTCGAGGTCGATCGGCTGGGCGAGATTCGCACGGTCGGTCCGGCGACCAAGAACTACAAGCCCACCGACGAGGGGGTGCGCACGACGCTTCGCCATTTCGTGGAGAACGTCCGCTCGATCTCCAGCGATGGCGTCGCCGTCAGCCGCGCCTGGGACGACGCCTACGCTGTCGTGCAGGGCGATGCGGCGCGCTTCGTCACTGACTACGCCAACGCCATCGACCTGGAAAAGCAGATCGGGCGCACGCAGGTCAGTGTCGAGGTCACCAGCGTATTGCGGGCTTCACCCAAGAGCTTCCGCGCGGCCTGGATCGAGCGGCGCTACGTCCAGGGCCAACTGCAGTCAACCGAGCGCTGGTCGGCGATCCTGACCGTCGAGTTGAGTAAGCCGAGAACCGATCAGGAAGTTCTGAGAAACGGGCTTGGCGTGCGGGTCACCGCGATCAATTGGTCGCGGGAGGGCGGGGCATGAACATCCTCATCCTGACGACGGCCTTGACCGCGGCCGCCACCGGCGCCCTTGCAGCGCCGACCGCGCGCGCGCCCGCGCCCGCCGCCGCCGCGCCGATCGAGTTCCTGTTCGATCCGCGTGGGAGCTACCCGCTGCTGACCGCACCGGGCCGTGTGTCCGACATCGCCCTGGAACCTGGAGAAAGCCTGGTCGCGACCAACGCCATCGCCGCTGGCGACACCGCCCGCTGGGTGATCGGCGACAGTTCGAGCGGGGAAGGAGAGAGCCGGCGCGTGCACGTCCTGGTCAAGCCGACCGACGCGACCTTGTCGACCAATCTGGTGATCAACACCAATCGGCGGACCTATTTCCTGGATCTTCGCGCCTCGGCGCGGGCCTTCGTCACGCAGGTCAGCTGGCGCTATCCCAGGCCCCCGTCGATCCCCATCGTGGCTGCGGCGCCCGCCTTGGCCGCGCCCCTCGCGCCGGCCCGCGCCCCGGCCGTCAACTTCGACTATCGGATCGAAGGGCGCGGACGCCTGCGCCCGCAGACGGTCTGGGACGACGGCGAGCGAACCTATTTCGCGTTCGAGAGCACGGCGCGCCTACGAACCTTGCCGCCGCTGTTCCGCGTTGGCCACGACTCCAAGCTATCGGAGCTCATCAACTACCGGGTGGAGGGTTGGACCCTGGTGGTCGACGGCCTGGTGGATCGGGTCGAGTTCCGGCTGGGCCGTGGGCGGGACGCGCGCCGGGTGCGGATCATCCGCGGCGCCCCGCTTGGCGGAGGCCGGCCATGAGCACGCCCAGCAATCGCGTCGATCAACAACAAGCGCAGATCGCCAAGGCGTTACGTCTGCGCGGTCCCAACGCCCCAGTGGCCCGCGTGTCGCGCAAGACCCTGATGGTCGTTGGCGCGGCCCTGTCCCTGGCCCTGGCGGCCGCGGTGGGATGGTCCCTGACCGAGCGAGCGCCCAAGCCCGCGCCCGAGCCGCCCAGCAGCCCGCCGCCGCCGCCGCCCGAGCGTATCTCATCGCTGCCCAAGGACTATCTTACCCGCGGCGATCCGCCCAAGCTTGGCCCGCCTTTGCCGGGCGACCTGGGCCGGCCAATCCTCAGCGCTCAGGGCGCTCAGGGCGCTGGCGGGGCGGGCTTCACGCCAGACCAAGCAACCCACACCGCCGGTCGCGACCTGGGATTGGATCCGGCCTTGGCGGCGCGGCAAGCCGAGCGTCAGGCCGCGCGGGCGAGCGCGATCTTCCTGCAGGTTCGCGCTGAGCCAGCCTCTTCAAGCGCGCCCGCGCTGGAGGTCAAATCCATGTCGACGCCCGGCGCGGACGACCGCGCCGTCAGTCCCGAGCGCCTTCAGGCGCCGGGCTCGCCCTACATCCTTCAGGCCGGCTCGATCATTCCCGCGGCCCTGATCACCGGTCTGCGCTCCGACGTTGCAGGTCTGGCGATCGCCCAGGTCACTGACGATGTGCACGACAGCCTGGGCGGCGGCTACCTTCTGATCCCCGCCGGCTCAAAGCTGATCGGAACCTATGCGACGACGACCTCGTCCGGGCAAAGCCGCCTGGGCGTGGCCTGGACAAGGCTCATCCTGCCATCGGGACGTTCGATCTTGCTGGACAAGCTTCCGGCGTCGGACGCCCAGGGAATGGCGGGCCTGGAAGATGGGGTGGATCGCCATTGGCGTGCGGTGTGGAGCGCCGCAGGGCTCAGCACCGTCTTGTCGATTGGAGCCGAGGCCGGCGCCTCCGACGAGGACGATCTGTCGCGCGCCGTTCGCCGTGGTGTCAGTGGCGCGGTCAGCGATGTCGGTCAACAAGCGGTCGGGCGCAGTCTGGCCCTCACACCAACCCTGACGGTCCGTCCAGGAACGCCGCTGCGTATCCTGCTCTCGCGCGATCTTGTCCTCGAACCCTACGCCGGAGACGCCCGATGAGCGCCTTGAAAATCTCGGTCCTGGAAGACGATACGCCCGTGAAGGTGACGCTCGACCTCCCGGCCGGCGTTCACCGGGACCTGGTGGACTACGGCAAGGCGATCTCCGCCGCCAATAGCGGCAAGGCGGTCGAGCCTGGCAAGCTCATCCCAGAAATGCTCCGCCGGTTCATGGCGTCCGACCGCGGATTCGTGCGCGGCCGTAAAAGGGGCGGGCCAGCCTAGTTAGGGCAGGGGGTCGCGCAGAGCGCACGGCGAGGCGGCGATCGAGGCCTCAAGTCTGGCGCGTTGATCGGGGAGCATCTTGCTCACCAGCGAGGCTTCGCCGCTCAGCACCCTTTCGACCGTGTCCAGAAGCGTGCGCTTGGACAGCAGCGCGTCCATCAGGGCGGTCCGCGCAACCGCCCGCCGGGCGGTGGCGTCACGACCCGCCGCCAACGCCGCGCGAATGGTGGCCGTGGGCACGCCGACGGCCCGAAGCGCGATGATCAACGTCAGTCGGTCGACGTTCTGATCATCATAGCCAAGGGCCTTTGTCGAAATCCTCTCGGCGCGAACCAGCCCCAGCTCTTCGTAGTATCTCAGGTTTCTGGAGGTGACGCCCAGGCGGGCGGCCAGGACGCTGACCGGCGTCAGGCCGGACGAGGGCTTGATCATCTGAAGTTCCGGCTCGGCGAGGGCCATGCACATTCCCAGAACCATCGCAAATATACAAGCAAGATAGATTGCTTGTATAAGCTCCGAGCTTTGGTATCGTCCCGGCAAGTGAGCATCGCCGATGGCCACGGCGACCACGATCCGGATCGCCGGCCGCCTTGAACCGCCTGACGCACGAGTTCGGGCCCACAGCATGGGTTGGTGATCACTTGGCGGGCGGCGCTTCCTGCACGCCGCCCGCCTTTTTCAATGGGCCTTGCGCCCCATGATCCGCCGACCTCGGACGCCAGAATTCCGAGGCTGATGGCGGGGGAGAGACAGATGAGCGCGTTGAAGACGGCTTTGCGAACTGTCGTGGGGGCGCTAGTCGCCGCGAGCACCACCGTGAGCGCCTTCGCCGCCGATCCGCCTGCGTTTATACCGATCGACCGCGTCTATCTGCCGCTCCCTTCTGGGGTGTACCCGGCGCTGCCCACCTTCACGGCGGATGGCGCCGACATCGTCTTTCAGAACTTCGCCGACGGCGCGGTGTGGATTGTCGGGCGAGACGGCGCTGATCCCCATTGCATCACCTGCGGGTTTCCCGACACACCCAGGATACCCGGCGGTTTCGTCTACGCCTTTCCGGACGGCAAACGGCTCCTGTTGACCAAGGGCCTGGGCCAGACCGGCGGGGGCGACAAGGGCGCCAAGGCCGACGCCTGGGTGGTGGAATGCGCGGTCAGCCTGCGCGATTGCGCTTCGCACAAGATCCTGCCGGTGGACTTCTCGGCCGATCGTGGGAGCGCTCGCATCATCCACCGCCGCACTTGGCACCTGGCCCCGGACGGCGTGCACCTGGGCTGGATGAACGTGCGAAGCGACGGCACGGTCATGATCGTCGCGCGCCTGGAGCGACAGGCCGACCAGTACGCCGCCGTCGACCCGCGCGCGGTCAATCCCGTGGGGCCTGTCTCAAGCGCCGATCCCGACCCCGAGCGGTGGGAGAATTTATCCCAACTTTACGAGCTCAAGAGCTTCACACCCGACGGTCTGGGCATCCTCGCGGTCGGCATGCCCAATAACAATGTCGATGTCCTGAGGATCGGCCTGGCCGACGGCCGGGTCGAGCGGTTGACCGCCAATCCAGATTGGGATGAGGACACCTCCCTGTCTCCCGACCAGCGCCTCATGGTTGTCAACTCCTGGCGGCCCCGCCAGCGACTGGACGCCTTGGCCTGGCTGCCGCAGGTGCGCGGGTTCACCGGACTGATGTTCGGCGCGGCGATCGCGCCGCTCTATGTTTCGACCTGGACTGGGTTCCAGTGCGATCTGTCTCCCTGGCTCCTGTCAGCGCAGGGCGACGATGGCGGCCGGCTGCTCGGCCAGCCGCTCGACACTTACAGCGACGATCTAACGGCCGGGAACAACGTGGCGGGACAACAAACCTGGAGTCCCGACAGCACGCTGGTGATCCTGCAGGAGCGCACGCGTCTGCCGCCGCCGGCCCCGCCGACGCCCAACCGCCTGGCCCTGGCGCGCCTGGGGCGGCCAGCCGCCGCGCCCGTGCCGATCAGGCCTTCCGTGGTCGGCCCTTGGGCCACGCCCGCAGCCGCCTATGCGGGGCCAAACGCCGTCGATCGGACCGTCACCGTCAAGGGGCGCGCGGGCGGGTCGGCTCGGATCTCCTATAGCGGCGCGCTGGATACGGGCGCTGCGACGTCGGTGACCTTCGATCGCTATTCAGACGACGGCGCGACGTTCGTGGACGGAGAAATGGCCGGCCGATCGACGAAGGGTGTCTGGAGGCTCACCGCCGATGTGCAGGTGAGCGGCGCGCACGTTGGGCGCACGACGATGGATCTGACGATCAACAACAGCGCCCGGCCATTGCCGACCAGGACGGGGACGATTTTCTCCGTCTACGACGGCAAGGTCGCCCCGCCGCTGCCAAAACTGGGCGCCTGTTACGCGGATCTCCCCAAGCCCTCGCCGCTGTCGCTGCGTCTCGAGCGGCGAGGCCAGGCGCTCTGGGCGAGCGTCACGGCGAACGTCTATGGCGATGTGCGGCCCGTGATGAACGCAACGGTGCGCTGGGGTCGGCTTCAGGCGCGCACGGACGCCAAGGGCGTAGCGCGGCTCACGGGAGCTGGCGGTCGGGGGCCCGTGACGGCTAGCGCCGGCGACACGTTCCTGCCGATTTCTCGCAGAGCTCCACGCTGATATCACAGCAGGATCGGGGAGGGGGGAAGGCGCAGGCCAGGACAAGGCCTCAATCGTCCGCGTTCGAGTGCTTGTCGTCCGCGACGTGGGCGTTATCCTAACGGCCCGGGCGATCGCCCGGCCCGTCAGCCCTCGTGCGCGCCCAGGGCGTCTTGCGGCGTTGCGGCAGGCTCAGGCCCCGCGACCGGCTTTATCGACAAGGCTTGGAAACAGCTCGCCGTCGGGCTTTTTTGGGGGGGGAGGCGGGGGCTCTGAGCTTGAGAGTTTTTTGGCCATTGGGAGGCGCGACGGCATGAGCCGGTCTGGCGGGGACGCTGCGATTTCGCAGGACGGGAGCGCGGCGGGCGATGGGCTCGCCGCTCTGGCGTTCGAACATTCCCCGGTCGCGATGATTTACACCGAACGGCGGATCATACGCCGCGCGAACGGGGCTTTCGCCGCCATGTTCGACCTGCCCCTCGACCGGATCGAGGGCCTGAGCATGGATCTTTTCTATCCATCTCAACAAGACTCCGAGCGGTTGGCCCGCCATGCGCTGGCACCGCTGCGCGCGACGGGTTGTCACGCCGACGAGCGCACCATGCAGCGTCAGAGCGGCGCGCTTTTTTGGTGCTCGGTCACGGGACGCTCTCTGACGCCGGAAGATCCGCTGGCGCGCAGCATCTGGTGCTTTCAGGATCTGTCGCACCAGTGGAACGTCAGCGAACTTCGCCCGCGCGACCGCGAAGTCGCCATCTTTGTGTGCGAGGGTTACAGCGCCAAGGAGATCGCGCGGCTGTTGAACCTGTCGCCTCGGACGGTCGAAGCCTATCTGGCGCGCATCAAGCACAAGCTGGCTGTCCGCAACGTCGTCGAGCTCGTTTCGCGAATCCGTCCTGCCGCCGCGAAGGCCGGCTGACCGTCAGACGAGGAAACGCGCCTCGGTCTTGAAACGCACTTCCTCGGCGCTGATCCCCTCGGCGCACCCGATCAGTCGATAGGGCGCCCCGGGCCGCTCGGGAATGCCGCAGAGCCAACCCGCCCACCAGCCCCGTATGGTCGTCCCGCAGGATGTCGCGCAGGGCGTCCTTGGCGCCGTCAAAGACGGGCTTCACTTCACCGCCTCAAGGATGGAGGCATAGGTGGCCACCGCGCCGCCGCCCATGTTGACGCACATCGCCAAATGCGCGCCCGGAAGCTGCATGTCGCCGGCCTGACCCAAGAGCTGGCGCGCAGCGATCACGTGCATCGATACGCCGGTGGCGCCGACGGGATGGCCCTTGGCCTTCAAACCACCCGACAGGTTGATCGGAAGGGCGCCGCCCCGGCGGGTCGCGCCGTCGATCACCGCGGCGCGGCCTTCGCCGGGTGCGACCAGGCCGAGCGCTTCGACTGTCAGCAGTTCGGCGATGGTGAAGCAGTCGTGGACCTCGGCCAGGCTGAGATCCTCGACGCTGACGCCGCCCGCCGCATAGGCTTGAGCGATGGCGCGAGCCGGGCCTTCGAACGCTGGCAGATCCTTGGCCGAAAGCGGCAGCAGGTCGCTGACGTGGGACAGAGCGCGAAAGCCGACGGCCTTCTTGAACGCGCCGGCCATGTCGTCGGCCACCAGCACGATCGCCGCGGCGCCGTCCGAGATCAGCGAACAATCGCTGACCTTCAGCGGATCGGAGATCATCGGGTTCTTCTCGGAAACCGTGCGGCAGAAGTCGAGGGTCAGCGCCCGGTGCATCTGGGCCAGCGGATTGCCCAGCGCGTTCTCGTGGTTCTTGACGGCGATATGCGCCATCGCCTCGGTCGGATCGCCGTAGCGTTCGCCATAGGCCTTGGCGAAGCGCGCGAAAATGTCAGGGAAGGAAAGCCCGGCCTCCTCGCGCTGATAGGACGCCCCGCCCAGCGCCCGTGTAACCCCCGCAGTGTCCAGGCCGCTCATCTTCTCAGCGCCGACGACCAGAGCCACACGCACCCGCCCGCTTTGGATCGCGTCCACCGCCGCATAGAGCGCCGCCGACCCTGAGGCGCAGGCGTTCTCCACGCGCGTGGCGGGCTTGAAGCGCAGCGCCGGGTCTATGCCCAGCACCATCGAGGAGCAGAACCCGTCGGGCACGAGCCCAGAATTGAAGTGCCCAAGCCACACTGCATCGATCTGGTTCGCATCGATACCAGCGTCATCCAGCGCCTCGCGCGCGGCCATGTGGATCAGGTCCTCGACGCTCAGTGCGTCGTGACGGCCAAACTTCGTATGGCCCCAGCCCACGATCAACGGTCGCATGGCGGTCTTCTCCCTGGCCTTCTTATGCGCCTTGTCGATGCCGCAGAGCCGCGTCGGCCGCCAAGGTCGTAGTTCTACGATGGTTGCGCCGCCATTGGCGTCTGCGCACGAATGGCCCAAGGGCGAACAAAGCCGCTCACCGGGAGGATATTGTCGTGAACCCACAGCGCCTGGCTGGAAAGGTCGCGCTCGTCACAGGCGGCGCCTCGGGGATCGGCGCGGCGTCGGCGCAGCGGCTCGCCGCGGAGGGCGCCACCGTGGTGATCGGCGACTTGTCGGTCACCCCTTCGGATCGCAGCGCGCTTGGACTCGACGTGGCTGATCCCGCCTCCGTGGAGGCGGCGATCGCAACGATCCTGGAGCGCCATGGCCGCCTGGATTGTCTGGTGCACAGCGCCGGCGTGGCCCGCACGCTTCCCTTCCTCGAGACGCCCGTCGATGAGTTTGACCGTATCCTGGCGGTCAATCTGCGTGGAACCTTTATCGTCGGCCAAGCCGCGGCCAGAGCGATGATGCCGGGCGGCGGCGGCTCGATCGTCAATATCGGCAGCGTGTCTGGCATGTTGGGCAGCGGTCGGCGATCGGCCTACGGCGCCTCCAAGGCAGGCGTGATCCACCTGTCCAAGGTGATGGCGGTCGAACTTGCCAAGCAGGGTGTTCGCGTCAATGTCGTCAGTCCCGGGCCGATCGACACGCCGCTGGTCAACGGGTTCTATACGGAAGCGATCCGCAAGGAATGGATCGACCGTGTGCCGATGGGCCGTTTCGGCGCGCCCGCCGAGGTCGCGCCGATGGTGGCGTTCCTGTGCTCTGACGACGCAAGCTATGTCACGGGCCAAACGATCGCGGTGGACGGCGGGTTCGCCATCGCCGGGCTTCACGACGACGCCGACTAGCCGTGTCGCTGCTGATTTGCCTAGGGGCGCTGGCGGCGCTGATCTACCTGGCCTATCGCGGGTTCAGCGTGATCCTGGTGGCGCCGCTCGCGGCGATGGCGGCGGTGCTGCTGACGGACCCGTCCGCCGTGGCGCCCGCGTTCAGCGGCTTGTTCATGGACAAGCTCGGCGCCTTCGTGAAGCTTTACTTCCCCGTTTTTCTGCTCGGCGCGCTCTTTGGCAAGCTGATCGAGGTCTCCGGAGCCGCCCGAGCCATCGTGGGCGCCATCTCGCGGCGGATCGGTCCTAATCACGCGATCTTGGCGATCACCGTCGTGGGAATGCTGCTCACCTACGGCGGGGTGTCCGTCTTCGTCGTGGTGTTCGCGACCTATCCCTTCGCCGTGGAGATGTTCAGGCAGGCCGATATTCCCAAGCGGCTGATCCCGGCGACGATTGCGTTCTCGGCGTTCACGATCACCATGGACGCGCTGCCAGGAACACCACAGATCCAGAACATCATCCCAACCACCTTCTTCGGGACCACGGCCTATGCCGCGCCGGTGCTGAGCCTGATCTCGGCGACGTTCACCTTTGGCCTTTGCTTTGCCTATCTCCGTTGGCAGCAACAGCGCGCGGCGGCGCGAGGCGAAGGCTATGGCTCAGGGCACAGCAATGAACCCGAGCGGCTCGATGGCGGACCCACACCTGGGATTTGGCTCGCCTTGGTTCCTCTGCTCTTGGTGGCGCTGGGCAATCGCTTGTTCCTGGCCCTGCTCCAGACAGGCTATGGCGACACCGCCATCGCAGCGCTCAACCCCACGGTCGCAAACGCCGTGGCCATTGCGCAGAACGTCAAAGCCAACGCCGCGCTCTGGGCGTTGGAGGGAGCGCTCTTGCTGGGGATCGCCTCGACCGCCGTCATCGGATGGAGGACAATCCGGGCGCGGTTCGCCGAAGCCTCCCAGGCCGCTATCGGGGGATCGCTTCTGGCCAGTCTCAACACCGCCTCTGAGTATGGGTTCGGCGCCGTCATCGCCGCCCTGCCGGGCTTTCACCAGATCGCCTCGGCGCTTTCGACGATCCGTGATCCGTTGCTCAATGTCGCGATCACCACCAACATCCTGTGCGGCGTGACGGGATCGGCGTCCGGGGGGCTGAGCCTCACCCTGGGCGCCTTTGCCGACCGATTTATAGCCGCGGCCAACGCCAGCGGCATTCCCGGCGAAGTGATGCACCGGGTCGCTGCGCTCGCCTCCGGGGGCATGGACACCTTGCCGCACAACGGAGCGATCATCACCCTTCTGGCGGTCACCGGCCTGACCCATCGGCAAGCCTACAAGGACATCTTCGTCATCACTGTCATCAAGACGCTGACCGCCTTCTTCGCCATCGCCATCTATTACTCGACGGGGCTGGTTTAACGATCGTCGACCTCATGGTCCCACGGCGACATGCGACGCTGGAACAAACATACAAGACTGTATAAATGTAGCCGAAGCTCTGAGCGGTTGGTCGGTTAAAAGAAGAGGCTTCAGATGAAGGCCAAGATTTTGCTTGGGCTTGGCGCGGGCCTTGTCGGGTTGGTCGGGCTCGGCGCGGTGCTGGCCTCCTGCGCTCGGGCCGAGACTGGACTCCAAGGACGCGCCAAAGCCGAATTTGCTGATCGCTGCACCAGCTTGAAAGGGCGTCAGCTTGGCGGCGCGACCATCGAAAAAGCAAAGTTCGTCACGCGCAACTCCATGTTGCTGCCGGTTCCGCTTCTAAACTCGCCGGAGTTCTGCCGGGTCACGGCGCGTATCGCGCCGGTTCAGGGATCGCAGATCACGGTCGAGCTTTGGTTGCCGTCCCGTTGGAACCAGAAGCTTGTGGGTCTGGGCGGCGCTGGCTTCGAAGGAGCCTTGAGCATCACCAACATCCTGATGCGGCGTCCGGTCAGCGATGGGTACGCCGCTGTCGCGACGGACGCGGGGCATGACGTAGACAAGCTGCCCAAGTGGGCGCTGGGTCATCCGGAGAAGATCGTCGACTTTGGTTATCGCGCCAACCACTTGGGGGCCGTCATTGGCAAGGCCGTGGTGGCCGAATTCTACGGTGCGCCAGCCAAGCGCGCCTATTTCTGGGGATGCTCGAACGGCGGTCGCGACGCTCTGATGCTTGCTCAGCGTTATCCGCAGGACTTCGACGCGATCGCGGTCGGCGCGCCGGCCAATAACTTCACCGCGCGAATGGCCGCCTTTTCCCAGACGCGCCTGGACTTCAATGGAGACGCCGGCAAAGGGCTTTCATCCAAGCTTGAGCTCCTGAACGCCGCAGCGATCGCCACATGCGACGGCCTCGACGGGGTGACGGACGGCCTAATCGAGCGCCCGGATGCGTGTCAGTTCGACCCGGCCCAACTGCAATGCAAGTCCGGCGATAGCAAAAGCTGCCTGACGAGAGCCGAGGTCGCCCTGGCCAGATCAGTTTACCGCGGGACCATCGGACGTGACGGAAAGCAGATCATGTCCGGCTTCCCGGTCGGCAGTGAACTGGGCTGGAAACCACCAAAGCCCGATCAAAACATGGGCACGTCGTTCTACCGCTACATGGTTTTCAACAACGCCGACTGGTCGCCCGACACCTTCATGCTCGATCGCGACCTGGCGACTGCGCGCAAAAAACTGAGCCATGTGGTGGACGCGACAGATCCGGATCTCAGTCCATTCCTAGGTCGCGGCGGCAAGCTCTTGATGTACCACGGGTGGGACGACCCGGCCATTCCGCTCGGCGATACGCTAGCCTATTACGAGTCGGTCCGTAAGACGGTCGGCGCGCAGAATGCGAAGAACGCCCAATTGTTTCTGCTGCCAGGGGTGGAACATTGCGGTCAGGGCAAGGGGCCCGACGAGTTCGATTTCTTTGCCCAGCTCGACCGCTGGACCCAGAGCGGTTCGGCTCCAGAGCGCTTCACCGTCACCAAGCACGACAACAGGGTCGCCTTCTACGCGCAACTGCCGACCAAAGCCCTGAGAACACGTCCGGCGTGCGCTTGGCCCAAGGCCGCCCATTATAAAGGGGCAGGCTCGATTGATGACGCCAACAATTTCGAGTGCCGGTGAGCAAACGCCCCATGACACGCGCGAGCACCCACGCCCGGCGCACGTCTTAGAGTCAAAAATACATACCATACTGCTTTCATCTGAAATAATGCTCGGCCGGGGAGGCTCAGCGCTCGGACGAGGGCATGCGGATAGATCCAAAACTGATCATCGAGTTCGCCGCGGTGGCCGAGGAGGGATCGTTCACCCGCGCCGCCCGGCGGCTCCGTGTCAATCAGCCTTGGCTGTCGACGCGCGTCCAGAAACTTGAGCACATCCTGGGCTTTCAGCTGTTCGAACGCACGACGAGGCGCCTGTCCCTCACCGAACGCGGCGCCCAGCTCTTTGAAGCGGCCAGCACGGCGGCGAAAGCCTGTGAGGCGTTCGATCAGCTGACCAGCCAGCTTTCTCGCAGCAGCTATGGCGTCCTGAGAATCGGGGCCGCGCCCTACACCAAGGTCATCCGGCAGCGGCGCAAGCTGATCGAGGAGTTTTCAGTCAATCATCCCAATGTGCACCTTGAGCTGGAGACAGGGTGGTCTTTGGCCCTCCTTGGGCGGCTGGACGAGTGTGAGATCGATCTGACCTTCATGATCGGGCACATTGATCGGGAGCGCTACGAGGCCATAGAGCTGAGGCGGTTCGGGGTTGCGATCACCGTCTCACGCGACCATCCGCTCGCGGGATCACAAGCGCTGGGCGCCGATGCTCTTGCGCCCTATCCGGTCAAGGTCTTCACGCGCAGTTTGAACCCCAAGCTATGGGACGCGCTTCATGCCCCGCTGGTCGAGGCAGGCTGCCAGCTCGTCGAAACCCCCGAAATGGCGGAGGGCCCGCCAGGCACGATGGAGTCTTCCTCTATCGCCGCCGCGTTCTTCGATTTTGGCGCGGACGATCCTGGCGCTCAGGATGTCGTGCGTATTCCTCTAGCCGGGCCGGCCTCCATGCCTTTCCAACTGCTGCGGCGCGCAGGACCGGTCTCCCAGGTCCAGGACAAGTTCTGGCAGCTCGCCTTAAATCTATCATGCGAGCCGGCGACAACCTGAGAGAAGGTTAAAGGCTGGGCGGTTACTTAAAGGCGTCAATCCATAGCGCATGAGAACTGCGTAATTGATTGATTTATACGATTGCCAACCTAATCGCGGTCGCATTGGGATTAGACTTGAGCGCGCCTCGTTCATAGCCTCAGCCGCGAAGATCGAGCCCGTGTGGCGGGCGAATAACGGTCAAGTCGGAGGAGATGGATAGCGCCAGCCTGGCCGAAGCCTGTGTGTGACAGCGCGCGCCGTGGCGGCAGAAAAGCGCGGCTATCGCGCTTTCAGATCAAAAACAGAGCCAACGGCTGACGTGTCCAGCCGAACCGCGCACGCCAGTCCGGGGAGAATCCATCAAGCCAAGAGGCCGGATCGCGCGGCCGCAGCGGTCGGTGAACGCCCGGGGCCAGTGGTTCTGGGTCAGGTCCTACGCCGGGCGCTTCGGGCGACGGGTTTTGGCGACCAGCCGGGCCATCGGCGTCACCTGAAGATCGACAACACGCTCAGGCCAGGGCGCCCGCAGGCGTCAGCGCTTCCGCCAGAGCTCAAAAATGTCGTCCGTCGCACAGCGATCTGCGGCGGCGAAATCAAGAACAGTTTTTTGGGAGGGACCATGAACTATCTGCGTAACACTCGATACCTGGCCGGCGCGTCGGCGCTGGTTATCGCCATCGCCGCCCAAGCGGCGGTCGCCCAGACCACTGCGCCCGCTCAGGAGCAGGGCCCGTCCGCCTCCGAAACCCAGGTCGAAGAAGTCGTTGTCACCGGCACCCTGATCCGCGGGGTCGCGCCGACGGGCGCGAACGTGATCGGCATGAACCGGGAGGCGATCACGGCCACCGGCGCGACGACGACCAACGACGTCCTGGCTCGCATTCCTCAGGTCACCAGCGGCTTCCTGGCCGCTCCGACGATCAGCCCGGACGGCGGCAACACCAGCGTGCGTCCCAATCTTCGCGATCTGGGCCGCGCGAGCGGCTCGACCACCCTGGTGCTGATCGACGGACACCGCGTGCGGCCCAACGGTGACACCGATCCAGACTCGCTGCCGCCGGGCGCGCTCGACCGCGTGGAGATCGTCCCGGATGGCGGTTCGTCGGTCTATGGCTCCGACGCCATTGGCGGGGTGATCAACCTGATCACCCGGCGAAGCTTTGATGGCCTTGAAGTCGCGGCGCACTACGGCGTCGCCGACAACTACTACAACACCGACATCAACCTGACGGCCGGCAAGCGCTGGGACACCGGCTCGGGCTACATCTCCTACGTCTTCCAGAAGAACGACGCGATCTTCGGGCGTGACCGCGATTTCATGCGCCAGATCACCGGAGACGGCCGTTTCTGCCCGCCCGGAACGATCCAGGTTCCCAATGGGACGCTCTACGCCTTGCCCGGTCGGGTCGCCGGCACGACGGGCGGCTGCGACAACACCGACAATGTGAGCTACCGCCCGGCGGCCGAACGCCATTCGATCTTCGGCGCCTTCACCCAAGATCTCGGGGACTCCGTGTCGTTCGACGTTCGCGGCTTCTATACGCAGCGCGAATACATCAACACGATCGACTTCAATAACGCTCAGCCCCAGACGCTGCAGGTCAACAGCCAGAACCCCTATTTCCAATCCATTGGGGGAGAGACGTCCCAGACGGTCTACACCTCCTTCGCCGGCGTCGTGGACGGCCGCGCGTCCTACCGGCGCGACGAATTCCGGGTCAATCCCACCCTGACCGCCCGCCTGGGAGGCGGCTGGCAGCTGCGCGTCTCTGGCGCCTATGACTGGAACCGCAATCGCCAGTTGGGCACCACCGTCGATCCGACCGCCCTGGCCACGGCGCTGGCCGGGACCACGACCACAACCGCGATCAATCCCTACAATCTGGGCGCCAGCAATCCCTCGGTCCTAGCCAGTCTGCTTCGCGACAATTTCGCCGGCGGCGAAGCCAAGCTCTACCAGGGGCGTGCGATCGCCGACGGCGTTGCGTTCAGCCTGCCGGGCGGTGACGTTCGCCTCGCCGTCGGAGCCGAATATCTGGAAGAGCAGGGCGCCAACAGCAAGAACGGCCAGTCACTGCCGGGTCAGTCCGCCAGCCTGCCGCTGGCCACGCCGGACGCCAGCCGCAATGTCCGGTCGATCTTCGGCGAAGTCGTCGCGCCGATCGTGGGCGACGCCAATGCGCGCCCCGGGGTGCACGCGCTGATCCTGTCCGCCTCGGGACGCTACGACCGCTACTCGGATTTTGGCGGGACCTTTAATCCCAAGCTGGGCGTCGACTACGAACCCGTCGACGGCTTCAAGGTGCGGGCCAACTGGGGAACCTCGTTCAATGCGCCGCCGCTGGGCCTGGGCGCGGGCATCCAGGCCGTCGGCACCTTGCCAACCAAGTTCATTGCGGGCCAGCAGGCCCCTTACTCCGTCATCCTGGCCGGCTTTGTCCCCGACATCGATCCGCAGACGGCGACGACCTGGTCGGTCGGCTTCGAGGCGCGCCCCAAGGCCATCGCCAGCCTCAAGCTGGGTGCGACCTATTACAACATCGATCTGAAGGATCAAATCGGCCTGCTTGCCCTCGGGGGCGTCTCGCTCACCGGCGAGTTCTCCAAATATATCCAGGACAATCAGACCTGCGCTCAGGTTCAGGCCAAGTACAAGGCGCCTGAGTTCGTGAACTTCCAGATTCCTCTGGCCGCCACGTGCTCGCTCAGCCCGCAACCGTTGCTGACCGTGATCGACTTGCGGCAGCAGAACCTTGGAGAACTGAAGCAAAAGGGGCTGGACTTCAACGTCGACTACGCCCGGCCGACGAGCTTTGGCGCGATCACCGCGAGCTTGGCTGGAACCTACATCCTGGCGCGCGACACCGCGATCGTCGAAGGCGCCCCCTTCGCCGACGATCTGCGCGGAGCTGGGATGAGCCGCATGTTCCTCGTCGCATCGGTGGGCGCGCAGGTTGGCGATTTCACCGCCAACGCCGCGTTCAACCATCGCCAGGGCTACGACCTCAATCCCGTCCTGACGACCGCGCGCTTTGGCACGCAGTCGCGTGTCAAGTCGTTCAACACGGTGGACCTGTTCCTGGCCTACAAGCTGCCCGTGGACTGGCTGAACGACGACACCTCACTGACGCTGAACGTGTCGAACCTCTTTGACCAGGACCCGCCCTTCTACAACGGCTGTATCGGAACCGCCCTTTGCGGCTTCTCCAACGGCGCCACGCTCGGGCGGCTGGCGACCTTTGGCCTGCGTACGAAGTTCTGACGATCTCAGGGTGGCCTCTGGTCGGAGGCCACCCCCGCTCTGCTTCACACCCGCTGACCTGCGGGGGCGCGCCCCCCTCGGCCTTATCGCCAAAGACACCTGGATCGCCATGAGAGCCGCTCATCTCAGCCGTCGTCCGCGCTCAGCGACCATAGAGCCCGTGACGGCTTCGGAAAATCAGGGCGGCGACAGGGCGCCCCCAGGCCGGCAGGGCGGCCACGAAGAGGGGGCGCAACGACCGTGGGAGAACACGGCCCTGTCTCCCGACCAGCGCGCGGCGTTGATCCTCGCGGAGATGACGCTGGAGGAAAAGCTAAAGCTCACCTTCGGCTATTTCGCGATCGACAACGAGGCGCTCAAGACTCCGATCAAGAACCACGTGTTTCCAGCCGGGGCCCTCGCGGATTCAGCCGGATTTGTGCCCGGCCTGCCTCGGCTCGGCGTTCCCAACCAATGGAAGACGGATGCGGGCATGGGCGTTGCCACCCAGCGGTCCATGACGCCTCGTCTTCGCACCGCGCTCCCCGCTGGGATCGCCATGGCCGCCACCTGGAACCCGGAGCTTGCGCGAGCAGCTGGGGCGATGATCGGCGACGAGGCGTTTCGCTCGGGCTTCAATGTGATGCTCGCCGGGGGGCTCAATCTGACACGCGAGCCGCGCGGCGGCCGCAACTTCGAATATGCCGGGGAAGACCCGCTGCTGGCGGGCCTGATCGTCGGCAACCAGATCAGCGGCATCCAGTCTCAGAACGTCGTCTCGACGATGAAGCATTTCGCGTTCAACGGGCAGGAAACCGCCCGAAACACGATCGACCACACCATTGACGAACAGGCTGCGCGCCAGTCCGACCTCCTGGCGTTCGAGATCGCCCACGAGGTCGGCCACCCCGGCGCGGTCATGTGCGCCTATAACCGTGTCAATGGCGCGTATGCGTCGGAGAACGATTGGCTTCTCAATCGCGTGCTCAAGGGCGACTGGGGGTTCAAGGGCTACGTGATGAGCGACTGGGGCGGGGCTCACTCCACCACCCAGGCGGCCAACGCAGGCCTTGATCAGCAATCGGGCTGGCCGCTCGATCGGGGCCCCTATTTCGAGGGACCGCTGCGCGAGGCGGTCAACAACGGCCATGTGAGCCGAGCGCGCGCCAATGACATGGCCCACCGTATCCTGCGATCGATGTTCGCCTGCGGCCTGTTCGACCGACGCGTGATCGGCGACATCTCAACGACCATCGACTATCCGGGGCATGCTGAGGTCGCCCGCGCTGCGGCCGACGAAGCCATTGTTCTGCTGAAGAACACGCCAGGACTGCTGCCGCTCTCCAAAGCCGCCCGTTCGATCCTGATCATTGGCGCCCATGCTGATCTCGGCGTCCTGTCAGGAGGGGGCTCAAGCCAGGTCTATGCGATCGGCGGACCGGCGGACGGCATGATCGTCCCGAATGAAGGGCCCGACAGTTTCCCCGGCCCAAAAGTCTACCATCCCTGCTCGCCGATGCAGGCGCTGCAGGCGCGCACGGGCGCTGTGGTCTCCTATCTCGACGGCAGGGATGTCGCCGCCGCCGCCGCGGCGGCGGCTCAGGCGGAGGTGACCATCGTCTTCGCCGAACAATGGATGGCCGAGTCGCTCGACTCTCGGGATCTGAGCCTTCCGGGCGAGCAGGACGTCCTGATCGACGCGGTCGCGAGCGCCAACCCAAATTGCGTCGTGGTGCTTCAGACGGGCGGCCCGGTTCTGGCGCCCTGGTTGGGGAAAGTCGGCGCAGTGCTTGAAGCTTGGTATCCGGGGAGCGCGGGCGGCGAGGCCATCGCGCGCATCCTCACCGGCCAAGTCGATCCCTCTGGGCGGTTGCCCATCACCTTTCCGGCCTCGACAGACCAGCTGCCACGGCCGGTTCTCGATGGCCTTGGCCCGTCCGATCCCGACGGCCATCCGCTCAGCGACTACGCGATCGAGGGGGCGGCCGTCGGTTACAAATGGTTCGACAAGACCGGTGGGGAACCCCTGTTTCCCTTCGGTCACGGGCTTTCCTACACCCGCTTCTCGCTTCGCGGCCTGGCGGTTAGCGCCCAGGGCTCGGGCGTTACGGCCCGCTTCGTCGTAGACAATATCGGCGCGCGGCGCGGCAAGGCGGTTCCGATGATCTTTGTTCTCGGCGACGGCTGGGAAGCGCCGCGCAGGCTTGGCGCATTCAGCAAGGTGGAGCTGGAGCCGGGCGCCAGCCGCGAGGTCACCGTGTCGATCGACCCGCGGCTTCTGGCGACCTTCGACCCGGCTGACCGCGCCTGGCGGATCGCGGCCGGCCGCTACGAAATCAGCCTCGTCGAGGCCGCCTCAGATGGCGCCCAAGCCGCATTCGTTGATCTGCCCGAAACCGCCTTCCAGCGGGTGGGGCGATGAGCGTCAGGCACCGCCATCCACCAGAAACAACACCTCAGGACCGAAGGAAGCTGATGACCTACCGCGACTTTGCGCTGCTGCTCGTGGCGGCCACCGCGATCTTGCAGCTGCCCGCGCCGGCATCGGCCCAAACGCCTCAGGCGCGATCGGCTGAGGCCCGAGCGTACGATGCCCGTCGAGCCGATCGCCGCGCGGCTGAAACCGAACGCAAGATGACCGACGCCGAGCGGTTTCAGCTTCTCCACAGCATCATGCCCGTGACGATTCCCGGCATCGTCACCGCACCCGAGGGGCTCAAGATCGCAGCGGGCTGGATCAAGGGCGTTCCGCGCCTTGGCCTTCCAGACATCTACGAGAGCGACGCGAGCCTTGGTATCGCCAATCCATTCTTCGCCCGTAAAAACGACTCAGCCACGGCGCTGCCTTCCGGCTTGCTCCTGGCGTCGACATTCGATCCGACTCTCGCCGAGCGCAGCGGCGCGGTCGTCGGCGCCGAAGCCAGGTCGCGCGGCTTCAGCGTCTTGCTGGGCGGCGGCGTCAACCTGACCCGTGACCCGCGCAACGGCCGCAACTTTGAATATCTCGGCGAAGATCCGTTGCTCGCCGGCCGCATGGTCGGCGGTTCGATCCGGGGAATTCAGAGCCAGAACGTGGTTTCCACGATCAAGCACTTCGCGCTCAACGCGCTTGAAACCTCGCGCATGCAGTTGGACGCCCGGATCGAAGAAGCCGCGCTTCGGGAAAGCGACCTTCTGGCCTTCGAGCTCGGCATCGAAGAGGGCCAACCGGGCGCAGTGATGTGCGCCTATAACAAGGTCAACGGCGACTACGCCTGCGGCAACGACTTCCTCCTCAACCAGGTCCTCAAGACGGACTGGAACTATCGCGGCTGGGTCATGGCCGATTGGGGGGCCACGCGCGACGTGTCCTATTTCAACGCCGGGCTCGATCAGCAATCGGGCGCCCAGGCCGACAAGCAGGTCTGGTTCGACAAGCCGCTCTACGCCGAATACCAGGCTGGGCGCGTGTCGAAGGCGCGCGTGTCGGATGCGGTGCGCCGAATCCTTCGCTCCCTCTACGCCGTGGGCGCGGACACCGCCGCGCCGACACCGGTCGATATGGCCGCGCACGGCAGAGAGGTGCGGGCCGTCGCCGAAAGCGGGATCGTGCTTCTCAAGAATGAAGGCGAGCTCCTGCCGCTCAGCGGTTCGGCGCGCACGATCGCCATCATCGGCGGCCACGCCGATGTCGGGGTGATGTCGGGCGGCGGATCAAGCCAGGTCGTTCCGCCGGGGGAGGCCACCTTCGTGCATCTTGGCGGTCGTGATCCGTGGGGCAAGTGGGTGCGCAAGGTCATCATGCCATCCTCGCCGCTGAAGGAATTGCGCAAGGCGCTGCCAGACGCGAAGATCGAGTTCGACCCGGGCTATGTGCCCGCCGCGGCGGCGGGCATGGCCAAGCGCGCCGACGTCGCCATTGTTTTCGCCACCCAGTGGCAAAGCGAGGGTCTGGACGGCAGCCTAACCCTGCCAGAGGGCCAGGACGCGCTGATCGCCGCCGTCGCCGCGGCCAATCCCAACACCGTCGTCGTGCTTGAGACCGGCAATCCGGTGAAGATGCCCTGGATCTCCTCGGTCAAGGCTGTCGTCGAAGCCTGGTATCCTGGACAGGAAGGCGGAACCGCCATCGCCAACGTCCTCAGCGGGAAGGTCAACCCCTCGGGCCGGTTGCCGATCAGTTTCCCGATTGACGAAAGCCAGCTGGCTCACCCGGTGATCGAAGACATCGGCGGCACGGGCGAGCGTCCGGTCACAGTAACCTATGACGAGGGCGCCGATGTCGGCTACCGCCGCTTCGCCGCCACCAAGGCCAAGCCGCTGTTCGCCTTCGGCCACGGCCTTAGCTATACCCGTTTCAGCTATTCAGGGCTGCGGGTCACGGCCGGCAAGGCGCCCGCCGCCACCGTGACCGTCTCCAACGACGGGCCGCGCGACGGCGCCACCGTGGTGCAGGTCTATCTGACGTCGGTGGGCGACCAGCCAAGACGACGGTTGGTGGGCTTCGGCAAGGTTCAACTCTCGGCGGGCGAGCGGCGGCAGGTGACGCTTCCGATTGATCGCCGGCTGCTGGCCCAGTGGGGCCAAAAGGGCTGGCGTATGAGCGCTGGCGATTATGGCTTCGCCACCGGCCAGTCCGCACTGGACCTAGGCGAAAGCGTCACCACCCGCTTTAACCACGCCGAGCTAGGGCGTTGAGCGCCCAGCGCCGCCATCGTGGTCGCGCCCGCCTTGCGGGCTGGACGGCGTTGGTTCTGATCCTGCCCGGAACAGGATCGGCCTTGGCGCAAACCCAGGCGGCCCCCGCGGCGATCGACAGCGCCAGCACGCGCGCCCTGCTCGCCGCCTTGTCGGAGGGGAGGGAGGCGACGAAACCCCCGCCCGCCGTAGGGGCGTTTCGAGCGCCGCCCCAGGCGGCTCGGCCTCGAATCCGCTATTGGACGCCGCAGGCCGCCGTGACCGAGGCCGGGGTTCGCCGCGACATCCAAAACCTCGCCGCTCAGGGCTTTGGCGGACTCGAGCTTGTGGCGATGGATAGGCCCACCGGCGTTCCGGACGACTACGGCTGGGGAACGCCACGGTGGAACCGGATCATGCAGATCGCCGCCGAGGAAGCCGCCCGGCAAGACCTGACCTTCAGCGTCGCCAACGGACCGTCCTGGCCGATCGCCATGCCGGGCGTGGCCTCGGCGGAAGATCCGGCCAGCCTGTTTGAGCTCACCTATGGCCAGCAGCGTATCGAGGCCGGATCGCGGTTCGAAGGCCGCGCGCCCGCTGGACGGGTCCGCCGACCCGAGGGCGCTCCCAAGCTGGTGGCGTTGCTGGCCTATCCGCTCGTCGGCGAGCGGACGCTGGATCCCGCGCGGGCGGTGGATCTGACCGCGGCGGCCCACGCGGCGGGAGGATTGGTCGCCTTTGCCCCTCCGACCCGCGAAGAACCCTGGATGCTCGTGGCCTTCTGGGGCCAACCAGCGGCGCAGAAGGTCGGATCGCTCTATGTGATCGATCATTTTTCCGCCGCCGGCGCCCGCCAGGTCAGGGCCTATTGGGACCAGGTCTTTTCCTCGGTGCTCAGGCCGGGCGCGCTCGACGACCTCTTCAACGACTCCCTTGAATACAAGGTGGCGATGGACTGGACGCGGGATCTGCCGGCGGTCTTCCGGGCCCAGCACGGATACGATCTTGCGCCCTACCTGCCCTTCATCGGGGTTGGTACGACCTATCCCAAGAACGACGTGCCTGGCTTCGAAAGCCCTGATCCGGTGCGGGCGGCGCAGGTCAATCAGGACTATCTGGACACCCTGACGGCGCTGCATATCGAGAATCATCTGGCGCCGCTGCAGGCGCTCGCCGAGCAGCACGGCGCCACCGTCCGCTATCAGGTCGGTTACAACAAGCCGCTGGCTATCGAAACCGTCGCCGCCGCCGTCGGCGTCCCCGAGACCGAAGCCTTGGGTCGTGCGGCCATCGACGGCATGCGCCAGATGGCGGCCGCGGTCCACATTCTGGACAAGCCGCAATTTTCCGTGGAGAGCGCCGCAGAGTTTGGCGACGGCTACGGTCAGAGCCTTCGCGACATCACGTGGTGGTCCAAGCGCGCCTGGGCCGCAGGCGTCAATGCTGAAACCCTGCATGGCGCGGCCTATGACGGCGGCTACGAAGGTCCGGGGAACGACCAAGGCGCCTTGCCCGGCCTGGTCTGGCCAGGCTACCACGCGTTCGGCGGCAAGGTGACGAACGTCTGGAACCGTCAGACCGCGCCGTTTTTCTCGCAAGTCCTGACCGACTATCTGGCGCGCGGGAACACCTTGCTGCGCCGCCGCGCCAAGGTGGATGTCGCCATCTTCCGCGCTGGCCTGGATATCTTCAACGACCCCTCCGTTGGACACGGCGACGGGGAGGCGCTCTATCCCGACGGCGGAGCGCTGGCCGAACGGGGTTTCAGCTATGACTTCGTATCGCCCGCCCTTCTGGCCTTGCCCCAAAGCCAAGCCCGGGACGGGATGATCGCCCCATCGGGCCCAGGTTATCGCGCGCTCCTGGTCCCCAGCGCGCCGTTCCTGTCCATGGCCGATCTGGTCCGCTTTGACGCCTTCGCCGCGCAAGGGGTTCGGATCATCTTCATCGGCCCGCTCCCGCGCCACAGCCGGTCATATGGCGCGGTGCTGCGCGGGGAGACCGATGAGCAAGTCGCCGCAGCGCTGACGCGACTGCTTGCCCGGCCCGGCGTCAGGCAGGTCCAAACCTACGGCCAGGTCCCGCTCGCGTTGGGCGAGATGGGCGTGGCGCCGGATGCGCAGGTGATGGACGCTCCGGGCGTATTGGCTCAGCACCGGGTCGACGGTCCCACCGACCTCTACTACCTCTACAACTACAATAAGGTGTCGGGGAAAGACGCCTCCGCCGTGGTCAATCCTTCGCCGGAGGGAACCAGCTATCCGCGGATGGCCGTCCCCCCTCGTGAAGCGGTCAAGACGGTGCGCTTGTCGCTGGCGGGACAGGGCAGGCCCTATCTTCTCAACGCCTGGTCTGGTTCGATCTCGCCGATCGCAGCCTATACAGCGCGACCAGGGCGCGTCGAACTCACCCTTGCCTTCCAACGCGATGAAGCCATCTTCGTGGCGCTGATGGATGATCAAACCGCGCGGGCGAGCGGCCTGACGCCGCCAGCGCGGCACGTCGGCGCCGATCAGGTCGCCAATCAGGACATCGGCTACGCCGACGGGGTTCTCGTCCGCCGTCGCCCCTCCGCCTCGGCGATGCTGATCACCGACTGGCGGATGACCTTCTCTGGCGTGGCGAAGCCGGCCAACGGAGCTTCTGCGTTCGCCACGTCCGCCAGGCCGAGCCTTGGGCCGTTCAGCCTCGGCGCGCGGCTGGCGCCACTGCGCGAGCTATCGCCGGCCCTACGCGACCTCTCCGGCCTGGCGACCTATCGCAGTCAAGTCACGCTGCCGGCCTTTTCACCGCGGCGGGCCGGCTATCTCCTGGATCTGGGCCGGGTGGAGGGCGCCTATCAGGTGTCGGTCAACGGCCAGGTCATTCACGGGGCGGACCAGCAGGACCCCGTCGTCGACCTCAGCGCCTTTTTGAGGGGGGGCGTCAACGACATCGCCGTCAGCGTGGCGACGACGCTTTGCGGCAGCGTCAAATGCGAGCCGGCGCGCGACGAAGGCCTGCTGGGTGCGGCCGGCCAGGTCTACTTGCGTCCCTATCGGATCCAGCCTCTGCACCGCGCGCGGCAGTCCGGCCCGACGCGGGCCCGCATCGCCGACCCGCAGCCTTCGCCCGAAAAGCCGCGATGAACACGGCTCCAAACGTCCCGCGCGGGCGAGCCTTGCCGCGAACGCTTCGTCATAAACCTCTGCAGGATGATTGATCGTGAACCGCCTTATCACTCGCCTCACTCTGGCGGTCGCCGCCCTGCTCGTCGTGGCTGGATCGCCAGCAGCCGCCAAACAGCGCCTGCAGATTTCCGTCCTGTCCTCTCCCAGGCCTGACCTTGTGTCCGATCAGGACGCCCTGATCGAGGTGCGCGGGGCCGAGGGGCTGGTGGCTCTGACCGTCAACGGCCAACCGTCAGCAGCGCTCCGCAAGGACGGGCGCCGCGAGAGTTGGGTCGGCTTGGTCGAGGGGCTGAAGCTTGGTCGCAACCAGCTCGTCGTGCGTTCCGGCGGGCGCTCTGCGCGGCTGACCCTCGTCAATCACAGCAAGAGCGGCCCGATCCTTTCCGGACCGCAGATCACGCCGTTCGAATGCCGGACGGTCCAGTCCGGGCTTGGCCCAGCGATGGACGCCTTTTGCAACGCGCCTACAAGCACAGAGCACTTCTATCGCTCGACCGCCGGCGTCTTCAAGCCGCTGACACCTGGCCAGAGACCGGCCGACCTGGCGAGCGTCACCGTCAACAGGCAGACACTGCCCTACATCGTTCGGGTGGAGTCCGGGACGCTCAACCGCACGATCTATCGCATCGCCGTGCTCGACGACCCGGCCGCCCCGCAATCGCTGGAATGGACGCCCGGACCCGGCTGGAACGGCAAGCTCGCCGTCGGGTTTGGCGGGGGACTGGCTGGCCGGTACGAGCAGGGAACCAACAAGCCGCAGGACGCCCTTGAGGATCTCTACCTGTCCAGAGGCTTCGCCTTCGCTGTGGCTACGGGCCTGGTCAACGGCTTGGCGTCAAATGCGATCATCCAGGGCGAGACGCTGATGATGCTCAAGGAGCATTTCATCGAGCGCTACGGTGTCCCGCGCTGGACCCTTGGGACGGGCGGGTCGGGCGGCGGCATCCAGCAACTGCACATCACGGCCCTCTATCCTGGACTGCTCGACGGCTTGCAGCCGAGAGTCGCGTTCGCCGACTCCACCGTCGCCGCCCACGTTCTCGATTGCGATCTGCTGCAGAACTATTGGAAAGGGCAGGGCGGTTCTGTTTGGTCCCCGGACAAGCGCCGTGCGGTCGCCGGTTTCGCCTCGCCTGCGACGTGTGAGAACTGGGTCCGGTTCATCGCTTCGAGCCAGAAAGTCACCAACAAGGCCGCCTGCGGGCTCAAAGACCTAAGTCTTGCCTATGATCCTCGCAGCAATCCGAAGGGCGCGCGCTGCGGCTACTATAGCTGGCTGGTCAACCAGCTTGGACGCGATCCCAAGACAGGATTTGCCCGTTCGCCGTACGACAATGTGGGCGTGCAATACGGTCTAAAGGCGCTCAATGACGGCGTCATCAGCGTCGATGAATTTCTGGATCTCAACGAGCGGATCGGCGGGTTCACACAGGACTTGGTCTTTTCGCCCGTTCGCACGGCCGCCGATCCCCGGGCGGTTCGGCGCATGTACACCAGCGGGCTGGTCAATCCGGGCGGCGGCGGCCTGGGGCTGACCCCGATTATGCAGCTTCGCGGGTATCAAGACCCGTTCGGCGACATCCATGATCGCCAGCGCGATTTCGAGGTCAGGCTGCGCCTGATCCGGGCCAATGGCGACGCTGATAACCAGGTGATCTGGGTCGCGCCGAAAGGCGCCAGTCTCGTGCAGCCAAGCAAGGTGTTTCCCGAGGACAAGGTGCTCGATCTGATGACGCAATGGCTCGACGCCATCGCGTCCGACCCCGCGCCGCTCAGCCATGCCAAGGTCGTGCGCCACCGCCCGCCCGAGGCTGCCGACGCCTACTTTGACGACGCAGGCGACAAGCACATGGCCGAGGCCACCATGGATCCGGGTACGGCGTTCAACGCCGCCTATCCGATCTACGTCAATCCAAGGATCGTCGCTGGCGGGCCATTGACCAACGATGTGCTGAAGTGCCGATTGAAGTCGCCCGATCCCAAGGATTACCGGGTCGCTTTCAGCCATGATCAGGAGCTGCGATTGCGCCGGATCTTCGCGAGCGGCGTGTGCGACTTTCAGCGGCCCGGCGTCGGCCAGGTCAAGCCAGCTGGGACTTACGTGCGGTTCTGACGCCCAGCGGCGCCGGACGCGGCCCAGATATCGCCGCGTCTGGCGCCGGCTCATTGTGCGTGGCGGAACCTAGCCCGGTGGGCGCTGCGTCGTTGGCGCCTTGGACCATCCAACCCGGAAAAGCGGCAGGTCTGCTGGCGACGCGCGCGACCTGTCGGGTTAGCCGGCTGTCGCCGCCCGCCTTAAGCTCCCAAGCCTGCGGGCCCGGCGGTGGGCCCGCCTTCGGCCGACGTCGGCGTCCCCTGGGCATGCCCGCTCAATAGGGCCATGCGGCTCGACTGAAGACCCCGCCGTCGACCCATAGGGTCTGGCCCGTCACGAAGCGCGCGGCCGGGCTGGCGAAGAACTTCACCACATCGGCGACGTCGTCGGGCCGGCCCGCCCGACCCAGGGGCGTGATCGGAGCCCATGTCGCCTCATAGTCGGGAGACTCCAGTTCCGTCCGCGCGGTGATGATGGCGCCGGGCGCTACGCAGTTGACCCGAATGCCGTACGGGCCAAGCTCGACGGCCGCGGACTTGGTCAGTTGCTCGATCCCGCCCTTGGAGGCGGTGTAGTCGACCAGATTGGGGAACGCCAGTTTGTTGCACCCCGAACCGATATTGACGATCGCGCCGCCGCCCGCGGTCTTCATCAGTCTGGCGGCGGCCTGGATGTTCAGGAAACAACCCTTCAGGTTCGTGCGAATGACCTCGTCCCATCGCGCCTCCGGAAGCTCCAGCAACGGGGACCAGGTCTGAACGCCCGCATTGTTCACCAGCAGGTCGGGCGCCGCGCCATGCCAATCGGCCGCCGCCGCATGAAAGTCATCGACCTGCCCCTTCTCGCCGACGTCGCAGGCAAGCCCAAGGATGCGACCGCCCCCTACGGCCGGCGGACTAGAGGCGACAAGGGGTTCGCCCGGGCGATAGCTGAAGGCGACGGCGTATCCCGCTTCGGACAGGGACTGGACGAGACACTGGCCAATGCCAGTGCTCCCGCCGGTGACGATCGCGAGTGGGGAACTCATAGGCTCATGGCTCCGTCGATGATGATGTTGCTTCCGGTCATGAAGGTCGCCTCGTCCGACGCCAGAAGCACAGCCACGGCCGCAATCTCCTCGGGCGCGCCCAGGCGACCCAAGGCTTGTCGGGCGACAAAGGCCGCCCGCGCGCCGGCGACATCACCTGTGGCGGCCCAGCGTTCGCGCAAGGAGGGTGTCTCGATCGTACCCGGACTGATGGCGTTGCAGCGCACGCCGTGCTTGGCGTAGTCGAGGGCCACCGACATGGATAGGCCGATCACCGCAGCCTTGCTCGTGGCGTAGGCGAAGCGGTCTGGAGCCGCCATCACCGAGGAGACAACCGAGGCGATGTTGATAATCGAGCCGCCGCCGCGCGACGTCATCGCCGGAAGAAAGGCGCGGATCGTCAGAGCCATGCTGCGGACGTTCACAGCGTAGCTTCGGTCGAAGTCGTCGATCGTCCCATCCAGGGCCGCGCCGACGCAGACCGCGCCAACCCCGTTGACCAGGACGTTGACGTCGCCATGCGCCCGGGCCGCCTGCGCGACCGCAGCTTCGTCCGTGACGTCCAGCACAAGGCGCTCAAGCAAAGCCAGCGAAGCGTCATCGTCGAAGTCGCGATCGGCCGCGATGACCTGGGCGCCTTGCGCGGCGAAGGCTAAAGCGATGCTTCGACCAATGCCCCGGGCCGCGCCGGTGACGAAGCAGACCTTCCCGCGCAGGCGGTCGACGGACATTCTTTCGCTCATCATGTTTCCCGCCCTGTTCAGCCGGTCTCCGGCCGGGCCCGCGGCCCGGCTTGAGATCGGTCCGGGTATCATGCAGTCCGAACTGTTTGTAAATGGCGTGGGCGCTGAAGGCCTTGGTTCAGGCCTGACGGCGGCGCGTCCTGTCGGCGACCTTGACTGGTTTCGGATCGACCCCGTCGCGCGCCAGGCCCGTGCGGCTTGAAAAACAAGAGCGCGGGCCAGATTGCTCCGGCCCGCGCCCGACAGCAGGGACGTCCCGAGGGCGCCCTAGGCAAGCTCGCTAGAACTCCGCCTTCAGGGCGGCGAAATAGTTGCGCCCCAGGAAGTCGCCATAGGTCAGAGAGGGATAGGACGGAAGCTCGTCGGTGAGGTTGTTGACGCCGACACGCACCGAGTAGCGCTTGAGGAACCTATACTCCGCCGACAGGTCGTGCCGCGTATTGGAGGAGAGTTTCGCCACGCCGCCCGGCGAATTTTCGATCGTCGCGGTCGAGTTGATCAGGGTGGAGGGCATGTAGTTGGCCGAATAGTTCAGCCGGACGGGGCCGTTAGTGTAGTGAACATCAAATCGCACGACCCACTCGGGCAGCGTCTGCGTCGCGTCGGTGCGGGTCGTCGTGCCGGCAAAGGTCACCGTCGCTAGGGTGTTATGCGTAGCCTGCAGGGTGAAGTCCAAGACCCCTGGCAGCTTCGAAACCTCTTGGAGCGGAAGCCTGTAGTCGATGTTGTAGACCTCGGCATGCAGCACTTCGGCGCCGGCGTTGACGTTGCTGGCGATGCCTTGGTTGATGTCGCCCTGAGCGTCGTAGCCCAGCGTGCCGCAGAACGCCGCCGGCTGGGGCGAGGCGTCGAAGCAGGTCGTGGCGAAGTTCGTCACGGAGAACAGTTGGATCGAATTCTTCAGATCAATCCTGATCACGTCGGCCGAAATGGCCAGGCGCGGGATGAATTTGGGCTGGTAGACGAACCCAAAGGTGGTGGTGTCGGCCACTTCGTTCTCAAGGTCGGCGTTGCCTTGCGTCGTCGTGCGAACCTGAGCGACAACCGTGCCTTGGAAGTTGCTCAGGCGGCTTTGAGGAGTGGTTGGCGCGCCGGCTGGAAGGGTCGCCAGGCCGTAGGTCGGATTGGCGGTGAACAGCGCCAGACAGTTGGCCGCCCGCGTGGACGGGGCGGGGCCCGCGCCGATATTGGTTCGGCTGCAGGGATGGGACGCGGCGCCCAGACCGACGACGGCAGGCGCGGTGACTTGGTTCAGCGAGGGCGCGCGGAAATTGCGGCTGCGCGTTCCCCGAAGCACTAGACCAGCGCCGACATCCCAACGCAGGCCCGCGCTCCAAACCGTGTCCTTGCCAGCCAGCGAATTGTCGACGAACCGGAACGATCCGGAAAATTCCAGGGATTTCACGAACGGCAGGGTTACGTCTCCGCCCAGCAGAGGCGCTTCGATTTCCCCGGCCAGTTCATTGGTATTATACGTGCCGCGAGCGGGCGTGGCGGCGATCCCGCTGAAGAACTGCGGCACCAGGTCTTCGGCGAGAGGTTCGAAATCGGCCTCTTCCTTACGATGTTCGTAGCTCAAGCTGAACTTGGACTGACCGGCTGGCAGTTTCAGCAGATCGCCGGAAATCGTCGCCAAAAAGTCTTGCTGCTTATTGGTGACCGGGCTGAACACTCCACCGCCGCTGCGCGCCATGATGTAGGCGGCCTGCTGGGGCGTGATCTGCTCCGTGCCGAAGATGTTCAAGGGCACACAGCCGGGATCGGTCACGACCGTGGCGTTCACGGCGCATACGATCTGGCCAGCACCGTTCCGGGTCGCATTGGCGGCCCGACGCAGGTTGGACGAGACGATGCTGTAACCGTCGACGCGCTGGCGCACCTGCGACGCGGTGTAGGACGCGTCCCAGAAGAAGTTGCGATCCACTGCAGTGAACTTGCCTTCCAGGCCGATCATCGCCCGCGTGGTGTCGGTCCTGTACCGTTGATCCAGGTATTTTGAGCCCAGATTGCCGAACGTCTTTGACAGGTACAGCGGCAAGCCGGCGGCGAAGGCGGGGCTGGACGCGGAGAGCTGCGCGATGGTCGTGGGCGTCAGGTACGGATTGGTGTTGGTGAAGGCCAGCGGGCTTAGCGCCGGATACGGCACGCTGAGCGCGCCGGTGTACTGCGCCACAACCAGCCCGCCCGACTTCTGGGTCGCTTCGACCCGCGCGCCGAGGAACTCGCCGGTCAGGGTGATATTGTCGGTCAGGTCGTAGTGGCCAGTGACGGTGGCGATCTTGCGTTCAAGGCGAGGAGCCAGGGAAAATGAGCGCGGAATGGGCCAGTCCAACTCCGACCCGAGGTTATAAAAGAAAGCGTACGGGGTCCCCAAATCTCTCAGGACGATGTTGCCGCCGCTGTCGATCGTCACCCCGCGGCCGCCCTGGGTGACCGTGCCGGCTGCGCCGGCGGCGAACGGGGAATTACTTAGCGCGACCAAGCCGTTGGTGTCCGAATAGATCGAGACGGGGCCATTGTAGAAGATGGTCCCAGGAACGCCGTTCGTCCCAGCGCCGGCGGCCGGGTTGGGAATGGTTTCGCTGTGAGACTCCCAACGGTCGCCGGTGAGAAGCGGCGAGGAGCGCGAATAGTCGAACTCCCCGGCGATGTTGCCACGGCCCTGCGCGAAATTCTGACCTGCGACCAGACGAAAGACCGAGGCTTTGTAGGAGTCGCGGGTGTCGGCGCCATGTTGGGCCATTACCGACAGGCCCTCATAGTCGTCACGCATGACGTAGTTCACCACGCCCGCCATGGCGCCAGAACCGTAGACCGCCGCGCCGCCGCCCTGCACGACGTCGATCCGCTCCAGAAGGCCGGTCGGTATGATGTTGGTGTCGACCGCTTCGTCGCCCAGGCCAGACGAGCTGGAGACCATGCGGCGGCCATTGAGGAGGGAAAGCGTTCGCGCAGGACCCAGATTGAACAGGTTTGGGAAATCCTGGCCGGCCACGGCTTGACCATTGGAAAGCGCCGGGGTGGGGGCCCGGCTGGGCGAGATTGACGTCATCTCGTTCAGCGCCTCGCCCGCTTGGACGAACCCTTTGTCCTCGATGGTTCGCGCGCCGATGATCGCCACCGGGGCGGACGAGGTGGTGTCCGACGAGCGGCGGATGCGCGAGCCGGTCACAACGACCTCTTCGATCTGAGCGGCTTGCTGATCACCTGCCGACTGAGCCTGCGCCGCCGGCGCCAGGCCGGCCAGAGCCATCCCCACCCCAAGAGTCGTGGTGGCGAGCAGCGTCGAACGGAAATTGAATGATTTCACGGTTTCCCCCTATTTTTTATTGGGAGAACCCTCGGCGCGCGGAAGGCGAGCCGAAAGTATGTTACTGTAAGACAGGTCGATGCGTGCGAGAGCCGCAGTCAGGCTCAGGGTGCTGAACAGTCCGCACGCGAGGCGTGCGTGAGATCCGGCCTTCGTGCCTCTGCTCTTGATCGGCTTTCTGACGATCCTCCGGCGCCGGACAGGCTTTGTCGCATCGGGTACAGCACGACTTCGCAAGGCCCGCCTCGACGCGAGCGTCGCGACGGCCCCAGGTAACCGTATGATACTCGCCCCTAACCTTCGTCGCGGCCATGATCGGAAAAAGGGGGGAGGGAAGCTTGGCTGTCTCCGGACGCAGCCGTAACGCCGCGCCGATTTCCCCTGACGGGCGCCAAGCCCGATGGAGGAGATACAGTATGCATGGCGGCCAGCTCGATCCGGACACGCGCGTGGCGCAGCTTATTGCGTCTTATGGGAACGCCGGCGCCTGCGCGGCGCACCTGCTTTGCGATCGTCACGATGCGGATGCTGTGGCTTTCAGCATCATCGGACCGGACCTGGTCAGCACCGACCTGACCTATGGTGAGTTGAAGCGCCGATCCGAACGGTTTGCCTCATCGCTCGGCCAACTGGGCGTTAGGCCCGGAGACCGGGTGGCGACGTTGATGACCAAGAGCGCCGAGCTGTTGGTATCGCTATTGGCCATCTGGCGTCTTGGCGCCATCCATGTCCCGCTGTTCACCGCGTTTGGCCCAGCCGCCATCGACTTTCGCCTGAAGGCGTCTCGAGCCCGCGCGGTGATCGTCGACCCCGACCAAGGCCTCAAGCTCGCCGAGTTGGACTTGGACGGCGCCCTGGTGATCGCGACCCGGCTCGGCGTGGCGGGCGCCCATGTCTGGAACGCAGTGCTGGAGGGCGGTAACGCAGACTTCGCCGCTTTCGTCGGCGGCGGGCGAGCGCCGCTGGTCGAGATCTATACGTCCGGCACCACCGGCACGCCAAAGGGCGTCCATGTGCCTGTCCAGGCTTTGGCGAGCTTCCAAACCTATCTTGAATACGGGCTCGATGTCCGCGCTGACGACATCTACTGGAACGCTGCCGATCCAGGATGGGCTTACGGCCTTTACTATGGGATCTTGGCGCCGCTCGTTGCGGGCCGCCGAAGCTTGTTGCTCACAGCGCCATTCTCCGCCGAATTGACCCTTGATGTCCTTGAGCGTTGCAAGGTCACCAACTTCGCCGCGGCCCCCACAGTCTATCGAGCGCTTCGCAGCTCCGGGCTCAACCCGCAATCTTCATTGCGATGCGCGTCGAGCGCTGGCGAGCCGCTGACCCCCGAAGTCAATCTGTGGGCCCAGGAGGCCTTGGGCGTGGAGGTCCACGACCACTACGGCCAGACCGAATGCGGGATGATGATCAACAACCATCAGCACCCAGCCTTGCGCCGAGACCTCACGACGGGCGCGATGGGTCGAAGCATGCCCGGGTGGAGAGCCGTCGTCCTAGACGCGGAGGCGGATCGCATCGCCGCGCCAGATACAAACGGGCGCTTGGCGGTGGAGCTTCCAGAAAGCCCGCTTGCCTGGTTCGAAGGCTATGTCGGGGCCGCAGCCAAGACTGCCGAAAAGTTCTCGGCGGACGGACGCTGGTATCTGACCGGCGACGTGGCGCGGACCGATCGCGAGGGCTGCTTCTACTTCGGATCGCGCGACGACGACGTGATCATCATGGCCGGCTATCGCATTGGTCCGTTCGAAGTGGAGTCGGCCATGTCGCTCCATCCAGCCATCCTGGAATGCGCCGCGGTGGCCATCCCCGACGAGGTGCGCGGCGAAGTGCTCGAGGCGGTGGTCGTCCTGCGGCCCGGATACGCGCCTTCCGACGGGCTCACCCAGGAGATTCAGGCTCAGGTGAAACGCGGCTTTGCCGCCCACGCCTTCCCGCGGCGGGTCCACTACGCCGCCGCACTGCCCAAGACCGCCTCTGGCAAGGTCCAACGCTTCGTGATCCGCGAGCAATTGCGCGCAGGTGGCAGCGTGCAGGCCTCCTGAGCCGACCGTGTGCCCGGGCCGATTGCTGAGTTCCTCCCCAGGAGCAGAACTTCGCCCGGAAGACCCCGTCTTCCGGGCGGCTCTTTTTGGGGTTAGGCGTTCAACATCACCTTGGCGGCCGGGGACGGGCCGTCCGCGCGATGGCGTCGGACGAGACGATCAAGCGACTGCTCGGTGCGTCGGGTCAGCGCGATCGCATGTTGTCTTGCGGCCAAGTCGCCAGCGATCTTGAGCAGAGCTGCGACCTCGCTGACGTCGGCGGCCGGATCCAGCATAAGCAGTTCGGCGCGCATCCGCGCGGCCTCGGCTTCCCAGACCCGTTCGTCGTGCTCGGCGATGAACGCCGAAGCCCTGTCCACCAGGTCCAGTCCGTGCTCGGCTCGACCCAGCGAAAGGCACATGTCTGCGCCCAAGAGCAGCAGGCAAGACTTCAGATAGTGCTCGCCAAAGGCGTCCGCCTGTTCAAGCAAACGATCAAGATGACGGGGCAGACCGTCTTGCGTGAACGACGCCCACTCCGCGCAGGCCGATCCGAAGGGCTGCCAGTAGCGGCATTCGCGTTCCTCGCACAGGGGCTGGAGCTGGGCGTTTAGGCGAGCGACCGCCTCGACGTCTTCGTCGCAGACGGCGTGGAAGATCAGCCAACACAATACGAACGCGACTGTGGGCGGGTGCGCTTGGGCCAGCGCGGCCGCCAGAGCTTTCTGGCCGTAGGCCCTGGCCACCTCGGGTTCGCCCAGCAGCCAGTGCATCCATGACAGATACGCTGCGACTGTGGCGCCGGGATCAAATCCAAACCGGGGACCATGACCGGGCGGATCGTAGAGCTCGAACGCCTTCAAATGCCGCTCGCGGGCTGTGCGAAAATCACCCGCGAAGGCGTCGCATGCGCCCATCAGGCGGAGGGTCTCGATCCTTAGCTGCGTGTCGCCTTCGAGAGCGTCAACCTGTTGACCGAACGCTTCGGCGAGCGCGCGCGCCCGGCGCCAATGGCCACGGCCCGCCGCCTGGGTCCACAGCCCATACGTCGCCTCAAGGCGCTTGTTTGGCTTGCCAAGGTCCAGCGCCAAGTGCTCGGCGCGCTCGTAGATGCTCAGCAGCTCAAGATCGCTGTAGCCCCGAGCGCTCCTAATCAGGAGCGCCAGTTGGAGCAGGATTGAGAGCTCGCGCTCGCGATTGTCCTCTCCGTCCAGCGAAGCCAGAGCCTCTCGCGCCATTCTGAGATGGGCGATGCCCTCGGTCAGCGCATAGCGCGCCGCGGCCCTTCCCCCAGCGTCGATCCAGAATGGGATCGACTCGCCCGCCCGGCCGGCCTCCATCAAGTGGTGCGCCACCAACTCAGGCTGGTCCGCCGCGACGTCGGGGAAGGCTTCAACGAGCGCGTCACCGATTTTGGCGTGCAGGGCTCGGCGGGTCGGCTCGTGGAGCGATCTGTAAGCGGCGTCCCGGAGCAGAGCGTGACGGAATGCAAAGCCCTGGGAACTGTCGCCACGGTCGCGGACCAGCACGCCTGCGGCCAGAAGCTGGTCCAGGGCCGCGTCCAGGTCCGCGCCCGCGCCCGCGCCGCCGGCGATCTGCGCGAGCATGGCCCAAGAAAAGGTGCGACCTAGGGCGGCCGCCATCTGAGCGATGGCGCGACTGGCGCCAAGTCGGTCAAGCTGTGTCGCGAGCAGCTCGCTGAGGCTCTCGGGCACCGCCGCGCGCCAGGGGTCCAATGCGTGGGTCGCCAGCATGAGCTTGGCGAGTTCTTCGACATAAAGGGGAACGCCCTCGGCGCGTTCCAGAATGAGCGCCCGACAAGGTTCTGAAAGTTGCTCTGCGTCCGGCATCCCATGCAACAAGGCGGCGCAGTCGCCGCGCGGCAGTCGCGCCAACCGAATGGCGGTCACATTAGTCTGCAGCGGAAAGTTAGGAACGTTCTCCGGGCGGCTTGTCATGATCACCAGCAGCGGCGCGGAGGCGGCCGCCTCCACCAGGTCGCGGAGGAACTCCAAAGTGGTGGGATCGGCCCAATGAACATCTTCGACAAGCAGCACGATCGGACGGGCCCCGGAAAGGCCGAGCAACAGGCGGCGCAGAAGCTTGAGTGTCAGCGCCTTACGCGCGCTTGCGCTCATGTCGACCGGATCGGCTTCGGCTGCGCCCAGAAGTTCGGCTAGCAGACCTTGGTCCAACTCCTCCGTAGACCCAGACCGTTTGAGCACGCGGCCCACCGCGGCTTCCACGTCTCGGCTGTCCTTCGTCAGCCCCAGGCGCGTGCGTAGGAGCTGCAGGATCGGATAAAGCGTACTGTTGCCATGCTGAGGGGAGCACTGCGTGCGAAGGCGCACCCCGTCGCGACCCACGGCCGCCAGCACGGACTCCGCCAGCCGCGACTTGCCCATGCCAGCTTCGCCCACCAGCATCAAAGCCTGGCCCTCGCCAGCTTGCGCGAGACGCCAACGGCTCATCAGCAAGGCGCGCTCTTCGGCTCGGCCCACCAGATCGCTGCGTAGTCCCGCATGAAGGGCCTGGAAGCGGGTGGTGTTGGGCCGCGCCGCCAAAAGGCGCCAGGCCAAACCGCCGCCGGAGTCCGGATCCAGTTCTCCGGCCGAAAGGAACTGGAAGGCCGCCCCAGTCATGCGGCGCGTCGATTCGGCCACCAAGATCGCGCTTGGGGGCGCGTGAAGCTGCAGACGCGTGGCGCGGGCCGGCGCCTCTCCAATCACCGCGGCGCGAAGCGAGGTCCCGGCCGTGGTCGGCCCGCGGGTGATCACCTCGCTCGTCGCCACGCCAATCCTGCATGACAGCGCCAGGGTCTGGGCGCTGGTCCGCACCTGGGCGATCATCTCCAGCGCTGCTGAAAGCGCCCTGGCTGGACCATCGTCCAAAGCAAATGGCCAGCCGAAATACACCATCAGGCGGTCGCCGGCGCTTGCCTCGACCTGGCCGCCATGCCGATTGCCGATCTCGGCGCAGCGGGAGTGAAGCGTGTCCAAGGCGTCGAGCAGCGCATCGCTCATGGCCAACTGCCCCGTCGTGTCGGTGAACCCGCAGGACAAGGCCGTGACCATGCGTCTTTCCTGCGCGGGCCACGCCTGGCTTAGAGCATGTCGGGTATCGGCCGCGGCGCGGGCGGGCGAGGCGGCGTGTCCAGAAAGTTCGCCGCTGCGATGAAAGCTAGGGACATAGGATCCCTTGACGACGTGGATTTGGAGGGGGTCGCCTGCATGATCGGCGATATACTGTACGAGAAGCCGTCGGAGGCGTCCGGCCTCGACCCGAACGACCGCGCTCTCACCCGGTTGGAAATCACTGGCCTTGCCGAAGACCTCGGTGGCGATGGTGTATTCCTTAAGGCGCGCGCCGCGGCCCGCCAACGTCTCTTCGACCAGGAAAGTTAGAAAGCGGCGCATACGCGGCGCTCTGACGAAGGCGGCGCTGGTCAGGACGCGCTCCATCTGAGCCCGTACTTCCTCCGCAGGCGGGCCTGCTCCGATCGAGCTGAGGCTCTCGCCCGTTGATGCCATCGTCTTATCTCGCGATGTTGAAGCAGTCTGGCGTTTGGCATCGCCCCAGGGAGCGGCTATCCCCGAACCACGCCTAACCGTAACATACTGCGCTCCCGAAAAGAAACATCGCCATCAATACGGGCGCGACCTTCGCTGTTCGGCGGCCGCGCCAAAAGGCTGAAAAGCTTGGCGATCGTGATTTTAAGGGAAGGCGATAATGACCAGGAGGATATACCTCGCGTTCGGCGCGCTGACGGCCATGGCCGCGCTCGCTCCGTTGACCCAAGCGCACGCGGGGACCTGTGAAAGCCTCGTGGGCCAGAAAGTTGGCGGGGGGACGGTGGTTTCTGCCGAGCGAATGGCCTCGGGGCAGAAATTGAGCTTGGCGGGAGCTGCGGCGCTCTTTCCAATTCCGCCCGCCAAGGCGGCGTTCTGCCGTGTAAAGGCGCGGATCTCGCCGGTTCCGCAGTCCGAAATCGACGTTGAAGTCTGGCTGCCCGAAACCTGGAATGGCAAGTTCGTCGGCACGGGCGGCGGCGGGTTCAGCGGCGGCCTCGAGATCGCCGCGCTGACCCTCAATCCGATCGTCGCCAAAGGCTATGCCGCGGCGACGACCAATGTGGGCCATCCCGCAGGGGACTCGGCGAAGTGGGCGTACAAGCAACCTGAAAAGCTCGTGGACTGGGCCCATCGCGGCAACCACGTCACCGCCCAGTTCTCCAAAGCGCTCATCGCCGCTTATTACGCCAAGCCTGCCGAGCGCGCGTACTTCCAGGGCTGCTCTAACGGGGGCCGCGACGCGCTTATGGAGGCGTGGCGCTATCCTGAAGACTACGACGCCATCGTTGCTGGCGCCCCGGCAGCTCCCTGGACGCGCGATTTTACCGCGATGCCGTGGAACATACGCGCCCAGGACGGGCCGCCCGCGGTGAATTTTTCGCCCGCGAAGCTGAAACTGGTCAATGACGCGGTCATGGCGCGATGCGACAAGCTCGACGGCGTGCAGGACGGGGTCCTGGAGAACCCGCTCGCCTGTCGGTTCGATCCAAAAGAGCTTCAGTGCAAGGCCAATGCGACCAGCGATTGCCTGAGCGGCGCCGAGGTCAAGGCGTTGAGAGCTCTCTACCAGGGACCGCGGACGCGCGATGGCCGCCAAATCTCGACTGGACTGGCGGTCGGCGGGGAGACCGTGGAGTGGGAGGGCTGGATCACCGGCCCCAAGGCGGTGCATCGCCAGATGTCCCCGGAGTTCTTCCGCTGGATGGTCTATGGCGACGAAACTTGGTCGATCGACCGCTTCGATCTCGAGCGTGACTACGCTGAGGCGGTCAACCGTGTCGGTTCGATCGTCGATTCCGACAATCCTGACATTCGCCCGTTCCTCAAGCGCGGCGGTAAGCTTCTGATCTATCATGGCTGGGCCGACGCGGCTCTGCCCCCCGGCAACACCATCAACTACTACAACGCCGTGCGGTCGAAAGCTGGCGCCAAGGCTGACCAGGTCCGCCTGTTCATGGTGCCAGGAATGGCTCACTGCGCCAAAGGCCCCGGTCCCAGCCTGGTCGACTGGCTCGGCGCTCTCGACACATGGGCTCAAGACAACAAGCCGCCAGAACGGATCCTCGCGTCTAAGCCGGAGGACTTCAACGCAGCGTTCATGGGGCAGCCCACCAAGACCCTTCGGACGCGACCCTTGTGCGCCTGGCCCGCCGTCGCGCGCTGGAATGGCAAGGGTTCCACCGACGAGGCGGCCAACTTCCGCTGCGTGGCGTCGAAGTAACGGCAGTCGCCATGTTGGCCCGTCAGGCCGGCATGGCGGCGCCTCAAGGCAGGCGCGCCGTCGATGCCGCGTTGCGGCGGCGTGCGGATATCGCAGGAAGGCTTGAACGAGTTGGCGGAGCCGGAGCGTTTCGCCCTGCGGACCTTTTTGCAGACAAACCTGCGGCGGCCTTGCGTCGCCGTGGGCCGGCAACACCTCAATCCCCCGTCCTCGGGTCGCCACTGTCCGTTCCGAACCATCAACAAACATGTACGACTGTTTAGTTGTAAATGACTGTGATCCCCGCCAATGTCTTTCAGCCGGGGAGGGGGGCATCACGCTCATGCGGGGCTCCCCGCCGCCCCAAGCGGATGGGGGAAAAGCGCCGATCAACATCGCCGCCTTACGTTTAGATCCGTTCGCTGCAGGCGCCGACGGTCGATCACGCCAACCCCGCCAATTTTGGTGATTTGCATGCCCAAGACGCCCCTCTTCAAGACATCCGCCCCTCGCGCCTTGGGCCAGGTTTTGCTTCTGACCGCCGGTCTGGTGGTCAGCCAAGGCGGCGCGTTTTGCTCTCAAGCCGTGGCCCAGGTCGCCCCACCGCCAGGCTCGGCGTCGCCGGCCGCGGCCAAGGCGCCGCTCCCCCGTGCGTGGGATGACGCGCGTCTGTCGCCGGACGAGCGCGCCGATCTGGTGCTTGCGAAAATGACGCTGCACGAAAAGCTGCAGCTCACATTCGGCTATTTTTCGACCCAATCCGACAAGCCGGCTTCCGGGGTCAAAAACTTCGAACTGCCCAAGGAGGGCCTCCCGGCGTCCGCTGGGTTCGTGCCCGGAGTTCCGCGTCTGGGCGTTCCAAATCAATGGCTGAGCGACGCGGGCATGGGCGTGGCGAGCCAGCAATCAAAGACGCCCCGCTTGAGGACTTCGCTGCCCTCCGGAATGGCGGTGGCGTCGACATGGAATCCCGAGCTTGCCCGCAAAGGCGGCGCCATGATCGGCAACGAGGCCTTCCTGTCGGGGTTCAATGTGCTGCTGGCAGGCGCCCTGAACCTCGTGCGCGAACCGCGGAACGGTCGCAATTTCGAATATGCCGGGGAGGATCCCTTGCTGGCCGGCATGATCGCCGGCAACCAGATCAAGGGCGTTCAGTCCCAAAACGTCATCTCGACGATGAAGCATTTCGCGTTCAATGGGCAGGAAACCCGGCGCACGACGATCGACCACAAGATCGACGAACAAGCGGCCCGACAATCAGACCTGCTGGCCTTCGAGATCGCGCACGAGGTGGGTCAACCAGGGTCGGTGATGTGCGCCTACAATCGCGTCAACGGCTTCTACGCCTGCGAGAACGATTGGCTGCTCAACCAGGTGCTCAAGCGTGACTGGGGCTTCAAGGGCTACGTCATGAGCGATTGGGGCGCCACGCACTCCACCACCCAGGCGGCCAATGCGGGGTTGGACCAACAGTCGGGATGGCCGTTCGATCGATCGCCCTATTTCGCCGACGCCCTCCGGGAGGCGGTGAACAACGGCTATGTCAGCGAGGCGCGCGCCGACGACATGGCGCGGCGCATCCTGAGGGCCATGTTCGCTGCGGGGCTATTCGACAAACGGGTCAACGGCGACGCCTCTGCAACGATTGACTACGGCGTCCACGCGGCCGTGACGCAGGCGGCCGCCGAGGAGGGGATTGTCCTTCTCAAGAACACCGCCGGCCTGCTGCCGCTCTCCAAGCGGTCGAGATCCATCCTGATCGTTGGAAACCATGCGGACATTGGCGTTCTGTCCGGCGGCGGCTCAAGCCAGGTCTATGCCCACGGTAGCCCGACCAACGGGATGATCGTGCCGAACGAGGGGCCCAGTGGCTTTCCAGGGCCCAAGGTCTACCATCCCTCATCGCCGATGAAGGCGCTGCAGGCGCGGACGAGCGCGACGGTCACCTATCTCGACGGCAAAGACGTTCAAGCGGCCGCCGCAGCGGCCGCCAGGGCCGACGTCGTGATCGTTTTCGCCGAGCAGTGGCTCGGGGAGTCGGCTGACGCGCGTAATCTTGATCTGCCGGGCGAGCAGAACGCCCTGATCGCTGCGGTCGCCGACGCAAACAAGAACAGCGTCGTTGTGCTTCAGACCGGCGGGCCGGTGATCATGCCTTGGTTGCCCAAGGTCGGAGCGGTCCTAGAGGCCTGGTATCCGGGCACCTCCGGCGGTGAAGCCATCGCTCGGATCCTGACCGGGCAGGTCAACCCCTCGGGCCGCTTGCCGGTCACCTTCCCCGCGGCCACCGGGCAGCTGCCGCGCCCGGCGATTGAAGGGTTGGGAACCATGGATCCCAACGGCCATCCCACCAGCAACTACGACGTCGACGGGGCCGCGGTTGGATATAAATGGTTCGACAAGACAGGCGCCAAGCCCCTGTTTCCGTTCGGGTACGGGCTCTCCTACACAAGCTTCGACATGGGCGGCCTGACCGTCAAGGCTGAGGGCAGGGGTCTCCAGGCGCGCGTCGTCGTGAGGAATACAGGGCCGGTCCGCGGCAAGGCCGTGGTGCAGATCTATGTGGCGGGGCAGGGTTGGGAAGCGCCGCGGCGCCTGGGCGGCTTCAGCAAGGTTGATCTGAAGCCAGGGGAAAAGCGCGCCGTCACGGTCCCGATCGATCCGCGCCTGCTGGCCACTTTCGATGTCGAAGGCCGCACGTGGCGGATCACCGGCGGCGGCTACCAGGTCACGTTGGCGTCGTCGGCCTCTGATCCCATCCAGTCGGTGAATGTGGACCTGCCAGCATCATCGTTCGTCCAGGGCCCCGCCGACGTCCGACCTTGAACGAGGACTAGCCCGCCAGCGGTGCTCGCCTTGGCGACACACGTTCCCATTCCACAAGCGTGAGAGCAGGCGCGCGTCGCATGCACAACGGATAAGAGAGGACAAGATCATGACCGGACTGACGCGGAGGGGCCTCGGCGGGATCGTCGGCGGCGTGGCCGGGGCGGCGGCTGGAGGTCTAGCCGCTGGACCCGTCTCAGCGGCGCCCAAGCCAAGAGCGAGGGGGTTTCCGTCGGGTTTCGCATGGGGCTGCGCGACCGCGGCCTACCAGGTCGAAGGGGCGGTGAACGAAGATGGCCGTGGGCAATCGATCTGGGACGTCTTCTCGCACACGCCCGGCAAGACCCAAGGCGGGGCGACTGGCGATGTCGCCTGCGACAGCTATCACCGGTTTGGTGACGACATCGGGTTGCTGAAGGACCTGGGCGCCAAGGCCTATCGCTTCTCGGTGGCCTGGCCGCGCATCTTTCCCGAAGGTCGCGGGCAGCCCAACCCCAAGGGGGTCGCTTATTATGACCGGCTCGTCGATGGGCTTCTGGCCAAAGGTATTGAGCCGTACGCGACGCTGTTTCATTGGGATCTGCCGACGGCTTTGCCAGACGGGTGGCGGGCGCGCGACACGGCCAAGGCCTTCGCCGACTATGCCGGCTTCATGGCCGACAAACTCTCCGACCGCGTCGAGCGCTTCATGACGCTCAACGAAATGAAGACGTTCGTCGATAACGGCTATGCTGGCGGAGACCATGCGCCAGGGCTGAAACTGCCGGCAGCGGATGTCAATCAAGTCCGACACCACGCCTTGCTCGCCCACGGCTTGGGGGTGCAGGCCATCCGGGCGAGCGCCCGACGCCGTGTCCAGGTAGGTCTGGCCGAAAACCCCGCCGTGCCCATTCCAGCCGTCGAAACGCCGGAGAATATCGCTGCGGCGCGGACGGCGATGCGTGAACTGAACGCGGGCTATCTGACCGCCGTCCTCGAAGGGCGTTACACCGACAAGTATCTCAAGAGCCTGGGCGCTGAGGCTCCGAGGATCGAAGCCGGCGACATGGCGGCCATTGGCGGTGCGCTCGATTTCGTCGGGACCAACATCTACACGGGCGGCTACGTAGAAGCTTCCGACGGACCGGCCGGCTTCAAATACTTGCTGCCGCAGCGCTCGCACCCCCGCATGGTGCTGCCTTGGCTCGTGGTGATGCCAGAGAGCCTCTACTGGGGGCCCAGGCTGGTTTCAGAGCTGTGGAAACCCAAGGCCCTCTACATCACCGAGAACGGATGCGCGGGCGACGACATGATGATTGCTGGCCAAGTCAACGACACTGACCGGCTCATGTATCTGCGCAACTATCTGAGCCATCTGCAGCGGGCCTGCGCGGAAGGCTTCCCCGTGAAGGGCTACTTCCTCTGGAGCCTGATGGACAACTTCGAGTGGGGTGAAGGATATTCCAAGCGGTTTGGCATCCATCACACGGACTACAAAACGCTCAAGAGGACGCCAAAGCTTAGCGCCCGCTGGTATGCCGACGTCATCCGGTCCAACGCCTTGGCCTAACAGCGAGCCTCGCGGCGCAAAGAATGATGGTGGCCTCCGGAAACGATTGACCGCAGGCACCGCCGCTGATCGTCCAGCCGTCGCTCGGCTGGACGATCAAATTCCAAAGGCGCCGGCGATCGCGACAGCCCCAGGCTTTGCGCGGCCCAGGTCGTCAAAGGGAGAGGGCGTGTCGGTTGCGTTCTCCTTTCTGAGCCAGGAGTCTCGATCGCGAAGGCCCCAGAAGGTGAAAGCAAACCGCTGGTTTGGCCGCAGGCGCGCAAAGGCTTCGGCGACCTCCCCATAGAGGGCCGACTGGCGCCGTTGAAGCTCCTGGCGGCCGAGCGCTTTGTTGTCTGCGCGGACCAGGGAGATATCCAGCTCGGAAACATGGATGGGCAGGCCAAGGCTGGCCAGATCGCGCATCATCTCGGAGACGCTGCCACGTGGAAGATCAGCGGCCAGATGCATTTGAGTTCCCAGGCCAGTGAGAGGCGCTCCTGACGCCAGAAGCCGCTCGGCTAGTCTAAGGAACGTGGCGCGCTTAGCCGGGAAATATTCGAGATTATAGTCGTTGATAAATAGCGCGGCGGTCGGGTCAGCTTCGCGCGCTGTGTTAAAAGCCAGGGACATGTGCTCCAACTGTCCTAGGCGTCGCGACCAGAGGCTTTCGCGCAGGCCGTCTCCCATCTCGGTGACGGGCTCGTTGACCACATTCCAGCCAGACATCCGTCCCCGATATCGACCGACGACCGCCAGAATGTAGTTTCGGTAGGCGTCGCCAAATCCGATGCGGGTTTCGTCGAGCGTCTCAAAAGCCGGGTGGGCCTGGGCGTACCAGACGAGGGTATGACCAAACAATCTCATCGCGTTGGCCTGAGCAAAGGCGGCGATCCGATCAGGCGCGTCGAACTGGAAGCCCCCGTCGGCACCGATCACATACTCCATGTTCATCTGCCATTCGGCAGTGATTTGGCTGACCTGACGCTGTAGCAGGTCGACAAGAGCCTGATCGTCCAGGTGCAGGGCCTGGACGCAAGCTCCGATCGGAAACGCCGCCTTCTTGAGGGCGATCTGCTCCTGAGACCAACCAGGGGTGGCTGTCAGCGCCGCGGCGCACGCCAGCACGCCGCGCCGGCTCAGTGGGCCAGCCGAACTTTGCGGGGCGCGGGTCGCGACCATCGAGAGCTGATCCGCACCCTGACGCTCGGACGCGCTGGCGGGCCAGGTTGTGTAAAGCGAAGCAGGAAGGCGATTGAGCATCTGATCTATCCACAACCTTCCACTCGAGATGGCGCCCGAGGTTTTCGCCCATCGCTTAGTGATTGTGCCGTGGCACGCCGACGGTCTGTGCCAGACGTTGGTGCTTAATGGCCGGCTCGAGCACCGCGCCGGTCTGCAATTGGCCGATCCAGGCCCGCTGCAGCTCTTGCCACGGGCTTTGGCTGGCGGGCGAAACATATCCGCCGCTCATGTCCAGCTCCAGGCGGCGAGCCGCCCATTCCTCTTCCGGCACCAGGGCGTTCGCCGATCCACATCTAAGATCGATCCTGACGCGATCGCCCGTGCGAAGCAGGGCAAGACCGCCGCCGGCCGCGGCTTCGGGCGAGGCGTTGAGGATCGAGGGCGAGCCGGACGTCCCCGACTGGCGGCCGTCGCCGACGCAGGGAAGGGATCTGATCCCGCGTTCCAGAAGATAGGCTGGCGGTCGCATGTTCACCACCTCCGCCGCGCCAGGATACCCAAGGGGGCCGGTTCCGCGCATGACCAGGATGGTGCGCTCATCGATTCCTAGGGAAGGGTCGTCAATCACACGATGGTAGTGTTCGGGTCCGTCAAAAACGGCGACCGGACCCTCGAAGGCTTCCGGATCCTCAGGATCGCTAAGGTAGCGCGCCCTGAAGTCGTCGCTGATCACGCTCAGTTTCATTATCGCAGAGTCGAAGAGGTTTCCCTTCAAAACCGAGAAGCCGGCCGCGGACTTCAAGGGGCGGTCGAAAGGGCGGATCACGTCCTCATCCAGGATCCTGGCGTCCAGGCAGTTGTCCTCCAGGGTCCGTCCGTTCGCGGTCAGTGCGCCGCCGCGCAGCAGGCCGGCCCGTAGGAGCTCACCAGCGACGGCCGGCACGCCGCCGGCCCGGAAGTAGTCCTCGCCCAGATACTGGCCCGCCGGCTGCAGGTTGACCATTAGTGGCACGTCGCGCCCGAACGTCTGCCAATCCTCCAGCGTCAGGTCCACACCCATGTGTCGCGCCAGCGCGATCAGATGGATCGGCGCATTGCTCGATCCGCCAATCGACGAATTGACCACGATGGCATTGAGGAAGGCGTCCCGCGTGAGAATGTCGGACGGCTTGCGATCGGCGTGGACCATCTCAACGATCGCTTTGCCGGTCCGCCAGGCGCATTCGGCCCGATCGCGATGAGGCGCGGGGATCGCCGCCGAACCAGGGAGCGACATGCCCAGGGCCTCGGTCAGCGAATTCATCGTCGTGGCTGTGCCCATGGTGTTGCAATAACCGGTGGACGGCGCCGAGCTGGCAACCAGCTTGATAAACCCCTCCTCGTCGATCTCGCCGGCCGCGAGCAGTTCGCGGGCTTTCCATGCGATCGTGCCCGACCCAGTGCGTTGGCCTTCGTGCCAACCGTTCAGCATCGGACCTACGGATAGGGCGATGGCCGGAATGTTCATCGTCGCGGCGGCCATCAGGCAGGCGGGCGTTGTCTTGTCGCAGCCGATCGTCAGCACCACCCCGTCGATCGGGTAGCCCAGCAGAACCTCGACCAAGCCAAGATAGGCCAGGTTGCGGTCTAGCCCGGCGGTCGGCCGCTTGGCAGTTTCCTGGATCGGATGGACGGGAAATTCGAACGGTATGCCGCCCGCCTCGATGATCCCCGAACGCACGCGGTCGGCAAGGACCATGTGATGACGGTTGCAGGGCGAAAGATCGGAACCGGTCTGAGCGATGCCGATGATCGGTTTGCCCGATCGCAGCTCCTCAAGGGAAATGCCGTAATTCATGAACCACCCCAAATAGAGCGAGGTGTTGTCCGGGTTCTTCAGATCATTGAACCATTGCTGCGACCGAAACGCCTTTCTAGTCAACGAAACCCCCTGCAGCCTTGGGTTCTGGCCCCGGCTATCATCTGATGCGCCTGCACCCTGCGACGTGACGATCTTCCGGCTTGCCGTCAGGAAGCCGCGACAACCTTGGCGTCCCGTCGCTAAGCGGCCCGCTTCCTGGGCGCGGAAGCCCAAAGACCGTCAGTTTTCCGGCGCGAAAATAAACCGGCCACCGCTGCAAGTCGACGTAAAAGTCAGGACGGACTGTTTATTCCACGCTACTGCAGTTCTCGCAGCTGTGCAGTGGGCGAGCGTGCTTGATCGTCATTTTTAGCTGTCGATGAGCGCATGCGCCGAGCAGCGTGAATGGTGGCCCCTAGGGAAGCCAGCTCGGCCCTGAAGTGGGAGTTTCTGTAAAGTTTCTGTAAAGTGGCGAGGAAGGAGCGCCAAAAATGGAGGCGCACCAGCCGAGTGTCGCGCGGTAAGTCGTTGATATCGCAGAGAGTTTTGAGTGGTGGATGCGACAGGGATTGAACCTGTGACCCCCTCGGTGTGAACGAGGTGCTCTCCCGCTGAGCTAAGCATCCGCCGTGTGGGCTAGGCCTTCCGAAGAAGTCCCCGCCGCGAGAGGAAGGGGGCTATAGACCGCTCTTTTCCGCGCCGCAAGAGGCCAAAAGCGAGATTGCGGCCTCCGGGACCTCGGAAAAGCGATCTATCAACAGATCTCCGCCGAGCGTCTCGACCGGGGCCTCGGTATAGCCGAACGAGACCAGCAGCGCGGGAACCCCGGCGGCCTTGGCGCTGAGCACGTCGTTGATGCTGTCGCCGACCATGACCGCGCGGGCCGGATCGCCGCCGACGGCGGCGATGGCCGCCAGCACGTGGCGCGGGTCGGGCTTGGGGGCGGGGGCGTCGTCGGCCCCAACCACGGCGTCGAAGAATCGGGTGAGGTCGACGGCGTCCAGCAGGGCCACCGACAGGCGGGTCAGCTTGTTGGTGCAGACCACCAGGCGCGCGCCGGCGGTCTTGAGATCCGCGAGCACCTCGACCACGCCCTCGAACGGCGCGCTCTCGTGGGCGATGCGGCCCAGATAGATGGCGATGAAGCGCTCGACCAGTTTGGGCGCCTGCTCGGCGTCCAGCGGCGCGCCGGCGGCGGCGAAGCCGCGCTCCAGCAGCGCCTTGGCGCCGCGTCCGACCATCTTGCGCACATCGTCGAAGGGCAGGGCGGGCAGGCCCTCCTCGGCGAGGATGGTGTTCAGCGCCCCCACCAGGTCCGGCGCGGTGTCGACCAGCGTGCCGTCGAGGTCGAAGGCGATCGTCGTATCTTTGAGGGCGTGCGGAAGAGACATGTCCTGGCCTTTCGGCTAAAGGCGCGGCTAATGCAACTTTGGTTCGCTTCGGAGTCGCGCCGATCATGACGCAGATCGCTCCCGCTCATCATACGGGCCGTCCCCGCGCCGCCGTGATTCTGGCCGCCGGCCAGGGCACGCGCATGAAGTCGCCGACGCCCAAGGTGCTGCACCGCATCGGCGGTCGCGCCATGCTCGACCACGCCATCGACGCCGCGCAGGCGCTGGGTTGCTCACGTATCGTGGTGGTGGTCGGCGCCCACAGCCCGCAGGTCGGCGAGCATGCGCGCAAGCGCCTGGGCCCCGACGCCACGGTCGTGCAGGATCCGCCGCTGGGCACCGGCCACGCCGTGCTGGCGGCCAAGGGCGCCCTGGCCGACTTCGACGGCGACGTGGTCGTGACCTATGCCGACTGCCCGCTGCTGACCGCGCCGGTGATCGCGCCGCTGTTCGACCTGCGGGCCGCCGGCGCCGATGTCGCCGTGCTCGGCTTCGAGGCCGCCGATCCGGGCGCCTATGGCCGCCTGGTGCTGGCCCCGGGGCATGTGCTGCTGCGCATCGTCGAGGCCAAGGACGCCGAGCCGGCCGTCCTGGCGCTCAAGCACTGCAATTCGGGCGTCCTGGCCGCCGATCGCGCCCAGCTGTTCGACCTCTTGGCCGCGGTCGGCAACGACAACGCCAAGGGCGAATACTACCTGACCGACATCGTCGGCATCGCCCATGATCGCAAGCTGGCCACCCGCGCCACCTTCGCCCCGGAAGCCGCGGTGCAGGGCGTCAACTCCCAGGCCGAGCTGGCCGCCGCCGAGGCCGTCTGGCAGGCCGGCCGCCGCGCCGCCCTGATGACCGAGGGCGTGACCATGCCAGCGCCCGAGACCGTCCATCTGTCGTGGGACACTCAGGTCGCCGCCGGCGTCACCGTCGAGCCGTTCGTGGTGTTCGGCGCGGGCGTCAGCGTCGCCGCCGGCGCGGTGATCAGGGCCTTCAGCCACCTGGAAGGCGCATCGATCGGGGAGGGCGCCCTGATCGGTCCCTATGCCCGCCTGCGCCCCGGGGCCGAGATCGGTCCCGAGGCCCACATCGGCAACTTCGTAGAGGTCAAGAAGGTCAAGGTCGGCGCCGGCGCCAAGGCCAACCACCTGAGCTACCTCGGCGACGGCAGCGTGGGCCCCAAGGCCAACATCGGCGCCGGCACGATCTTCTGCAACTACGACGGCTTCGAGAAGTTCGAGACCCATGTCGGCGCGGGCGCCTTCATCGGCTCGAACTCGTCCCTGGTCGCGCCCGTACGCATCGGCGACGGGGCGATGACCGGTTCGGGCACGGTGGTCACCGCCGACGTGCCCGCCGGCGACCTGGCGCTCAGCCGCACGCCGCAGACCCTCAAGACCGGGTGGGCGGCCAAGTTCCGCGCCCTGAAACAGGCCAAGAAGGACAAGAAGGCATGAGCGCCGACGACCAGAAGAGGATTTCGGGCGAGGCCGCCGCGCAGCTGGTGGAAACCGGCATGGTCGTGGGCCTGGGCACCGGTTCGACCGCCGCCTGGTTCGTGAAGGCGCTGGCCGCCCGCAAGCTCGACATCCGCGGCGTTCCGACCTCGGAAGCTACCGCCAACCTCGCCCGCGAGCTGGGCATCCCGCTGGTGGCGCTGGACGACGTCAAGTCGGTCGACCTGACCGTCGACGGCGCCGACGAGATCGGCCCGGGGCTGTCCCTGATCAAGGGCGGCGGCGCGGCCCTGCTGCGCGAGAAGCTGGTCTGGGAGGCCTCCAAGCGCTGCGTCGTCATCGCCGACGCGGCCAAGCACGTGAAGGTGCTGGGCAAGTTCCCGCTGCCGATCGAGGTGGTGCGCTTCGGCCACCCCCACACGGGTTACCGGCTCGCCGACATCGCCGCCGAGTTCGACCTGCCGCCGCCGCGCCTGCGCATGGCCGACCGCGGCGTCGTCGCCACCGACGGCGGCAACGTGATCTACGACATGGCCTCGGGCGCGATCCCCGACCCGGCGGCGCTGGCCGCCGCGCTGAAGGCCGTCACCGGCGTGGTCGACCACGGCCTGTTCCTCGACCTGGCCGACGAGGCCCTGATCGGGACCGATGAAGGGGTGGTCAAGCTTCAGCCTTGATCCCATATCCCGATCCCTTCGCTGCAAATTCGCTTTGATCCGGAGCCGATGATGGCTGAGTACGACTTCGACCTCTTCGTCATCGGCGCCGGTTCGGGCGGCGTGCGCGCCGCGCGGCTGGCGGCCCTCTCGGGCGCCAAGGTGGCCGTGGCCGAGGAGTACCGGGTCGGCGGCACCTGCGTGGTGCGCGGCTGCGTGCCCAAGAAGTTCATGGTCTACGCCAGCGAGGTCTCCAGCCAGCTGAAGACCGCCAAGGGCTACGGCTGGACGATCGGTGAAGCCAGCTTCGACTGGAAGACCTTCCTGCACGACAAGGACGTCGAGATCGCGCGCCTGTCGGGCATCTACGTCACCAACCTGCGCAAGGCCGGCGCCCACCTGTTGCACGGCAAGGCGCGCATCGTCGACGCCCACACCGTCGAGGTTCTGCCCAAGGAAGGCTCCGAAGGCGACGCTGGCCGCTACACCGCCAAGCGCATCCTGGTGGCCACCGGCGGCCGTCCGGTGCGTCCGGAATTCGAAGGGGCCGAGCACGGCATCACCTCGGACGAGGCCTTCCACCTGCCGACTCTGCCCAAGCGCGTGCTGGTGGTCGGCGGCGGCTACATCGCCGTGGAGTTCGCCGGCATCTATGCCGGCCTCGGAGTCGAGACCACGCTCTGCTACCGCGGCTCCAACATCCTGCGCGGCTTCGACGATGACGTGCGCGCCCATCTCGCCGACGAGATGGAAAAGCGCGGGATCAAGGTCGTGCTGGGGTGCTCGCACCAGGCGATCGAAAAGACCGACGCCGGCCTCGTCAGCACCTTCAACAACGGCATGACCTTCGAGAGCGACGTGGTGCTGTTCGCCACCGGCCGCGACCCCTACACCAAGGGGCTGGGCCTCGAGAACGCCGGGGTGAAGCTGGACGACAAGGGCGCGATCGCCGTCGACGCCCATTCGAAGACCAATGTCGACAGCATCTGGGCCGTCGGCGACGTCACCGACCGTATCAACCTGACGCCGGTGGCGATCCGCGAGGGCGCGGCCTTCGCCCAGACCGAATTCTACGGCAATCCGACCAGCTTCGACCACGATCTGGTGGCGTCGGCGGTGTTCTCGCAGCCGCCGATCGGCGCGGTGGGCATGAGCGAGGCCGAGGCCCGCCATGCCTTCGGCAAGGTCGACATCTACCGCGCCGTGTTCCGGCCGATGAAGCTGACCTTCTACGGCGGCCAGGAGCGCTGCCTGATGAAGCTGGTCGTGCGCCAGGACAACGAACAGGTCGTCGGCGTCCACGTGGTGGGGCCCGACGCGCCCGAGATCATCCAGATGGCCGCCATCGCCGTGAAGATGGGCGTGACCAAGCCGCAGTGGGATTCCACCTGTGCGGTGCACCCGACGCTGGCCGAGGAACTGGTCACGATGCGCGAGAAGTACGTCCCGGCCGAGGTGGGGGGCGTATGATCACCTCATCTGCCGGTCCGGAGAGGGGAACGCCCTGGCTCACGGGGGTCATGGTCTTCGTCTTCGTGATGACTCCGCTGCTGGGTTACCTGGCTCAGCTGGGTTTCGCCCCGCTGATGGCGCTGGCCGGCCTTCTGGTCCTGCCGGTCATGGGCCGTCCGCGGACCCCGGCCGCGCCGACCCTGATGTTGCTGTTGCTCGCGATCTGGGCCGCCTTCAGCATGACGTGGAGTCCCGCGGCGCCTCCCCCTGGCAGCCTGAAGGACTACGGCGACGTCGAGAAGGTGACGGCCGTGAAGCTGTTCCTGCAACTGGCCCTCTACGGCGCGGCGGCCGCGGCGGCCCTGCGCCTCTCGACGCGCGGCGCCGATCGGGTCGCCACGGTGATGGGGTTCGGCGTGCTGGCCCTGGCCGTCTTGGTCGGCCTCGACGCGTTGACCGGCGCCGCGCTGTTCCAGAAGTTCCGGGTGCTGAGCGGCGATCCGATCCGGCCCGACCTGGCCAAGGTGAAGATTTCCATCGGCTGCTACGTGATGGCCGTGATGTTCTGGCCCGCGGCGGTCGCGCTCGCCCAACGGGGCAAGCAGGCCGCGGTCGTGCTGCTGCTGGCCGGCGTGCTGACGGCTTCGGTCCTGGCGAGCGCCGACTCCTGCCTGGTCGCCCTGGCGGCCGGGGCTGTGGTCTGGCTGTTGGTCAAGGGGCTGGGCAAGGCCGGCGGTCGTCTCCTGACCCTGGCGATCGCCCTGCCGTTCATGGTCGCCCCGATCGCCGTGCTCTGGGCGATCCAGGCCGGGGTTTGGGGATGGCTCCACGGACTGGTGCCGGCGTCCTGGGATGCGCGGCTGAACATCTGGGCCTTCGCGGCCGACCATATCCAGGATCACCCGTTCCGAGGCTGGGGCCTGGACGCCAGCCGCACCTTCGGCGACGCCATCCCTCTGCACACCCACAATGCCCAGTTGCAACTTTGGCTCGAACTCGGCGCGGTGGGCGCGGCCCTGGCCGGCGCCTTCTTCTGCTGGCTGGCCCATGGCGTCACCCGCGCGGCCGAAACGGATCGCGGCGGGGCGGCGATGAGCGGGGCGGCCTTGACCAGCTATCTGGTCATTGGCGCGCTCAGCTTCGGCGTCTGGCAGGAGTGGTGGATCGCCGTGGGCGCCCTGACCGTCGTCGCCTGCGTCGCGGTTCGGTTGTCGAGCGGCGAATACAGCAACGAGTTGGTTGAAATTTCCCCGAACGGCTAGAATATGGTCGCTCTCCGCACGATTTTTGCTTTTGCCCCGAGGGTGCGCTATGAGCGCTCCCCTTTAGAACCTTCGAGAAGATCATGACCGCCCGGTGGACACCCGCGACCTGGAGAGCAAAACCCGCCAAGCACGTGCCGACCGATTATCCGGACGCGGCCGCTGTCGAGCGTGTTGAACAGACCCTCCGTCAGATGCCGCCGCTGGTCTTCGCCGGCGAGGCGCGCCGCCTGAAGAGCCTGCTGGGCGATGTGGCCGAAGGTCGGGCGTTCCTGCTGCAGGGCGGCGACTGCGCCGAGAGCTTCAAGGAATTCCACGCCGACAACATCCGCGACACCTTCCGCCTGATCCTGCAGATGGCGGTGGTGCTGACCTTCGCCGGCGGCAAGCCGGTGGTGAAGGTTGGCCGCATCGCTGGCCAGTTCGCCAAGCCCCGCTCCGAGCCGATCGAGACCATCGGCGAGACGACCCTGCCGTCCTATCGTGGCGACATCATCAACGGCATGGACTTCAACGAGGCCGAGCGGGTTCCCGACCCCGACCGTCTGCTCAAGGCCTACGGACAGTCGGCCGCGACCCTGAACCTGCTGCGGGCCTTCGCCAGCGGCGGCTATGCGGATCTCTACAACATCCACCGCTGGACCCTGGGCTTCGTCGGCGACAGCCCGCAGGGCGCGCGCTACCGCGAACTGTCGGAAAAGATCTCCGAGGCCCTGACCTTCATGTCGGCCGTCGGCGTCACGCCCGACACCCAGCCCGACCTGAAGCGCGTCGAGTTCTTCACCAGCCACGAGGCCCTGCTGCTGGGCTTCGAGGAAGCCATGACCCGCGTCGATAGCACCTCGGGCGACTGGTACGACACCAGCGCCCACCTGCTGTGGATCGGCGAGCGCACCCGCCAGCTGGACGGCGCCCACATCGAGTTCATGCGTGGCGTGAAGAACCCGATCGGCCTCAAGTGCGGCCCGACCATGGAGGGCGACGACCTCCTGCGCCTGATCGACGTGCTGAACCCCAACAACGAGCCGGGCCGCCTGACGCTCTACGGCCGCTTCGGCTCGGACAAGATCGCCGACCGCCTGCCGCGCCTGATGAAGGCCACCAAGGCCGACGGCCGTTCGGTGGTCTGGGCCACCGATCCGATGCACGGCAACACGCTGAAGGCCTCGACCGGCTACAAGACCCGTCCGTTCGACCGCATCCTCAGTGAAGTGAAGAGCTTCGTGGAAGTGGCCCATTCGGAAGGCGTCCATCCGGGCGGCGTGCACCTGGAGATGACCGGCCAGAACGTCACCGAATGCCTGGGCGGCGCCCGCGCGGTGTCGGAGACCGACCTTGCCGACCGCTACCACACTCACTGCGACCCGCGCCTGAACGGTGAGCAGGCCCTGGAGCTGGCCTTCCTGGTGGCCGAGAAGCTGAAGTCCGCTCGCGACCACCAGCGCAAGGTCGCCAACGGCTGACTACCAGGCTGACCTTAGGGTCAACCTCGGATTCGAGACGAAAGGGGCCCCGTGGATCAGTTCCGCGGGGCCCTTTCAATAGTGCCCTTACGGCATGCGAAAAGATTTGTCGCAATTGCGAGGTTGCTTTTCGCAGATGCACACTCAAGACCTTCCAACGACTTGACCGCTAGCCCGGCGCTCTCCAATGGTTGTTTGAAGGGAGTGAATTTATGCGTCTGCAGGCCAAGTTGAAGCGCGAGTGGCGGTTCCTGAAGGGGCTGACCCGCACCCTCAAGCGTGTGAAATCCATCGCGCCCGACAGCGACAACCTGATCTGCGACGATCTGGAAGCGGCGGTCGACAAGTGGCGGAACAATCCGGCCATCACGTTCGAAGGCAAGACGATCACCTATGCCGAGCTGGACGCGATCGCGAACCGCTACGCGCACTGGGCCAAGGGCCAGGGGATCACCCGCGGCCAGACCGTCGCCCTCTTCATGCCCAACCGGATCGAGTACCTGGCCATCTGGTACGGCCTTTCGAAGGTCGGCGTCGCCACGGCTCTCATCAATAACCAACTGACGGGCGCCGCGCTGGCGCACTGCCTCAACATCTCCCAGGCGCTGCACTGCATCGTCGATCCGGAGACCTCGCCCTGTTTCGAGGACGTCAAGGAGCAGCTGGGCCGCCACATCCAGCAGTGGGTGCTGGGTCCGGTGCACGGCGACCAGCGCGACCTGGTCAACGCCCTGAAGAGCTGCAGCCAACTGCGCCCCGACCGCCTGACCGCCCGCGACGGCCTCGTCGCCAAGGACACGGCGCTCTACATCTTCACCAGCGGCACCACGGGCCTGCCCAAGGCCGCGCGCATCACCCACATGCGCGCGCAGCTCTACATGCGCGGCTTCGCCGGCTCGACCGACTCGCGCGCCAGCGACCGCATCTACGTGACCTTGCCGCTCTATCACGCCACCGGCGGCCTCTGCGCCATGGGCGCGGGCCTGCTGAACGGCGGCAGCATCGTGCTGCGCAAGAAGTTCTCGGCCACCCACTTCTGGAGCGACGTGGTCACCGAGAACTGCACCATGTTCGTCTATATCGGCGAGCTGTGCCGCTACCTGGCCAACCAGCCGGAGAACGAATTCGAGCGCGCCCACAAGCTGCGCCTGATCTTCGGCAACGGCCTGCGTCCCGACGTCTGGGACGACATGCTCGACCGCTTCAAGATCGGCGGGGTGCTGGAGTTCTACGGCGCCACCGAAGGCAATGTGTCGCTGTTCAACTTCGACGGCCGCCGCGGCGCCATCGGCCGGGTGCCGGGATACCTGAAGAAGAAGTTCAACATCCGCATCGTCAAGTTCGACGTCGAGACCGAGACGCCGGTGCGCTCCGCCAACGGCTGCTGCATCGAGGTCAAGCCCGGCGAGATCGGCGAGTGCATCGGCCATATCGCCAGCGACGCGCGCTCCAACTTCACCGGCTACGCCGACAAAGCCGCCACCGAGAAGAAGGTGCTGCACGACGTCTTCGAAAAGGGTGACGCCTGGTTCCGCACCGGCGACCTGATGCGCCAGGACAGCGACGGCTACATCTACTTCGTCGACCGTATCGGCGACACCTTCCGCTGGAAGGGCGAGAACGTCGCCACCAGCGAGGTCTCCGAGCGCCTGGCCGGCTTCCCGGGCGTCAAGGAGATCAACGTCTACGGCGTGCCGGTGGGCGACCTCGACGGCAAGGCCGGCATGGCCTCGCTGGTCGTCGGTCCCGAGTTCGAGATCGACAACCTGGCCGAATATGTCGACCGCGAGATGCCCGCCTACGCCCGTCCGGTGTTCGTGCGCCTGCAGCCCGAGATCGAGACCACCGGCACCTTCAAGTATCGCAAGATCGACCTGGTGAAGGAGGGCTTCGATCCCGCCGTCATCAAGGATCCGCTGTACTTCCGCGAGCCCGGCAAGGGTTATGTGAAGGTCACCAAGGCGGTCCACACCAAGATCCTGGCCGGCGGGTTCAAGCTCTGAGCCTGGCGCAGGCCTGGTCGCCGCTGGCGATCTTCGCCGCCCTGACGCCCAAGGACCCCGCGCGCCGGCCGGTGCGCGGGGTTTCCTATGGCGACCACCCGCGCCAGCGGCTCGACGTGTATGCGCCCGCCGATGGACCTGGGGATTGGCCGGTGCTGGTGTTCTTCTACGGCGGGGCCTGGAACTCGGGTCGCCGGAAGGACTACGGCTGGGCCGCGCGCGCCCTGGCCGCCCAGGGTTTCGTCGTCGTCACGCCCGACTATCGGCTTTACCCCGAGGTCCGCTATCCGGCCTTCCTGGAGGACGCGGCGCTGGCCGTCCGCTGGGCGCTCGAGCACGTCCCGCGCCTGGGCGGCGATCCGACCCGGCTGTCGCTGGCCGGGCATTCGGCCGGGGCCTACATCGCCGCCATGCTGGCCCTGGATCCCCTCTACCTGGCCGCTGTCGATGTCTCGCCTGAAGCGGTGAAGGCCTTCGCCGGCCTGTCGGGGCCTTACGCCTTCCTGCCGCTGGACGGCGAGATCACTACCCGCACCTTCGGACACGTCGACGACCTGCCGGCCACCCAGCCCATCGGTTTCGCCCGCGCCGGCGCGCCGGCCGCCTTCCTGGCCACGGGGGAGAGGGACACGACCGTGCGGCCGCGCAACACCCGCAAGCTGGCCAAGGCCCTGCGCGAGGCGGGCGCGGTCGTCGAGGAGCAGGTCTATCCCGGCCTCGACCATGCCGCGCCGCTGCTGGCGCTGTCGCGGCCATTCCGCCGCAAGGCGCCGGTTCTGACCCAGATGACGGGGTTCCTGAAGGCCCAGGCGGGCTGATCCCGCGCGACCATCCACCGCGCCTTGCTGCGCTGCGATTGAACGCGGGCCCCATCCTGTCTATATGGCCCTGACTGAACGCGGGTCATGTGTGTGGCGACCTCGCGAAATCCCAGTGTTTCAACGAGATAAGAAGGGGCGTCGCCATGCTTCTGACCATGATGAAGGCCAAGCTGCACCGCGCCACGGTGACCCAGGCCGACCTCGACTACGAAGGTTCGATCGCCATCGACCGCGACCTGCTGGACGCCTCGGGCATCCTGCCCAACGAACAGGTCGACGTGCTCAACATCACCACCGGCGCGCGCTTCACCACCTACGCCATCGAGGCCCCGCGCGGCTCCAAGGTGATCGGCGTCAACGGCGCCGCCGCCCGCCTGGTGCAGAAGAACGACACCGTCATCGTCGTCACCTACTGCCAGATGCCGGCCGAGGAGGCGCGCAACTACGCCCCGACCGTCGTGCTGCTCGACGAGGGCAACATCATCAAGCAGGCCGCCTGATGCGGTCCGGCGCCGTCCCGGCTTTCGTCCTGGTCGGCGCCCTGGCGCTGGCCGGCTGCGGCCAGAAGCTGCCCAAGGGTGTCGACGAGGACGCCCTGACCCAGGCCGTGGGCCGGGCCATCGGCTCGGCTTCGACCTGCGTGCTGATCGCCGAGCCGGGCGGCAAGGTCCTCTGGACGGGCGGGGGCTATATCTCCTGCGCCCGCAACCTGCCGACCTGCGAGGGCAAGACCTCGACGGCCCAGGACGTGCTGAAGGCCAACCTGGCCGGCGAGGCGAAGTTCATCAGCTGCGACAGCTCGGCCACGAACCGCGTCGGCTGGGCCATGGGCCCGGTGCCCGCCGGCAAAGGTCGCCAGCCTTCAGGCCTGCGCTACCTCGCGGTCATGGAGGGCGAGCGCGCCCTGCCGGGCATCGAGATCCAGGACCGCGTCGAACGCGCCTTCGTCCGCGCCGGGTTCTAGTTCTCCCTCCCATCATTCCTGCCACAAGGGCGGGAATGACGGGAGGAAGGTGGTCCTTGTTCTGGAAACAAGGACCACGCACTCGACCTTACTGCTGCGCCTCGTAGGTGGCGCTGACCTCGACGCGCACCTTCAGCTCGCCGCCCGAGATCGCCGTGGAATCGGCCATCTCGCGCTTGGCCATGGCGAACATCGGCACGGGCTGCGGCGAGGGGGTGTAGCCGCCGGCCTCGTTCAGGCTGACCAGGCGCACCACCTTGTAGCCGGTGGCCCGGGCGTAGAGGTCGGACTTGGCCTTCAGGGCCGCCACCGCCTTGATGCGGGCCTCGTCCTCGGCCTTCTGCGGGTTCTGCAGGCCAAAGCTGATGCCGCTGACGGTGTTGGCGCCGGCCGAGGCCGCGGCGTCCACCGTCTGGCCCAGCTTGGACAGGTCGCGCGCCAGGATCGTCACCTGGTTGCTGGCCTGGTAGCCGGTCAGGCGCGGCGGCTGGTTCTGCTCGTAGACGTACTGTGGATTGACGTTGAGGTTCGAGGTCTGGATGTCGCGCTCGGCGACGCCGGCCTTCTTCAGCGCCGCGATCACCTTGTTCATCGCCGTCCCGTTCGCCGACAGGGCCGCGGCGGCGCTGGCGCCTTCGGTCTGCACGCCCAGGGTGATGGTGGCCATGTCGGGCGCGATGGCGGTTTCGCCCGAGGCCGACAGGTTGAAGGTGGTGGCGCGGAAGGCCGCGTCATTGCCCTGGGCGGCCGCGGGGACGGCCGACAGGGCCAGGACGACGGCGCCGGCGGCGGCCAGGGCCGGAACGGTCGAGCGGATGCGGATCATGGTTCTTGTTCTCCTGCGCGCGGGGACCCAACAGTGCGTCGACCCGCGATTGGTTCCCCTGTCGCAAACTCAACCTGAACCGCACCTTTAAGCCGCGTGCAGCCCATGCTAATCGACCGGTCCTCGCCCGCGCCGACTCTCGTCCCGCGCGGCCTGGGGGCCTGTAGCTCAATGGTTAGAGCCGACCGCTCATAACGGTCTGGTTGGGGGTTCGAGTCCCTCCAGGCCTACCAAGCCCCCTCAGCTGTTGCTGCCCAGATACCTGCGCACTTCCTCCACCGATGCGCCGGCGTGTTCGTAGGCGGTGTGGAGCTGCTCCTCGCTGACCCCCAGGGTCTCGGTCCAGTAGTGGACCGAGCGCGGCTCGTGCAGGTCGATGGACTTTTCGGCGTCTTCGGCGGGCAGGGCGGCCGGGATGGATCGGACGTGGGGCATGGCGGGCTCCTTCGGGAGAGGAAGCCGCAAAGCGTCGCCGCGTTCCATGTCGGCGCCGCGTGCGGCCGCCGTCTCGCCTGGTCGGGGTGGCGGCGAGACGGCGGCCGGGCGGCCTCGAGGTACGGGGGAGGAGGGCCGCGCCGTTCGAGGGGCGGTGCGGTGGAGCGCCGATCGAACGTCGATATCTTGACCCCCGAGCCGTCGCCAAGCTTGGAGGATGGCGGCCGGATTTGTCGAAACCCGGCCCGTCGACGTCGCAATCACGAGCGCCGGCGCTGATTTCGGGGCCTCGACCGCTGCGACAAAACGTCCCTGCGACAGGCGTCTCGGGCATTTGGCCTCGCTACTTTCAGCCATGTCAGTCGCTCGCGACATAACATTGTTCAAAAATCAGCGTTTCCCTTATTGCTCAACCAAAGCACGTCCCGAAAATTGACGTTTCTCCACTTCCGGGGGAGGTGGATTCGCCAACTCTCCACCTGAGGGAGCGCAACTTCCGCGACCGGCTGTCGCAACTCCCCCTAATGCTCGTTAATCACTCGGCAACGGCGAGCGCAGCAAGTCTTACGCGAGTGAGATCCTGTTCGAATTTCCAGAAGGGGCGGCCGGACATGAAAAAAATAGCGACTTCAGTTTTCGTCATTGGAACGATGGCGTTCATGGCGATTTCTGGTTCGGCGACTGCTGCGACGGCGTCGAGTTCTTTTCAGGTCAACCTGACCATTCAAGGCGAGTGCAAAGTGCAGTCGGCCTCGAATGTTGACTTCGGCTCGCGCGGGGTCATCGACGCCAACATCGACACCACCAGCACCATTGGCGTCCAGTGCACCAATTCCACGCCCTATACGGTCGCCCTGAGCGCCGGGGCGGGCACCGGCGCCACCGTCGGCGCGCGCAAGATGACCAGCGCCGCCAACGACACGGTCGGCTACGCTCTCTACCGAGACGCGAGCCGCACCCAGGTCTGGGGCGTGACCCAGAATGTCGACACCCAGGCCGGCACCGGCAACGGCGCCGTGCAGTCCTACACCGCCTACGGCCGTGTCTCGGCCCAGACGACACCGGCCCAGGGCGCCTACAGCGACCTCGTGGCGGTGACGATCACCTACTGAGATGCGCCCGGTCGTCCTCCTGGCCGGTCTGGCCCTGGCCGCGCTCGGCGGCGCGCAAGCGACCGCCGCGTCGCTGCGCGTCAGCCCCGTGAGCCTGGACCTGCCCGCGGGCCAGAACGCGACGACCCTGACGCTGCAGAACGACGACGCCGCCCCGCTGAACGTCCAGATCCGGGTGTTCCGCTGGACGCAGGCGGGCGGTCGCGATGTCCTGACCGCCGCCACGGGCGTGGTCGCCAGCCCGCCGATCGCCAAGGTCGAGCCCGGCGCCAGCCGCACGGTCCGCGTCGTGCGCCTCGACGGTCGTCCGCCCGAGGGCGAGGAATCCTACCGGCTGATCGTCGACGAACTGCCGCCGCCGCTCAGCGAGTCCGGCCGGCAGGTGACCCTGCTGATGCGCCACTCCATTCCGCTGTTCTTCGGGTCGGGCCGTGAGCGGCCCCGGATCGAATGGCGTTTGCAGCCATCCGAGGACGGCGGCGCGGCCCTGGTCGGCCGCAACACCGGCGCCCGCCGCCTGCGTCTGGCCAATCTGAAGATCGGCGACGCCTCCGGAGCGGTCCTTGCCGAACGCAAGGGCCTGGTGGGCTATGTTCTGCCTGGAGCGGAAGTCTCCTGGCCCGCGGGGGCCTTCCAGCCCGCCGCCGGGGTTCGGCTGATCGCCGACACCGACACCGGGCCGATCGATGCGACGCTCAAGAGCGACTGAGGCGGCCCTCCTGAGCGCCGTCTTCGCCGCCTACGGGGCCTGCGCCCTGGCCCAGGACCTGCCGCTCCCCGATCTCAAGGCTGTCGCGACCCTGCGCGAAGACCTGCAACTCGAAGTCTGGATCAACGGTCGCAACACCGGCCTGGTGGCCGCCGTGGAGCGCGAGGCCGACGGCCGCCTGCGGATGCGGGCCGACGAGATGCGCGCCGTGGGGCTGTCCGCCGTCGGCATGGGCATGGTGGAACTGGCCACGATCCCCGGGCTGTCGGCCGTCTATGACGATCCGGGCCAGCGTCTGGTGGTCACCGCCGACGTCGATCAACTGGCGATCCAGCGCTTCGACCTGTCGGTTCGCCGCGAGGCGGCCGGGGCGCCGCGCCAGGACCTGGGCGCGGTGCTCAACTACATCGTCTCGGCCGACGCCGGCCAGGTCGACGCCGACGACGCCCTGGGCGTGGACGCCGTCGGGCTGGCGCTCGACGGCCGGGTCTTCGGCCGTTTCGGCGCGGTGGCCAGCAGCGTCTCGGCCAGCCATGTGGGCGACGAGACGCGCATCGTCCGCCTCGACACCACCTGGTCCTGGTATGATCCCAAGCGGATGCTGAGCCTGCGCGGCGGCGACTACATCAACGGCGGCTTCGCCTGGACGCGGCCCATCCGCATGGCCGGCTTTCAGATCCGGCGCGACTTCGCCACCCGGCCCGACATCGTCACCATGCCGTCGCCGCGCCTGGCGGCCACCGCGGCCGCGCCCTCGACGCTCGATCTTTATGTCAACGACAGCCGCATCCTCAGCCGGCCGGTCGGAGCGGGGCCTATCCGCATCGACGGGCTGCCGTCGGCCCAGGGCTACAGCAATGTGCGCCTGGTGCTCAACGACGCCGCCGGCCGCCAGGTGGCGGTGGACGCGCCGTTCTTCGCCACGCCGTTGCTGCTGCGCAAGGGTCTGGCCGACTTCTCGGCCGAGGCCGGGTTCGCCCGTCGCGGCTTTGGCGTGGAGTCGGCCGACTACGCCGGATCGCCGATCGTCTCGGCCAGCCTGCGCTATGGCGTGCTGGACGCCCTGACGCTCGAGGGACACTTCGAGGCCGGCGCCGGTCTCGTCCAGGGCGGGGGCGGGGCGACGGCGCAGTTCGGCGGGCTGGGCGTGGTCTCGGCCTCGGTCGCCGCCAGCCATGTCGACGATCGGAGCGGCGCGCTGGCGGCCGTGGTCTTCGACAGCCGGTTCGCGGGCTTCTACATCTCGGGCGTGAGCATGCGGGCCTCGGACGGCTACCGCGACCTGGCCGCCGTCACCTCGCGGCCGTCCTTCTATCGCAACTGGCGGATGGCCGGCGACGAGCCGCCGCGCGCCATCGACCAGGTCACGGTCTCGACGCCGCTTCGCCTGGCGCGGCTGATGCGAAGCGGCGACGTTCCGGTGGTCAGCGCCTCCTACAGCGGCCAGACGCCGGCCTCGGGGCCGCGTCGCCAGGTCTGGAGCGGTTCGCTGCGCCATACCCTGGCCGACCGCGTCACGGCCTATGTGACCGCCTATGCCAGCCGGGGCGAGCGGCGCGACACCGGCGCCTTCCTGGGCATCTCCATTCCGCTGGGTTCCACCGGCTCGGCCACCGTCGGGGCCCAGGTCCAGGGCGGCGACACCGTCGCCTTCGTCGAGGCCAGCCGCGCCGAGACCCAGGTCGAGGGCAGCTACGGTTGGCGCGGCCGGATCGAGCAGGGCGCGCGGCAGGGCGCGGAGCTTCAAGGCGCCTATCGCGGGCGCAGCGCCCGCGTCTCGGGGGCGGTGCAGTACGCCGACGGCGCCGCCCGCGGCCAGGTGCAGGTCGAGGGTGCGGTGGCGTGGCTGGGCGGCGTGAGCGCGGCGACCAACCGGCTGGAAGGCGCCTTCGCCCTGGTCGAGGTCGGCGCGCCCGACGTGCCGGTGCTCTACCAGAACCAGAGGGTCGGCCGCAGCGATCGCAACGGCAGGCTGCTGGTGCGCAATCTCGAGGCCTTCGAGGTCAATCGCCTGGTCATCGACAGCCAGGACCTGCCCTTGGAGTTGGAGGCCGCCGAGACCGAACGCGCCGTCACCCCGATGGCCGGCGGCGGCGCGATCGTCCGCTTCGGCGTGGGCAAGAGCCCGCCGGCCGTGCTGCTGACGCTCCACCGGCCGGACGGCAGTTTCGTGCCGCCGGGCGCCGAGGTGATCCGTCCCGGCGGGTCAGAGCGCGCCATCGTGGGCTACGATGGCCAGACCTTCCTGACCGGCGTCATCGCGGACGGCGACCTGCGCGTCGTCGTCGAGGACGGGAACGAATGCGTCGCGCGCCTGGTTCTGGGCTCGGCGACCAGCGAGGGAGGCCGGCATGTCGTCGACGCCGTCTGCCGCTAGGCTCTGGCGCCTGCGCTTCATGGCGCTGGCCGTGTTGCTCGTCGCTGGCCTGGCCTGGTTCGGCGCGCCGTCGCGAGCGGAGGCCGCCGCCAGTTGCAGCGCCTCGATCTCCAGCGTCAATCTCGGCTCGACCCTCAGCCCGCTGACGGCCGGCAATGTCGACGCCACGGCCACTCTCAACTTCAGCTGCACCGGCCTGACGCCGCTGTTGCCCATCTCTCTTTGCCCCAATCTCGACGCGGGATCCGGGGGCAGCAACGGCTCTGGCCAGCGCTACATGGTCGGGCCCGGCGGGGCGACCGTGCCTTTCCAGATCTACCAGGACAGCGGCCGCACCCAGCCCTGGGGCTCGTCGGTGCTGCTGGTGTTCGGCACGGTGCCGACCATAACCGCCAATCCGGGCACGGGCAGTTCGATCAACGTCAACCAGACGGTCTATCTGCGGCTGTCGACCAGCACCACGACCCTGCCTGGCGCCTATTCCACCAGCTTCACCGGCCAGACCTTCTTCTGGGGCCTGAACCTCCTGTCCTGCGCCGGCGTGACGGTCGGCTCGACGCTGACGCCGGCCACCTTCACCTTCAGCGCCACGCTGATCGCCGACTGCACGATCACGACCGGCAACCTCAGCTTCGGCAACGTCGGCGTGCTCAGCGCCAACAAGGACGCCCAGACCGGCATGTCGGTGACCTGCACCAAGGACACGCCCTACGCCATCGGCCTCGACAACGGCCAGCAGGGAACCTCGGCCACGGCGCGTCGCATGAAGGCCGGCAGCCAGTACGTCACCTACGGCATATACAAGGACGAGGCGCGAGGATCGCCCTGGGGGACCGGCGCGGGGCTGACGGTTGGCGGCAGCGGCGTCGGCGGCGCCCAGCCGCTGACCCTCTACGGCCGCGTCCCCGCCCAGACCACGCCGTCGCCCGCGACCTATGGCGACCAGGTGATCGCGACGGTCACCTACTGACCAGGATCCCAGGCGAAGGCCTCGCCCTCGAAGGCCTCCGCGCCGCGTCCGATGGCCTGGATGGCGGCGACCATGCGTCCCTCGCGGCCCAGCGCCGCGTCGGCCAGGGCCACCATCAGCGGATTGGGCGTGGCGGAGGGCGACAGGCTCCGCAGCGCCCACGTCAGTTCGGCCTCGTCACGGGTCGGCGCGACGCGACAAGCCAGAATGAACGCCGCCGCCGTCGAGCGGCTGACCCCTGCGTAGCAGTGCAGCAGCAGCGGCCGCTTTCGATCCCAGGCGTCGGCGAAGGCCAGCAGGTCGGCGATCATGGCCGCGCTCGGCGCGATCAGGTCCTCGCGCGGTTCGGCGATGTCGTGAAAGGCCAGGTGCAGGCGCTCGACATCGACGATCTCCGGCGCCGGGGCGGTCGGCGACAGCAGGCTGACCACGTGCGAGGGGCGGTGCGCGTCCAGGTGCGCAGCAAGGCCGCTCAGGGGGCAGACCGCCAGGATCATGCGAGCACGGCCGCCAGGCCCAGCAGGGCGCCCAGCTCGGCGAGCTGCTCGATCGCGCCCAGCACGTCGCCGACATAGCCGCCGATCAGGCGGCGGGCCATCAAGGCCATGGCGACGGCGAAGGCGGCGGCGAGGCCGATCGCCGCCAGCGCGCCGAGCGGCGGGGCCAGCAGCAGCGGCCACAGGCCCAGAAGCGCCGCGACCAGCACTTCGGCCGGCTTCACGCCGTCGGGCGCGGGCTTGTACTTGGCGTCGGCGCGATCGCTGACATGGGGCAGGGCGGCCATGGCCGCCACCGCCGCCGCCCGGCCGATCCCGTGGGCGGCCAGCAGGGCCAGCGCCGCACTCAGCGGCGTCAGCGTCGCCAGGGTCGCGGCCTTCAGGCCAAGGACGACGACCAGCGCCAGCACGCCATAGGTCCCGACGCGGCTGTCCTTCATGATCTCCAGGCGACGCTCGCGGGTCTGGCCGCCGCCCAGGCCGTCGGCGGTGTCGGCCAGGCCGTCCTCGTGGAAGCCGCCGGTCAGCAGCAGGCCAGCGCCTAGCGCCAGTAGCGCCGGGACCCAGCCGCTCCAGACCTGGCTCGCCGCCAGCAGGACGAGCGCGCAGATCCCGCCGACCAGGAGGCCTACCAGCGGGAAATAGCGGGTCGAGCGGGTGATCCAGTCGGGCTCGAAGCCGCGAAGGGGCGGGGTCGGCAGGCGGGTCAGGAACTGCACCGCGCAGAGCAGCAGCTGCACCTGACGGCCGATCATCCCAGCACGTCGGCCAGGTCGGCCACCTGCGTCAACAGATTGGCGGCCGCCGCCAGCAGCGGGGCGGCCAGCACCGCGCCGGTGCCTTCGCCCAGTCTCAGGCCAAGATCGAGCAGCGGCTCGACGCCCAGCGCGGCCAGCATCGCCGCGTGGCCCTTCTCGGCCGAACCGTGGGCGAAGACGCAGTAGTCCAGCGCTTCGGGCGCCAGGCGCACGGCCGCTAGCGCCGCGGCGGTGGCGATGAAGCCGTCGACCAGCACCGGGCGCCGCCGCGCGGCCGCGCCCAGCACGGCGCCGGCCATCATGGCGATCTCGCAGCCGCCGAACTCCGCCAGGACGGAGAAGGGATCCTCGGCGTCGCTGCGGGCGGCGGCGCGGGCGATGGCGGCGGCCTTGCGCGCCAGCCCCTCGGCGTCTTGGCCCGTGCCCTGGCCGACACAGGCGTCCAGCGCGGCGGGGGCCAGGCGGTGCATGACGAGCGCCGCGGCCGAGCTGTTGCCGATGCCCATTTCGCCGATCGCCAGCACATCGGCGTCATCGAGGGCCGCGCGGGCGATCTCGATGCCCCGCGTCAGGGCCAGCTGCGTCTCCTGCCGGGTCAGGGCGGGCTCGCGGGCGGCGTTGCGGGCGCCCGGGCGCACCTTGGCGTCGATCAGGCCCGGGTGCGCCGGCAGGTCGGCGGCGACGCCGGCGTCGACCACCTTGACCGATACGCCCGTCGCCTTGGCGAAGGCGTTGACGCTGGAACGGCCCGACAGGAACAGGCCGACCATCGCCACGGTCACGCTGGACGGATAGCTGGAGACGCCTTCCTCCGTCAGCCCGTGGTCGCCAGCGAACACCAGCAGGGCGGCGCGGTCGGCGCGGGGCGCCAGGTCGTTCGCGATCAGGCCCAGGCGCACCGCCAGGTCCTCGATCCGGCCCAGCGAGCCCGGCGGCTTGGCCTTGCCGTCCAGCTTGGCGCGCAGCCTGGGCTCGAGCGCGCGGTCGACGGCGGCGATGGGCGGGGGCGTGAAGGTCATTGGGTCAGTCTCCAGCCGCCCAGGCACAGCAGGGTGACCAGCAGCCACAGCAGGGCGCAGGCGCGGCGGTAGATGCGAAGGCCTCGGCGCAGGTCGGTCAGGTCCGGCGCGCGGCCGTCGCCGAAACTCGGGCGCTGGGTGGTCTCGCCGTCATAGCGGGCCGGGCCGCCCAGCTTGACGCCCAGGGCGCCGGCCATGGCCGCCTCGGGCCAGCCGGCGTTGGGCGAGGCGTGCTTCCTGGCGTCGCGCCGCATGGTCGCCCAGCCCTTCCAGCCGGCCGCCACGCAGATCAGGCCGCCGGCCAGGCGCGCCGGAACCCAGTTCATCACGTCGTCGGTCTTGGCCGCCGCCCAGCCGAACGATCGCCAGCGCGGCTCCATGTGGCCGATCTGGCTGTCGGCGGTGTTCACCGCCTTGTAGGCGAAGAGGCCGGGCAGGCCGAACAGGGTCAGCCACGAGGCCGGCGCCACGACGCCGTCGTTGAAGCTTTCGGCCAGGCTTTCCAGCGCCGCGGCGGTGACTCCGTGCAGGTCGAGGTCGTCGACGTCGCGCCCGACGATCTTGCTCACCGCCTCGCGGGCGGCGGGCAGGTCGCCGCCCTCCAGCGGGTCGAGAACCGCCATCACGTGCTGGTGCAGGCTGCGCTGGGCCAGGCCCAGGGTCGCTAGCAGCGCCACGACCAGCGTCGCCAGGAGGCCGCTGTCGAAGGCCGCCTCCAGGATGCTGCCGACCAGGATCGCGCCGCCGACCAGGATCGCCACGGTGACGACGCCCAGCTCCTTTCGGCGGACCTCGCTGCGCTCGGGCCGGTTCCACCGCCGCTCCATCGCCTCGATCGCCTTGCCGATCCAGGTGACCGGATGCGGCGCAACCCTGTGCAGGGCCTGCGGATACCCGACCAGGGCCTCGATCAGCAGGGCCAGCGGAGGCGCGAGCAGCAGGGGTTCAGCCATGGCGTCCCACAAGTTCGATCAGCGGGCCCGACTGGCCCTCGACCACTCTTGCCGTGACTCCATAGGCGCGGGCCAGCACGTCGGGCGTCAGGGCCTCGCGCGGCGGACCATCGGCGATCAGCCGGCCATCGACCAGCACCAGCACCCGGTCGGCCAGCCGCGCGGCGATGGCCAGGTCGTGCAGGGTCATGACGACGCCCTGGCCGGCCTGGGCGGCGAAGCCGCGCATCAGGTCGACGGCGTCCAGCTGGTGGCCGGGATCCAGGCCCGCCAGCGGCTCGTCGGCCAGCAGCCAGCTCGGTTCGCCGGCCAGCACGCGGGCGAACAGCGCCCGGCCGCGCTCGCCGCCCGACAGGCTCCTGACCTCGCGAAGGGCGAGTTCCTCCAGGTCGGTGTGCTTGAGCGCCCGGGCCACGGCCAGGCGGTCGGCTTCCGACAGGCCGCGCATGCCGCTGTGCGGCGTGCGGCCAAGGCCCACCAGGGTCTCGACGTCGACGGCCCAGGCCACCTCGGGCGTCTGCGGCAGGAAGCCGATCTTTCGGGCGCGCTCGCGGTGCGACAGGGCGGCCAGCGGCGCGCCCTCCAGGCTGACGCTCCCGGCGTCCGGCCTGCGCAGGCCCGCCAGGCACGCCAGCAGGGTCGACTTGCCCGCGCCGTTGGGACCGACCACGGCGGTGACCTCGCCGGCCCGGAACTGCGCCGAGACGCCGTGCAGCACGGCGCGGCCGCCCAGGGATACGGTCAGGTTGTCGGCGGAAAGCGTGGCGCCGGAGATGAGGGGGGCGGTCATGCGAGCCTCCGGCGCATGGAGATCAGGAGGGCCAGGAAGAACGGCCCGCCGACGGCGGCGGTGGCCACGCCCAGCCGCATCTCGGCGGCCGATGGCGTCAGCCGTACGACGATGTCGGCCGCCAGCACCAGGGCCGAACCGGCCAGCGCCGCCGGGACGAGCAGCGCGCCCGGCCGGTGTCCGACCAGCGGCCGCACCAGGTGCGGGGCGATCAGGCCGACGAAGCCGATCAGTCCCGTCACCGCCACGCTGGCGCCCGAGGCGATGCCGACGCCGACCGCCAGGATCACCCGCACGGCCGACAGGTTGACACCCAGCGCCACGGCGCCGGTCTCGCCCAGGGTCAGGGCGTCCAGCGACTTGCGCAGGGTCAGCAGGATGGCTAGGCCGACGATGATCAGCGGCACGGCCAGCCGCACCTCCTCGACGCTGCGGTCGGCTAGCGAGCCCAGCAGCCAGCTGATGATCTCCTGCGCCGCCCATGGGTTCGGCGCCAGGGACAGGGCCAGCGCCACGCCGGCGCTGGCTACGGTGTTGAGGATCACGCCCGCCAGCAGGAAGGTCACCGTGCCGCCGGTGGTCCCGGCCAGGGCCAGCATCAGCACGACGCCGAAGCCCGCGCCGAGGATCGCGCAGGCCGGCAGCAGCCAGGTCGCGGTGAAGGCCAGGCCCAGATAGAGGCTCATCACCGCGCCCAGGGCGGCCATGGACGACACGCCCAGCACGCCCGGATCGGCCAGCGGGTTGCGGGTATAGCCCTGCATCGCAGCGCCCGACAGGCCCAGAGCCGCGCCGATGGCCACGGCCAGGACGGTGCGCGGCAGGCGCAGTTCGAAGATGATCGCCCAGCGCGGATCGCTGCGGTCGATCCAGGCGCTCCACGGCGCCCAGACCCGGCCGCTCATCAACGACAGGCCGAACAATACGGCTATGGCCAGCAGCAGGCCGCCGATCAGCAGCCAGGAACGGCGGGAATGGCTCATGCGCGGGCTTTCAGCACTTGGCGGCGAGCGGCCGCCAGGGTGGCGGCGGTGTCGATCAGGGTGGGGCCGCCGCAATAGAGCAGCCGCTCGGGGAAGGTGGCGCGGGTCATGCGATGGCTCACGCTGGCGAGGGCGGGGTGGCTGAGCATACGCTCGGCCCAGGTCGGAGCGTCGGGGCGCGCCTGGCCCGCCAGCAGCACCTGCGGCGGATCGGCCAGCAAGCGCTCAAGCGAGACATTTCCCCACTTCTTCAGGCCATAGCGGCCGGCGACGTTCGTAAAGCCGGCGCGCTTCATCATCTCGTCGACCAGCGTGCCTTCGCCGGCCGCGAAGCCGTTGGGCTGGAACACCAGCGCCTCCAGGGGCCTGGAGCCGGGCGGCGGGGCCGAGGCGGCCAGCGCACGGTCGATGCGGGCGATCAGGGCCTCGCCGCGGTCGGGATGACCGGCGGCGTCGGCGATGCGGCGGATGTCGGCCTGGTTTTCCACCCAGCTGTTGGGCACCTTGAAGAGCTCGGCCCGCACGCCCAGCCGCTTCAGCGCCGCCCGGGTGGCGGGCGAGGAGTGGGCGGCGCTCAGCACAACGTCGGGCCGCAGCGAGATCACCTCCTCGGCGCTCTCGTAGGTGATCGGATAGCTCTTGGCGCGCTCGGCGATGCTCGACTGCTGCGGGTCGCGGGCATAGTGGCTGAGCGCCGCGATCTGGTCGCGGTCGGCCACCTCGACCAGCACGCCGTCGAGGCAGGGGTTCAGCGAGACGAGGCGCGGCTTGCGCGCCGCCGCCCGCGACGAGCCCGCCCCGAGCCCGGCCGCCAGGCCCGCGCCCAGCGCCGTCCGGCGGCTGAGCGGCGTCAAAACTCGACCCCGCGCTGGGCCTTGAAGCCCTGCTCGAAGGGATGCTTGACCAGGGTCATCTCGGTGACCAGGTCGGCGATCTCCAGCAGCTGCGGCTTGGCGTTGCGACCGGTCAGGCAGACGTGCTTGTCGTTGGGACGGGCCGTCAGCACCGCCACCACCTCGTCGATGTCGAGATAGTCGTAGCGCAGGGCGATGTTGATCTCGTCCAGCAGCACGAAGTCCAGCGTCGGGTCGGCGATCATCGCCTTGGACTCCTCCCATGCGGCCCTGGCGGCGGCGATGTCGCGCTCGCGGTCCTGGATGTCCCAGGTGAAGCCTTCGCCCATCACGCGGTAGCGCACCTGGTCGGGGAAGCGGCTGAAGAACAGGCGCTCGCCAGTCTTCCACTTGCCCTTGATGAACTGCACCACGCCCACCTGCATGCCCCAGCCCAGCGAGCGGGCGACCATGCCGAAGCCGGCCGAGGACTTGCCCTTGCCGTCGCCCGTGTGGACCAGCAGCAGGCCCTTTTCGAGGGTCTTCGATTTCATCAGCTCTTCGCGCTCGGCCTTCAGGGCGCGCATGGCCTCGGCGTGCTGGGTGTTCTCGTCGGTCATCGCGAAGTCTCCAGGGCGGCGGCCAGGCGCGCCCAGTCGGCGTCGAATCCGGGCAGGCCGAAGCGTAGCAGGCTGGCGTCGTGGTCGAAGGGGCGGGTGAGGATCCCGGCGCGCGCCAGGGCCTCGAAGCGGGCAGGGGCGTTGGCGACGCGCGTCAGGCGGAACAGGCTGGTCCCGCCGATGATCTCGAAGCCGGCGCCGGCCAGCAGGGCGTCCAGCCGCGCGGCGTCGTCGGATAGGCTGGCGCGGGTTGCGTTCACCCACGCCGTGTCGGAATAGGCCACAAGGCCCGCGGCCAGGGCGGGAGCGGAAAGGGGCCATTCGCCCAGGGTGTCGCGCAGGCGGCGCGCCAGGGCCGGGCGGGCCACGACGAAGCCCAGCCGAAGGCCGGCCAGGCCGTAGAACTTGCCGAACGAGCGCAGCACTACCAGCCGCTCGTGTCCGGGCGCGCCGGCAAAGCGCGCGACCGACAACGACGGCTCGCACTCGACGAAGGCCTCGTCGACCACGGCGCCGCGCTGGCCCAGCGCCAGCACCGCCTCGGGCGCCAGGCTGCGGCCGTCGGGATTGTTGGGGTTCACCACCACGCAGACGTCGGCCTGGGCCGGATCGGCGACCAGTTCGGAGCCGACGCGCCGCCAGGCTTGGGCGTGGCTGGAATAGGTAGGCAGCGGCAGGCTCACACGGCCGCGGGGCAGGATCTTGGGCAGCAGCCGGATGGCCGTCTCGCTGCCGGGCACGGCCACGACCCGGCTGGCGTCGTCAACGCCAAAGGCCCGCGCGGCCATGGCTTCAAGCGCCAGCAGGTCGGCCGGGTCGGGCAGGCGGCCCCAGTCCTCGAAGGCCTGGGGCGGAACCGGATAGGGGCGGGGATTGATCCCCGTCGACAGGTCGAGCCACGGCGCGGGCGCGTCCGGAAAACGCGCCCGCGCCGCCGCCAGGCGGCCGCCGTGTCCGGAAAGGGACGACGGCGCGCCGGTCATCAGAACTTCGCCCGCACGCCGGCGAAGAAGCCGCGGCCCACCGAGCCATAGCGGTAGATCGTCTGGTATTCCTTGTCGAAGAGGTTCTCGACGCGGCCGAACACCTCGAACTGCTCATTGACCGGATAGGCCGCGCGCAGGTCGAACAGGGCGTAGCTCTTCAGGCGACGGGCGTTGGTGGCGTTGTCGTAGCTTTCGCCCACGTACTGCACCGAAACGCCCGTGGTCAGGCCGTTCTTCCAGTCGTAGTCGGCGTTCAGGTTGGCCGTCTCGCTCGGGCGGCGCGGCAGGCGCTTGCCGTTGTTCGTGGCCGAGCGGTTGATGGCGTCCATGTTGGTGTAGTTGGCGCTCACCTGCAGGGCCGACGTCACCTCGATCGTGGTTTCCAGCTCGACGCCGCTGGTCTCGGTCTTGGCGAAGTTGGCGTAGCCGCCGTAGTTCGGCGGGTTGTTGTTCGAGACGAAGTCGATCTGGTTGGTGATGTCGCGGTGGAACCAGGTCACGCCCGCGCGCACCCGGCCGTTCAGCACGCTGTGCTCGACGCCCAGGTCGACGCTTTCGGACTCTTCCGGCTTCAGGTTGCGATCGCCGTAGATGCTGTAGAGCTGGTACAGCGACGGGGCCTTGAAGCCTTCGCCGTAGTTGGCGCGGAACACCGTCACGCCGTCGTTGGGCGAGTAGGTGGCTCCGGCCTGATAGACGGTGGCGTCGCCGAAGGCCGAGTGGTCCTCCTGGCGCACGCCGCCGGTCAGGACGAGGCCCGCAACCGGCTTGGCCTGCAGTTGCAGGTACAGGCTGTCGGTGCTGGCCGCGTGACGGTCGGGCGTCGGGTTCGGGGCGAAGGTCGAGGGCGAGGCAGTGCGGAACCACGAGCGCTCGGTCTCGGCGCCGAAGGTGGCGCGCAGGGCCTCGTTGACCGTCCAGGTGCCCTGGTACTCGAAGCGGCTGTTGGTGCCGCGCGCCTCGAAGGTCTTGGGGACAGACGAGCTGGGATCGAAGTTGTCGCGGTCGGTCTGGGTGTAGCCGTAGCCGAGACGGTTCTTCAGGGCGCCGTCGAAGGCGCTCAGGCGCACGCCGGCATAGGAGACCAGCTCCTTGGTCTTGCCGTACTCGGGGCTGTCGGCGAAGGCGAAGAGCGGGGCGGGGAAGCCGTCGAACTCGTTCTTGGCCGCAGCGTACGAGGCGCGCAGGTCAACGGCGGCCCAGTCGGTGACGTTCAGGTCCAGGCGGCTGCTGATCGCGGCGTTGCGATAGCCGTCCTTCTCCTTGCCGCCGTAAGACTTGCCGAAGGCCGAGACGCCATCGGTGGTGTAGTAGGCGCCGGCCAGGCGCAAGCCGCCCCAGTCGCCGCCGGTGCTGACGGCGGCATGGCCGTAGGCGGTGTCGCGCGAGCCGGCCTCGGCCGACACGGTGGCGCCCAGCGGGCCGGTCGGCACGGCGGTGATCATGTTGACCACGCCGCCGATGGCCTGGCTGCCCCACAGGGTCGACTGCGAGCCGCGCAGCACTTCGATGCGGTTGATGTTGCCCGCCAGCAGGGTGGCGAAGTTGTAGCCGCCGCCCGTCGAGGACGGATCGTTCAGCTTGACGCCGTCGATCAGCACCACGGTCTGGTCGGTCTCGGCGCCGCGGATGCGCAGCTGGGTCGTGCCGCCGACGCCGCCGTTGCGGGTGACGGTCACGCCCGCGGTGCGCGACAGCAGGTCGGAGACCACCACGGCCTGCGATTTCTTCAGGGTCTCGGCGTCGATCACCGTCATGCTGGTCGAGACTTCCGACAGCTTTTCCGGTTCGCGGCCGGCGGTGACCACGATCTGGTCGACCGCCACGGCGTCATCGGCCATGGCATGGGCGGGCAGGGCGAGGGTGGGAACTGCGGCCGCGAGGGCCAGCAGGGAAACAAGGCGCATGTCGTTCCTCCGTGCGCGACAAGAAGGAGCGCGTTCCGCGAGGAACACGCCCGGACCAACGTCGTCATGCGGGGAAGAACCCGATCGTACGGCGCACCCCGGCCGGACGAAAAACGACAACGACAGGCAGGTCTCCTGGCTCGCGGGTCATCGTTGCTGCGCGTCGCCTTCCCAGGCCTCTTCCGAAGAACAGTCCCAGTGGCATGTGACGCGCGAACTCGCCGCTTACAGTTGCGGGGGCAGCCCGGGTTTCACACCCGAGTTCCCTTTTCATCCTCTTTGGGAGGAACCTGTCGCGCTGGCTGCACTATATGGTGCGCCGCACACCGTCAATCTGGAGGCCTCAGCGTTGTCAGTCACCCTGGTCCTGGGCGGGGCCCGTTCGGGCAAGAGCGCGTTCGCGCAGGGCGCGGCCGAGATCGTCGCCGAGGCGCGCCGCGCCACGCCGGTGATGATCGTCACCGCCCAGGCCTTCGACGCCGAGATGGAAGACCGCATCGCGCGCCATCAGGTCGACCGGGGCGAGGCCTGGACCACGCTCGAGGCGCCGATGGACCTGGTCGCGGCCCTGCGGGGCCTGCCGCCTGGGGCCGTGGCGGTCGTCGACTGCCTCACCCTCTGGCTGACCAACCTGATGCTGGCCGAGTGCGACCTTTCGTCCGCCGCCGCCGATCTGGTCGCGACGGTCGCCGACTTCGACGGCGAACTGTGGCTGGTGTCGAACGAGGTCGGCTGGGGCGTCGTGCCCGACAACGCCTTGGCCCGCCGGTTTCGCGACGAGGCCGGCCGCCTGCACCAGGCCCTGGCCCGGGCGGCTGACGCCGTCCATCTGGTCGCGGCTGGGCTAAGCCTGCGGATGAAGTGAGTCGCGCGACTCAGTCGACGGTTGCTCAACTTCGGGAAATGCGACGATTGCGCACGCTGACACCGGGCGTCCCAGCATGGTTAAGACCTGTTCACACATTCGACAGGGCTGGGGCTGGCCATGCGACGGATCCTTATCGCGGAAGACGACATTCTCCTCGGCGGCGTCTACGAGATGCTGCTGCAGGACGCGGGCTTCGAGGTCCTGTGGAGCCGTGACGGCCGCGAGGCGCTGGACGCCTTCGACGCCTTCGCGCCCGACCTGCTGATCACCGACAATTCGATGCCGCGCATGACGGGGGCCGAACTGATCCGCGCGGTGGAAGGCCGCGACGTGCCGGTGTTGATGGTGTCGGCCAGCGACCCGCGCGTGCTGAAGGTCGAGCCCGACATGTGGCTGGAAAAGCCGATCTCGCCGGCGCGGTTGCTGAGCGCCGTGCGCGCGCTGCAGCGGGGCGAGGTTCAGGCCGCGGCCTGAAGCCCCAGGGCGAGGATCGTCGCGAAGAACCCCAGGCCCAAGGCCCAGGCGGCGCAGAACGCCAGGGTGGGATGGCGCTGCCACCAGCGCGGATGGGGAACGCCGGTGATGGTCTTGTCGGTCATGCGGTCGCCTCGCGTAGTCTTCGAAGATCCAACGCGAGACGACCGGCTTTCAGTTCCAATCAGCCGCCGAAGCCGCGCGAGCCGCCGCCGAAGCCGCCGCGCGAGATGACGCTGCTGCGGCTCTGCACGCGGGCCGGGGCCTCGTAGCGCGAAGGCGCGTCGAAGCTGTCCTGGCGCACCCGGCTGCGGCCCGACAGGTAGTCGCGCGAGATCGGATAGCCCGAGCCGCTGTAGTAGGTCCCCTCGCGGTCGCGATACATCGGCGCGCCGCGATAGCCGCGGTTGTTCATGCCTTCCAGCGCCTGGCCGATGATGAAACCGGTCAGCAGCGGGGTGAAGAAGCTGCCGCCGCCATTGGCCTGGCTGCGCGGCACGCACTGGTCGACGCCGTAGCGCTCTTCGCAGCTTTTCTGGTCGGAGAACTTGGGCGCGTTCTCGGCGCTGGCCTTCTGGGCCTCGTCATAGGCCGTCTGGCACTGGTCGGCGGTGAAGTCGCCCGAGGCCTTGCACTCGTCCAGGCTGGCGAAGCTGGAGGCGTCGACCTTCTGGCCAGAGGCGGCGGCGGGCGGGTTGTCGCCCCATTGCGTGGCCGAACCGGGATCGTCGCACGCCATCAGGGTGAAGGCCGAGCCGGCCATCAGGCCGGTCAGGGCCACGGCGCTCGAGCGCTTGCGGCGCTTGGGAGCGGGCAGGGGAGAAAGCGCGTTCATGTCCGGCCTCACGAGGTCATGCAGGCGGCGTTCAGCAGGCCGACGGCCAGCGAGATCGAGGCCAGGTAGACGCCGGCGGCGAGCTCGGCCTTCTCGATCCGGTCGATCAGGTCCTTGAGCACGGTGAAGCGCACCAGGGTGAAGGCGGCGATCTGGATGACGCCGGCCAGCAGGGCCCAGGCGGCGAACTCAAGCAGGCTGACGGTGTGGCTGAGGGCCGAAGCCAGCGGCAGCACATAGCCGACCACGGCGCCGCCCAGGGCGATGGCGGCGGCGACGTTGCCCTCGCGGATCAGCTTGGCTTCGTCGTAGGGCGTCACCGCCTGATAAACGATCTTGAAGACGACGGTGAACACGCCGGCGGCCACGAAGGCCACCAGGAAGGCCAGGGCGCTCTCGCCGAAGGCATGGACGTCGAACATTTCAGTTTTCCCCCTGTCAGGTGGCTTAGGCGCGGAATTCGCCGACTTCCAGCGGCACGCCGATCATGGTTTCGAACGAGACCTCGCGGTCCTCGGTCTCCATTTCTATGGCCAGCAGCAGTTCGCGACCCTCGCCGGGCAGGTCGCGGGCGAACAGCATGCAGGTCTGGAAGATCTTGCGGTCGGGCACGCCGTCGCGGTCGTCGTGCAGCTCTTCCCAGAAGGTCACGGGCTCCTGGCTCTCGGCCTCGTCGCCGAACCAGAAGCGGTGGTACTCGGGCAGGCCGGCGGCGGCGAAGCTGCGGGCGCGCAGGCGCTTGCCCCAGGCGTCGCGGTCGGCGCGGCCGCTCGGATAGGCGCTGTCCCAGGGCACGAAGATCGTCACGTCGGTCAGGCGCTGGCCGGCGCGGTCGTCCGATACGGCCTGAAACATCACGTGGTCGTCGGTGTAGAACCGGTGCACGAAGCCGCCGTCCTTCAGGTCCACCAGGCCCTGGGCGGTGATTTCCAGCGTGTCGCGGTCGAGCGGGAACTTCGTATCCGAGCCGAAACGCTTCCACGCCAGCGGGTCCAGCCACACGGTCCGGCCCAGGGTCACGTTGCGGATGGCGGGCAGGGCCGATTCCGGAGCGGGCTCCTTGCGGCCGAATAAGCGACTGAACATGGCGGGTCCCTGCAACACTGGTCCTTCATGTACGGCGCCAGCCTGCGCTGTAAAAGGGGCGCCGCTCGCTCTCGACGGCTGGCGTTCGGGCTCCCATCTTGTATGAACACGGCCAAGATGGCCCGTTGAAGAGGATCATGACCCGATGAGTCAGACGCCCTGGACTGTCCGCTCGCTGAAGGCGGCCCTGGACGAAGCGCCCGGACGCGGCGCCGACGAGATCACCGTCAGCATCCTGGAGGGCGCCGACGAGATCCTGCTGGCGACCATGCACTGGCATGGCGATCTGGAGATCTACATCAGCGTCAGCGACCAGCAGGTCGCGGCGTCCGCCCTGCTGTGGCCGGTCGACGAACAGGAAGACCGCCACGCCTTCAACGAGTTCCTGCTCAAGGCCCAGAAGCTGGTGCCGCTGTCGAACTTCGGCATCTGCGTCGTCGGCGGCCGCGACTACTACGAACTGTTCGGCGAGCTCTCGACCACCACCTCGATCGAGGACATCCTGATCGAGTTGCGCACCCTGGCCGAGAACGCCATCGAAGTGGCTTCCGACCTGCGCACCTCGTTCTCGTCCGCCGCCGCCTGACCCAAACCTAGAATTTCCCGGAGCCTTCCGATGTCCATCTGGCGCAAGCTGTTCACCCTGGGTCGCGCCGGCGCCCACGAAGCCACGTCCGCCGTCGTCGACGCCAACGCCATCCGCATCCTCGACCAGGAGATTCGCGACGCTGATGCGGCCCAGGCCAAGGCGCGCGACAACCTCGCCACGCTCGTCGCCCGTCGCCGCATCCAGGAGAACGACGTCAAGAGCCTGCGCGAGCAGGTGGCGAAGTACGAAAACTCCGCCCGCGCCGCCGTCACCAAGGGCGACATGGATCTCGCCCGCCAGGTGGCCCAGCGCATCGCCGACATCGAGAGCGAGATCTCGCTGAAGGAACCGCAGATCGGCTCCATGCGCGAGGCCGAGGACCAGCTGCACCAGGCCATCGCCGCCACCGACCGCCGCATCGACACGCTCAAGCGCGAGGTCGAGGTCGTGAAGGTCAACGAGTCCGTCCAGAAGGCGCAGGAAGCCGTCACCGCCCGCGGCGCCGGCGCGGGCGCCTCGCTCGGCTCGGCCGCCGACAGCCTGGCGCGGATCAAGGAACGCCAGATGGTCCGCGGCGAGAAGATCAAGGCCGCCGGCGAACTGGAAGACCGCCGCACCGGCGCGGATCTCGACGAGAAGCTGCGTGTGGCCGGCATCCTGCCTGGCCAGTCGTCGGCCGACGACATCCTGGCCCGCCTGGCTCCGCAGCCCGCCCCGCTGCAGATCGAGGACAAGGCCGCCGACGGCTCGAAGCCCGAATAAGGACCAAGCGTGCGTCGTCTTACCCTGACCCCTCGCGCCGACTGGCGCGAGAAGGCCGAGGCCGTCGGCTTCGTCTACCATCACACCGGCGGACAGGCCTATTGGGACGAGGGGACGGCGTACGCCTTCACCCTTCAGGAGGTCGAGGAGCACCTGGAGCCGGCCGCCGCCGAGCTTCATGACCTGTGCCTGGATCTCGTCGATGAGGCGGTCGCCAGCGAGGAGATCCTCGAGAAGCTGGCGATCCCGCGCGAGCACTGGGACTTCGTCGCCGCCTCCTGGCGCGCCAAGGAGCCCTCGCTCTACGGCCGCTTCGATTTCGGCTACGACGGCTCGGGCCCGCCCAAGCTCTACGAGTACAACGCCGACACCCCCACCAGCCTGTTCGAGGCCGCCACCTTCCAGTGGCTGTGGCTGGAGGACCTGCTGGGCCAGGGGGCCCTGCCGGCCGGCACCGACCAGTTCAACAGCCTGTTCGAGGCGATGCGCGATCGCTTCAAGGTGCTGTTCCCCAGCGGCGGCTTCGTGCATTTCGCCAGCGACGACGAGGCCGTCGAGGATCGGCAGACAGTGCGGTTCCTGGAAGACCTCGCCGCCCAGGCGGGCCTTGATCCCAAGTTCGTGGCCATGAACGCCATCGGCCTGAACGAAGAGGGCCAGTTCGTCGACACCGACGGCTACCTGCTTCAGGCCGCGTTCAAGCTCTATCCGTGGGAAGACATGCTGCGCGAGCCGTATGCCGCCAACCTGACCACGGCCAAGGTCCGCTGGCTGGAGCCGCCGTGGAAGGCGGTCCTGTCCAACAAGGCGATCCTTCCGCTGCTGTGGGAGCGCCACAAGGGCCATCCGAACCTGCTGGAGGCCTATTTCGAGGGCGATCCGGCCGCCTCGGCGCTCGGCGCGAACTACGTGCGCAAGCCGCTGTTCTCGCGCGAGGGCGCCAATGTCGAGATCGTCGGCGCGGCCGCCGAGCCGGTGCTCGACCAGGGCTACGGGGCCGAGGGCGCGATCGTGCAGGCCTTCCATCCGCCGCCCAGCTTCGACGGCAAGCATCCAGTGGTCGGCGCCTGGATCGTCGGGGCCGAGCCCGTCGGCATGGGCATCCGCGAGGACGATAGCCAGGTCACCAAGAACCTCGCCCGCTTCGTGCCCCACATCATCGAGGCGTGAGGTCTTTTAGCTCTCTCCGTAAAATCCCCGCGAAAGCGGAAACCCAGGCTTTTCTGAAGGCCGCGGCGCTTGACGACAAAACACCTGGGCCCCCGCTTTCGCGAGGGTTTTACGGATGTGGGGAAGGGCGATGGTCATGCTAACCTCCCCCAAATGAGCGACCAATCCGAAGACGGCCCGCCCGGCGAAACGCCGATCCAGCGGGCCTTGCGCATCAAGCAGGCGGCGCTGGCCGCCAGGCCCAAGCCGCCGCGCGGCGGTCGCTTCCAACGTGAGCAGGCGTCGCGCAAGGCCGCCGGCTCCACCAAGCCGTGGAACAGCTGATGGCCGGATTGAAGGACAAGCGCGGCTTCATCGACAAGGACTGCCTCGATCTCTCCGAGCGCCAGGCCGTCGAATACTGGATGAAGCGCTGGGGCGTGACCCGCGAGCAGATCACGACCGCCCATCGCAAGGTCGGCCGCATGACCAAGGACATCGCCGCCGAACTCGGCAAGAAGCGCTGAGCCTGACCGGCTAGCGCTCCTGCAACGCCGCCAGCGCCGCCTCGTGGGCGGCGATCCGCCGGCGGCAGCGACGGGCGTGGCCGCAATAGAGAACCAGGCACGCGGCCAGGAAGGCGGCCCCGCCGGCCAGCAGCGGCCAGTCCGCGCGCCACCGGCCCGACAGGCTTCCCATCGCCGCGAGGAAGGCCGCGCCGGCGGCGCAGGTCCAGGTCCCGGCCTGGGCCCAGCGCAAACCTGTCCGCGCCTGGGCCAGGGCCGTGCTCACAACGGTCTGCGGCGTATCCAGCAGCAGGCCGGGATCCCCGCGCCGCGACCACAACGTCATCGCGCCCGCGAACAGCGTAAAGACCGCGCAGGCGATCGCCGCTGGCCACGGCAGTTCGCGCTTGACCACGGCCCAGGCCACCAGCCCCAGGACCAGCGGCACGCCGGCCATCTCGGCGGCGAAGTTCAGCCGCGCCAGCCGGTCGCGGCGGCGCAGGGCGCGAATCTGGGCGGGATCGATCGCGGGTTCGGCGGCGGCGGGGTCCGTCCAGGCCTGGGCCAGGGCCGTCCAGTCGTCTTCAGGACCGTTGGGCGGTCCGTGCGGCGTGGTCATCGGCGATCCTCCGGATCGAGCGCCTCGCGCAGGGCGGCCTTAGCGCGGGTCAGGCGTATGGAGACGGCGTTGGCGTTCAGTCCCAGCATCGGGCCGATCTCGGCCGGGCTGAAGCCTTCCAGGGTCAGCAGGGCCGGCTGGCGCAGCGACAGGGGCAGGGCGCGCACGGCGCGGGCCAGCCGCTCCTGCATGTGCCGCGCCTCGAAACTCTCATGCGGGTCGGGCGCGCCCGACGGGGCGCTTTCATCCAGCGGCTGCCGACGTGGCTCGGCCGCCTCCCGCGCCACGTGGGTGATCGCGCGATTGTGCGCCACGCGGGCGATGAAGGCGCGCAGCGGCGCCTCGCCGCGATGGCGGGGCAGGGCGCGCCAGACGGCCAGCAGGATCTCCTGCCGCAGTTCGCGCCGGCGCTCGGGATCGGCCTCGTAGGCCGCCGCGATGCGCCCCAGCATCGCGCCGTGCTCGGCGAGAATGGCCTCGAATGCGTCGTCCCGTCCCAGAAGCGGTCTCCCCGAAAAATCGCGTCTGGTCCGAAAGACTCTGCGGCCTGGCGAGACTTTCACGGCGTGCTCGACAAAAGACAGGAGGTTCGTCGTGACGCTCAAGACCGAAATCGAAACCCTTCCCGCCGGCGACCGCGTCCTGCGGCGCGGCAAGGGGGTGCTGAAGGTGCTGGTGACCCTGCTGGCGGTCTTCGCCTTCGCCGCCTGGATCGCCCTGGGCGTGGCCCTCTACGCCGGCGCGGGGCGCGAACTGCGCCTGACGGCGGCGCTGGCGGCCGCCGTGTCGACCGAGGCCCTGTTCTGGAGCGTCGCGGCGCTGTTGGGCGTCAGCGTCCTGGAGGCCCGCAAGGCGATCTGGCGCCGCATCACCGGTTTCCTCGCGCGATAGTCGCCAGGCGGACGGTTTCGCCAGTCCGGAACAAGCGTCGCCATTCTCCGTGTGACGACGTTTCATGCCTATCAAGTGGCGTGTGCTGTCAAACTACGATCAAGACAACGTTGTCATAGCAATGATTTGCTGAATTCTTGGCAAATCTGCGGGAACGCAACGCACATGTGGACGCGTTCTTGGCCAAAATGCTAGGGAGGCCACGGATATTGCACTGCGAGATTCAGATTTCGCGGGGCTGTTCCAGGGCGAGACGACCCCGATAGAGGGCGCGGCCTTTCTTCACTTTATCGCAGGGTGAATTCAAAATGCCGGTAGAGACGCTGACGAAGTCCCTTTGGGTCTATTCGTTCGGGGGAGGCGGCGCTGACGGCGACGCCTCGATGAAGAACCTCCTCGGAGGCAAGGGCGCCAATCTCGCCGAGATGTCGTCGCTGGGTCTGCCGGTTCCGCCCGGCTTCACGATCACCACCGAGGCCTGCGTCCACTACTACGCCAACGGCAAGCAGTACCCCGCCGAGCTGGCCGGGCAGGTCGCCGCCGGTCTCGCCAAGATCGAGGCCATCACCGGCAAGCGCTTCGGCGATGTCGCCAACCCGCTGCTGGTTTCGGTGCGCTCGGGCGCCCGCGCCTCGATGCCGGGCATGATGGACACCGTCCTGAACCTGGGCCTCAACGACGAGACCGTCGAGGGCCTGGCCGTCCTGTCGGGCGACCGCCGCTTCGCCTACGACAGCTACCGCCGCTTCATCCAGATGTACTCGAACGTCGTGCTCGACCTGGAGCACCACATGTTCGAGGAGATCCTCGACGACCATAAGGACCGCCTGGATGTCCACGTCGACACGGGCCTCACCGCCGACGACTGGGCCGGGGTCATCAAGGACTACAAGGCCGCCGTGCTCAACGAGCTGGGCAAGCCGTTCCCGCAGGACGCCCAGGAGCAGCTGTGGGGCGCCGTCGGCGCCGTGTTCGCCAGCTGGATGAACGACCGCGCCAAGTTCTATCGCCGCATGCACGACATCCCCGAAAGCTGGGGCACGGCCGTCAACATCCAGTCGATGGTGTTCGGCAACATGGGCGACACCTCGGCCACCGGCGTGGCCTTCACCCGCAACCCGAGCAACGGCGACAACCGCCTGTACGGCGAGTTCCTGATCAACGCCCAGGGCGAGGACGTCGTCGCCGGCATCCGCACGCCGCAGTCGCTGACCAAGGCCGCCCGCGAGGAGATGGGCGACACCGCGCCTTCGATGGAAGAGGCGATGCCGGAGGTGTTCGGCCAGTTCAAGACCGTGGTCGAGACGCTGGAGCGCCACTACCGCGACATGCAGGACATCGAGTTCACGGTGGAGCAGGGCGTGCTCTACATGCTGCAGACTCGCAACGGCAAGCGCACCGCCAAGGCCGCGCTGAAGATCGCCGTCGACATGGCCGCCGAGGGCGTGATCAGCAAGGAGGAGGGCGTTTCGCGCGTCGAGCCGGCCTCGCTGGACCAGCTGCTGCACCCGACCATCGACCCGACCGCCCATCGTGACGTCGTCACCGTCGGCCTGCCGGCCTCGCCGGGCGCTGCCACCGGCAAGATCGTCTTCGACAGCGACGAGGCCGAGAAGGCCGCCGCCAACGGCGAGGCCGTGATCCTGGTGCGCGAGGAGACCTCGCCCGAGGACATCCACGGCATGCACGCCGCCCGCGGCATCATCACCGCCCGCGGCGGCATGACCAGCCACGCCGCCGTCGTGGCGCGCGGCATGGGCCGTCCCTGCGTCTCGGGCGCCGGCGACGTGTCGATCTTCGCCAAGGAAGGCCTGTTCCGGGCCAAGGGCCGCGAGTTCAAGGCCGGCGAGGTGATCACCATCGACGGCTCCACCGGCGAAATCCTGGCCGGGGCGCCCAAGATGATCGAGCCCGAGCTGACCGGCGACTTCGCCACCCTGATGGGCTGGGCCGACCAGGTCCGCCGCCTGAAGGTGCGCGCCAACGCCGAGACGCCGCTCGACGCCAAGACCGCCCGCCAGTTCGGCGCCGAAGGCATCGGCCTGTGCCGCACCGAGCACATGTTCTTCGACGACACCCGCATCGCCGCGGTGCGCGAGATGATCCTGGCCGACGACGAAGCCGGTCGCCGCACGGCCCTGGCCAAGATCGCGCCCTTCCAGAAGGCCGACTTCGTCGAGCTCTTCACGATCATGGAAGGCCTGCCGGTCACCATCCGCCTGCTCGACCCGCCGCTGCACGAGTTCCTGCCGCACACGGAAGAAGACGTGCAGGCCGTGGCCGTGGCCACGGGCCTGGACGCCGCCAAGCTGCTGCGCCGCGCCAAGGAGCTGCACGAGACCAATCCCATGCTCGGCCACCGCGGCTGCCGCCTGGGCGTCTCCTATCCCGAGATCTACGAGATGCAGGTCCGGGCCATCCTCGAGGCGGCGTGCGAGATCGCCAAGTCGGGCAAGGCCGCGCCGGTGCCCGAGATCATGCACCCGCTGGTCGCCAAGGGCGAGGAGATGAAGTACCTGCGCGACCTGACCGACCGCGTCGCCAAGGCGGTTCTGGCCGAGCAGGGCGTGGACCTGAAGTACACCGTCGGCACCATGGTCGAACTGCCCCGCGCCGCCCTGCGGGCCGGCGACCTGGCCGCCAACGCCGAGTTCTTCAGTTTCGGCACCAACGACCTGACCCAGACGACGTTCGGCATCAGCCGCGACGACGCCGGCAAGTTCCTGGGCGCCTACATCGACAAGGGCATCTTCGAGAAGGACCCCTTCGTCAGCCTCGACCAGGACGGCGTGGGCGACCTGATCCGCATCGCCGCCGAGCGGGGCAGGGCGGCCCGTCCCGACGTCAAGCTCGGCATCTGCGGCGAGCACGGCGGCGACCCGGCCTCGATCGCCTTCTGCGAGAAGGTCGGCCTCGACTACGTCTCCTGCTCGCCCTACCGCGTGCCGATCGCCCGCCTCGCGGCCGCGCAGGCGGCTCTGGCCGGGAAGTAAGGCGAAGGGCCGCTTAGGGGTCTGTTATCGAGCCAAGAAGACCCGCCTCCCTCGCCCTTGTGGCGAGGGTCCCATGCCGGCAACCGCTCTGCCGTTCTGGAAAGGTCTGAGCAGGCTGAGCGATGGATCCTGGGCACAAGGCCCAGGAAGGCGGCTTTGGGATTGGGCGTCGGTGATTGACGCCCCCCACCGTCGAGTTGTTGGACTCTTGGCCTGCAACACCATGAACGGCCCCGCTCCCACGAGCGGGGCCGTTTTTCTTTGTCCGCCCGCTTGCATCGATATCGATAGGAAGCTATCTAAATAGATAGCAAGCTACCTATCGTTCTTCGAGCATCGTTACATGACGTCCCGCATCCCCAGCGAACGCACCTTCACGGGCGCGGTGCTGCGCCTGGCGCGCATCTACCGCCGCGAGGTCAATCGCGCCCTGGCCGAGCACGGCCTTTCCGACGCCCGCGCCCTGCCGGTGCTGCACATCGCCCGCGCCGGCGGCGGCATGAGGCAAGGCGTGCTGGCCGAGGAGCTGGGCGTCGAGGGTCCGTCCCTGGTCCGCGTGCTCGACCAACTGTGCGCCGCCGGCCTGGTGGAGCGTCGCGACGACCCCGCCGACGGCCGCGCCAAGACCCTGCACCTCACGCCCGACGGCGCGGCCCTGGCCGTGATCGCCGAGGACACCGTCCAGGCCGTCCGTTCGCGCCTGCTGGTCGGCGTCAGCGACGAGGACCTGGCCGCCACCTTACGCACCTTCGCCGCCTTCGAGGCAGCCCTGGAAGCGGCCAACGGGCAGGGGGCGTAAGGCTTCCATGCCCAAGTTCGACCGGTGGACGCTGCTGTTCTCGCTGAACAGCTTCGTCGCCGCCATGCTCGCCCTGTGGATCGGTTTCGCCGTCGGCCTGCCGCGTCCGTATTGGGCCATGACCACGGCCTATATCGTCAGCCAGCCCCTGGCCGGCGCCGTGCGCTCCAAGGCGCTGTACCGCGTGCTCGGCACCATGCTGGGCGGCGCGGCCGCCGTGGCCATGGTGCCCAACCTCGTCAACGCGCCCGTGCTTCTCTGCCTGGCGCTGGCGCTGTGGGTCGGCGCCTGCCTCACCATCTCGCTGCTCGACCGCACGCCGCGCAGCTATGTCCTGATGCTGGCCGGCTACACCGCCGCCATCATCGGCTTCCCGGCCGTCAGCCAGCCCGGCGCCATCTTCGACCTGGCCGTCTGGCGCGTGGTCGAGATCGGCCTGGGCATCATCTGCGCCACCCTGGTCCATAGCCTCGTCTTCCCGCGCCCGGTCGGGACCGTCCTGCGCGCCCGCCTGGGCGCCTGGCTGGGCGAGGCCGACCGCTGGGCGCTGGACGTGCTGAAGGGCGCCGACGAGCAGGCCTTCGCCCGCGACCGCCGCCACCTGGCCGCCGCCGCCAGCGAGATCCAGATGCTGGCCACCCATCTGCCGTTCGACACCACCCGCCTGCGCGAGACCACCGGCGTCGTGCGGGCCCTGCACGAGCGGCTGCTGATCCTGATCCCGCTGCTGTCGGGCCTGGCCGACCGGATGCTGGCGCTCAAGGACGTCAAGGATCCCGCCGCCCGCCAGGCGCTGGACGCGGTGATCGCCTGGATCGAGGCCGGCGCCACGCGCGGCCCGGGCCTGGAGCTGATCGACCACCTGAAGGCCGAGGCCGCCACGCGGCGCGGCGGCGACTGGAACGCCCTGCTGGTCGAGAGCCTGCTGGTGCGGCTGGCCGAGACCGTCCAGGCCCTGGGCGAGGGGCATGCGCTGATGACCCGCCTGGAGAACCCCGACGCCCCGCTGTCGCCGAACCTGGCCGCCGCCACCGCCAACGCCGCCCGCCGGCGGATGCACAGCGACCTGCCGCTGGCCCTGCTGTCCGGGGCGGCGGCCGCGATCGCGGTGCTGCTGTCCTGCGGGCTATGGATCGTCTCTGGCTGGGGCGACGGCGCCTCGGCGCCGGTCATGGCGGCGGTGTTCTGCTGCTTCTTCGCGGCCATGGACGATCCGGTCCCGGCCATCCGCAGCTTCGGGATCTTCACCCTGGTCTCGCTGCCGCTGTCGGCGCTCTACATGTTCGCCGTGCTGCCGGCCATCGACGGCTATCCGCTGCTGATGCTGACCCTGGCCCCGCCGTTGCTGTTCATCGGCCTGTTCATTCCCAATCCCAAGACCATGGGGGCGGCCCTGGCCACGCTGATGGGCTTCTGCAATGCGCTGGCTTTGCAGGAGACCTTCAGCGCCGACTTCGCCAGCTTCCTGAACGTCAATCTGGGCCAGTTCGTCGGCCTGGGGGCCGCGATCTTCGTCACCGCAGCCATGCGCTCGATGAGCATCGACGCCGGCGCCCGGCGCCTCTTGTCGCGCACCTGGAAGAACCTCGCCCGCCTGGCCAGGTCCAGCCGCGCGCCCGAGCCGGCCGCCTTCGCCGCCGCCCTGGTCGACCGCCTGGGCCTTCTGACCCCTAAGCTCGCCGCGGTCGGTCCGCGCCACGACCTCGTCGGCGTCGACGTGTTGCGCGACCTGCGGGTGGGCATGAACCTGGTGACCGTGCAGACGGCCCGCGGCGATCTCTCGGGCCCGGCCCGCGTCAGCCTCGACGCGGTGCTCGACGGGGTGGGCGACCACTACGCCGCCCTGTCGGCCGGCCGCCGCGCGCCGCCGCGCGCCGAGCTGCTGGCCAAGGTCGACCAGGCGCTGACCCGCCTGGGTGAGACCACCTTCGTCCCCAATGGCGCACTGGTCGGCGTCACCGGCCTCGTCGGCCTGCGCCGCAACCTCTTCCCAGACGCCCCCGCCTTCAATCCGGAGCCCGCCGCATGACCGGCGAATACAACATCGACGGCGTCTTCCTGTCGTCCGTCCTCGTCTCGGCCGTTGCGGCCCTCGTCGCCGCCTTCGTGCTCCGACGCGTGCTGTCCTGGGCCGGCGCCTACCGCTTCGTCTGGCACCCGGCGCTCTTCGACACCGCGCTCTTCGTCATCCTCTGGGCCGCCGTCGTGGCCTTCGTCCGTCCGTAAGAAAAACATGCCCCAGCTGAAAACTCTCCTCCCGCAAGCCGGCCGCGTCGCGGTCACCCTGGCCGTCGTCACCGTCGCCGTGGTCGGGGGCAAGCGCCTCTGGGACCACTATCAGGTCGATCCCTGGACCCGTGACGGCCGCGTCCGCGCCGACATCGTCCAGGTCGCCCCCGACGTCTCGGGCCTGGTCACCGCCGTCCAGGTGGTCAACGACCAGACGGTCAAGGCCGGCCAGCCCTTGTTCTATGTCGACCGCGACCGCTACGCCCTTGCGCTGCGGCAGGCCGACGCCGCCGTCGCCGCCCAGAAGGCCCAGCTGGCCCAGGCCCGGCGCGAGCTGGCCCGCAACCGCGTGCTGGGCGACCTGGTCGCCGGCGAGATCACCGAGCAGAGCCTGGCCAAGGTCGAGCAGGGCCAGGCCGCCATGGCCCAGGCCGTCGCCGCCCGTGATCTGGCGGCCCTGAACCTGGAGCGCACCCTGGTCGTGGCCCCCACCGACGGCTTCCTGTCGGACCTGACGCTGCGCACTGGCGACTACGTCACCGCCGGCAAACCGGTGCTGGCTTTGATCGACAGCCGCTCCTACCGGGTCGAGGGCTATTTCGAGGAGACCAAGCTCAAGGGCCTGCACGTCGGCCAGAAGGTCAGCGTCACGGTGATGGGCGAGGACAGGCCGCTGCACGGCCACATCCAGTCGATCGCCGCCGGCATCGAGGACCGCGACCGCGCCGCCGGGGCCAGCCTGCTGCCCAACGTCAACCCCACCTTCAGCTGGGTGCGCCTGGCCCAGCGCGTGCCCGTCCGCGTCGCCCTGGACGAGACGCCCAAGGACCTGCGCCTGATCGCCGGCCGCACCGCCACCGTCGCGGTGCTGGGCCAAGGAGATGGTGTGAGGGGGGCCGCCAAAGTCGCCGGCAAGGGGGCTGTCTCGTGAGTACGATCCGCACCCTGGCGGCCGCCGCCTCGCTGCTGGCGCTCGCCGCCTGCACCACCGTCGGTCCCGACTACAAGCGGCCCGACGTCGCCAAGATCAACGAACCCGCCGCCCAGGCCCCGTTCATGGGCGCGGACAGCGCCGCCGTCAGCCAGGACCCGGTCCCCGACGGCTGGTGGAAGCTCTATGACGACGAGACCCTGAACGGCCTCGTCCAGGAGGCCCTGGCCGCCAATACCGACCTGCGCGTCGCGGCCGCCAACCTGGCCCGGGCCCGCGCCGTGGCCGGCGAGGCCGACGACGCCGGCGGTTTCTCGGTCGGCGCCTCGGCCGCCGCGATGCACGCCCGCGAGTCCGGTGAGCAGTTCCTGCTGACCCAGCCCCTGCCGGTCGAGAACCTGGCCGACGCCGGGGTGAAGGTCTCCTACCAGGTCGACCTGGTAGGCCGGCTCAAGCGCGCGGCCGAGGCCGCCCATGCCGACGCCGACGCCAGCCAGGCGGCTCTCGATCTCGCCCGCGTCAGCGTCGCCGCCGACGTCGCACGCGCCTATGTCGAGGCCTGCTCGGCCGGCCACGAGATCCATGTCGCCGAGCACAGCCTGGAGCTCCAGCAGAAGAGCCTGGAGGTCACCAATCGCCTGATCGCGGCGGGGCGCGGCACGGCGCTGGACGCCACCCGGGCCCGCGCCCAGGTCGATCTGCAACGCGCGGCGATCCCCAGTTTCGAGGCCCATCGCAAGGCCGCGCTCTACAAGCTGGCCGTGCTGACCGGCAAACCGCCGGCGGCGTTCCCCAAGGCTGTCGAGGCGTGCGCCACGCCGCCCAAGCTGCCCCAGCCCCTGCCGGTCGGCGACGGCGCGGCGCTGCTCGCGCGTCGTCCCGACGTGCGCCAGGCCGAGCGCACGCTGGCCGGGGCCACGGCCCGCATCGGCGTGGCGCGGGGCGCGCTCTATCCGAACATCAGCTTTGGCATGGGCGCGGGCTCCACGGGCCTGCTCGCCGACATCGGCCAGCCCGCCGCCAACCGCTGGAGCCTGTCGGGCCTGGTCTCCTGGACCCTGCCGGGCGAGGGCGAGCGCGCCCGCATCCGCGGGGCCGAGGCCGGCGCCGACGGAGCCCTGGCCCGCTTCGACGGGGTGGTGCTGAACGCCCTGCGCGAGACCGAGACCAGCCTGACCGCCTACGCCCACGAACTCGACCGCAACGCCGCCCTGCGCGCCGCCCGCGACGAGGCCGTCAAGGCCGAGCGCCAGGCCGCCACCCTCTACAAGGCCGGCCGCGCGCCGTACCTGCAAGGCCTGGACGCCCAGCGCACCCTCGCCGGCGCCGAGGCCTCCCTGGCCGCCTCAGACGCCGCCGTCGCGGCCGACCAGGTCAACCTGTTCCTGGCCCTCGGCGGCGGCTGGGAAACCGCGCCGGGGGTGAAGGTGGTTCAGGCGCAGCGGTAGACAAAGATCCTCCCCCTCTGGGGGAGGTGGCCCAAAGGGCCGGAGGGGGGCCGTTTTCAGATTCCGGTGCGCCGGCCGGTCGCGCGCCAACTTCCCCCTCAGTCGCTCCGCGACAGCTCCCCCTTCAGGGGGAGCATCTATCCCGGGGCCCGTTCGCTCCACAGGTCGAGATCGTTCTCATGTCCGATCAGGGCCAGGCCCGAGGCGATCGACTCGAACTCGCCGCCGCTCTCGATGCGCTCGGCGCCGAAGCGGCGCAGGAAGATGTCGCGTACGGCCGGCACGAAGGACGAGCCGCCGGTCAGGAACACGCGGTCCACGCCCTCGGCGGCCAGTCCTGAGCGCTCCAGCGCCTGGTCGACGGCCGTCTCGATGGCCTTCAGTTCCGGCGCGATCCAGCTTTCGAACTCGGTCCGGGCCACGTCGCGCTCGATGACCACGGAGCCGGCCTTGAACGAGAACAGCGCGCTTTCCTTGCTCGACAGGGCCTCTTTCAGTCCCGAAACCGAGCGGTAGAGAGCGTAGCCGTGGTTGTCGTCTAGCACCTCGATCAGGCGGGCGATCTTCTCCGGCTCGACCGCCGTGCGCTCCAGGGCGCGGATGTCGCGCATGTCCTTGGACGCTCGCAGCATGGCCAGCTGGTCCCAGCGCGCGAAGGCGGTGTAGTAGCGCTGCGGGATCGGCAGGCGGCTGGACATGGCCTTGTAGAGGCTGCCCTTGCCCAGTTCCGGCGAGACGACGTTGTCGATGATCCGGTAGTCGAAGGCGTCGCCGGCCACGCCGACGCCCGAGCGGGCCAGCGGAACCGAGCGCAGCTGGCCGCCGTGGCGCTCGAACCGCACGATCGAGAAGTCGCTGGTGCCGCCGCCGAAGTCGGCCACCAGCACCGTGGCGTCCTCCTTCAGCTGGCGGGCGAAGAAGAAGGCCGCGCCTACCGGCTCGTGGGCGTAGCGGATGTCGGAGAAGCCCAGGCGCTCGAAGGCGGCTTCGTAGCGTCTCAGGGCAAGGCCCTCGTCGGGATTGCCGCCGGCGAAGGTCACCGGGCGGCCGACGATCACCCGCGGCGGCAGGTCGGCCATCTGGCCGCCGGCGTGGTCGCGCAGCTTGAACAGGAACGCCGCCAGCAGGTCCTCGAACAGGTAGCGCCTGTCGAGGATCTTGGTCTCGGTGAAGGCCGCGCTCGCCGCGAAGGTCTTGAACGACTGGACGAAGCGGGTCTCCAGCGGATCCTCGACATAGGCCTCGATCGCCCAGGGGCCGGCCTCAATGACGCGCTCGGTCGGGCGGCCGTCCGGGCCGGCCATCGAGTGGAAGCTCAGCGCCGAGCGGAAGGCGAAGATGTCCTTCTCGCCGACGGGAAAGCGCACCAGGCGCGCGGGACCGGATCCGTCGGCGATGGCGACGACGGTGTTGGTGGTGCCGAAATCGATGCCGATCGTCGGCTGGACGGCGGACGTCATGGGGAAAGCTCGGGGCGGGGAGGGGCCGTGCGTCCTACAGCCGTGAGCGCGGGGGTCAAGCGACTTAACGGGGTTTTTACGCCGCAACCGAAAAACTGCGTTCGACTACCGCGAATCCGGCGCGGACCAAACAAACATCCGGGGGGAAACGAACATGAAGCTCGACGATCTGAAGATCGCGTCGAAGGTCGCCCTGCCGGCCGTGGTGCTGGGCGCGGCCGTGCTCGCCTGCACCGGCCTGGGCGTCTGGCAGCAGAAGAGCCTGGACGCCGCCACCAGCCGTCTCGTCGAGCATCGCGCCCCCGCCGAGGTGCAGTCGGCCCGCTTCAGCCGCCGCCTGGCGATGATGGGCCACGCCGCCCACCGCACCGTCACCTACGACGGCGCCTCTTCGGAGGCCCAGGCCGCCTCCAAGGAGCTCGACAAGGTCTATGCCGAGGGCAAGGACAGCCTCGACAAGATGACCGGTTTCGACCCGGCGATCGCCGAGAAGGCCGAGGGCTTCCGCGCCCGGATCGACGCCCTCTACAGCGAGGCGCGCGGCGCGGCGGACAAGGGTTTGTCCAATGATGACACCGGTGCCATGTCGCATCTGGCCGTCATGGATCCCGCGATCGAAGGCCTGGCCAAGGACGTGAAGGCCTGGGGCGACGGCTATCACGAGGAAACCGACGCCATGGTGACAGCGGCGCGGGCCGAGGCCGAGCGCGGCGTGCTGCTGACCCTGCTGTTCGGCGTGGCCGCCGCGTTGGGCGGCGTGGCCTTCGCCCTCTGGATCGGCGCGGTGAAGATTTCGCGGCCGGTGGCCGGGCTGTCGCGGGCCATGAACGATCTGGCCGAGGGCCGCCTGGAGACGGCCGTGACCGGCGCGGGTCGCCGCGACGAGGTCGGGCTGATGGCCAAGGCCGTGCAGGTCTTCAAGGACAACGCCCTGGCCCTGAAGAGCGCCCAGGCCGAACAGGCCCGCTCCCGAGCCGCCGGCGACGAGGAACGAGGCCGTAACGAAGCCGCGCGCGAGGTCGCCGCGCGCGAGCAGGCCTTCGTCATGGAGGCCATCGCCCAGGGCCTGTCGCGCCTGTCTCGCGGCGACCTGACCGTGCGGGTCACCGAGGCCTTCCCCGACGGCTATCGCCAGCTGCGCGACGACTTCAATGCCGCCATGGGACACCTGGACGAGGCCATGGGCCAGATCCTGGCCGCCGTCGACGGCATCGGCCGGGGCTCGGACGAGATCGCCGCCGCCGCCGACCAGACCGCCCGCCGCAGCGAGCAGCAGGCCGCCGGGTTGGAAGAGACGGCCGCCGCCCTCGACGAGATCACCGCCACCGTCCGGCGGGCGTCGCACGGCGCCGGCGAGGCCGCCCGCGTGGTCGGCTCGGCCCGCGGCGACGCCGAGCGGTCGGGACAGGTGGTGCGCGGCGCCGTCGAGGCGATGACCGGCATCGAGAGCTCCTCGCGCCAGATAGGCCAGATCATCGGCGTCATCGACGAGATCGCCTTCCAGACCAACCTCCTGGCCCTGAACGCCGGCGTGGAAGCCGCCCGGGCGGGAGACGCGGGACGCGGCTTCGCCGTCGTCGCCCAGGAAGTCCGCGCCCTGGCCCAGCGTTCGGCCGACGCGGCCAAGGAGATCAAGACCCTGATCTCGACCTCGGCCCGCCAGGTCGACGAGGGAGTCAAGCTGGTCGGCCAGACCGGCGAGGCCCTGGAAGGCATCGTCTTCAAGGTCGGCGAGATCGACGCCCTCGTGCGCGAACTGGCCGCCTCGGCCGGCGAACAGGCCGTCAGTCTCAACGAGGTCAATTCGGCCGTGAACCAGATGGACCAGGGCGTGCAGCAGAACGCCGCCATGGTCGAGGAAGCCAATGCCGTCGCCCATGCTCTCAAGAGCGAGATCGTCGGCCTGGTGGAGATGACGGGCCGCTTCCGGGTGTCGGCTGCGAGAGAGGCGCGAGGCTACCGGATGGCGGGGTAGGGCTCAGCGCTCGCTGGCGTGCTTGATCCGGGTCACGGCGACGTCGAGAGCTCGGATGCGATACCGGATGACGTATCCGGAGGGCGTCAACGTGCGGTTCGCATTGACATTTCCGCCGCGCCCCCGTCCTTGGCGCGCTCAATCGAAAGGGCCGGGTCTTGGAAAAGTTCGACGTCGTGGTGCTGGGAGCTGGCGCTGCCGGCATGATGTGCGCCATCGAGGCCGGCAAGCGCGGTCGCAAGGTGCTGATCGTCGACCACGCCAAGGCGGCCGGCGAGAAGATCCGCATCAGCGGCGGCGGCCGCTGCAACTTCACCAACATCGGCGCCGCGCCGGCCAACTTCCTGTCGACCAATCCGAAGTTCTGCGTCTCGGCCCTGCGCCGCTACCGGCCGGCCAACTTCATCGACCTGATGAAGAAGCACGGTATCGCCTTCCATGAGAAGACGCTGGGCCAGCTGTTCTGCGACGGCTCCTCCAAGGAGATCATCGCCATGCTGCTGGACGAGATGGCTGACGCCGGCGTCGTCCTGCGCCTGGAGACAGCGATCCAGGGCGTCGACCAGCAGGGCGAGGGCTTCGTCGTCGAGCTGTCGAGCGGCCCGGTGGCCTGCGCCTCGCTGGTGGTCGCCACCGGCGGCAAGTCGATCCCGAAGATGGGCGCGACCGGCGTCGGCTACGACATCGCCCGTCAGTTCGGCCTGGCCATCATCGAGCCGCGTCCGGCCCTGGTGCCGCTGACCTTCGAGGCCCGCACGCTCGAACGGCTTTCGCCGTTGTCGGGCGTGTCGGTCGACGCCGTGGTCGCCAGTGGCAAGACCAAGTTTCGTGAGGGGATGCTGTTCACCCACCGTGGCCTTTCGGGCCCGTCGATCCTGCAGATCTCGTCCCACTGGCGCGAGGGCGGCGAGATCACGGTCGACATGGCGCCGGGCGTCGACGTGTTCGCGACCCTGAAGGCCGAACGCGCCGCCAACGGCCGCCGGGCGCTGCACACGGTGCTGGGTGAGATCGTGCCCAAGCGCCTGGCCCAGAAGATCGTCGAGGACGAGGCGATCACGGGCAATATCGCCGACTGTTCGGACAAGGTGCTGGCCCGCGTGGCCAGCGTCGTCAACGCCTGGACCTTCAAGCCGGTCGGCTCGGAGGGATACCGCACGGCCGAGGTGACCCTGGGCGGCGTCGACACCGACGGCCTGGATTCGCGCTCGATGGAAGCCAAGAGCGTGGCCGGCCTCTACTTCATCGGCGAGGTCGTCGACGTCACCGGTTGGCTTGGCGGCTACAATTTCCAGTGGGCCTGGGCGTCGGGCTGGTGCGCGGGGCAGGCGGTCTAGGGGGACCCGCTCCCTTTGGGAGAGGTGTCGCCGAAGGCGTCGGAGCGAGGAGTGCTCGCCCCATTAAACGTTGGGCCGCCTCTCGGAGGAGAGGCGGCCCAAGCGCTTACTTCTTCTTGAACGGCTTGCCGCCGAACTCGCCCTTGGCCTTGAAGGGCTTGGGGCCCTTGAACGGCTTGTCGCCGAAGGCCGGCTTGCCCTTGAAGGGCTTGGCCGGAGCGTCGCCAAAGGCCTTGGGCGCACGCGGCTTGTACTCGCGCGGACCGTCGGCGTTGTCGCGGCTTTCGGCGCGGGGCTTGTAGGCCCGCTTCGGAGCGCCGTCGTTGTCGACCGGCGAATACGGACGCGGGGCCTCGTCGCGATCGCGGGGCTTGAAGTCGCGCGGCTTGGCGTCGCGAGGCGGACGCGCCTTGTAGTCGCCCTTCGGCTCCTCGCCGCGACCGTACGGCTTGGCGCCGCTCACGCCGTCGCGGTCGTAGCCGCCCGGACGCGGGGTGTGATCGCGCGAACCCGGGGCGTTGGCGCGGGGACCGCGCGGCGCGTCGTCGTAGCTGCGGGGCGGACGCGGCGCGCGCGGACCATCGCCGCGCGGAGCCGGAGCCGTGGTCGGGGTGATCGAGACGTCCTCGCGCACGGTAGCCTGCACCGCCGCGCCGAACTTCACCGCCGCTTCGGCCGAGATCTCGAACTTCGTGTCGTAGTCGAAGATCCGGATCGAGCCGATGTCCTTCTTGGTGATGTGGCCCTGGCGGCAGATCAGCGGGATCAGCCACTTGGGATCAGCGTTGCCGCGACGGCCGACGCTGATGCGGAACCACTCCGAACCGTCCATGCTGACGCGCGGTTCGCGCTCGGGACGGTCGCCGAAGTCACGCGGGGCGAAGTCGCGGTCGCCGCGCGGCTCGCGCGAACGCGGACCCGGATCGGCGCCGTGGCGCGGGTCGTCGTAGATTTCTTCCGGAGCCGGCAGCTTGGCGCGACGGGTGCGGATCAGGGCGGCGGCGATTTCGGTCGGCGTGCGCTTGGCCAGCATGGCCTCGGCCAGGGCCAGGTCTTCCTCGTTCGAAGCCTCGGCGAAGATCGGATCGTCGAGCAGGCGCTCGGTGTCCTTGGCGCGGATCTCGTCGGCGCTCGGGGCGCCGCCCCAGACGCCTTCGACGCCGGCGGCGAACAGCAGCTGTTCGGCCTTGCGGCGGCGAGTATAGGGCACGACGAGCGCCGAGACGCCCTTCTTGCCGGCCCGGCCGGTGCGGCCCGAACGGTGCAGCAGGGTGGCCTTGTTGACGGGCAGTTCTGCGTGGATGACCAGGCCGAGGTCCGGCAGGTCGAGGCCGCGAGCGGCGACGTCGGTGGCGACGCAGACGCGGGCGTGACCGTCACGCAGGGCTTGCAGGGCGTCGGCGCGCTCGCGCTGGCTCAGTTCGCCGGAAAGGCCGACGACGTCGAAGCCGCGCTCGCGCAGCTTGCTGTGAAGCGAGCGGACGCTTTCACGGGTGTTGGCGAACACCAGGGCGCCGGGGCTTTCGAAATAGCGCAGCAGGTTGACGACCGCATGCTCGGTCTCGTTCGGCGCCACGCGGACGGCGCGGTACTCGATGTCCCGGTGCGGCTCGTTGCGGTCGATGGTGTCGATGCGCAGGGCGTCGTTCTGGTAGTTCTTGGCCAGGGCGATGATGTCGCGCGCCAGGGTGGCCGAGAACAGCAGGGTACGGCGATCGGCCGGGGCGGCGTCGAGAATGAATTCGAGGTCTTCGCGGAAGCCCATGTCGAGCATCTCGTCGGCCTCGTCGAGGACGGCGACCTTCAGCTCGGAAAGGTCGAGGTGGCCGCGCTCGATGTGGTCGCGCAGACGGCCCGGGGTGCCGACGACGATGTGGGCGCCGAAGTTCAGCGCGCGCTGCTCGCGGCGGGCGTCCATGCCGCCGACGCAGTTGACGACCGTGGCGCCGGCCTGGGCGTAGAGCCACTCCAGTTCGCGATTGACCTGCATGGCCAGTTCGCGGGTCGGGGCGATGACCAGGCACATCGGCAGGCCGGCCTTGGGCAGGCGCTCGGCTTCGCCCAGCAGGGTCGGGGCGGCGGCGAGGCCGAAGGCCACGGTCTTGCCTGAACCGGTCTGGGCGCTGACCAGCAGGTCGCGGCCTTCGGCGTCGGCTTCAAGCACGGCGGCCTGGACGGGGGTGGGCTCGGCGTAACCCTGAGCAGCGAGGGCCCGCTCAAGAGCGGGGTGGGAGGCGGGGAAGGGCATCTTGGTCCAGTTCGATTCTGCAGGCGGCGCGCACACAAAAACGCCCGCGGCCTGCGCCACGACCAAATTACGACCCCGTTGTCCCGGACCCGTCTGATTGGTCACTTGTCATGAAAATAAACCTCTCCGGCCGCCAAAACGAGGCGTTTGAGCCAGCGAGGACATTTGCAAGGGCGCGTTAAGACGCCAAACCGCCAAGAAAGGCAAGGGGCGGGCGACGATTAGCGCCGACTGCGGCGCTTTGGCCGCAGGGGGTGTCAAAGGAAAACGCCCCGCCCGGAGGTCCGGACGGGGCGTCTTTCAAGGTCTTGATCGAGCCGATCAGGCCTTCGGCGGAGCCATCAGGGTCAGCTTGCCGGCGGCGGCCTTGGCGGCGTCGTGCTGGGCCGGCGGCAGCGGGATCAGGCCGCGGCCCTGGAGGTAGCCGCCGCGACCGGTCGCGGCGTCGGAGACGAACTCGGCCAGGAATTCCTTCAGGCCCGGCGTCACGCCGACCTGGCCCTTCTTCACGTAGATGAAGAGCGAGCGCGAGACCGGATAGGTGCCGTTGGCGATCGTCTGCGGGGTAGGCTTCACGCCGTTGACGGCCGCGCCCTTGATGACGTTGGCGTTCTCTTCGAGGAACGAGAAGCCGAACACGCCCAGCGCGCCGGGGGTCTTGGTCAGGGTGCCGACGATGGCGTTGTCGTTCTCACCGGCGTCGATCCAGGCGCCGTCCTTGCGGAGCGGGTCGATCTTGGCCTTGAATTCCTTCTCGTCCTTGTCGTGCAGGGCCTTGGCGGTCGGGAACTTCTTGGCGCCGCCTTCGATGGCCAGCTCGACCCAGGCGTCGCGGGTGCCCGAGGTGGGCGGCGGGCCGTAGACCAGGATGCGGTTGGCCGGCAGGCCGGCGCCCACGTCCTTCCAGGTCTTGTAGGGGTTGTTCACGAACTGGCCGCCGCGCAGGGCGTTCTGGGCCAGGCCGAGGTACAGGTGCTCGAGCTTGAAGTTGTAGTCGGGCGACTTCTTGTCCATCGCGATGACGATGCCGTCGAAGCCGATCTTGATCTCGATGATGTCCTTGACGCCCTTGGCCTTGCAGGCCTCGTACTCGGACTTCTTCATCGGACGCGAGGCGTTGGCGATGTCGGGGAAGCCTTCGCCCATGCCGCCGCAGAACATCTTGATGCCGCCGCCGGTGCCGAGGCTCTCGACCTTGGGCGACTTCTTGCCGGTCTTCTTGGCGAAGTTCTCGGCGACGCGGGTGCTGAACGGGAAGACGGTCGAGGAGCCGGCGGCCCAGACGTAGTCGCGGGCGGCGTGGGCGCTGGGAGCCAGGGCCAGCAGGCCGAGCGCGGCGGCGGCTCCGAGGAAGGCTTTCATGGACGACATCCTGATGGTCGGCTTGGGGCCATTGGAATCTTGGACGTGTCGGGCGGACCCTTCGGGGGAACGGTCTCCGACCTCGTCACCGCAGATTAGCGGCGGCGAGGCCGGCTATTTGTCACAGTTCGGCGACAGATTTGCGACAGGCGACGGCTAAACGTCCGACCACGGATCAGGATGCATCCGTCGGCGGGTGGCGGTCGAGGATCTCGAGCACCTTCTCCTTGGGCCGCGCCAGCACCGCGCCCCTGGGCGTGACGACGATCGGACGCTCGACCAGGATCGGGTTCTCGACCATGGCCGCCAGGATCGCATCGTCGGTGGCGGCCGGATCGGTCAGACCCAGTTCCTCGGCCGGCGCGCCCTTGACGCGCAGCAGGCCGCGGGCGCCGAGACCGGTGCGGGCGGCCAGATCCTTCAGCTGCTTGAGCGTCCAGCCGGCCTTGAGGTACTCGACGACGGTGGGGGCGTAGCCAGCGGCCTCGATGATGGCCAGGGTGTTGCGCGAGGTTCCGCACTTGGGATTGTGGAAGATGGTGACGGGGAAGTCGGTCATGGCGGCCTCTCGATAGGGTGCGAGGCTGATAGCAGGCGAGGCGCGGACCGGCCACGCCGTGCGTGTCGCTTCAGAATAGTAGTTGCGATTCACTCTCAACAATGCGACTGGGGCGCCCCGCCCGCAGAGGAGCGCCCCATGCGCGACGACCGGGGTCTGGACGACCCGCCCCCCACGCTCGACGAGCTGCTTTCCGAGCCGATCGTCCGTCTTCTGATGCGCCGCGACGGCGTGGAGGAGGGCGAGGTGCGCAGTCTGATCGCGCGGGTCGCCCTCCGCCGGAAGCGCTAGAGTCCTTTCAGGATCAGGTTGGGCAGGATGCTGTTGTCCCACTCGGGCGACTTGGGCGGATTGTCGCCGACCCGCAGGACGATCAGCCGCTTGGACGGCACGATGTAGACCACCTGGTTGGAGTTGCCGCAGAAGAGATAGAGGTCGTCGGCGGCATAGGGCTCGCTGTGCAGGATCTTGGGCCAGGGCGTGTCGGGCGCGGCCCAGCCGCGGCGCTCGGCGTAGGGCGCGCCGATATAGACGCCGAGGCCGTAGTGCGGGTTCTGCTCGGTCGGGGTGCGCATCTCTCCGACATAGCCCTCGGGCAGCAGGCGCTTTCCGGCGTGGACGCCGTCGTCGATCAGCAGGATCGCCAGGCGCAGCCAGCTTTCGGCCGGCAGCAGGATGCAGCAGCCGGAGTGGGCCAGGCCGCCCGGACGATCGACCCAGATCTGGCCTCCCGGCGCGTCGATGGGCCTCAGCACCTCTTCGGAGATGAACTCGGCGTAGCGGCGGCCGGTGGCGCGCTCGATCACCAGGGCCACCAGTTCGGAGGTGGCGTTGGCGTAGTCGTAGCGGCTGCCCGGCGTGTTCACGAGCGGGTAGTCGTTGATCAGGATGTCGTCGTGGCGCGGGTGCAGATAGGCCCGGTTCAGCACGTTGGCTGGATCGGTGCTGAAGCCCTGCGGCAGGAAGCCTGTGCGCATGTCGAGCGTATGGCGCACCAGGATGTCGGCCTTGGGTGTGCCCTTCCACTCGGTGATGAAGTCGGCGAGCGACTGGTCCAGCGACTTGATGACGCCCAGGTCAAGGGCGCGGCCGATGGCGACGGCGGTCAGCGGCTTGGCCAGCGACTTCGAAGCCAGCAGGGAAGGGCGGGTCGCGCCGGCGAAGTAGGTCTCGCGTTCCAGCACGCCGTCGCGCCAGACCATGAAGGCCTTGGCGTTGCTGTCACGGGCGTAGGCCTCCGCCGAGTCGAGGGCGGCGGCGTCGATCGTGGCCGGCGAGGCGGGGGGAATCAGCGTGCGGCCGGCTGCGCCGGGCACGGGCTCGAGCGTGTCGTAAGTCTCCTGCGGCGCATTGGCGGCGGCCTGAAAGCGCTGAAGATACAAGGACTCGTCGGCTGACGTTGCGGAAGTTTCAGCGCTCATTTCGGGCTCCGACGTTATGTGAGCCTGACCGTAAATCCACGAATTGCCACTTCGTTGACCGCGTGGTCAAATATCCGCCCTGCGAAAGAGCAGGCGACGCACAAAAGACGACTCCGACCGTTGCGGGGCTTCGTTGCGCTATCCGGCGAACGGATAGTCGGGACGTGGTTTCCGCCAGACCCCCGCCGCCACGGTCTGGAGTTCGCGTGAATCTGGAGGAGGCGTTTCTATGGAAAAAGGTGTGCCGATCAGGGCCATCAGCCGCTGCATCTCGGTGCTGCAGGCGATCAACCGTCGCGGTTCGCTGTCGATGATGGAGATCGCCCAGACCTCGGGCGTTCCCTATCCGACGGCCTGCCGCATCGTGCAGACCCTGCTGCACGAGAAGCTGATCGAGCGGGAGCCGGCGCGGAAGCGTTATCGGCCGACCATGCTGGTGCAGTCGCTGTCGCACGGGTTCCAGGAGAGCGATCGCCTGGTGGCCTGCGCCCGCCCGCACATCGTCGACCTGACGGCCAAGGTGACCTGGCCGGTGTCGATCGCCACGCGCGTCGGCCAGCAGATGATGATCCGCGACTCGACGCACACGATGACGTCGCTGACGCTGAACAACTACTATCCGGGCTACACCCTGCCGATCCTGGAGAGCGCCGCGGGCAAGGCCTATCTGGCCTTCGCGTCGCAGGAGGAGCAGGCGGCGGTCCTGGAGGCCTATCGCTCCGGCGAGGGGCAGGTCGACCCGCTGACGCTGCAATACGCGGAGTCCGGCGGCATGTTCGCCGACATCGTCGAGGCGGGCGTGGCCACCAAGGGCCGCAACCCCTATACGGCGACGCCGGGCAAGACCTCGTCGATCGGCGCGCCGATCTTCAACAGCGAGGGCGTCTGCGGAGCCCTGGTGCTGGTGTTCTTCAGCTCGTCGATGAAGATGCCCGACGCCGTCAAGCAGTACGGCGACAAGCTGAAGATCGCCGCGGCGGCCATCAGCCGCGACCTGTCGGAGCCGCTGTCCCGCGCCGCCTGATGGCGGTGCGGTCAGGGCTTTTCCTTGGGCGTTTCCCATTGCGGATAGCGTCCCATCAGGAGGATCAGCGCGCCGCTGGCGACAAAGCCGGCGGCCGCGATCGCCAGGGCGCGGCCGTAGCCGCCGTCGTGGTCGTACAGCGCGCCGATCCCGATCGCGCCGATCGGCACGCCCAGGGAGATCGCCACGCCGATCAGAGCGTAGACGGCGCCGTACGAGCGCATGCCGAAGTAGCGGGCGACGAAGAAGGCGGCCACGTCGACCTCGCCGCCCTGCGCCGCGCCGATCAGCAGCACGGCCAGAACCGCGAGCGGCCACTGGCCGTGCCCGATCGCCAGCAGCCCCACGCCCAGCGCGGGCAGGACCAGCGCGATGGCGGCCGGGATCGGGGCCCAGAAGCGGTCGACCGCCCAGCCGACGACGATGCGCCCCAGGGCGACCGAGACGGCCAGCAGGGCCACGAGCCAGCCGGCGGCCTGGGCGTCCAGGCCCTGGTCGGTGAGGATCGGCTGAAGTTGGCTGATGACGCCGGTCAGGCCCGCCGTGGCCAGCAGTATGGCCAGGGCCAGGATCCAGAAACGGCCTGTCTTCAGGGCCTGGCCGGCGGTCAGGCCGACCTGGGCCACCTGCCTTGCGGCGGCGATCTCGCCCTCGGTCGCGCCTTTCCGGGCCAGCCAGCGGGGGCGCTCCCACAGGGCCAGGAACACGGTGGGCAGGGCGACGAAGATCGACAGCGCCGCCAGGGCTGCATAGCCACCGCGCCAGCCGTGATGGGTGATGACGAAGTTCAGCAGCGGAGCGCTCAGCGCCGCGACCAGCGATACGCCGGTCAGGGTCAGTCCCAGAGACAGGCCGCGGCCCTTCTCGAACCAGGTGTTGACCGCCCGGGTGTAGCCGATCGGCCCGGTGCCGCTGCCCAGGATCACCAGCAGGGCGAAGAGGCCGTAGAACGCGCCCAGCGACGGCGGCATGGCCGCCAGCATCGCATAGACGGCGGCCAGCAGGCCGATGGAGACCATCGCCACCGGCCGCACCCCGACCTTGTCGATCAGCCAGCCCAGCACGGGGGCGACGAACAGGGCGGCCAGGGCCGCGCCCTGGGCCTGGGCGATCTGGCCGCGCGTCCAGCCGAGATCGGCCTGCAACGCCTTCACGAACAGCGAGCCGACATACTGCTGCAGGCTGATGCCGCAGCCGACCCCAACGCCCGCCGCCAGCACCACGCGCCAGCCCCTGCGGAATTCGTCCCGAACCTCGCTCACGCGTCACATCCCCCGGGCCAGGCGGCCCCCCAGACGGCCCCTATGTCCCCAGTCGAGCATCCGACGGCCCGCGCGCGGCGCGCCATCGTTTCGCGCGGGCTGATCGACAGGCGGGGAGGGCGCGCGGGAAGGCGGCGTCCGATGCGCCCCGGCTTCACAACAGACCTCAGTTTCTTCCCACGGAGTTTCCCATGGCGGACGCCAGCGACGCAGCGATCTTCGGCCCCTCGAAGGCGGCCCTGGCCTTTCTGGCGCAAACCCATGGCCAGCTGATCGGCGAGGCCTTCGTCGAAGGGCGGGGCGAGACCCTGATCGAGGTCGAGGATCCGGCGACCGAGCAGGTGATCGCCAAGGTGCGTGCGACCTCGGTCGAGGACCTGGACCTGGCCGTGGCCGCCGCCCGCAAGGCCTTCAAGGGCTGGAGCCGCACCTCCGGCGCCGACCGGGCGCGGATCATGCTGCGCTTCGCCGACCTCTTGGAGCGCGACGCCGACCAACTGGCCGAGATCGAGACGCTGGAGAACGGCATGCCGATCGCGCTGTCGGGCGCGACCATCAAGGGCTTCTGCGCCGACTACGTGCGCTACTACGCGGGCCTGGCCACCAAGCTGGAGGGCTCGACCATCCCGGCGAGGGCCAACGGCCGCGAGGCGCTGGACCTTCTCGTCTACACCGTGCGCGAGCCGGTGGGCGTGGTCGGGGCGATCGTGCCGTGGAACGTGCCGGTGTCGATGATCATCCTGAAGCTGGCGCCGGCCCTGGCCTCGGGCTGCACCCTGGTGCTCAAGAGCGCCGAGCTGACGCCGCTGACCTCGATCCTGGTGGCGCGGCTGTGGCTGGAGGCCGGCGGCCCGCCCGGCGTGTTCAACCTGATCCACGGCCTGGGCCACGAGATCGGCGCGGCGCTGGTCTCGCACCCGGGCGTCGACAAGATCACCTTCACCGGCTCGACCGCCGTGGGCAAGGAGATCGTCCGCGCCGTCAGCCACGACCTGAAAAGGGTCTCGCTGGAGCTTGGCGGCAAGTCGCCCTTCGTGATCTTCCCCGACGCGGACCTGGCCGACGCCATCCCGTCGGCGGCGATGGCCTGCTTCTTCCTGTCGGGCCAGAACTGCATGGCCGGCACGCGCCTGTTCGTGCACGAGAAGGTGCTGGAGCCGGTGCTGGAGGGCCTGGCCCAGACGGCCGCCTGGCTGAAGGTCGGTCCCGGCCTTGATCCGACGACGATGATCGGCCCGCTGGTCTCGGCTCGCCAGAAGGGCAGGGTGCTCGAGCATGTCGAGGCCGCGGCGGCCGAGGGCGCGCGCCTGGCCTATGCGGGCGGCGTTCCGGCCGGTCCGGGGCACTATGTGGCGCCGACCGTCTATGCCGACGTCACCCCCGACATGCGCCTGGCGCGGGAAGAGGTGTTCGGCCCGGTGCTGGGCGTGCAGAGCTTCGGCGACGATGACGAGGCGCTTCTGTCGGCGATCAACGCCACGACCTACGGCCTGTCGGGCTCGGTCTGGACCAAGGACCTGTCGCGCGCCCACCGCATGGCCCGGGCCATCGACAGCGGCCAGGTGGGCGTCAACATCCACGCGGCGCTGAGCCCCGAGACCCCGTTCGGCGGCAACCGCCAGTCAGGCTGGGGCCGCGAGTTCGGGCGCGAGGGCATCGACTCGTACCTGAAGACCAAGGCGGTGAGCGTGAACCTGGGGGTGATCCCGGGGTGAGGTTTGGGAACCTCCCCCTGTGGGAGGCGATCGCGTGAGCGATCGGTGGGGGGTGACTTTTCGACGCCTCGGCAGCTGAAACCGCCCCCCCTCCGGCCCTCCGGGCCACCTCCCCCAGAGGGGGAGGATCTTGGGGCGCGACCTTGCGGCCTCGCGCCTTGGCTGCGAGTTGATCGAAGGGGTGCGGGGCGCCCGGGCGACGCCCGGAAGCTGTTTTCAGCAAGTTACCGTTTCGACGAAGCCGAGCGCTCCGCGCCGCCGTTTTCCGTCAGCCTCCGGCCGGCGGCGCTGTTGACGCCTTGCCGGAGCGCGCCCGCCGGTTTCCCGAAAGGCGCGCCGCGGGGCGGGAGGGTCCTGGGTAGGAGCGTCTCTCCCGTCTGTCCCCGACGAAGCCGACGGCGGGCGGGCCTGGCCAGCGCCAGGTCCCCGAGCGTCCGGCTTTCCTGGCCGGACTCATTCCCGCTCGACTGCATCCCGCCGCCGCATGGTCGCTGGCCGTGCGCCCCTTCGGTGCGGCGAGACAGGTAGAGTGTACGGCGGGTTTGAGCGCGTCTGATCGGCGGGCGTGAGAAAGTTGGAAGTGGTTGGATTTGTTCAGGAGTTTTCGGAGAATGCCGAGGACCGACTCTGCTCTATCCCCTTCAGCCCCCCAATCCGCCCAATCCCCGCGAAAGCGGGGACCCAGGCGTTTTATCGTCGAGCGCCACGCGTTTCAGAAAAAGCCTGGGTCCCCGCTTTCGCGGGGATTTTACGGGGAAGGTGGCTAGCGTTTCGAAAGCTGAGAACGACCCCCCTCCGTCGCCTTTGGCGACACCTCCCCCAGGGGGGAGGGGCTTTGGTTATTGCAACCCCTCGACGATCAGGTTCGGCAGGACCGCGTCGTCGAAGTCGAGCCTGGGCCGGCCGATGCGGACGATCACGAGGTCGCGCGAGGGCGAGACGTAGACGCGCTGGCCGCCGAAGCCGTCGAAATAGACGAGGTCATCGGCGATGAACGGCGCGCCGTGCGGGGCGGCGTAGGCGGTTGAGGGACCGTAGGTGCGCCTGCCGTCCGCGACCGGGGCCGCGCGCCAGACCAGCAGGCCGTAGGCGGGATTGAGCGGGTTCTCGGCGGTGATCGCCGCGATCCAGTCGGCGGGCAGCACCTGGCGGCCGTCGAGGGCGCCGGCGCCGGCGACCAGGCGACCTAGTTGCAGCCAGTCGCGGGCCCGGGCCTGCAGGCCGGCGAAGAAGCGCGGCTCGCCGTCCTCGCGCTCGACCCACAGCCGGGCGTCGGCCCCGCCCATCGGGGCCCACAGCGCCTTGGAAAGATAGGCGGCCGCGTCGCCCAGGCCCTTGGCGGCGACGGCGCGCGACAAGGCCAGGCCCGCCACCTGGGCGGCGACGTTGTAGTAGTCGAAGACCTCGCCGGACGGGCGCTGGGCCTGCACCGACAGGGCCGTCTCGCTGATCCGGTCACCCAGCATCAGGGCCAGCGCGACGGGGTCGCCCTTGTCGAGGCTGTGGATGGTGAGGCCCGAGCTCATGCCCAGCAGATGGCGCAGCGGGATCGCGCCGCGCGGGTCGTCGCGCCATTCGGCGATGTAGAGGCCGACGGGGTCGTCGATCGAGGCGATCGCGCCGTCGCGGATGGCCGCGCCGTAGAGCAGGCCAAGCGCCGACTTGTGCATCGAGAAGGTCTCGAACAGGCTGTCCTGGGTAAGGTGCGGGGCGTAGGCCTCGTGACGCAGAGCGCCGCCCGACCAGACCAGCAGGGCCACGCCGTCATGGGCGTCGGAGAAGGCCTGGGCGGCGTCGAGGGCGGCCTGCGAGACGCCGCCGGAAACGACCGGAGAGGCGTCGGGCGCGGCCGCGCCGGCCACCGGGCGCAGGGGGGCGTAGCCGTGGATCTCGTCCACGCCGCGTCCGTTCATCGTCGTCATCCCAAGCCCCCGGAAAGCATCACTGAAAACCCCGTGACCCTAGGCTCTAGCGCGGTTTCGAAACGGCCGCGCGCAGGGGCGCCCGCACAGCGGATAGGCGGTCCGCGACCCCTGTGAATCGAGGGCGCGAGAGCTAGCGTCGAGGCTGGAATTCAAGCGTCCCGGGGAATGCGCCATGACCTTCGTCGTCCGTTCGGTCGAACCTCAGACGGAGGGGGCGAAAGCCTTCCTCGCCAAGCGTCGCAAGCAGCTGCTGATCGGCGGCGCCTGGGTCGATGCGGCCGGCGGCGAGACCTTCGCGACCAAGGACCCGGCCACGGGCGTCGTGCTGGCCGACATCGCCAAGGGCGGCGCGGCCGATGTCGACGCGGCCGTGACGGCGGCGCGCAAGGCGTTCGACGGCGGCGAATGGCCTTCGCTGACCCCCATGCAGCGTTCGCGCCTGCTGTGGACCCTGGCCGACCTGATCGAGGCCAATATCGACGAACTGGCCGAGCTGGAGACCCTCGACCAAGGCAAGCCGCTTTACGTGGGCCGCTGGGCCGAAATCCCCGGCGCGGTGAACCAGTTCCGCTACTACGCCGGCCTGGCGACGGCCATCGAGGGGCGAACGATCGACAGCTCGATCAACTACCAGCCGGCCGGCAAGCAGGTGGCCAGCTGGACCCTGCGCGAGCCGGTGGGCGTGGTCGCCGCCATCGTGCCGTGGAACTCGCCGCTGGTGCTGACGGCCATGAAGCTGGCGCCGGCCCTGGCCGCCGGCTGCACCGTGGTGCTGAAGCCCGCCGAGGACACCTCGCTGACCGCCGTGCGCCTGGCCGAACTGGTGCAGCAGGCCGGCTTCCCGGCGGGGGTGCTGAACCTGGTGACGGGCCTGGGCGGCGAGGCCGGCGCGGCGCTGGCCGCGCACCCGGGCGTCGACAAGGTGGCCTTCACCGGCTCGACCCCCACGGGGCGGGCGATCCTGGATGCGGCCAAGGGCAACCTCAAGAAGGTCAGCCTGGAGCTGGGCGGCAAGTCGCCGGTGGTGATCCTGCCGGACGCCGACCTGGACCTCGCCATCCCCGGCGCGGCCAACGCCATCTTCTTCAACGCCGGCCAGGTGTGCGTGGCCGGCTCGCGGCTCTACGCCCACCGCTCGATCTACGACCGGGTGGTCGAGGGCGTGGCGGCCCAGGCCAAGGGGTTGCAGCTGGGCCACGGCCTGGACCCGGCCACCCACATGGGCCCGCTGGTGTCGCGCAAGCAGGCCGACCGCGTGGCCGGCTTCGTGGCCGGCGCGGCCGCGGCCGGGGCCGAGGTGCTGACCGGCGGCGTCCAGGGCGGCGACGAGGGCACCTTCGTGACCCCCGCCGTGGTGGCGCGGGTGACCGCCGACATGGCCATCGTCCGCGAGGAGGTGTTCGGCCCCGTGGTGGTCGTGCAGGCCTATGACGAGATCGACGAGGTGGTGGCCGCCGCCAACGACAGCGAATTCGGCCTGGCCGCCAGCATCTGGACCGAAAGCCTTTCGCACGCCCACCGCCTGTCGCGTCGCATCAAGGCCGGCACGGTGTGGATCAACTGCCACTCGATGTACGACAACGCCCTGCCGATCGGCGGGGTGAAGGCCTCGGGCTGGGGGCGCGACAGCGGCCAGGTCGCCCTCGACGGCTACCTGGAATGGAAGACGGTCTGCGCGGTCGTCTGATGGCTCTCAACATCGTCGAGATCGCCGTCGGCGATCGCTCCGTCGGGCTGGCCGTGGCGCGGCCCGCGGGAGCGCCCAAGGCGGCCATTTCCTTTTCGCACGGGGCCTTCTCGGCGCCGGGCAAGTACGCGGCCCTGCTGGAAGGCTGGGCCGCGCAGGGCCTGCTGGTCGCCGCGCCGATGCACGTGGACAGCACCGACCACCCGCAACGGGAGGCCTTTGACCAGGCCGCCGTCTGGCGCACGCGGCTGGAGGACCAGGCCGCGACGCTGGATTGGCTGGCCGGGCAGGGGACTTTCGGCCTGGCCGCCGCCGGCCATTCGTTCGGCGCGCTGCTGGCCCTGGCGGCCGGCGGGGCGGGGGTGCTGGCGCCGCCCGGCGCGCCGACCCTGGATGCGCGCGTCAAGGCCGTGATCGCCCTGTCGCCGCCGCCGGCCACGCCGCCGCTGATCGGGCCGGAAGGTTTCGCGAGCACCACAGCGCCGCTCCTGGTGCAGACCGGCGACGCCGACGTGTTGCCGGGCTTCGTCGACGACTGGCGCATGCGCCTGATCGCCTACGAGGCGCCGCCGGCGGGGAACCGCCACGCGCTCGTGCTGCCTGGCGTCGACCACTATTTTGGCGGGCTGATCTGCCGGCCCGAATTGCCCGGTCCGGCGCAGGCCGAGGGTTTCGCACAGGCCCTGGCGGCTTCGGCGGACCTGGTCCTGGCCCATGCCGCCGGCGACGCCGAGGCGGCCGCCCGCATCGCCGCCCGGTCGAGCGATGCAAGCTTCACCACCCGCTGACCGTTGTGCGGATAGCGGGTCCGACACGCCTTTCAGCCAGGCGCGCCGGGGTTAAAGTCCCTTATCGAAACAAGGTTTTAGAGGTGCCTCATGGACGCTCCGGCCCTGGCCCAACGCGGGCGCGCGTCGCTCGATTTCCAGGCGGGCATATCGAAGGCGACCTTCGGCCTGCACTTCGCCTCCGAGGCGGAACTGGCCATGAAGGGCGTCAACGCCCAGACCATGCCCGACGACATGGATGAACGTCACGCCCTGGTCGTCGAGACCCTGGCCGACTCCAAGATCTTCAAGATCCGCGAGCTGTTCGGCGAATGGGCTTCGCGCACCCACGGCGCCCATTGCGACGAAGCCTTCGAGGAGCGTCGCGCTGTCCTCGAGCCCTACCTCAAGAGCCTCGACGAAGGCACGGCGACGCTGGACTACGGCGACGGCGAGACCCCGCCCAGCTACTGGAGCAAGGTGTGGTTCCACCGCACCACCGGCGGCTGGGACCACATCGACCACACCGGCTATGTCCACGGCGAGCTGGTGCACAAGCAGCTGGTGGCGCGTGGCTACGGCGGCGACATCTTCGGCCAGCGCCGAGCGGCCGCCCAGCAGGCCCCGCGCCGCGACTACAAGGAAATCCTCGATATCGGCTGCGGCTCGGGCCACTTCACCCAGGCCCTGCAGGAGACCTTCCCGGAAGCCCAGATCACCGGCATCGACTGGTCGGCCCGCATGCTCGAACAGGCCCGTCGCGTGGCCAACGAGAAGGGCTGGAACTGGAAGCTGATGGTCAAGGGCGGCGAGAACTCCGGTTTCGCCGACGAGAGCTTCGATCTCGTGACCACCTTCATCCTGTTCCACGAGGCCCCGCCGCGGATCATCAAGGCGGTGCTGGAAGAGGCCTTCCGGATGCTGAAGCCGGGCGGCGACATCATCATGGCCGACGTGCCGCGCTACGCCGAGATCGATAAGCTAAGTTCTTGGCGCTACGACTACCTGGCCAAGTGGGGCGGCGAGCCCTACTGGCGCGCCTCGGCCAGCATGGACCTGATCCAGACCTGCAAGGACATCGGCTTCGTCGACGTCGAGGGCGCGACCCAGGCTCCGACCCACTCGTACTACGTGCTGCGCGCTCACAAGCCCGCCTGATCCTTCCGACAACGAGCGAGCGACATGAACGCGATGAACCAGAAGACCTTCGAGCGCCCGATCTCCGAGCCGGTGAACCGCCGGATGCTGTCCGCCGACCAGATCGACGACCTGGGCGAGGCGATCCTGTCCCTGACCCGCGAGGTCTGGGTGCTGACCGACCGCGTACACGTGCTGGAAGCCGTGCTGGAAAGCCACGGCGTGCTGGCCAATGCGGAAGTCGACGCCTTCCAGCCGGGCCCGGAGCTGCAGGCCCAGCTGAACGCCAAGCGCGACGCCATCGTCCAGAACCTGCTGCGCGCCCTGCGCGCGGCTCCGGAAGCCCGGAGCTGACGTCAAAGTCCCCGCTGCAACTGCGCAGTGTGTAGCCTGGCGCGGTCCGAAAGGACCGCGCCTTTTTTATGCGCGGTGGAGCGCCTCTCCCAACCAAGAAGAACCTCTCCCAGAGGGAGAGGGCAGGTTCAAAGCCCCAGCGCCCCGGGGTTCATCACGCCCTTCGGGTCCACGGCCGTCTTGATCGCGCGCACCAGATCCAGCGCGGGCGCCTCCAGGACCTCGCCGTACGGATAGAGCTTGCCGAGCTGGAAGTGCACCGCGCCGTGCTGGGCGTAGAGCGCGATGATCTGGGCCTTGAGCCGGTGCACGAAGGCCGTGGTCGCCGGATCGTCGGCGTAATGCGGCAGGCTGGCCAGGTGCTCGGCCGGCAGGACGCCGGCGTGGTAGGCGGTCTGGGCGCCTGGCCAGTAGAGGGCGACCTCGTAGAGGAAGCCGGACGGGCGCAGCACCTCGAACATGCCGCCGCGCCAGACGCCGCGGGCGGTCATCTCGTCGGCGTGGCTGGCGTAGAGGGCTTCGAGCGCGGTGTGGAAGGCGGCGACCTGGCTGTGGGGCAGGATGCCGTTCAGCGGGGCCCAGCGCTCGCCCTTGGGGCCGAGCACGTTGTAGAGCGGGGCGAACGGCATGCCGCGCACGATGGTCGGCATGGTGTTGGGGATCTCGACCCCCTCGGCCGTCATCAGGGTGCGCAGGCGATCCAGGCGGGCCTTGGCCTCGCGGTCGTCGACGCCCTCGAGGATGTAGTGGACCATGTACTCGGCGTTGCGCAGGGCGCGATCGCCGGCCAGGGCCATCTTGGTCAGCTGGCGCAGGCCCGCGGCCAGGGACGGCGAGCTCTTCAGCACGGTCAGGGCCATCTGCACGACGGCGGCGTTGTCCTGGCGGGCGATCTGGCCCTGGGCCAGCGGCGCGTCGATGGCGAAGTGCTCGTCGTCGAGGTTTTCCAGAGCCGCCGCCCGCATGGCGCGGGCGAGGCTGGGCAGGTCGGCGAAGGCGAAGGACGCGCACTGGAAGGCGGGCTTCCTGGCGATCAGCGGCAGGGTGATGCGCGCCTTGATCCCCAGCGCGCCGCAGTCGCCCAGGAACAGGCCGCACAGATCGGGACCGTACCAGCGGGCGAAGGGCGAGGCGCCGCGGGCGGCCGAGCCGGTGCGCAGCAAGCTCCCGTCGGCGATCACCACCTCGACCGACACGGCCGATTCCGCCGAGCTGCCGAACTGGCCCGAGCCGTGGCTGATGGCGTGCTGCGACATCGACCCGCCGATGGTGGCGGCCAGACCCGAGAACGGGCCGAAGAACGGCGTGCGCAGGCTTAAGGGATCGAGCGCGGTCTTCAACTGGGCCCAGGTGACGCCGGCCTCGACGGTGACATAGGCGTCGGTCTGGTTGATCTCGACGATGCGGTCGAGGGCCCCGGTGTCGATCAGCACGGTTTCGGGGCGGGCGGCCAGATAGCCGTCGGTATAGGAAGCGCCGCCGCCGCGCGGGACGATGGCGACGCCCTCGGCCGCCGCCTCGCGCACGACCGCCTGCAGTTGCTCGACGTCGGCCGGGCGAACCACGGCCAAAGGCGTCTCGAGGGCGCGGTAGACGTCGGTGGCGAAGGGCAGGGCGGCCTCGCCCGTCAGGACGCCGTCCTTGCCGACGATCGCCTCCAGGCGTGCGAGGAGGCCAGCGGCGGCTGGGGCGGTACGCGTCTTGACGGGCATCAGCTTACTCAGGTCCCAGGATCAGGTCTTGGCGATGTCTTCGATGGTGGCGCGGAAGCGCTCGGCCGTGTCGGCCGCGGCGGCTTCCGAGGCGTCCTTGCGGGCCAGGTAGAACAGGCGACCCAGGAAGTCCTGGCGCCAGGCCTCGCGGGCCTCCAGGGCGGCCTGGTCGAGCTGCAGGGCCTCGATCTCGGCGGCCAGGTCCAGGCCCTTGGCGGCGTGGACGCGTTCGGCGCTGTCGAGACGGTCGTGCAGCACGGCCAGTTCGTTGGCCAGGACCATGATCATCGACATGGCCTGGTCGAGGCCGGGAGCCTCGTAGAACTGGGGGCGCTTGCCCTTGGCGTCGCGGATGACGTGCGGGCGATCGGCCTGCGGAGCGTGGGCGTTCATCTATCTGTTCCTCAGGCTTTACGCGCGATCAGGACTTCCCAGCCGCCGCCGGGGGCGTATTCGCCGGCGGCGAATTCGCGGTCGGAGACCGCCGCGCTGGCGTCCTGGCTGTAGCCTGCGGCCTGCTGGGCCACGAACTCCATGATGGCCATCGGGGCGGTGTCGAACTTGATGCTTTCGGGCGGGAAGCCGGCGTCCCTGGCCAGGGCGACCTGGTCGGTCTCGCGCATGGCGCCCCAGAAGGGCTCGTTGTTGTACCAGGTCTCGTTGTCCAGGATGAACTGGGTGAACGGGTCCATGTTGTCGAACGGCGGCAGGTCGGCGTGGATCATGTAGCCGCCGGGCGCCAGCAGGCGGTGGCACTCGTTGAAGATGCGCGGCATGGCCTTGCCCGACGTCTCATGCAGCAGGATGTGGCTGACGATGAGGTCGAAGGAGCCGTCCTCGAAGCGGGTCTCCTCGGCGTTCATCTGGGCGAAATTGACTTCGAGGCCCAAACCGGCGGCGCGAGCATGTGCGTAGCGCACCTGCGGGGCGGCGACGTCGACGCCCCAGACTTCCGCCTCGGGGAACAGCTCCTTGTAGGGCAGGGTCGAGTGACCCACCGTGCAGCCCAGGTCGAGGATCCGCTTGGGCTTGAAGCCGTCGAGGCGACGGTTGACGTAGTTGCAGACCGAACGGCCCATGTCGTCGTTGAAGGGGCCCATGTAGCCCATGGCGTAGAGATAGACGCCGCGGTCGTAGAGGGCGCCCGTCGAGATGTCGTCCGGGGCCACCGCGCCGGCGTAGCCGCCGGGCATGCAGTGGATGTCGATCGAGGTGACGTAGCGCGGGGTGTCGAATTCCTGCGGCAGGTCGAGCTTGCCCTTGGCCGAGGCCGACAGGCCGCGGGCCTTCTCGATCAGGTCGGGCAGTTCACGGTCGATCGTGACGTTGGTCGATTCCCAGAGCAGCTCCTGGGCGATGCGGTTGGCCGCCGCGTAGTGCTGGAAATAGAGGTCCTTGACCATGGCGGCGCGAATGTCGCGGCGGTCGCCGGGGGCGCGGCCATGCTCGCGCTCGAAGGCCTTGGCGGCGCGGACGCCGAACACGGGACCCAGGCCCGGCAGCAGACCCTGCTGGATGAACTGCTTGAAGCTCTTGGTGAATTCCTGCCGCGACGCCTCGTCGTGGGTCGGCTTGGGCAGGATCGGGTGATCCACCTGCTGGAAGGTGTTGAGCATCTCGGCGGACATGGCGGCCTCCAAACAGCCGGCCCGGACGGGCGGCGCGAACTGAGGCTAATCTGAAGGGGACCGATCAGTCAAAATATTGCGTTCAGCGGATGCTCCGCTAGGCGGTCAGCCCGGGCGGCAGGCAGTTGGGCGCGGTTGACGGGCGGGGAGCGGGCGGCCGTGGTGAAGGGGCGAATGTTCGCCGGCCCACCCCCTTCCCGTCATTCCCGCCCTCGTGGCGGGAGACCCTGGTTCGGCTCACATGTGAGGTGCACGCGGCGTGCTGAGCACGCCGCCTCATCCGTCTACGCGGCTGGTCGAGGAGGCCGCTACAAGGGCGTGTATTGACCGAGGCGGATACTTTCTCGCAGGGGCCATCCGAGCGTCTCGAACGAGCATCAGGGCCAACTTCGCTTCAGGATCCTGAGCGGACAGTTGGATGCTCCCCCAGAGGGGGAGGATCTATCGATGTCGAAGCTGGCACGGGCTCTTTGGTGAGCGGTCTGCCTGTTCTGACAAACAATTAATGAAATTCACTGCATCCGAGCGACCGCTCCGGCGCCTCTACAGCATGTGTCCAAGCTGATCCGCGCACTTCGAAATACAGATGCGCGGCATGAAGGATTCATTTCTTGAGCCAGTCGGAGGGGGTTTATGAGTGGAGTCGAGATTTTTGCGCCGCGCACCGCCAGAAGCCGGCGCACGTGGACCGCTGCGGCGATAATCCTGATCGTCGTCTTCTTCGTGATCGGGCAGCTGGCGACCATTTTCGCCGTGTTGAAGCCGATGGGGTATCACAAGGCGGACCTTGATACGCAATGGCAGCCGCTCGCCATCTACCTGGCCGGCGGAGGCATTACTATACTGCTCATTGTCGCGTGGGCGTGGTTGTTCGAGCGCAGGTCACCTGCAGCCTTGGGCTTCAACGCCAGGATGGCCGGCGCCTATCTGCGCGGGCTGGCCGTCGGAGGGCTTTGCCTTGGCGCCGTCGTCGGCGTCATTTTCGCCGCGGGCGGCTACAAGGCCGCCGGAGATCTGTCTCTGGGCTTGCTGACGCCAGCCGTTTTGGCGCCGTTCCTCGCCCTGTTTGCCGGATACATGATCCAGGGGGCGGCCGAGGAAACCATGTTGCGTGGCTGGCTGATGCCCTTGGTCGCCTCCAGGCACGGATTGATCGTCGCCGTTCTTCTGAACTCCGGCTTCTTTGCCTTGCTTCATGCGAGCAACATCGATCCATCGAAGGAGCTCGTGCTCGGGATCCTCAATCTGTTTCTTTTCGCCGTCCTGCTTAGCCTTTACGCCGTCAGGGAAGGATCGCTGTGGGGCGTGTGCGCCTTCCATACGGCCTGGAACGCCCTCCTTGGCACGGGTTTTGGACTGGAGGTCAGCGGTCAGAAGGTGGCCATCGCACCGGTCGTCGTGGGCTTGGCGCCGGTCTCAAGCGCACCGTGGTGGCTTACCGGCGGGGCGTTCGGCCCCGAGGCGAGCGTCGTCGCGACGATCGTGCTTGCCGCGGGCTGCGCCTATCTGATCGCGAAGGGGGTCTTGAAGGCGACGTCCAAGGCCCAGCCCAAAGCCGTCTCCGCGGCACTTTCGTAGCCGCGCCTTCGATTGGGAAAACGACGCGGGTTGGAATAGCGGGAGTAGGGGCCGCGCCTGGTTCGGAGGGGGGGAAACCTCTCACCCTCCCACGCCTGCGGCGCGGGCCCCTCCCTCTCTCAAAGAGAGAGGGATCAAATCTTAGACCTCCACCGCCCCAGCGTCGTAGGCGAACAGGCCCAGGGTCTCTTCGTTCTTGATCTCGGTCATGCCGTAGAGGTGGGCTTCGTCGCCTTCCAGGCGGTCGGCGTTGAGGTTGGATTCCACCTGGATGAAGCCGCAGCGCTCCTTGCGGGCGACCTCGTAGCGGGCCAGGGCCTCGGGGACGTCCGACGCGGCCTCGAAGGCGCGGGCCAGGACGAGGGCGTCCTCGATGGCGGCGGCGGCGCCTTGGCCCAGGAACGGGGTCATGGCGTGGGCGGCGTCGCCCAGCAGGGCCACGCGGCCGCCGCGCACCCAGGTCTTCAGCGGCTGGCGGGCGAAGACGGCCCACTTGTAGAGGGCCGACGGATCGACGGCGTCGAGCAGGGCCTGGACGTCGCTGCTCCAGCCTTCGAAGGTCTTGCGCAGGTCGGCCAGGTCGGCGCGGATCGTCCAGCCTTCCTCGGCCCAGCCCTCCTGGCGGGCGAAGAAGACGAGGTTGAGCAGGGTGGAGTTGCGCAGCGGATAGCGAACGGCCATGCGGCCCGGGCCGATATGGATGCCGGGGAAATGGGCCATGTCGGTCAGCAGAGGACCCTCGACCGGCACGATGGCGCGCCAGACGACGTGGCCGGTGAAGTGCGGCTCGCCCGGGTCGAAGCCCTTGCGGACGCCCGATTTCACGCCGTCGGCGCCGATCACCGCGTCGCCCTTGATCTCGGTTCCGCCGGCCAGCACGGCGATCGCGCCGTTCTCGGTCGGCTCGGCGGCGACGCACGGGCTGGACAGCCGGACCGTGGCGCGGCCGGTGGCTTCCAGCGCCTCGACCAGGATGGCGTGCAGGTCGGCGCGGTGGATGTAGACGTAAGGGGCGCCGTAGAGGTCGCGCACCTTCTGGCCGCGCTCGAAGGCGACCAGATCGCGGCCGTCGGCCCAGTGTTGCACGCGCTGGCGCTGGGGCTCGACCCCGGCGGCGGTGATCGCCTCGGCCAGGCCCAGGTGGTGGTAGACGCGCATGGCGTTGGGGGCCAGCGTGACGCCGGCGCCGATTTCGCCCAGCGCCGGGGCCTGCTCCAGCACCTCGACGGTGTGGCCGGCGCGGGCCAGGGCGATGGCGGCGGTCAGGCCGCCGATGCCGGCGCCGGCGACGATCAGGTGCTGGGGACGCATGGGTATCTCCGAAACTTAAGCGCCAAAATCAGGCGTAGGTCGCCGCGTCGGCCAGCAGGGCGTCGAGCCCGGCGACGGCGTTGAGGCGGGGAAGATCGAGAATGTCGAGGCCGTCGGTCGTGCCGTCGGATCTCAGCTTGGCCAGCCATTCGGGCGCGTAGCGGGCGAGGCCATGCAGCAGCAGCATGGGGTGCAGGGCGATGGCGAAGCCCAGCTCCTGAAGTTCAGCGCCGGTGCGCACGGCGGTGATCCCGCCCTCGACCAGGTTGTGGACCAGGGGAACGCGGGCGGCGAAACGCTCGGCGACGGCCCTGGTCTCGTCCAGGGTGCGGGGCCCCTCGACGAAGACGATGTCGGCGCCCGCCTCCAGATAGGCCTCGGCGCGGTCGAGGGCGGCTTCTGGCCCCTCCACGCCGAGCGCGTCGGTGCGGCCGATGATCAGGGTTTCTGACCGGGCGTCGACCGCGGCGCGGACCTTGCCGACCATCTCGGCGACCGGGATCACGCCCTTGCCGCGGATGTGGCCGCAGCGCTTGGGAAAGGTCTGGTCTTCCAGCTGCACGGCGGCGGCGCCGGCCCGCTCGAGCACCTTGACGGTGCGCTGGGTGTTCAGCGCGTTGCCAAAGCCCGTGTCGATGTCGACGATCAGCGGGATCTCGACGCGGTCGGCGATGGCCCGCACCGCGTCGGCCAGCTCGCCGACGCCGACGAGGCCGACGTCGGGCCGGCCCAGGCGGGCCAGCGACAGGGCCGCGCCCGACAGGAACGCGGCCTCGAAGCCGGCCTGCTCGACCAGCAGGGCCGAGAAGCCGTCGTAGCAGCCCGGCGCGGCCAGCAGCCGGCGGCGGCCGTCTGGGCCGGCCGCCAGCCGCTTGCGCAGGCGCGTGGCGGCGCTGGTCACTCGGCGGCCTTCGAACTGGCGCCCGTCGGGATGTGGCTTTCGTGATTGGCCAGATACCAGTGGGCGATCTCCTCACGGGTGGCGAACCACACGCCCGGCAGGCTCTTGGCGTGCTGGATGAACTCGCGCAGGGCCCGGATGCGATAGGCCCGGCCCGAGACGTGCGGGTGGATGCCCACGTTCATGATCCGGCCCGAGGTCGCGCCTTCCTTGTAGAGGACGTTCAGCTCCTCGATCATCACGTCGCGGTACTCGTCGGTGGTGTGGCCGCGACGGGTGAGCAGGGTGAAGTCGTTGATCTCGTTGGAATAGGGCGTCGAGACGATCGGGCCGTTCGGCGTGCGCAGCAGGTAGGGCTGGTCGTCGTTGAGCAGGTCGCAATAGAAGGTGCAGCCGTGCTCGGCCAGGATGTCGGCGGTCTGCAGCGTGCCGCGCAGGGACGACGACAGCCAGCCCTTGGCGCGCTTGCCGACGAACTTCTCGTACTGCTCCAGCGAGCGCAGGACGATGTCGCGTTCCTTGGCCGGTTCATGGGCGAAGTCGGTCAGCAGTTCGCCCTGTTCCCAGTTGTGGGCCAGAAGCTCCCAGCCGCGCTCCAGGCAGGCGTCGGTCATGGCCTTGCGGCGCTCGAAGGTCACCGCGTTGGTGGTGCAGCTGGCCTTGACGCCCTGCTCATCGAACAGGTCGAACAGCCGCCAGATGCCCACCCGCTGGCCGTATTCGCGCCAGGTGTAGTTGGGGAAGTCGGGCGTATCGCCGGCCAGCACGTCGGGCAGCACGGCCGGACCGCCGGCGTAGTACTTCTCCTTGGTCGGCTTGGTGAGGTCCCAGGTCTCGAGATTGAAGGTCATGACCAGGGCCACGCGCGCGCCGTTCGGCCAGATCAGCGGCTTGCGGTGCGGAAGCGGAACGTAATCGTATTCCATACTGGTACCCCGTGATCCCTAGTGCTCGAGCAGGAGCGAGCCGAAGCCGTCGATCTTGTCCGCCACGCCCATGCTCCGAAGAGCGTGCCAGTAGGTGGCGGTGTTGATGGCCACGACCGGCTTCTCCAGCCAGAACTCGGCCATGGCGGCGACCTTGGCGAAGGCCAGGTTCGTGCCGCACTGGACGACGGCGTCGGCGCCTTCGGAGACCTCTTCGGCCGCGCGCTTGAGCGTCTGCGGCGTCTCGTGGGCGATCAGCATCGGGGAGGGCGATTTCAGGCCCTTCACCTGGGTGACCTCGTAGCCCAGGTCCTCGAAGAACTTGCGCACCTGGTTGTCGCCGACCGGCATGTAGGGGGTGATGACCCCGATCTTCTTGATACCGCCGTAAGCCTTCAGCGCCGCGTCGACGGCGGTGGAGCCCATCACGACCGGCACGCCGTTGGTGCGTTCCAGCATGCGCTGGGTCAGGCGCTCGGCGCCGTCGGCGCCGTCCCAGAAGGTTTCGGCCGACATGCCCATGACCACGCAGGCCGGATCCATGGTCATGGCGACGTCGACGCTGTCCATGGTCGCGTCGCGGATGTTCTGCAGCATCACCATGAACGACTCGTCGTCGGTGACCTTGGTGTCGGGAATGGCGATGCGCTGGAAGTGATTGGTGACGCCGCGCGGGCGCATGTCGTCGTATTCCGGCTGCACGCTGGTGTTGGTCGACGGCGCGATGACCGCATACTTCAGGCGGTGTCCCAATGAATCCGGCATGACGCTTCCTCGACGTTTCGATGGTCGAGGAATGGCAAAGCCGAGGCGGCCGCGCCGCACCCCAGGAGCCGATATCCGCCCGGCGGATAGGAAAAGGCGCCGCCAGAGCGGGAAGAACGGGCGTCGCTAGGGTCGTCGTTGAACCACAACGGAAATTCCTCCGGGGGACGAGACCATGCCCGCCTTCATCATCGCCACGACCGTCATCACGGATCCGCCGCGCTTCTTCGAGTACGTGAAGGCCATTTCGGGCCTGGCCGAGCGCTTCGGCGGCGAAACCTATGTCCGCGGTCCGGTGACCGAAGTGCTGGAGGGCGAGGTCCCCGAAGGCGAGCGCGTGATTGTCACCCGTTATCCCGACGCCGCCGCCGCCAAGGCCTATCTGTATTCGGACGAATATCAGGCCGCCAAGCTCCTGCGGAAGGACGCGGGCAGCGTCGTGGTCCGCATGGTCGTCGTCGACTGATCAAAGCGCGTGAGCCGGGGCGCGTGGGGGAAACCGCGCCCGCAACGCCGATCCAAAACTAGCGAGGTTCCGTGGAACGATTCCAAGTCGTCGTCGCCGGCGCTGGGCCCGTGGGCTCTGTCGCGGCCTATCGGCTGGCCCAGATGGGCGTCGAGGTGCTGCTGCTGGAGGCCGCGCCCCGCTGCCCCGAGGACCTGCGCGCCTCGACCATGCATCCGCCGACGCTCGACATGATGAAAGAGCTGGGCGTGCTCGACGAGCTGGAGGCCCAAGGCCTGCGCGCGCCGATCTATCACTATCGCAATCGCCTGACGGGCGAGGTGATGGCCTTCGACATGGGCGAACTGGGCGACATCTCAGAGCACCCGTATCGACTGCAGTGCGAGCAGTTCAAGCTGGCGCGCCTGCTGACCGCCAAGCTGGCGGATCACCCGAAGGGGCAGGTGCGGTTCTCGCACCGGCTGGCCCACTTCACCCAGGACGACCAGGGCGTCACCGCCTTCGTCGAGGCGCCGTTCGGCATCGAGCAGGTGCGCTGCGACTACCTGATCGGCGCCGACGGGGCCAATTCGATCGTCCGCAAGTGGCTCGACATCGAGTTCGAGGGCTTCACCTATCCGGAGAAGTTCCTGACCCTGTCGACCGACTGGCCGCTGGAGGAGCATTTCCCGGGGCTGGCCCACGTCAACTACGTGGCCGATCCCAAGGAGTGGTGCGTGCTGCTGCGGGTGCCGTCGCTGTGGCGGATCCTGGTGCCGGCCAATGGCGACGAGAGCGACGAGGCCCTGCTGTCGGACGCCAAGAAGGAGGCCGTGTTCGGCGGCCTGCTGGGCGAGGGGGCGTCGGTGAAGACCGCGCACCGCACGCTCTACAAGGTGCACCAGCGGGTGGCCAAGACCTACCATGTGGGCCGGGTGCTGCTGGCGGGCGACGCCGCGCACCTCAACAACCCGCTGGGCGGGTTCGGCATGAACTCGGGCATCCACGACGTCTGGAACCTGACCGAGAAGCTTGTCGACATCCTGCAGAACAAGGGCGACGCCGAGACGCTGCTGCCGCTCTATGACCGGCAGCGACGGGCGGTGATGCACAAGTTCATCCAGACCCAGACCATCGCCAACAAGGCGGCGATGGAGGCCGGCACCGCCGAGGCCTATGCCGAGCGCGAGGCCAAGATGCGCAAGATCCTGGCCGACCCGGAACAGCGGCGCGAATACCTGCTGCTGCAGTCGATGTACAAGAGCCTCGAGCTCGAAGCGGCGACGGCGTGAGGTCGGGACGATGATCCAGTTTCACACCGTCCCGACCGCCAACGGCCAGAAGGTGCGGATCGTGCTGGAGGAGACGGGGCTGGCCTATGCGCTGGCCCCGGTCGACCTCTATGCCGGCGAGCACAAGAAGCCCGGCTACAAGGCCGCGCTCAGCCCGTTCGGCAAGGCGCCGGCGATCGTCGATCCCGACGGTCCCGGCGGCGCGCCGCTGGTGTTGTCGGAAACCCTGGCCATCGCCTGGTACCTGGCCGAGAAGGCCGCCAGCGACATGCTGCCCAAGGGGCCGGGCGAGCGGGCGGAGTTCCTGATGTGGGCCTCGGCCGTGTCGTCGCAGCTGGCGGGCGCCTTCACCAACCAGTTCGTGGCCACGGTCATGGCGCCCGAAAAGACGCCGTGGGCGATCGAGCGGTCGCTGGCCGACTGCCACGAGCAGCTGGCGGCGTTCGAGGCCCGGCTGGCGACCCGCGTCTACATGCTGGGCGAGCGGTTCACGATCCTGGACGCCCTTTTCTTCCCGATGGTCGCCAGCTCGGCCAAGCGTCTTGAGGGCGGGCTGGAGCGCTATCCGAACCTTGCCCGCTATGAGGCCTTCATCGTCCAGCGGCCGGCCGTGCAGCGCGGCATGGCCAACGGCTAAAGGGGCGAGCGCCAAGGTCTTGCAACCTTGGCGCCGTACCCGGCGCGAAAACCTTGTGAGACTGTTCCTCGCACGGTTAACGCGAGGCGAGGCCGCATGGAGCGCAGCTGGATCAAGGGGCGGGTGTTCGTCGTCGACGACGACCCGGTGCTGCTGGCCTTCCTGGAAGGCGCCCTGGCCAAGTCCGGCTACATCGTCCAGGCCTTCGAGTCCGCCCGCAGCGCGCTGCACGCGGCGGGCCTCGACAAGCCGGCGATCTGGCTGATCGACATCCGCATGCCCGACATGGACGGCATGGAGCTGCTCAGGCTCCTGCGCGGCGGCGACGAGCACCGCGAGACCCCGGTGGTCATGCTGACCGGCGAGGGGCGTCTCGACCGCATCGCCAGCGCCATGGGCGCTGGGGCGACGACCTATCTGCTCAAGCCGTTCTCGCCGCAGCAGGTGGTGGAGAAGGTCTATGCGGCGCTGAGCTTGGGGTAGAGGCGGCTATCGCGCAAGGAGAGGGCGCGGTTGAGCGGTTACTCCCACCCCGCAAAATCCCCACGAAAGCGGGGACCCAGGTGTTTTATCGTAGAGCGCCCAGGGTTTCAGAAAAAGCCTGGGTCCCCGCTTTCGCGGGGATTTTACGGATAATGGGGGGGCTTGACGGGAAAGCCCTCACCAAGCCACCTCGGCGCCCGCCAGATCCAGGAACTTGCCCGTATCGTCCAGGCTCAGCCCGGCGATGACCTTCTGCTGGCCTTCGACGCTTTCCTCGACGGAGTAGGGGGCGTCGGGGCCGCCCAGGGCGGTGCGGGTCCAGCCCGGGGCCATGGCGATGACGGTGACGCCGTCGCCTTTCAGCTCCACCGCCAGACCCTTGGCCAGCATGTTCAGCGCGGCCTTGGACGAGCGATAGGCGTGCGAGCCGCCGTAGATGTTGGTGCCGATCGAGGCCAGGCCGCTGGACATCATCACGATGGTCTTCTTCTGGCCGGCCTTGATGTTGTCGATCAGGGCCGCGGTGATGCGGAACGGCGAGACGACGTTGGTGGCCAGGATGTCGGCCCAGATGTCGTAGTCCATGCCGGCCAGGGTCTGGTGGGCCATGCCCTCGGGCAGCGGGATGGGACCGTAGGTGCCGGCGTTGTTGACCAGCACATCGATGGCGACGCCCTTCAGGCGCTCGGCGAAGGCGGCGACGGACGCCGCGTCGTTCACCGACAGCGCCTCGATGCGGACCTTGCCCGGATGGACGTCGGCGATGGCTTGCAGCTCGGCGGCCGAGGCCGGATCGCGGCAGGTCGCGATGACCTGAGCGCTCGAGGCGGCGTACTGGCGAACGTGCTCCAAGCCGATGCCGCGATTGGCGCCGGTGATCAGGACCGTGGTCATGGCGTGCTCTCTTCCTTGGTTGTCGACGCCGACTTGAACCGGCCTAGAAGGCGAGGGCGGGGCGGCGGCGATCTTCGCCGCTGTGCGGATAACGGTCCCGGGCGAGGGGAGCCGGCGAGGGGCGGGCGCTAGGACCGAGACTCGAAGATTCCGCTGGAGCCGCCCGTGACGCTCATCCGCAAGGCATATGCCGATACGCCCGCCGGCCAGGTGCACCTGCGCCGGGTGGACGGCCCCGGCGATCCGATCGTGCTCCTGCACCGCACCCCGGTCAGCTCGGCCTGTTTCGACGGCGTGCTGGCGCTTCTCGCCGGCCGCCGCGCGGCGATCGCGCTGGACACGCCCGGCTTTGGCCAGTCGTTCAAGCCGGAAGGCCTGCCCTCCACGGTGGACTATGGCGCGTGGCTGCTGGCGGCCCTGGACGCCCTTGGCGTCGAGCGCTTCCACCTGGCCGGCCACCATACCGGCACCCACATCGGCGCCGAGATCGCCGTCGCCGCGCCCGACCGCGTGCGCTCGCTGCTGCTGAACGGCGTGCTGTTCGCCAGCGCCGACGAGCGCGAGATGTTTCGCGCCCAGATCGGCCAGTCCGCGCCGATCGATGCGCACGGCGCCTACCTGATCCAGTCCTGGGGCGTGATGAAGGGGCTGCTGCCCCGCTTCGACGCCCAACTGGTGCAGACCGAGTTCCTGGGCGCGATCGGCGCGCCGGACGGCCGCAACCAGGCCTTCGGGGCGATCTTCGACCAGGACTTCGCCAGCGTCTTCGAGGGCGTGACCTGCCCGGTGACCGTGCTGCAGGCGGCCGACGACCCGCTGGCGGGCTTCGTCGGCCGTATCCGCAAGGCCCGTCCGGGCGTGGTGGTCACCACCCAGGGCAAGACCGGCGTCGCCGCGCCCGAGCTGGAACCCCAAATCTTCGCCGAGACCCTGCTGGCCTTCGTGGCCGGCGTCGAAACCACGCCTCCGAACAGCCCCCTTCAGTGGACCCCGCCCATGACCAATCGCCGTTTCTCCCTCGTCCGCGCCGGCCAGGGCTTCGAGCTGGCCGAGTCCATCGTGCCGGTTCCGACGCCGGGGCCGGGCCAGGTGCTGGTTCGCGTGCGCGCCGTCGCCCTGAACCGCCGCGACGTGATGATCCGCCAGGGCTGGTATCCGGTGGGCGAGGCCGACGGCTTCACCCCGCTGTCGGACGCCGCCGGCGAGATCGTGGCGCTGGGTGAAGGTGTCGAAGGCTTCGCCGTCGGCGACCGCGTGGCGTCGACCTTCTTCCAGGCCTGGCCGGAAGGCCGCATCACCTTCCCGGCGGTGATCTCGTCGCTGGGCGCCGGCGGTCCCGGCGTTCTGGCCGAGCAGGTGGTGCTGTCGGCCGACGGGGTGGTGAAGCTGCCCGAGGGGCTCGACTACGTGCAGGGCGCGACCCTGACCTGCTCGGGCGTCACGGCCTGGTCGTCGCTGGTCACGCACGGCGGCTTGCAGGCGGGCGACTGGGTGGTGACCCTGGGCACCGGCGGCGTCTCGCTGTGGGGCCTGCAGATCGCCAAGGCCTTCGGGGCCAAGGTGGCCGTGGTCGGCGGCGACGACGCCAAGCTGGCCCGCGCCAAGGAACTGGGCGCGGACCTGACCGTCAACTATCGCACCACGCCCGACTGGGAGGTCCCGGTGAAGGAGGCCTCGTTCGGCGGCGTGCAGCACGCCCTGGAACTGGGCGGCGCCGGCACCCTGGCCAAGTCGCAAGGCGCCCTCGGCGTCGGCGGCCACGTGGCGGTCATCGGCGCTCTGGATGGTTTCGGCGGCGCGCTGGGCGCGGCGGCGATGGTCATGGCCGCCCAGCGCGCCACGGCGATCTCGGTGGGTTCACGCGCCGATCACCAGGCGCTGTCGGACTTCGTGGCGGCCATGGGGATCGTGCCTGTGGTCGACAGCGTGTTCGGCCTCGACGCCATCGAAGGCGCCTATGCCCGCGCCGACAAGGGCGCGTTCGGCAAGGTGGTGGTGACGCTTTGATCATTGCGTCCCTCTCTCGAAGAGAGAGGGTTTGGGACTACGCCTCGACCACCTCGACCAGCGCCCCGCCCGGGGCGCGCAGCACGCCGGCGCGCTTGCCGGCGTAGACGGCGCCGTCGCGCACGGTGGGGACCACGATCCAGTCGCCCTGGACGCTGTCGAAGTCTGGGTGCTTGAGCGTGCAGATCGCGACGCCCGGCGGCAGAGCGCCGGGGTGGCCGGGACGGACCGTGGCCTGCTCCGGATACTGGTCGAACTCCAGGAAGACGTCCTTCTGATAGGTCGCCGTCGCCAGGGCGTGGCGGCTGTCCCGGGGCAGGTCGAAGGCGTCGTTGATCATGTTGTAGACGATGGTCATCGGCGCGCCGACGTCCAGGCCCAGGGTCTGGCCAAACCAGGCGCCGCTGGCCTCCATGTCGTCGCTGGCCAGGACGAGGATGAACAGCTTGTCGATCAGGCTGCCAGGATGGGGCAGGCCGTTGCCGGGCGAGACGATCTCGGTGAGGTAGACGATCTCGCCGTCGAGACCCTTGACCTGCATCGGGTGGATGGTGGGCAGGCCGTCGATGCGCTTGGGCGGGCCGATGATCTCGAACGGCGCGTCCTGCATGCGGGCGTTCACGGCCATGACGTCCTGGCAGCAGATCTCGATCGCCGCCCAGCCGTAGGTGCGCAAGGGCCGGTACTCGGGGACGGGGGCGCCCTCGACGAAGCGCAGGAAGACATCGGCGCCGCTGGCCGGCTGCAAGACGGCGTAGGGCCGGCCAGCGCTGGCCGGGGCGCCCCAGCTGGCGGCGAGGTCAGCCGGAACTTCACCCTGTTCGACCACGGTGTAGTCCAGCCATTGGGCGTAGCGCTGCGCGGCCTGGGCGACGTTCGGCGTCACCAGGGTTGCGGCCCTGAGAAGGTTCATCGGTATGTCCTTGAAATCGTGCGGGCTTTAGTCGCGCAGTTCGACCGCGACGTCTTCCGAAGCGACGTCGCCCGTGGCGGTGGCGGCTTCCGCCTCCTGCTGAACGATGCGCAGCACGCGGGAGAGGTATTCCTGAAGCCACAGGCCGCGCTCGGCGGCGGCTTGCGCGCTGGGCTCGAAGCGCTCGATCTCGGCGCGATCGAGGCCGCCGCGGGCCTCGATCACCCGTTCCAGCGTGTCGAGGCGGGCGCGGGTCACGGCGAGTTCCTGGACCACGGCCATGGTGATGGCCAGGACGCGTTCGACCTCGGGATTGGCGAAGAAATAGGGGCGCTTGCCGGCGGGCTTGGCGCCGGCGTCGGCGAGGGCGTCTGCGATGCTCATTGGGCTTCCTTGGTGGCCTTCCGGGCTCCGATCACGCGCCAGGCGGCCTTGCGCCCATAGTCTTCGCTGTCGTCGTCGGCGGCGTCGGGGAAGACCTCGCGGTCGACCACGGCGGTGACGCCGTCATGGATCAGCTCCTCGGCGTCAAAGCCGGCCTCGACCATGCGGGCGTCGAGGTCGATCTCGTGCAGCGTGCTCCAGAAGGGCTCGTTGTTGTAGAAGGCGTCCCAGTCGCGCATCGCCTGCTCGAACAGCGGCATGGTCGGCGCGTACTGCGGCTGTTCGACGTGCAGCACCACGCCGCCCGGAGCCAGCACGCGGCGGCTCTCGGCGAAGATGGCCTTCATCGAGGCCAGCGACAGTTCGTGCAGGAACATGGTGGTCTGCACCCAGTCGAAGCTCTCGTCTTCGAAGCGCGACAGGTCGGCGCCGTCGGCCTGGACGAAGCGGATGTTCGTGACGCCCAGCGAGGCGGCGCGGGCGGCGGCGTAGCGCAGCATCGGCCCGCCGACATCGATGGCCACGACCTCCGCGTCTGGGAAGGCCTGGGCGATCGGCAGGGCGCTGTGGCCAACGGTAGCGCCGATGTCGAGGATGCGGCGCGGCTTGAAGTCCGGCAGGCGGCGCTGCACCCAGCGCACCACGGCCTGGCCGCCGCCGTCGGAGAAGCGGCCCAGCAGGCCGCCGGTGGTGGCGAAGCCGCCGTGGTCGTAGTTGGCGCCGCCCGAGACGTCGCCCTCGAAGCGCTCGACGTGATAGCTGCCGGGCATGCAGTGGTGGTCCACGGCGCTGACGTAGCGCGGGATCGGCAGGGCTGGATCCAGCTCCAGCCGGTCATGGCCGGCGTTCAGCGCGGCGGCCTTGGCGGCCAGTTCCTCGGCTTGGCGCAGGGTGGTCCAGCGGCCGGCCTGCTGGCGCTGCTCCATGGTCAGGCGGCGAAGGGCCGACCAGGTCTGGAAGGCGGGATCCTTCAGCAGCGCCTTGCGGACCTCGTGACGATCCTCGGGCGCGCGGCCGTTGGCCTTTTCGAAGGCGGGCAGGGCGCGGGTTTCCCACGCTTGCTTCACGCCGGGGATCAGGCGGGTGGAGAGGTGGCGGTTGAGCTGGGCCAGGACGTTCAGCCGCTCGACCTCGTCGTGCGACATGTCGGGGAACACCCCATGGCGGCCGACCTTGCGATAGTCGGGCGGGCCGTCATAGGCCTGGATCGGCCCCTCGTTGACGCGACCGGTCATGGCGCACTCCTACTCCAATTGACGCGAGCTTGCGCCCGTCCGGCGGATGGCGGGCGGGCGACGGCGCGAAAATCCGCCTGTCAGGAATTCAGGAGTCAGGCGCCGGGAACGGCCGCGCGTTCGCCGGCGGCGGCCTCGATGCGCTGGTCCTCGACCACGTGCTCGGACGCGAAGCGGTAGCGGCCCAGCGGCAGCAGCACGAGGCCGCCCAGCACCAAGAGGCCCGTGGCGACCAGCAGTGAGAGCTGGTAGCCGCCGGTGGCGTCGAAGTCGGCGCCGAAGGCCACCGGCCCCAGGCCCGAACCCGCCGCATAGGCGCAGTAGAGGCAGCCGTAGAGGGTCGAATAGGACCGCGCCCCGAAGTAGCGGGCGATCAGGAAGGCCAGCAGGTCGAACTCCATGCCCGCCGCCATGCCGACCAGGGCGATAGCCAGAAGAGCGCCGGCGAAACCCGGATCCTGGCCGTGCAGGATCAGGCAGCCGACGGCGGGCAGGCACAGCAGCACCAGGGCCACGGCCGGGGCCCAGAAGCGGTCGACAAGCCAGCCGCCGGCGACGCGGCCGACGATCACCGACAGGCCGACCACGGGCGCCAGGCTGACGATCTCGGCCTTGCTGAAGCCCTTCAGCTTCAGCAGGTTTTCCAGGTTGGGAAGCGGCCCGGCGATGGCGAACGAGAATAGCAGGAAGCCGCCGGCGATCAGCCAGAACTTCGTGTCGCGCAATGCTTCTGGAAGCGTCAGGCCGGGCAGGGGCGCGTCCTGCGTATGGACGCGGCGCGCGCCGGGGTCCTTGAAGGCCAGCAGCGCCACGGGTAGGGCGATGACCAGGGGCAGGGCGCCGGTGACGAGGTAGGCCGCGCGCCAGCCGTGGGCCTCGATCATCCACATCAGGAACGGCTTGATGAGAAAGCCGAAGACGCCGGTGCCCATCAGGGCGACGCCCAAGGCCAGGCCTTTATTCAGCTCGAAGCCGTTGTTGATGGCCCGGGTCCAGGTGGTGGGCAGGGTGCCGGCCCCGACCGCGCCCATGATCGCCCAGTTCAGGTAGAACAGCGGCAGGGCGCCGTTCGTCAGTGCAAAACCCATGAAGGCGAAGGCGAAGAGGACGAGCGAGGCGATGGCCACGGGCCGCACGCCGATCCTGTCGCCCAGCCAGCCGATGATCGGGCCGACGATCATGACCGCCACGGTGGCCACCGGCAGGCCCAGCATGATCGAGGCGAAGCTCCAGCCGAACTCCTTGGCCAGCTGCGGGGCCAGCATGCCGATGCTGTAGAAGGGAAGGGGCGAGAGGCCCAGGCCCACGCCCAGCACGACGCTGAGCAGCAGAGGCCAGCCCCTTCGGAACTCACCTTGCTGGAATTCGCCAGCCTGGTTTTCGGATAGTTTCGCCATCGCCGTTTGCCCCGCCGCGATCACATCGGTAGGCGAGGCAGCCTGGGGCGCTGAACGTCGCCCGCAACAGGAATATCCGGAGCAGTCGCCTTGCGATCAGACGTCAGGCCCGGCGCCGCCCTTTCGGGGGTCAAGGTGCTCGATCTTTCCCGCGTGCTGGCCGGTCCCTGGGCGACCCAGGCCCTGGCCGACATGGGCGCCGAAGTGGTCAAGGTCGAGCGTCCCGGCGTCGGCGACGACACCCGGGCCTGGGGGCCTCCGTTCTTCGAAACGACCGACGGCGGCAGGGGCGATGCGGCCTATTTCACCTGCGCCAATCGCAACAAGCGCTCGGTGACCATCGACATGGCCGACCCGCGCGGCGCCGAGCTGATCCGCGCGATGGCCGCCGAGGCCGACGTGGTGGTCGAGAACTTCAAGGTCGGGGGCTTGTCGAAGTACGGCCTCGACTATGCGAGCCTGTCGGCGATCAATCCGCGCCTCGTCTATTGCTCGATCACCGGCTTTGGCCAGACGGGCCCTTATGCGGCGCGGGCCGGCTACGACTACATGATCCAGGCCATGGGCGGGCTGATGTCGATCACGGGCCAGCCGGACGGCAGCAACGGCGCCGAGCCGATGAAGGTCGGGGTGGCGGTCGTGGACCTGTTCACCGGCCTCTATGCGGCCAACGCCATTCTCTGCGGCCTGCTGCATGCGCGGGCGACCGGGGAGGGGCAGCACATGGACATCGCCCTGTTCGACGTGCAGGCGGCCGTTCTGGCCAACCAGGCCAGCAACTACTTCGCCACCGGCAAGGCGCCCGAGCGCCTGGGCAACGCGCACCCCAATCTCGCGCCCTACCAGGTGTTCGCCACGGCCGACGGGGCGATGGTGCTGGCGGTGGGCAATGACGGCCAGTTCCGCGCCTTCGCCAAGGCGGCCGAGGCGCCGGGGCTGGCCGAGGATCCGCGCTTTACGACCAACGCCCAGCGGGTGGCGGCGCGGGCGGAGCTCGCCCAGGCCATGGCCCCGATCCTGGCGAGGCGCACGACACGGGATTGGATCGCCCTGCTGGAAGCCGCCGGCGTGCCGTGCGGCCCGATCAACACCATCGACCAGGTGTTTGAGGAGCCGCAGGCGATCCAGCGCGGTCTCGTCGTGGAACAGGCGCGGGACGACTTGGCGTCACCGATCCGCACCGTCGCTTCGCCGATCCGGGCGTCGCGCACGCCGGTCGTCGTGGAGCGCCCGCCGCCGAGCCTTGGGGCGGATACGGCGGCGGTGCTGGCCGGGCTGGGCAAGACCGAGGCGGAGATCGCCGAGCTGGCGAGCGCGGGGGTGATCTAGGGGCCGCCGACGCCGTGCGTGTCCTCGCCCTACCGCGCCGCCCTCGCCACGCCCTCGGGCATGGCCCCGGCGAAGTCGATAACGCACATCGCGCCGTACGAGCGGTGGCCGCCGCAGGCGACGCCGGCGCTGCTGTAGCCGGCCGACAGGATGTTGCGGCGGTGGCCCCGCCCGGGCACGCGGCTGTCGACGATCAGTTGGCGCACGACGTCGCGAGGGTCTTCGTAGCCGTAGGAGATGTTCTCGGCCGACATGCCGGCGAAGACGCCGTACTTGCGCAGGCGCTGGCCCAGGCTCCCGGTCGCGCCGTGGCCGACCGTGCCGCGCGCGCCCTGGGCGCTGGCGTGGTCGCGGGCGGCGTCGTCGATGCGGCCGTCGGCGGTGAGCGGAGCCAGGGGGCGCTGGCGCTGCAGCTCGGCGATCGCCTCATGCAGCGCGTCGGGATCCTCGCCGTAGTGGGGTTCGGAGCGGCGCAGCTCGTCGGCATAAGCCCGGGGATTGGCGCGGACGTAGTTGATCTCGTCGAGCACCGCTTGCGCCTGGCTCTGGGCGGCGGCGATTTGCGGAAAGGCGAGCAGCAGCAGTCCGGCGAGCGCCAGGCCTGAGCGACGGTAAGAACGCATACGAACCTACGATACGGAAAAAAGCCCCTCGATGCGTGCTGTAGCACGCTTGTTTGGATTCGCCTGTGTCCGCAGCGTCGCACCCGGGGCCTTGCTATCCGCGAGGCGAGAAAACCGGCGACGGCGCGCCAAGGCGCCTTTCCAGGCGGCATCAAGACGGCCTGACAACCGCCGGATTCCGCGATGCTTCTCGCCCTGATCACGCTGCTGCACGTGCTGGTCTTCGTCTACTGGCTGGGCGGGGACCTGGGGGCCTTCTACACCTCGCGCTACGCCGCCGATCCGGCCCGCACGGTCAAGGAGCGGGGGCTGGCGCTGAAGGTGCTGGCCGATATCGACATGGCCCCGCGCACCTGCCTGATCCTGGCCCTGCCCACCGGTCTGACCCTGGCCAAGCTGAAGGGCTGGTGGGATGTCGCGCCCGAGGGCGTGGCCGCCGTCTGGGCCTTGTGCCTGTTCTGGCTGGTCATGGCCTGGGCGATCCACATCCATCACAGCCCGCCCAAGGCCGGTGTGCGCCGCATCGACATCGCCATCCGCTGGGGCGTGCTGGTCGCGCTGGCCGGCTTCGGCGGCGCCAGCCTCGTGGGCCTGACGACCGCGCCGCTGTTCCTGGCCCTGAAGATGCTGATCCTGGCGATCGCGATCGGCTGCGGCCTGTTCATCCGCAAGCTGCTGGCCCCGCTGGGCCCGCCGGTCGTGGCCATGATGACGACCGGACCCACGCCGGAGGGCGACGCGATCATCGCCGACGTGCTGGCCAGGAGCCGTCCCGTGGTCGTCAGTCTCTGGATCCTGCTGATCCTCGCCGCGCTGCTCGGCCTCTGGACCCCCGCCTGAAGGACCCCCGCCATGACCCTGCGCTTCGAACCGACCATGGTGCGTGAAGACAAGACCGCCCGGCAGCTCTACGAGGCGGTGAAGGCCAATCCCGCCCGCGCCCGCTTCGGCTTCGGGTCCAAGGCGGCGGTGGTCAATATCGACTTCCAGCAGGCCTATACGCGGCCCGACCTCTTTCCCAAGAGCGCCTACGTCACCGATCCCGACCAGATCGCGCACGTGAACCGCATTTCGACCCTGGCCCGGGCGCGGGGGATGCCGGTGATCTGGACGCGGGTGATGTACAAGCCCGACGGCGGCGACGCCGGCGTCTGGGGCACGCGCACCGACACCCCCGACAGCCTGCAGAACATCAAGCAGAACAGCGACCGCCACGCCTTCGACCCGCGCGTCGAGATCGACCAGGCCGTGGATCTCGTGTTCGACAAGCGCATGCCCAGCGCCTTCTTCGAGAGCCCGCTGCAGAGCTATCTGGTCTGGCACAAGGTCGACACGGTGATCCTGACCGGCGGCTCGACCAGCGGCTGCGTGCGCGCCAGCGCCGTCGAAGGCCTCTCGCGCGGCTATCGCACGATAGTTCCCGAGCAATGCGTGGCCGACAAGCACGAGAGCTACCACTTCGCCAACCTGACGGATTTGCAGCTGAAGTACGCCGACGTGGTTGATGTCGAGGAAGCGGCGGCCTGGCTTAAGGGGTGACGGGCTCCCCTTGGGGTGTTGGATGAACCAGCGCGCCCCGGGCGGCGGGTGGTTCACGTGGGAGCAAAGGCGATCATCGTGAAATACTCCGTCGGCGCATTCAGGATGTTCTGAGTGAAGTCGCGCCATTCGCCGTTAATATAAAGAACGTATGAAAGGGTTCCGGATCGTATTTGCGTGCGCAAATCGTTCAGGGTTTTCCGGTCGTTTTGCGTCAAGATCAGCAGGGCCACGGCCGCTGTGACGTTCGACTGCCGCCATGACTGAGATAAAGCCGTTATCTTGGCGATATCGCGCATGAAGTCGTTGATCGTCTGCGTATAGTTGCTGTTGCGCTGGGTCTTGAGCTCGATCCAGATTTCGGTTCCCCGCGTGGGCTTGGCCCAAAGATCGCAAATTGGCAGGCGAGCATTTCCACCTACCGCCTCGCGTGGATATTCGACCTCACGGAGAAAGTCGGCCGCGAGGTTGGCGTAGATGAGGGCCGCAGCGCAGCTGACCTGAAGCCAGGACTCCCATCCGCCAGAGATGTTTCTGGTAAGGAACAGGCGAATGATCGGCTGCGGATCAGACAGATCCTGCGCCACGACCGAGCGAAGGGCGTCGAGCAGTTGTTGCATGCGCATGGATAATTTCCCGAAGATGATCGCAAAGCGTCGCGCCTAGGCTGTTCCAGCCGAAGGATGGCTGGCGGATGTGGTCGTGAGCCAGGCTAGCCCAGCGGCGGCGCTGGGCTGGTGCGTCGTGAAGATCGGCTAGGGCCTGGCTGACGCCTTCGACGTGGGGGGCGGACATCCGGCTCAATTCAAACGGCCTGTCCTGCACCGGGCCGCACGGCAGATGAATGGCTGCGGAGCCCCAGATTTCCCGAAAGCCGGCGTGGCCCGGCACGATCTGAGCCGCGCCCGTAGCGGCATGCTCACAGGCGGTCAGTCCCCAGCCCTCGCCCTCGGCCGTCGTCAGTCCGACGTCGGCGGCGTTGTAGAGTTGGTTGAGCGCCGAAAGGCTGAGTGGCGCTTCGCCAGGATCTTCCGGAGACAGGAAGATGCGATCGCCGACGCCGCCAGCGCGCAGCAGGCTTTGCAGATGCTGATCCGAGGTCTGCGTTCGCGCGCCGGTGTGAAGCACCAGAAAGGCGTCCGGCCGCGTGATCGCGAAGCGGGAAAACCCCTCGATCGTCAAATCAAGCCGCTTGCGTCCGTAGTCGCGGTTGACGTTGAGGACGACGAAGGCGTCGGGCGTTTCCAAACGTTCTGGCAGGCGCGCCCGGCGCGCCATGCGGCGGCGCAGGTGCTCGTCGGCGTGAAGGGGTCTGAAGTGCGTGTGGTCGACGCCATGCCCCAAGACCCTGAGCAGGGGGGGAGCGTCGTTGGACGGGTGGATCTGATGGAGGCGGGCGACGGCGTCACGCGCGGCGCGGGTGTAGAGTATGCAAAGATCGGTCTTGCTCAGTCGGGGTACGATCGAGGGGGCGGTCGGTTCGCCCTCGAACGGCGCGTAGATCGCGATCGGGCAGTCGTGGCGGTAGGGTTGCAGCGCCTCCAAGACCGCCGAGGCAGCAAATAGCGGCGCATGCACCAGAACCGCAGTCGGCGGATCCCGTTGAAAGCGAGCGTGCAGCCAGGCTGGCGGCAGGATCATGCGGGCCCCCGCGCCCGGCATGATCGTCACGGGGACGCCGCTTCTCGTCATGCTGAGCCGGCGGGTTCCGCTTCTCGGCGCGAAGGCGACCACGTCGACCCTGAAATGGGGGTGCAGGCCGGGCAGCAGGTTCCAGAGGGCGCCGGTCATCCCGCTGGCGCTCATCTCCCATCCGACGACCAGCAGGCTGGGAGGCGAGCGCATCTGCGGTGCGGTCAACTGTCGCAGTAGGCCGGCCACGGAAACGGGGTCATGTAGGCGAAGAAGTTCATGAAATCGAACGGACTCGCCTGGGATACGCTCAGGCCGTACTGCAGCACGGCGTCGCGCATGAAGGGGAACTTCGCCGGAAGGTAGATGCCCCCCATATAGGCTTCCATCGGGACGAGCCCGTGGTGGCCGTTGATGTCGGTGATGTTGTATTCGCCGTCGGCCAGGGCGGCGTCGTTCGTATCGGACTGGAATACGAAGCGCCGGACATAGAAGTCGCCGGAATAGTTGTCGTCTACACGCGGCTGGGCATGGAACTTGAGAGGCAGCAGATCTGAGCTCGTCGGCTTGACCACGTCTCCTTCCGGCTGGGGCGTGAGCGTCAAGACGGCGCCGCCGACCAGTTGGCTGATGTACTGTTCCGCCTCGTAGGCCAGATGGATGACCACGCGCCGATCCGCCTCGCCGTTGACGTAGAGGGTCGCCAGCATCTGTTCCGCCTTCGCGAACAGCATTGACGGCTGATAGTAACCTGGCCCGTATTGTCCCGTCGAAGGTTGGAGGCTTTGCAGTCCTGGATCGAGATCCGTGGCTGCGAGCGCCGCCGAAAAGGTCACGCGTGCTTTTGGGACGAGCCAGACGCCGGCCGCGACCAAGGGATATAGCCAGGTGATGAAGGTGGTTTCCTGGGCGAGCAGATAACCCTTGTATTGGCTCCATGCTTGCGGCGCGAGTTTGCTTCCCTCGTAGTTGTAGGCCTCCATGAGCAGATTGGTCGCCTGCAACTGGGCCAGGGCCAGTTTCTTATAGTAATTCATGTATTGGGATACGGCGTGACGATAGTCTATGTATCCAGCTGACACGAGGGGCGCGACCATGCTGGACCAAAGTTCCAGAACGCCGCGTTGCTGTTCCTGGCTTTGGATAGCTTGGTGAATGATGTCCAGCGAAGCGGCGGGGCCCGAGTTCAGATCGAGCACGTTCTCGACGAGGTCCGAAATCATGTCGGTCGGCGTGCTATCGTATTCATCTATGTAGGCTGCATACTGGGTATGGGCGGTGCCCGTCTTGATGGCGTATGGCTGCAAGCTGTTGTCGGCCGTAGCCCATTCCTGGAACAGTTGTTCCTGGTTGAGTTTTTGAAGAAGACTTTCAATGTTGGCGATGCGGGTCGATATGCCGCCTATGCTATTGGACAGCGACGAAAGTTGAGAGCCCAGGTCTTGTATCGCGCCCTGCTGCTGCGTGATGTTGTTGGTCAACATCAGCAACTGGTCCGCGCTGCCGCTCCAGTCGGAGGGCAGGGCCTGCTGCAGTTGCGCCAGATCCTCGCCGCCCTTGGTTTGCGCGCCGCCGAACAGCGACTTGAGCGCGCTGCCCACATCGTAGCCGGTGGCGTCGCTGATCGCGCTCACCGCGCTCTGCGCCAGGCCACGCCCTAGATTCGATATCGCATCGTCGAAAAAGCTCATGTGTTCGCCCCCCGGCTTGCAGCGCTCTGACACCGCCAGAAAGGCGGCGCTTGCGGCGATCGGTTCGACGTCGAACGCACTCATCGACCGTTGTTATCATTTCTCATGAGGGAGAGGGGTTTTCAACCGTTAAGGTTGTTGTCTGGGGCGTCTCGACAATGGCGAGAGGGGGCTCGCTCGGTCTTGTTGGTTTCGAACATCCGCCAGGCGCAATCGTCGACCGAACGGCGAGGCCAAAGAAAAAGGCCGCCAGCGGGGGGAGCTGGCGGCCCTCAGTGTAGGATTTCGGGGAGGAAATCCGGAGCTTAGTCGACGACCTGGTAGCGGCCCGAGGCGTCGGGGCAGACGCGGACGAAACGCTTCTGGGTGCGGCCGTCGGGCAGGTAGATCGGGCTTTCGGCCAGGGTGCAGCCGTTGGCGTCGGCGCGGCCTTCGGTCACGCGGTAGGAGCGTTCCGACTCGTAGGTGTAGCCGTTACCGCCACGACGATCGTAGTAGGCGTCGTCATAGCCGCCGTTGTCGTAGCCGCGGTCATAGTCGTTGTAGGCGCGGGGCGGCGGAGGAGGCGGCGGGGGAACCGCGCCCGGGGCGCAGGCCGCCGAGCTCTTGCCGATGTTGCCGCCGACGACCGCGCCGAGCAGGCCGCCCAGCACCGCGCCTTCGGTCTTGGCGCCGCGACCCGCGACGCTGCCGCCGATCGCCGCGCCGATGCCGGCGCCGGCCAGGCCGCCGCCGGTGGCGCGGTTGGTCGTGCTGCGACGGCAGGGGTCGTAGTAGTAGCCGTTACGGTCGTAGGCGCCGCCCTGGTACGAACCTTGGCCGTAGCCATAGGCCTGGGCCGAAGCGACGGTCGGAGCCGCGGCGCCGACGAGGGCCGCGCCGGCGACGAGGGCGCTGATGGCGGTCCGGATCATCATCGAAAAACTCTCCCTGAAGGCGGGCGTGACGATCGGGGGACCGTCCGTTGTCCGCACCATGCCAAGCCGTTCCTGAACGGCCGTTGACCGGACCGTTCATCTTCGTTCACGCACCAGTTCGTTCACGCATGAAGGCGCCGAATGAGGTATGGACGCGCTCGAACTGGCTTCTTCGGCGTCGAACTGGGCGCTGGCGAGGCGAAAATGGGGCCACGCCTGCGGCGAGGCTTGAACGGATCGGAACCGGTCAAGGTTCCCGAAGGCGACTCTGGAATGCGTGAACTGAAAATTGACGCCGTCGGCGGCCAGGGCGACGGCGTCGCCGCCGGCCCGGCCTTCGTGCCCCTGACCCTGCCGGGCGAGCGGATCACCGCCCGCATGGAAGGTCAGCGCGGCGAGTTGGTCGATGTCCTGGAAGCCAGCCCCGATCGCGTCGCCCCGCCGTGCAAGCACTTCGGCCACTGCGGCGGCTGCGCCCTGCAGCACTGGGACATCGCGCCCTATCTCGACTGGAAGCGCGAGCAGGTGCGCTTCGAGCTGAAGCGCGAGCGGATCGAGACCGAGATCCTGCCGACCATCGCCTCGCCGCCGGCGTCGCGCCGCCGGGTGGCGCTGCACGCGCGCGGCGGCAAGGGCGGGGTGCGCCTGGGCTTCAAGGAGCGCCGCTCCTGGAACCTGGTGAAGATCGAGGAATGCCCGGTCACGCACCCCAAGATCGTCGCCGCCCTGCCGGGCCTGGCGCGCCTGGCCCAGCCGTTCCTGGAACACCCCAAGTCGGCCCCGACCCTGCACGTCACCCTGACCGGCACGGGCCTGGACATCGACGTCACCGGCGTCGAGCGCAAGAGCGGCGGGCTGTCGGCCGACGCCCGCGTGCAGGCGGCGATGGTGGCCGCCGAGTTCGACTTCGCCCGCGTCACCCTGGCCGGCGAGATGCTGTACATGGCCCGCCAGCCGCTGGTGAAGCTGGGTCCGGCCATCGTGCCGCTGCCGGCCGGTTCGTTCCTGCAGGCCGTGCCCGCCGCCGAGAAGGCCATGGCCGACTTCGCCGTGCAGCACGTGGCCGGCGCGGCGAGGGTCGCCGACCTGTTCAGCGGCGTGGGCACCTTCACCTTCCGCCTGGCCCAGGAGTCGGGGGTCTACGCCGCCGACTTCGCCGAGCCGGCCATCGCGGCGCTGAAGGCGGCCGTGGGTTCGGCCCCGGGCCTGAAGGCGATCGTCGCCGAGGCGCGCGACCTGACCCGCCGGCCGGTGCTGTCGAGCGAGCTCAACAAGATGGACGCGGTGGTCTTCGACCCGCCGCGCGCCGGGGCGCTGGAGCAGACGCGGGAGATCGCCATCTCCAAGGTCTCGCGCGTGGTCGGGGTGTCGTGCAATCCGGCCACCTTCGCTCGCGACGCCGGCATCCTGATCGACGCCGGTTTCAAGCTGGAGAAGGTGCTGCCGGTGGACCAGTTCCTCTGGTCGCCGCATATTGAGCTGGTCGGGGTCTTTTCGCGATGAGGCGAGGATGGGCCAAGCTAGTGGTCGGGCCAGTGGCCGGGAAAGAAAGCTAGCGGCGGATCGGCGCGGGGCGTTCGCCCTCGACGCCGCCGCCCAGCGGGGCAAGGCCGCCGCCAAGGCGGCCTGGTGGACGGCGGCCGGAGGACTGGCCAAGTTCATCACCCGCCCGACCGAGGGCAAGGCCGCGCCGCGCTTTTCCTCCGACGCCCCACCGGTGTCGCAGGGGCGCCTGCGCCGGGCCTACCTGTCGGCCTTCGAGAAGGACGCCGCCGACGTCGCCGCCGGCCTCTATCCGCCGATGGAGGACGCGCCGTCCCATCCGGCCGCCTCGATCCTCAAGGCCTGGGACTTCATCGCCGACGCCCGCGAGGTCGACGGCCGGCGTCGCCGGGGCGACGGCGTCGAAGTGCGCGACGATCCCAAGAGCCAGGGCTATCCGGCCTATTACCGGCAGAATTTCCATTATCAGTCGGGCGGCTGGTTCACCGCCGACAGCGCCCGCCGCTACGACGCACAGGTCGAGGCGCTGTTCTCGGGGGCGGCCGGGGCGATGCGCCGGCGAGCGCTTAGCCTGCTGGCCCGCCACTGGCGGGGACGCGATCAGCGCGACCTCAGGCTGATGGACGTGGCCTGCGGCTCGGGGGCATTCCTGCGGGACTTGGCCGAAGCCTTTCCGCGCGCGGCGCTGGCGGGCGTTGACCTGTCGCCGGCCTATCTGGCCGAGGCGCGCGCCCGATCGGGGCGGGGCATGGTGCAGGCCAACGCCGAGCGCCTGCCGCTGGCGGACGACAGCCTGGACGCCGTGACCTGCGTCTACCTGTTCCACGAGTTGCCGCCGCGCGTGCGCCCGATCGTCGCCGCCGAGTTGGCCCGGGTGCTGAAGCCCGGCGGCGTGCTGGCCTTCGCCGACTCCGTGCAGCCGGGCGACGAGCCGGACCTGGCGCGGATGCTCGAGGCCTTCCCGGCCTATTTCCACGAGCCGTTCTACGGCAGTTACGCCGAGACGGACCTGGAGGCGCTGTTTCAGGCGGCGGGCCTGCGGGTGGTGGGACGCGACAAGGCGTTCCTGACCAAGGCGCTGTTGCTGGAGAAGTGATGCAGCGAGCTCCTTATCCCACCCTTCAACGCTTTCCCGGGCCTTGTGCCCGGGACCCATCGTCCAGCTGCCCAGACATTTCAAAGCTTGCCTAGGTCTGAGCGGCAGCCAGCATGGGCCCTCGCCACAAGGGCGAGGGAGGCGTTGAAAAGTGAAGGCGAAGCGGTGGTTTCAGCCGTTTGCCTGGCCTCGACCCATATCACTCCGCCTGACTGACCACCGCGAACCCGGCCCCTTGCGGGTCGGTTCCCATGTAGATCCAGCTGCCGCCGGGCACCTGGTGGACGTCCATCATGGTGGTTCCGCCGGCGGCCACGGCGCGGTCGCGGGCCGCCGAGGCGCTGTCGACCTGGGCGTAGTAGTTCCAGAACGACACCGGCATGTCGGGCAGCCGGGTCATCATGCCGCCGACATCGGGCCCGCCCGCCTCGTAGGCGAACAGCTGGTAGGTTCCCATGGGACCCATGTCGATCGCCTGCGTCTTCACCCAGCCGAACAGCCCCGAATAGAAGGCGAAGGCGCCGTCCAGGTCGCCGGCCATCAGTTCGCGCCAGCCGAACGTGCCGGGGGCGCCATCGGCCGGCTGCGGCGGGATCTCGTCGCGGGGGAACGGCTTGAACAGGGTGAAGACCGCGCCGTACGGATCGGCGACGACCGAGAAGCGGCCCACCGTCGGGATGTCGCCGGCGGGCATGAACACCGAGCCGCCGGCCTCGACCACCTTGCCGACATAGGCGTCGACGTCGTCGACGAAGATGTAGCCGATCCAGCCGGGACGAGCGCCGTCCGGGCAGCCGCCCTCGGGCGTGAAGACCCCGCCGACCCCGACCTCGCCGACATTGAGGATCATGTACGGGGTTGGGCCCGGCATGCCGGAATCCGTAGGCGTCCAGCCCACGACCTTGGCGTAGAAGGCGCACGCTGCTTCCACGTCGGTGGTCATCAGTTCGTACCAGCCGAACCGTCCATTGGTTTCCGACATCGCTCTCTCCCTTTTCTCCGGCCCCGGCTCGGGCCGTGTTCTTCGCGAGGACGAACGGCGGGCGCCCGTCCCGACACGCGGCGCGTGATTTTCTAGTCCGGCATGGTCTCGAAGGTCGCCAGGCCCTGTGGCAGCACGACCCAACCCGGCTTGTCGCGCAGGAACAGGGCCATGGTCGGCGCGAACAGCGAGGCGTCGTCCAGTGAGCCGGCATAGATCGTATGGCTGTCGTCGACGCCGACCTCGCCGCCGAAGACGAGGCCGCCGCAGGCCGGGCAGGCGTTGCGCACGGCCTCACCGCCGCGGAAGGCCGGCGAGCGCACCTTCAGCGTCTGACCGGTGATTGTCACGGCCGAGGCCGGAAACCCCATGAAAGGCACGAAGCCCGAACCCGAAGCCTTGCGACAGTCGGTGCAGCAGCAATAGCCCTGGTACAGGGGCTCGCCCGTCGCGCTCCAGCGCACGGCGCCGCACAGGCATCCTCCGGCGTAACGGTGTTCCGTCGTCATGGGCGGCATTGATGGGCCTTCCTGTGACAGGTGCAAGCGAGGAGAGGCGTGTCGCTTCTGCTCACCCTTCGCCGTCATCCCGGGCGGAGGCGCGTAGCGCCGCAGACCCGGGACCAAGGGGACTGGGCGCAGCGCTTGAACCAACCAACGCAACGATGGCGCGGGCAATGCGGCGACCCCTGGGTCCCGGATAAGCGCTGCGCGCTTTCCGGGATGACGCACTTGGGAGGGAGGAAACGCGACTAGAACAAACTCAACTGGTCGCCCGCCTTGGGCGGGACGCGGAACTGCGAGGTGTCGAGGCGGGGCAGGGGCCTGTCGAGTTCGAAGCGCCTGAGAGCGGCGTGGAAGCGCTGGTTCAGCACCTCGGCCACCGGGCCTTCGCCGGTCATGCGCTTGCCGAACTCGCTGTCGTAGGCCGCCCCGCCGCGCATCTGGCGCACCAGCGACATCACCCGCTTGGCGCGGTCAGGGTGGTCTGAGGCCAGCCACTGCTCGAACAGACCGTGGATCTCCATCGGCAGGCGGATGGCGACATAGCCGGCGGCCACCGCGCCGGCCTCCTTGGCGCGCTCGAGCACGGCCTCCATCTCGTGGTCGTTCAGCGACGGGATGGCCGGCGCGAACATGACGATGGTCGGCACGCCCGCTTGCGAGAGCTGGCGCACGGCGTCGAGGCGGCGCTCGGGCGTTGCGGCGCGCGGCTCCATGCTGCGGGCCAGCTTGCGGTCCAGCGTGGTGATCGAAACGGCGGCGCGGGCCAGGCCCGCCCTGCCCATCTCGCCCAGGATGTCGAGGTCGCGGGTGATCAGGGCCGACTTGGTGATGATCGAGAACGGGTGGCGAAAGCGGCTGAGGGTTTCCAGAATCCCGCGCGTGACGCGCAGGCCTCGCTCCTGCGGCTGATAGGGGTCGGTGTCGCCGCCGATATGGACGCTGCCGACCTTGTAGGTCGGCTTGGAAAGCTCGCGGTCCAGCAGCTTGCCGGCCTCGGGCTTGAAGAACAGCTTGCTCTCGAAGTCGAGGCCGGGCGAGAGCCCCAGATAGGCGTGGGCCGGGCGAGCGTAACAGTAGATGCAGCCGTGCTCGCAGCCGCGATAGGGATTGATCGAGCGGTCGAAGCCGACGTCGGGGCTCTTGTTCCTGGCGATGACGGTCTTGGACTTCATGGCCAGGACGCTGGTGGTCAGCACCCGGGCGGCGTTGTCGTCCTCGGTCCAGCCGTCGTCGAAGGGCACGGAGGTCAGGCTCTCGTAGCGGCCGGTCTCGTTGCTGCGCGCGCCGCGTCCGCGCAGGGCGGCGGTCCCTTGCTTGTAGGCGGTGTCGGTGAACGAGCGACGGGTCTGCATGCGGGCATCCTACGCGCACATCCGGAACATAACAAGAACTATGCTTGACGGCGAGGGTGGCGAGGCTCCAAAGGCGAGATCATGATCTCCGTGATCCTTCCCGCCGTCGCGCCCGTGCATGCGCTCGCCCAGATCCTGGCCCAGCTGGTGCCGGCGGCCGTCGACGGCCTGGTCAAGGAGGTGGTGATCGCGGGCGCTGCCGAACCTGGGCTGGACGCCTTGATCGAGGACAGCGGGGCGCGGTTCGTGACGGCTTCTGGCGACCGGGGCGCGCTGCTGGCGGCCGGCGCGACCTTGGCGCGGGGCGACTGGATCCTGGCGTTGGATCCGGCGCGGGGCGTGCCGGAGGCCTGGCGCGGCCCGGTGGAGGCGCACCTGGCCGGAGGGGCGGGCGCGGCGGCCCTGCTGGTTCCGGCGGGAGGCTTCCTGGCCCGGCTGACGGCGCCGCCGCTTGGGCTGCTGGTTCGACGGCTGGATTACGCGGCGACGGGCGGGTTTGCGGGGAGTACGCCGGAGAAGGCGCTGGCAGGGCGGCTGAAGGCGCGGCGGTTGCGGCTTTAAAGTCCTCCCCCTTCAGGGGGAGGATCGCAAGCGTCGACTTCGCCCCGCTGGGGGAGAAGGAACATTGCGGTTTCCACCCGCCCCGCGTTATCGAAGCTCATGTCGCTCGCCCACGCCTCCGCCGCCGCATCCGTGAAGTGGGTCGGCTGGCTGCGGCGCCGGATCCGCTCGAGCGAGCTGTGGTTGATCGCGGTGGCCACCCTGATCGGGGTGGCGGCCGGGACCTTCGCGGTCGTGCAGGCCCAGGTGGCGCACGGCCTGCAGATGCTGCTGTTCGAGATCGACATCAACGAGCGCCTGAGCGCCCAGTCCCATGTGGCGCCCTGGCGGCTGCTGGCCATTCCGGCGGGCGGGCTGCTGCTGGGCGGGATCACCTGGGCCTGGATGAAGTATCGCCCGCGCCCCGCCGTCGACCCGGTGGAGGCCAACGCCCTGCACGGCGGGCGGCTGTCGATGAAGGACAGCGCCTTCATCTGCGGCCAGACCATGTTGTCGAACGGGGTCGGGGCCTCGGTCGGGCTGGAGGCCGCCTACGCCCAGGCCGGCGCGGCCGCCGCCTCGTTCGCCGGCCAGCGGCTGAACCTGCGTCGGGCCGACATGCGCACCCTGGTGGGCGCGGGGGCGGGGGCGGCCATCGCCGCGGCCTTCGGCGCGCCCCTGACCGGCGCCTTCTACGCCTTCGAGATCGTCATCGGGGCCTATACCGTCGCCAACCTGGCGCCCGTGGTGGCCGCCGCGCTGGCCGCGGTGCTGGTGGCCAGCAAGATGGGCGCGATCCCCTACCTGCTGAAGACCGACACCCAGGCGGTGCAGTCGTGGACCGACTACGGCCTCTACGCCCTTGTGGGCCTGGCCTGCGCGATCGTCGGCATCGGCCTGATGCGGCTGGTGGCCAACGCCGAGCGGCTGGTGACCCGCTCGCCGATCCCGCGCTGGCTGCGGCCGGCGATCGGCGGCATGGGGCTGGCGGCGCTGGCGGTGATCACGCCTCAGACGCTGTCGGCGGGCCATGGCGCGCTGCACCTGAACCTAACGGCCGAGCTGCCGCTGAAACTGCTGCTGATGCTGCTGGCCATGAAGGCCCTGGCCTCGGTGATCTCGCTGAGCTTCGGCTTCCGGGGCGGGCTGTTCTTCGCCTCGCTGTTCCTGGGAGCGTTGCTGGGCCAGGTGTTCTCGGCGCTGTCGCTGCTGATCCCCTGGGCGCCGAGCCTGGACCCCACCGTGGCGGCGCTGGTCGGCATGGCGGCGCTGGGCGTGGCCGTGGTCGGCGGGCCGTTCACCATGTCGTTCCTGGTGCTGGAGGCGACCGGCGACTTCACGGTGGCCGCCGCGGCCCTGGTGGCCTCGATGATCGCCAGCGCCATGGTGCGCGAGACCTTCGGCTATTCGTTCTCGACCTGGCGGCTGCACCTGCGCGGCGAGACCATCCGCAGCGCCCACGACGTCTCGTGGATGCGGCCGCTGAGCGCGGGGCGGATGATGCGCAAGGACGTCCAGACCGTGCCGGCCGCGACGACCCTGGCCGAGTTCCGTCGGCGCTTCCCGCTGGGCTCGACCAAGCGGGTCATCATGGTCGACGACGCGGGGCTCTATGCCGGGGTGATCCCGACGGCCAAGGCCTATGCCGACGGCGGCGACGGTGAAAGGCCGGTGGCGGGCCTGGCGATCAACGCCGAGGCGGCGCTGAAGCCCGAGCAGTCGATCAAGGACGTCATGCGCGCCTTCGACCGCAGCGAGACCGACGAGCTGGCGGTGATCGACGACAAGCGCAACGTGCTGGGCGTGCTGTCGGAAGCCTACGCCACGCGGCGCTATGCCGAGGAGCTCGAGAAGGCGCGGCGCGAGCTGACGGGCGAGGCGGGGTAGGTTCCCTTCTCCCCTTGCGGGAGAGGGTGGCCTCGCGGAGCGAGGTCGGGCGAGGGGTCTCTCAGAAGTTTGCGGAGAGGTCTTTCGACCCCTCATCGGTCAGCGTCGCTGACACCTTCTCCCGCAAGGGGAGAAGGGCGTTTTTACATATCCAGCCGGAAGTCGATCACCTTGGCGCCGCTGGCCACGGCGTCGAGGGTTCTGGTCTCCGCGCCGAGCAGGCGGCGGTAGGTCCAGTACGAGGCCATGACCTTTTCGACGTAGTTGCGGGTCTCGAGCGCCGGCAGGCTCTCGATCAGCAGCAGGCTGTCGCAGTCGGCGCCCAGCTGCTGCTGCACCTTGAGCAGCGTGCCCGGACCGCCGTTGTAGGCGGCCACCGCGCGCAGGAGGTCGGGGCTTTGCAGGCCGCGGTCCATCAGCCAGGTGAAGTAGTCCTGGCCGACCCGCAGGTTGAAGGCCGGGTCGAACAGCGGGGTGTTGTCGGCCAGCAGCTTGTCGTCGCCGGCGGCGCGCGCGGCCGCGACCGGCATCAGCTGCATCAGGCCCACGGCGCCGGCGCCGGAGACGGCCATAGGGTCGAAGCGGCTTTCCTGGCGCACCAGGGCGTAGACCAGGGCCTTGTTCAGCGTGAAGCCGCCCTTGGGCGCGAGGTCGGGCAGGGGGTAGTCCTCGCCGCCGATCTTCTTGACCGGGCGGCCGGCGTTGAGCGGCGCGCGGGCGTTCAGCGCGAGGGTAAGAGCGCTCCAGTCGGCGCGGGCCTTGTCGTCGGCGGCCAGGGACAGGCCGGCCCGCAGCTCGGCGCCGGCTTCGTTCCAGCGGCCAAGCTGGGCCAGCGAGGCGGCGCGGCGGGCGCGGATGTCGCCGGCCAGCAGCTTGTTCAGCGAGGCCGGATCGGGACCGGCGTAGGAGACGCGGGTGATCAGGGCGGCGATCGGATCTTCGGGATCGTTGGCGACGGCCAGGCCCGCCATCGCCAACTGGCGGGCGGCGATCATGCCGTAGAAGGTCTGCGGCGCCTGGGCGGCCTGGTTCAGCAGTACGCGGACGCCGTCGTTGTCGCCGGCCATGCCGGCCGAGCGGGCTGCCCAGAAGGCGCCGGCGGCGCGCAGCCAGTCGTCCTGGCCCTGGTCGTGGGCGACCTGCTCGAAATAGCTGCGGGCCTCGGCGTAGGATTCCAGGCGGAACGAGGCCAGACCCGCGATCCAGCGCTCGCCCGAGGCCTTGGCCAGCTTCAGGGCGCCCTTCACGTCGCCGGAGTAGTAGGCCTCGCGGGCCGCGCGGCCCTTGTCGGCGGGGCTCGCCGAGCGGCCGCCCTGGGCGACGTCGACGAAGAGTTCGGGGGCCTTGGGCGCGGACACGCGGGCCGGCTTGCGCTTCATGGCCAGGGCGTAGACGCGATCGGCGCCGGCCTCGTCGCCGTATAGCTTCAGCCAGCCGGTCAGGTCGTCATAGCTGGCGGTGTAGGCGGTGGGGTGCATCAGCCGCACCAGCGACAGCTTGCCGATCAGGCTGCGGTTGCGGGTGTTGGCGAAGGCGACCTCGGCGGCGTCGAAATCACCGCGCTCGGCGGCGCCGAACGCGGCCTGGTAGTAGCGCAGGTCGTTGTCCGACAGCGGTTCCAGCCCCGCGGCCCTTGCTGCGGGCGCAGCGAGGTTCAGGCAAAGCGCGAGGGCCGAGACAACGGCCAGAGGGCGAGCGAAAAGCTGCAAATCGTATCCGCGCAAGCCTTTGAAAAGGCGGCGCGCGTCCCCGTTCCGACTGGTCAGCGGTTTGTTTAATGGGGCCGTTCGGGACGATCAAGCCTTTCGGCCAGCATCAAGAGGTCCTGCCAGGCCTTCTTCTTGGCCGCCGGCTGACGCAGCAGGAACGCCGGATGCAGGCTGGGCAAGGCCGGAACCTCGATCTGGCCGTCCTCGGAGCGCCATTCGAACCAGCGCCCGCGAAGCGAAAGAATGCCTTCCTCGCGCTTCAACATGCTCTTTGCGGAGGCGCCGCCGACCAGAAGGATCAGCTTGGGTTTAACCAGCGCGATCGCTCGCTCGACGAACGGGGCGCAGACGGCCTGCTCCTGGGGCGTGGGCGTGCGGTTGCCCGGCGGACGCCAGAAGACGGTGTTGGTGATGAAGGCCCGCTCCTGCAGGCCGGCCGCCTTCAGCATGCGGTCCAGCAGTTGGCCGGCGCGGCCCACGAAGGGTTCGCCGCGGGCGTCTTCCTCGGCACCGGGGCCTTCGCCGACGACCATGACCGGCGCATCGCCGGGGCCGCGCGAGAATACCGCCTGCTTGGCGCCTTGCGTCTTCAGCGGGCAGCCGTCGAAAGCGGCGATGGCGGCCGCAAGGCTTTCGAGGTCGTTGCAGGCGGCGGCCATCTGCTTGGCCTGGGCGGCGGCGGCGCCGATGTCGACCCCGCCGAACGCGCCGGGACGGGGCGGGGGGGCTGCGACCGCCACCGGCTGCGGCTGGCTGCGGGCCCGCAGCAAAGCCGCGCCCTCGGCCAGGCGATCGATCGGCTCGTCGGCATAGCAGGCATCGACGCCCGCATCGGCCCAGAAGGCCAGCAGGCTTTCGACGGCGCGCGGATCGACGGCGAGGCTCATGGCGTTTCTCTAGCGAGTATAGTGGGCTTCGTCACCGATATGTCCGCGCTGCGGTGCAACAAAAACTATCGGGTTTTCCTTGACCGCCGTGGCGTCACGTTCGGATAAAGTCCGACTCAAACAGGAAGAAGGCAGGTCCCGCGCAGGGCCTGGGGCGGGAGAAGCCATGAGCGAAGTCCTCGAACGCGAGTCGATGGAATACGACGTCGTCATCGTCGGGGGCGGCCCGGCGGGTCTGTCGGCGGCCATCCGTCTCAAGCAGATGGCGCAGAAGGCCGGAACCGAAGTCAGCGTAGCCCTGGTCGAGAAGGGCTCGGAGGTCGGCGCCCACATCCTGTCGGGCGCGGTCATCGATCCCAAGGCGCTGAACGAGCTGATCCCCGACTGGAAGGAAAAGGGCGCGCCGCTCGAGACCCCGGTCGCCAAGGACAAGTTCCTGTTGCTGGGTCCGCAGGGCGAGCTCGGCCTGCCTATGTTCGCCATGCCGCCGTTCATGCACAACCACGGCTGCTACATCGCCTCGCTGGGCAACGTCACCCGCTGGCTGGCGACCCAGGCCGAGGAGCTGGGCGTCGAGATCTATCCGGGCTTCGCCGCCTCCGACATGGTCTGGCGCGAGGACGGCTCGCTGAAGGGCGTCGTGGTCGGCGTCGTCGGCGTCGCCAAGGACGGCCACGAGAAGCCCGACTACCAGCCGGGCATGGAGCTGCATGGCAAGTACGTGTTCATCGCCGAAGGCGTGCGCGGCTCGCTGGCCAAGCAACTGATCGCCAAGTTCGATCTGAGCGCCGGCAAGTCGCCGCAGAAGTACGGCATCGGCATCAAGGAGCTGTGGCAGATCCCCGCCGACAAGCACCAGCCGGGCCTGGTGCAGCACAGCACCGGCTGGCCGCTGGACAACCAGACGGGCGGCGGCAGCTTCCTGTACCACTTCGGGGACAACTACGTGTCGGTCGGCTACGTGGTGCACCTGAACTACAAGAACCCCTGGCTGTCGCCGTTCGACGAGTTCCAGCGCTTCAAGCAGCACCCCTCTGTGCGACCCCATTTGGAAGGTGGGAAACGCATCGCCTACGGCGCGCGGGCCATCACCGAGGGCGGCTACCAGTCGATCCCGAAGCTTAGCTTCCCGGGCGGCGTGCTGATCGGCTGCTCGGCCGGCTTTGTGAACGTGCCGCGCATCAAGGGCAGCCACAACGCCATGAAGACCGGCATGCTGGCCGCCGAAGAGGCGTTCAACGCGATCGCCGCCGGCCGCGAGGGCGACGCCCTGGTCGAGTACGAGGCCGCCTTCGAGAAGTCGTGGGTCGCCAAGGAGCTCAAGGTCGTCCGCAACGCCAAGCCGCTGCTGGGCAAGCTGGGCACGGCGCTGGGCGGCGCGGTCGGCATGTTCGACATGTGGTGCACGCACCTCTTCGGCGGCTTCTCGTTCTTCGGCACGCTGAAGCACGACAAGACCGACGCCGCCTCGACGGGCCTGGCCAAGGACTACAAGCCGCTGGTCTATCCCAAGCCCGACGGCGTGATCAGCTTCGACAAGCTGTCGAGCGTGTTCCTGTCGGCGACCAACCACGAGGAAGACCAGCCGGCGCACCTGAAGCTGAAGGACCCGTCGATCCCGATCGACGTCAACCTGCCCAAGTACGGCGAGCCGGCGCGCCTCTACTGCCCGGCCGGCGTCTACGAGGTGCTGTACGACGAGCAGGGCGCCAATCCGAAGTTCCAGATCAACGCCCAGAACTGCGTCCACTGCAAAACCTGCGACATCAAGGATCCGTCGCAGAACATCGTCTGGACGACGCCGGAAGGCGGCGGCGGCCCGAACTATCCGAACATGTGATGGGGCGATCCTCCCCCTGGAGGGGGAGGTGGCCCGGAGGCCGGAGGGGGGAAGTTCCTTCGGCCCCTGGCGCGGGCGCCTGTTCGGCGGTCACGTCCCCCGCCATCGGCTTCGCCGACACTTCCCCCTGAAGGGGGAGGGTCTTTGGTTCTCGTCCACGCTTGCTCCTGACCCTGAAACCTAAGAGGGTGACGGGATGATGCGTCTTCGAGTCCTCCTGTCCCTGGCTTCCACCGCCGTGCTGGCCGCCTGCGCCACCACCGAGCCCGCGTTGCGCGGGACGCAGGAGGGGTGGAACACCGAGCCATGGAACGGTCGCTCGGCCTACGGCCAGTTCCTGGCCGGCCAGGCGGCGCTGGAGGACGGCCGCAGCGACCAGGCCGCCGCCTATTTCCAGGCCGCCCGCAATCTGGGCGAAGACCCGGGCCTGCTGGGCGAGCGCGCCTTCACCGCCTCGCTGCTGGCCGGCGAGGTCACGCGCGCCGCCGAGCTGGCGCCGCGGGCCGAGGGCGGGACCGAGGGTGTTCGCCGCCTGGGCATGCTGACTGTGGCCGTCGACGCCCTGGCGCGCGGCAAGGGCAAGGACGCGCAGGCCCTGCTGGCCGATCCGGCCCTGGGCTTTCCGCACCGTCCGGCCGTGGCCCTGCTGACGCCGTGGGCCGCCCAGGCCGCGGGCGACGCGGCCGCCGCCCAGGTGCTGCCCGAACTGCGCAACGACCGCCTGGTGCAGTATTTCGGCCAGCTCGGCCGCGCCGAGATCTTCGAACGGGCCGGCAAGCCCGCCGAGGCCGAAGCCGACTACAAGGCGCTGATGGAAGTCGCGGCCGTCCGGCCGATGTTCGCTCTCGACTACGGGGCCTTCCTTGAGCGTCGCAAGCGCCGCGACGAGGCCGTGGCCCTCTACGACTCGATCCTGGCCGAGGCGCCCAACGACGTGGCCCTGCTGGACGCGCGAGCCCGCGCCGTCGCCCGCAAGAGCCCGCCGGCCCTGGTCACCGGCCGCCAGGGCGCGGCCAACACGCTGGTCGCCTGCGCGGCGGTGTTCACCAGCGAGCGCCAGAGCCAGTTCGCCCTGGCGTATCTGCGCCTGGCCCTGCACCTGGATCCCAAGCGTGAGGACGCGCTGCTGATGGTCGGCGACCTGCTCGACCAGGGCGGCGACATCGACGGCGCCCGGGCCGCCTACGCCAAGATCCCCACCGGTTCGGCCCGCTATGCCGCGGCCCAGGGCAAGATCGCCTGGACGCTGCAGAACGCCGGGGACAAGGACAAGGCCATCGCCGTGGCCGAGGCCGCCGCCAAGGCGCCCGAGGCCGGGCGTTCGGCGCAACTGGTCTATGCCGACCTGCTGCGGGCCAACGACCGCTGGGCCGACGCCGTGGCCGTGATCGACCCGCTGGTCGAGGCCGAGAAGGACAAGCCCGACTGGCGCCTGCTCTACATGCGCGGCGTGTCGCTGGAGCGCGCCGGCCGCTGGCCCGACGCCGAGCGCGACCTGGAAAAGGCCCTGGAGCTCAATCCGAACGAGCCGGAGCTGCTGAACTATCTCGGCTACTCGTGGATCGACCGCAACGAGCGCCTGCCCGAAGCCCTTTCGATGGTGCAGAAGGCCGTGAAGGCCAATCCGCAGTCGGGGGCCATGCTCGACTCGCTGGGCTGGGCCTATCACCGCCTGGGCGACGACAAGGCGGCCGTCGAGATGCTGGAGCAGGCGATCGAGATCGAGCCGGGCGATCCGGACATCAACGACCACCTGGGCGACGTCTACTGGCGCCTGGGCCGCAAGACCGAGGCCCAGTTCCAGTGGCGGCGGGTGCTGAGCCTGGAGCCGACCGACGAGCAGAAGGCCGCCGCCGAGGCCAAGCTGAAGGACGGCCTGGGCAGCAAGGGTCCGGCCAAGGCCCCGGCCGTGGCCAACGGCGCCAACGCGCTGTAGGTCTAGCGCCACCCGCCCAAGCTTTCGGATCCTTCGATGCGCCGTTCCGCCTTCGCCCCGGCCAAGGTCAACCTGTTCCTGCATGTCGGCGGTCCCGACGCGGAGGGCTATCATCCGCTGTCGAGCCTGATGGTGTTCGCCGACGTCGGCGACACGGTCTCGATCCAGCCGGGCGACGCCCCGAGCTTCGAGACCTCGGGCCGTTTCGGGCGCGACATTCCCGTCGACGAGAGCAACCTGGTCGTCCGGGCCGCGAAGGGGCTGCACGCGGCCGTCGGCGGTCCCGCGCCGCCGGTGCGGCTGATCCTCGACAAGGCCCTGCCGATCGCCGCGGGCCTGGGCGGCGGCTCCAGCGATGCGGGCGCTGCCCTGCGGCTGCTGCGCGAGGCGCTGGGCTACGACCTGTCCGACGCGGAGCTGGAGGCCGTGGCCGGCGCGCTGGGCGCCGACGGCGTGCCGTGCCTCTGGGGCGCGCCGGTGCTGGCGCAGGGCAGGGGAGAGCGGCTGTCGCCCGCGCCCATGCTGCCGGAGCTGCACGCGGTGCTGGTTAATCCGCTGGTCCCGTCGCCGACCGGTGCGGTCTATCGGGCCTATGACGCGGCCGTCGATCCGCGCGGCGAGGCGCCGCCGCCCACACCCCACGCCTTCGAGAGCGCCGAAGAGGTCTGCGGCTGGCTGGCGGCCATGACGCGCAACGACCTCGAAGCGCCCGCCGTGACCCTGGAGCCGCGCATCGGCGAGGTGCTGGAGCTGCTGGCCGGCGAGCCCGAGGCGCTGCTGGCGCGGATGTCGGGCTCGGGCGCGACCTGTTTCGCCCTCTGCGCGAGCGACATCGAGGCCGAGGGCCTGGCCGAGCGCGTCGAGGCCATGCGGCCCGACTGGTGGGTGCGCCGCTGCCGCCTGGGCGGGCCGTTCTAGGGTCTTGCGTGATCCTCGTCCTTCGACAAGCTCGGGATGAGGATCAAGGCATGCCGCTCAGCAGAAAACCTCACCCCGAGCTTGTCGAAGGGCGAGGTCTTCGGGCCAACATCCGGACTGATCCAAGGAGCCCTGCATGGACCGCCGCCTGTTCCTCGCCTCCGCAGCCGCGGCCGTCGCCTCGCCGGCGATCGCCCAAGACGCCGCGCCCGCGCCCCAGCCGGCCGCGCCGCCGCAGCCGGCCCCCAAGCCGCCCACGCGCGTCGCCGTCGAGACGCCGCTCGGCCGCATCGTCATCGAACTGCACACCAAGGAAGCGCCGATCACCACGGCCAACTTCCTGCGTTACGTCGACCAGAAGCGCTACGACGGGGCGACCTTCTTCCGCGCCTCGCGGGCGCCGGGCGCGCCGGAGTACGGCCTGATCCAGGGCGGGGTGCAGGGCGACCCCAAGCGGGTGCTGCCGCCGATCGCCCACGAGCCGACGACGAGGACGGGGCTCAAGCACGTTTCCGGCACGGTCTCGATCGCCCGCAACGCGCCGGGCACGGCGACCTCGGACTTCTTCATCCTGATCGGCGACGCGCCGGGCCTGGACGCCAATCCCGCCGCCTCGGGCGACAACCAGGGCTTCGCGGCTTTCGGCACGGTGGTCGAGGGCATGGACGTGGCCCAGAAGATCCTGGCGCTGCCGACGCCGGGCAAGGCGATCAATCCGGTGATGGCCGGCCAGATCATCGATCCGCCGCTGAAGATCATCTCGGCCAAGCGGGTTCCGTAGAAGGGCGCAGGACAGCAGGCAAAGAAAAAGGGCGCGGAGGCCGAAGCTTCCGCGCCCTTCTCTTGGACCGCCTTCAGCGGAGCCCGAAGGCTCAGCTGTGGTAGGCGCGTTCCCCGTGTTCGGAGATGTCCAGGCCTTCTTCTTCGGCGTCCGGCGAGGCGCGCAGGCCGATCACCAGCTTGATCACGAAGAAGACGATGGCCGAGGCGATGGCCGACCAGACGATCGTGACGCCGACGCCCTTCAACTGGGCGATGACCTGGGTGACCAGGTCGTAGGCAGCCGTGTCGCAGGTCGAGATATCGCCGTCCTTGGCGCAGGACATGTAGTCGACGACGCCAGCGCCGCCCCAGGCGGGGTTGACGACCAGGCCGGTGCCGATGGCGCCGACGATGCCGCCGATGCCGTGGATGCCGAAGGCGTCCAGGCTGTCGTCGTACTTGAAGGCGTTCTTGATGGCCGAGCAGAAGATGATGCAGATCGGCGAGACCACCAGGCCCAGCAGGATCGCGCCCATCGGGCCCGAGAAGCCGGCGGCCGGGGTGATGGCCACGAGGCCAGCCACGATGCCTGAAGCCAGGCCCAGGGCCGACGGCTTCTTGCGCGTGATCCACTCGACGATGATCCAGGACAGACCGGCGGCGGCGGTGGCGGCGAAGGTGTTGACCATGGCCAGCGAGGCGTAGGCGTTCGATTCCAGGTTGGAGCCGGCGTTGAAGCCGAACCAGCCCACCCACAGCAGGCCAGCGCCCACCAGGGTCAGGGTCAGCGAGTGCGGGGGCATCGGCTCCTTGCCGTAGCCTTGGCGCTTGCCGAGGATCAGGGCGCCGACCAGGGCGGCGATACCGGCGTTGATGTGGACCACGGTGCCGCCGGCGAAGTCGAGGGCGCCGAAGCTCCAGATCAGGCCGGCCTTGACCGGGGCTTCCGGATCAAGGGCGATGGCGTTCGGACCCGGCCACCACCAGACCATGTGCGCCATCGGATAGTACGACAGCAGCGGCCACAGCACGGCGAAGGCGACGATGGCCGAGAACTTCATGCGCTCGACCAGCGAGCCGACCACCAGGGCCGCGGTGATGGCGGCGAAGGTCGACTGGAAGGCGATGAAGGTCAGTTCCGGGATCACGACGCCGGTCGAGAAGGTGGCCGCGTTGCTGGCGGGCGTCACGTCCTTCAGGAACAGGCGGCCGAGGCCCCCGACAACCTTGTCCCAGCCGCCGCCGTCGGTGAAGGCGAAGCTGTAGCCCCACAGGAACCAGGCGACGAAGCCGATCAGGGCGACGGTCGAGACCTGCATCATGACCGACAGCATGTTCTTGGAGCGGACCAGGCCGCCGTAGAACAGGGCCAGGCCCGGCAGGATCATCAGCAGGACGAGCAGCGCCGAGGTCAGCATCCAGGCGTTGTCGCCCTTGTCCTGCTTGTCGACGATGGTCGGAGCGGCGGCCGGGGCCGGAGCAGCGGCCGGAGCGGCGGCGGGCGCCGGCGCGGCCTCGGCGGGCGCGGCGGCGGCGGCCGGAGCGGCCTCCTGGGCGAAGGCGGTCGCGCCGAGCGGCGCCCCCGCGAGCGTCGCGGCGAGCATCAGCCCGGCCAGCGGCTTAAAGGTCAATTTCATCGTTGGTATCCCCTTTCCCCGACGATCGTTACAGAGCGGCCGGGCCAGTTTCGCCCGTCCGGATGCGTACGGCTTCTTCGACATTGAGGACGAAGATCTTGCCGTCGCCGATCTTGCCCGTGGCCGCGGCGGCCTTGACCGCTTCGACCGCCTTGGCCGCGGACGCATCGTCCACCACGGCTTCCAGCTTCACCTTGGGCACGAAGTTCACTTGGTACTCCGCGCCGCGATAGATTTCGGTCTGGCCCTTCTGGCGGCCGTAACCCTTCACTTCCGACACCGTCAGGCCTTCGACGCCGGCGGCGACCAGCGCCTCGCGGACCTCGTCCAGCTTGAAGGGTTTGACGACCGCTATGATCAGTTTCATCCGGCTTGCTCCGGTCCGCCTTCGGCGGACCCCCCTTGTTGATGGCTAGAGCGGATTTGCTCACTCGATCACCGCGACGCCGCCGGATGCGGCCGCGTCGTTTCCCCGGCGCTCGTACGCTATCGGTCACGGTTCCCGAGCGGGGGTGCGGGGTAGGCAATTGGAAACGAAAGAGGCAAGGCGCCTACAAAAGTATCATCGGTCGCCCAGTTTGCGCGCTTCTACGGCAAATACGTCGTCCAGCGGCGCCATGGCGCGCGGCGTCGCGCAACGTCTACAATGGCCGTTCCCGCGCAGTTCCGAAGGATTCTCCGATGACGCCCCTGTGGGCCAAGATCGCCCCCTGGGGGCTGCTGATCTGTTCGAACGTGTTCATGACCTATGCCTGGTACGGCCACCTGAAGGGCAAGCCCCTGGCCTTGCCGGTGGCGATCCTCAGCAGCTGGCTGATCGCGCTTCCCGAATACATGCTGGCGGTTCCCGCCAACCGCATCGGCCACGGCGTCTATTCCACGGCCCAGCTTAAGACCGGCCAAGAAGCGATCACGCTGATCGTCTTCACGTTGTTCTCGTATTTCTATCTCGGGGAAGCCATTCGCTGGACTACGATGCTGGGCTTCGTGCTGATTTTCGCGGGCGCGGCGCTGGTGTTCTTTTTCAAGTAACGACGAAGTCTGGATCACGAGCCCGTGATGGGCTGCAACGGAGTCGCAATCTGGAGCGTAAAGCCGGCCTGAGTTTCAAGCGAAAGGACCAGGCCATGTATGTGACGCGCTTCCTCTCCGCCGCGGCGGCCATGGCGCTGCTGTCGGGCGTCGCCATCGCCCAGACCGCCGATCCGGCGGCTCCCGCCCAACCGCCGGCCGCCGCTCCGCCCGCCGCGACCGCGGCCCCGGCGACCCCGGCGACCCCCGCCGCCAAGGTGACTCCGAACGGCGACCTGATCGCCACGGCCCAGGCTTCGGGCCAGTTCACGACCTTCCTCAAGGCCCTGGACGCCACCAACCTGACCAGCGTGCTCAAGAGCAATCCAAACCTGACGGTGTTCGCGCCCACCGACGCGGCCTTCGCGGCCCTGCCGGCCGGGGAGCTGGATCGCCTGATGCAGCCGGCCAACGCCGCCCAGCTGCAGAAGGTGCTGACCTACCACGTGATCAACACCAAGGTGGATTCGACCAAGATCACCGGCGCCAAGGGCGAGGTGAAGACGGTCGAGGGCTCGTCGGTGACGCTGGACGGCAGCGGCGCCAGTCCCATGGTCGACGGCGCCAACATCGTGCAGGCCGACGTCATGGCCACCAACGGCGTGTTGCACGTGGTCGACAAGGTCCTGATCCCCAAGGACGTTCCGATCCAGGCCGCCGCGGCCGCCACCGATGACGCCGCCACCAGCATGGCCTCGGCCACGACCAACGCCGACGCCATGTCGGCGACGGATGCGGGCGCCGACGTCGCGGCCCAGACGGCCCCGGCCGCCGCGCCGGCTCCCGACCAGGCGACCACGCCCTCGGCGACCGACGCCCCCGCCGACCAGGCCCTGAACCCGACCTCGGCGCCGGCGCCCGCCGATCCCACCGCCGCGACGACCGCGCCGGTCGCCGACACCGGCACGGCCGCGCCGACCTCGGCCACGCTGCCGGCCTCGTCGATGAGCCCGGATCAGCAGGCCACGCTGAAGGCCGGCGACGCCAACGTCGTCTCCAACCCGCCCGTCGCCGACACGCCCGAGAACCGCAAGGCCTACGGCGCGCCGCTGTCGAACGCCGGCAAGCGTTCGGGCGCAAAGGGCAACTAACTGAGCGTAGCGCTCAATAAACGACGTCCACTTCGCTTGAAGCGACAGTCGGCGGGCCCTATGGTCCGCCGACTTTTTCAGGCCCTTGTTCGGACGTCATGCCCGCCGCCCCCAAATCATTTCAAAGCCTCATCCTGACGCTCCACAACTACTGGAGCGAAAAGGGCTGCGTGATCCTGCAGCCGCACGACGTGGAAGTGGGGGCGGGGACGCTGCACCCGGCCACGGTGCTGCGCGCGCTCGGCCCCAAGCCGTGGAATGCGGCCTACGTCCAGCCCTCGCGTCGTCCGGGCGACGGCCGCTACGGCGAGAACCCCAACCGCCTGCAGCACTACTACCAGTACCAGGTGATCCTGAAGCCGAACCCGGCCAACATGCAGGACCTTTACCTGGGCTCGCTGGAGGCCATCGGCCTGGACCTGCGCACCCACGACATCCGCTTCGTCGAGGACGACTGGGAAAACCCCACCGTCGGCGCGTGGGGTCTGGGCTGGGAAGTCTGGTGCGACGGCATGGAAGTGTCGCAGTACACCTACTTCCAGCAAGTCGGCGGCCTGGACGTCTCGCCCGTCGCGGGCGAGCTGACCTATGGCCTGGAACGCCTGGCCATGTACGTGTTCGGCGTCGACAACGTCTACGACCTGCCGTTCAACGACCCTGACTCGCCGCTGGGCGCGCTGACCTATGGCGACGTCTTCCTGGCCAACGAGCGCCAGCAGTCGGAAGCCAACTTCCACGGCTATGACGTGGCCGTGCTCAAGCAGCAGTTCGAGCAGATGGAAGAGCAGGTGCCGCTGATGCTGGCCCGCTCCTACAAGAACGAGACTCTCGTCCTGCCCGCCTACGACATGGTCCTCAAGGCCAGCCACCTCTTCAACCTGATGAACGCCCGCGGCGCGATCGCCGTCGCCGAGCGCGCCTCCTACATCGGCCGCATCCGCGACCTCTGTAAGATGTGCGCCCAGAAGTGGGTCGAGCTGCAGGAAGCCGCGTAACTCCAATGCCTCAACTGCTTCTCGAACTGTTCTCCGAAGAGATCCCCGCCCGCATGCAGGGCCAGGCCGCCAAGGACCTGGAGCGCATGGCGCGCGAGCACCTGGCCGCCGCGGGCTTCCTGCCCGAGGCCCTGAAGACCTTCGCCGGTCCGCGCCGCCTGACCCTGGTGGTCGAAGGCCTGCCGCTGGCCCAGGCCGACCGCAAGGAAGAGCTCAAAGGTCCCCGCGTCGGCGCCCCGCAGCAGGCCATGGACGGCTTCCTGCGCAAGGCCGGCCTGACGCAAGACCAGCTGGTCGAGCAGAACGGCGTCTGGATGGCCTTCGTCGAAAAGAAGGGCCGCCCGACCGCCGAGATCGTCGCCGAGATGGTGGAAGCCATCGTCCGCGGCTTCGCCTGGCCCAAGTCGATGACCTGGGGCACGGGCAAGCTGCGCTGGGTGCGTCCGCTCAAGCGGATCCTCTGCGTGCTCGACCGTGAAGTGGTTCCGTTCGAGATCGACGGCATCGCCAGTGGCGACGTCACCGAGGGCCACCGCTTCATGGGTGAAGCCAAGCCGTTCGTCGCCAAGGACTTCGACGAGTATTCCGCCGGCCTGGAAGCCCACTTCGTCGTGCTCGACGTCGAGGAGCGCAAGGAGCGCATCCTCGAAGGCTGCAAGACCCTGTGCTTCGCGCGTCATCTCGAACTGGTCGAGGACATCGGCCTGCTCGAGGAGGTCGCGGGCCTGGCCGAATGGCCGACGCCGGTGCTGGGCGACATGGACCCGTCGTTCCTCGACCTGCCGCCCGAGGTGATCCGCACCTCGATGCGCACCCACCAGAAGTATTTCGCCGTGCGCAAGCCGGGCGAGGCGGGTCTGGCCCCGCACTTCATCACCGTGGCCAATATCGAGGCCAAGGACGGCGGCAAGGTGATCGCCGCCGGCAACGCCAAGGTGCTGTCGGCGCGCCTGGCCGACGCCCGCTTCTTCTGGGACGAGGACCGCAAGGCTGGTTTCGAGCCGTGGCTGGAGAAGCTGAACGGCGTGACCTTCCACGCCAAGCTCGGCACGATGGCCCAGCGTGTCGAACGCATCGTCGCCCTGGCCGGCGAGATCGCGCCGCTGGTCGGCGCCGACGTCGGCAAGGCCAAGGAAGCCGCGCGCCTGGCCAAGGCGGACCTCGCCTCGGGCATGGTCGGCGAGTTTCCCGAACTGCAAGGCCTGATGGGCGGCTACTACGCCCGCGAGGCCGGCGTCGATCCCGAGATCGCCGCCGCCATCCAGGACCACTACAAGCCGCAGGGCCCGTCCGACGCCGTCCCGACCGCGCCGGTCAGCGTCGCTGTGGCCCTGGCCGACAAGCTGGACACGCTGGTCGGCTTCTTCGCCATCGACGAGAAGCCGACGGGGTCGAAGGACCCTTATGCGCTGCGTCGCGCGGCGCTGGGCGTGATCCGGATCATTTTGGACAATGGCCTGCGCCTGCCGCTGGCCAAGTTCGGGAAGGAAGACCTGCTGGCCTTCTTCGCCGATCGCCTGAAGGTGACCCTGAAGGACCAGGGCAAGCGCCACGACCTGGTGGACGCCGTGTTCGCCCTGGGCGACGACGATCTGGCGCGCATCGTCGCGCGGGTCGAGGCCCTGGACGGCTTCCTGAAGACCGACGACGGCAAGAACCTGCTGGCTGGCTACAAGCGCGCCTCCAACATCCTCAAGGCCGAGGAGAAGAAGGGCCCGCTGCCGGAAGGCCTGGCCGAGGAGCCGGCCGCAGACAGCGCCGCCGAGGTTGGTCTCTACCAGGCCCTGCGCCTGCTGGACCGCCCGCTGAAGGACGCCCTGGCCAAGGAAGACTTCACCGGCGCCATGGCCCAGCTGGCCGAGCTGCGCGGTCCTGTGGACGCCTATCTCGACGGCGTTTTCGTCAACGACCCCGAGCACCGCGACAACCGCCTCAAGACCCTCGCCGCCGTCCGCGCGGCCATGGGGCAGGTGGCGGACTTTGGTCTGGTGGCGGGGTAAGCCCCCTCAGTCGCTCCGCGACAGCTCCCCCAGAGGGGGAGCATCCTGGCGCTTAAGATCCTCCCCCTCTGGGGGAGGTGGCCCGGAGGGCCGGAGGGGGGACGTTTTCAGCCGCCGCGGCATTTGCCGGGGGCGCAGGAACTTCCCCCTCAGTCGCTTCGCGACAGCTCCCCCTTCAGAGGGAGCAACTTCTACTCACACACATCCGACCACTTGGCGTTGACCGCGTCGGTGGCGTCGGCCTCCTCGACCACCAGCGCGCCGTCGGCCGCAGGCGGCGGCGAGCGTCAACCGTCGCCCAATTTCTCCCGTCATTCCCGCCACAAGGGCGGGAATGACGGGAAGTATGGTGGGACTACTCCCGCAGCAGCGGCAGCGACAGCCCGCCGGCCTGCCGCGCTCCGAGGATCTCCCGCCGGAAGCGGAACAGCTCGGCCGGGCGGCCGCCGGTCTCGCTGTCGAGGCGGCCCAGGCCCTCGACCAGGTCCTCGCGTTCGACCACGCGGCGGAAGTTTTGCTTGTGCAGCGGCACGCCGGCGATGGCCTCGACGGTGCGCTGGAGGGCCGAGAGGGTGAACTCGGCGGGCATAAGCTCGAAGGCCACCGGGCGGTACTTGATCTTGCCGCGCAGGCGCGAAAGGCCCGTGGCCAGGATCCGCCGGTGGTCGGAGATCATCGGCTCGCCCAGGGCGGCCGACAGGGCGACCGGCTCGGCCGGGTCATGGCCGTCGGCGCGGTCGCGGTCGCGGGCGGCTTCGGGCGCCAGGCCGGCCTCGTAGAGCAGCTCGTAGCGCTCGAGCACCCGTTCCTCGTTCCAAGGCGCGCCGTCCAGGGCGAACGCCAGGCGGGCGCGCGACAGCCGGTCGGCGTCGTCGCCGGCCCAGCGGCGCAGGGCCGGGGCGATGGCCTCGTCCAGCAGGGCCGGGCGGCCGGCGCGCCAGTCTTCCCAGGGAAAGAACCGGGTCCAGGGCGCCCAGGCGGTGTCGGGCGCCTGGGTGTCGGTGGCCTTGGGCGTCAGGCCCAGATAGCCGATCGAGACCACGCGCGCCGCGCCGGCCCCGACCTCGGCGCGCGGGGCGTCGCGGCCTTTGTCGCCGAAGGTGTAGAGCTGCTCGACATAGCCCAGCTGGAACCGCGTCTGCTCGGTGACGAAGGCGCGCAGGGCCAGCTCGAAGGTGCGGTGGCCCTCGGGGTCGAAGGGGCCGAAGGGCAGGCCGGGCAGGGGCGAGGCGATGTCGGTGACGGCGTCGTGCGGACGCACGGTCAGCACCACGACCTCGCCGTCGCGCACGGCGACGACCACGGCCGACAGGCCGATGACGATGCCGGAAGAGGCCGCTGGTCCGCTCATTCGGTCTCGAAGGCTTCGCCCGGCGCCGACTCGTAGCCGGCCGCCTTGGACAGAACGTGGAAGCGCTGGACGTAGCGTCCTTGCGCTTCGAACGGGGGCAGGGGCGTGATCTTGAGGTCGTAGCCGGCCGGCGGCGCGCCGAAGATCGACAGGGATTCGCCGTGCTCGAAGCCGGCCAGCTGCGTGGCCTCGAAGAAGGCGCAGGCGCGGTCGGCCTGCTTGATCAGCTTCTTGATCGGGGCCGGGGTCTTCACCGGCAGGCCGAAGCGGATGTGGATGGCGTCTTCCAGCCGGGCCTCGAAGTCCTTGTACGACACGCCCAGGGCCGCCTTGAACGGGCTGATCATGTCGCCGATCACATATTCGGAGGCGTCGTGCAGCAGGGCCGCCAGGCGCCAGCGCGGCTCCAGGTCGGGCTTGATGTGGGCGGCGATCTCCTCGACCACCAGGCTGTGCTGGGCCACCGAGAAGCCGTGGTCGCCGATCGTCTGGCCGTTCCAGCGGGCCACGCGCGCCAGGCCGTGGGCGATGTCCTCGATCTCGATATCCATGGGCGAGGGGTCCAGCAGGTCAAGCCGGCGTCCCGACAGCATCCGCTGCCACGCCCTCGGAGGGCTTTTATGCAGCCCTTTGGCCACGAGATCGTTCCTTATGGTGAAGGTGGTTTGAGTGCCGCATCGCTTGATGAAGATCAATGATGGCCCGGCCCGACGCCTGTGGAAATGCGTTTTGTCAGAAAGCGTACCGAGGAGCGCGACAGTCGAAGGTGGAGGCCGGCGAAAGTGGATACCGGTTTCGACGACCGTCACGCGTCAGGGACAAGGAGGACCGATCATGAGCTGGGCAAGGATCATGGCGCCGCTGGCGGGAGCCAGGCCGGACGAGGGCGTGCTGCGGGCCGCCGCCGTGTTGGCGGGCGCATTCGACGCCGAACTGGCCGCCGTCCACGCCCCGGCGGACGTGGCCGACCTGATGCCGTGGATGGGCGAGGGCTTCATGGGCGGCGTGCAGGTCACGGCCTTGGAAAGCCTGAAGGAGGCCGCCGTCGAGGGCGCGCACGCCGTCGAGACCATGGTCGCGGCCGTGGGCTATCCGAAGTCGCGCGTGACCACGCTGGAATCGCCCGTCTGGGCGGGACTGGCCATGGAGTGCCGGCTGTCGGACGTCATCGTCTTCGACAGCGCCGCCGCGCGCGGCAAGGGCCCTCTGGCCGAGGCCTTCCAGCAGATGATCGCCGACGAGCAGCGGCCCGTGGTCGTGGCCCGCGAGGGCCTGAAGGTCGGCGGGACGGCGTTGGTGGCCTGGGACGGCGGCAAGGAAGCCAGCCGCGCCCTGCGTACGGCCCTGCCGCTGCTGCAGAAGGCCTCGCGGGTGGTGGTGGCCGGCGCGCCGGCCGCCTCGTCGCGCAGCTTCGAACTGGCCCGGATGGTCGACTTCCTGGCGGCCCGGGGCGTCGCGGCCCAGGTGCGCGTGCTGGAAGGCTCGCACGACGCGGCCAAGCTGCTGCTGGAGGCGGCGAAGGCGGAGGGCGCGGACTTCCTGGTCGCCGGTGCCTTCGGGCATCCAAGGCTGCAGGAGTTCATCTTCGGCGGCACGACGCGCAGCCTGCTGAACGCCGACGGCCCGTCGCTCTTCCTGTCGCACTGAGCCCGTTTCAACCAACAAGAAGGAGGCAGTCCATGTCCCTATCGCGCATCGTCATGCGTCTGGCCCGCAATCCGGGCACCGAATTCGCCGGCGGCGACGATCATCGCGGCTACGCCCTGACCGCGCCGCTTACGGCCGACGGTCACCTGGACGAGGCCCAGTACGCCAAGGCGAGGAAGGACTGCGCGGTGCGCCGTTTCGCTCCTGACGAGGACCCCGCCGATGGCCGGCTGGCCCGGCGCGGCGAGCGCTGGTTCTTCGACTATGACGAGGACGACCAGATCGACGACGAGCCGGTCCACCGCCTGGGCGAGCACCGCTTCGCCGTCGGCGAGTACGTCACCGTCACCGACGAGGACGGCCGGCCGCTGACCTACAAGGTGATGGAAGTCACGCCGATCTGAAGCCTGAGACGGAGATCCTCCCCCTGAAGGGGGAGGTGGCCCGGAGGGCCGGAGGGGGAAGTCCGTGACGAGGTCTGTGCATCCTCTGCACCAGCAATCTCTTCCCCCTCAGTCGCTTCGCGACAGCTCCCCCTTCAGGGGGAGCATCTCGAGGCCTCATCCACCCACGTTGTGGCGCACGAGGGCCTTCATGTCCTTGAACAGGTCGCCGTCCTCGGAGTTGCGGTCCTTGGCCTTGACGATGGCCACGGCCAGCGGGCCGCCCTTGGGGCCGCGGGCTTCGTAGCCGGCCAGGTGGTAGCCGCCCGGGGCCTTGTCGCTGGCCAGGACGAGGGTGGCGCGCACGCCGTCGTTCTCTTTCTGGCGGTGACGCACGACCGCGCCGTGGTCGTCGGCGCGGATGTCGACCTCGCCGTCCTTGTCGTCGGAACTGCTGACGCGGACGGTGCGGCTCTCGCGGCCGCCGTCCTTGCGCTCCTCGACCGAGGTGGTGCGCTCGCCGTCCTTGCTGGTGACGTTCTTGGTGATGCGGACCTGGGCCTCGCCGTCGTCGGCGTTGATGGTCATGCCGCCGATGCGGATGTCGGCGCCTTCGTCGCGGGCGTCGATGCTGAGGCCCGGCAGCCTGATCTGCGCGGTTTCCTTGCCCCCCTTCGACGAACGGGGTGCGCCCGGCGCGGCCGGAGCCTTCAGGTGCGGCATCAGCGCCTTGAGGTCGGTCTCGATCGGGTTCAGCGCGGCTTCGGCGTCGTCGCCCTGCAGGGCCACAAGGCGCAGGGTCACCTCGGCGTTGTCGCCGGTGTAGCCGCACGACTTGCCATCCGGCGCGATGCTGACCCGCGTCAGCCGGCCCTGGCGGTCGGGGCAGTCCAGCCGCTCGATGGCGCGCAGCGGCTCGCGCCTGTGGATCACGCGCTCGTGCCGCTCGGTCTTCACCGAGGCGGGCGGCGAGCAGGCGGCGAGGGCGGCGGCGCCGGCGGCCAGGACCAGGATGAGGCGCATCGAAGAATATCCTTCACGTTCGGCGCGAAGGTGTGCGGCTCGGCGACCGGCGTCCAATGAAATTGCGGTAACGGGACTATTGGCCGGGGCGGGCGCTGCCTTCGCGGCGGGCCAGGAAGGCCAGGCGCTCGAACAGGTGGACGTCCTGCTCGTTCTTCAGCAGGGCGCCGTGCAGCGGCGGGATCAGCTTGGTCGGGTCCCTCTCGCGCAGCACGGTCTCGTCGATGTCCTCGACCAGCAGCAGCTTCAGCCAGTCCAGCAGTTCCGAGGTCGAGGGCTTCTTCTTCAGGCCCGGAACTTTCCGCATGTCGTAGAAGATGCGCAGCGCCTCGGCGACCAGCTTCTGCTTGATGCCCGGGAAGTGCACGTCGACGATGGCCTGCATCGTCGCTTCCTCGGGGAAGCGGATGTAGTGGAAGAAGCAGCGGCGCAGGAAGGCGTCCGGCAGTTCCTTCTCGTTATTGGAGGTGATGATCATCACCGGCCGCACCTGGGCCTTGATGGTCTCGCCGGTCTCGTAGACGAAGAACTCCATCCGATCGAGCTCCTGCAGGAGGTCGTTCGGAAACTCGATGTCGGCCTTGTCGATCTCGTCGATCAGCAGGACTGGGCGGACGGGCGCCTCGAAGGCTTCCCAGAGCTTGCCCTTCTTGATGTAGTTCCTGACGTCCTTGACGCGCTCGTCGCCCAGCTGGCTGTCGCGCAGCCGGGTGACGGCGTCGTATTCGTAGAGGCCCTGCTGGGCCTTGGTCGTCGACTTGATGTGCCAGGTCAGCAGCGGCGCGTTCATCGCCTTGGCGACCTCGTAGGCCAGCACCGTCTTGCCCGTGCCAGGCTCGCCCTTGATCAGCAGGGGGCGTTCCAGGGCCACGGCCGCGTTGACGGCGACCTTCAGGTCCTCGGTGGCGACGTAGTCGGCGGTGCCTTCGAAGCGCGAGCTCATGCGGTGTCCCTGGACGGCGGCTCCGGATGGAGCGCGCCTCGAACAAGTGTTCAAATCTCCAGGGCTAACCTACAGAGCCGCGCCGCGCGATCAAGACGGGTTCTGCGGCGGCTGGCGATGGCGGCGCGCCACCGACGGCGGATCGCTGGCCGGGAAGCTGTCTTCCAGGCCTTCCTCCAGCTGGTCTTCCAGGTATTCCGGCTGTTCGGCTTCGTCTTGCGGCTTCTCGGGGGATTTTTCGGGCTTCGGATCGGACATGCGGTGATCTCCTGTCGGGCCTTGCGACAGCCTGACGTGACGGTGCGGACAGCGCAACTATGGCCGTGCGAAGAGCGCGGCTAGAACGCTTCGAGCGGGGTTTTGACGATCGTGGCCTAGCGGCGCTCGTAGCCGAGGGCCTCGATGTCGTCTTCGGCCAGGCGAGTCGACTCGTAGTCGGAGGGCTCCTCGTCGTCGGTCGAGATCACGTCCTCGTCCGACAGGGCGCCGCCGACGGGGTCCAGCGGTTCGCGCTCGACGTCGAGGCCCTCGTCGTCGCGGCCGGCTTCGAGTTCATCGTCGATGGCGTCGAGCTCGGCCTCGTCGAGGGTGTCATAGTCGTCGTCTTCGTCCTCGGCGGCGTCGTCGTCAGCCTGGGTGACGTCATAGACGTCGTCGATCTCGTCGAAATTGGCGATGTCCTGTCCGTCGTCGGTCAGGTTGGTCTCGTCCAGGACCTCGGCGACATCCTGCGGGTCGTAGTCGTTTTCCGGCGGCATGGCGGGTCTCCCTGATGGGACGGCGATCGCCGCCCGTTCAGGGAATCAAACCCGCCCCGGCGCCCGATGTTCCTGCCGGTTACTTCCCGAAGTCGGCCAGGGCGCCGGCGACGTCGGCCATGATCGGCCGCCAGTCGTCGTAGTCCGGCGCGATGAAGCAGCGGCACTGCGGATACCAGGGCGAATGGTCCGAACCCAGGCGCGTCCACGAGGCCGCGCCGGTCAGCATCCAGATCGGCGCGCCGCACGCGCCGGCCAGGTTGATGGTGGCGTTGGAGAAGCCGATGACCAGGTCCAGCGCGCAGGAGAGGGCGGCCACGTCGTCGAGGTCCTGCTTCAGGTCGATGCCCGGCGGGGTCCAGATCTCGACGCCCAGCTGCTCGCGGGCGTAGGCGATCTCCTCGTCGCAGTCGCCGTACTGAAGGTTGATGAACGACACGCCGGGCGTCTTCAGCACCGGCTCCCACAGCTCGAAGGGCGAGAACAGGCGGGCGCGCTCGGCGTTCAGCTTCAGGCTCTTCCACAGCAGGCCCACCTTGGGTCCGGGAGGGGCGTCCTCCAGCACCTTCTTCCAGTGGGCGACGCGATCGGGATCGGGCGTCAGGAAGCGCTCGCGCCGGGGGAAGGCCTCGACCGACGGGCGCAGGGTCTCCAGCAGCGAGCCCATCGGGACCCAGCAGTCGATGTTCGACCAGTCCTCGATGAACGGCGCGTCGCGGTAGATGTGGCCCTGGTAGGAGACGGTGCGGTGCACGGCGACCTGGGCCTGCGGGAAACTGCGCTCGAACAGCGGCACGAGGCGGCGCTCGACCAGGATCGATAGGGCGCCGTCCGGGCCCAGGGCCTGCGCGACGTCGGGCAGGGTGTTGGCGAACATCACCTCGTCGCCCAGGCCCTGCTCGGCCACGACCAGCAGGCGCTTGCCGGCGAAGCCCTGGTCGGGCGTCCAGCGCTTGACGGGGAACTGGTAGTTGGGAACGCCCCCCAGCTCGGTCGACAGGCGCGCGCTGTAGGCGGCCCAGCCCTCGGTCACCCGGCCCAGCGCCAGCAGGATGGTCGAGCGCGCGAAGCTCATGGCCGCCAGGTCTTCGGCAGAATCGGCGACCAGGATGCCGGCGTCGCAGTCGGCGAGGGCGCCTTCCACGTCGCCCAGGTCGAGGCGGGCGAAGGCGCGGTTGTGCAGGCCCTTGCCGAACTGCGGGGCCAGGCGCAGCACCTCGTCGAAGAAGGTCACGGCCGTACGGCCTTCGCCCAGGCTGCACATCACCGTGCCCAGGGTGTTCCACAGCACCGGCTGGGTGGGATTGGCCTGGATGGCGGGCTTGAGGATGTCGATCGCCGCCGATTCCTGGTTCAGGTCGCGCAGGGCGCAGGCGAGGTTGTTGGTCGCCTCCAGGCTGTTGGGATTGGCGTTCAGGGAATGCATGAACAGCTTGGCGGCGATTTCCGGCATCTCCATGCGGAACGCCAGGCGGCCAAGGTCGCCGGCCACGGCGGCCTCGTCGGGCAGCAGCTTCAGCGCCGCGTCGTAGCAATGCATAGACGAGGCGAAGTCGCCCAGCTTCTCGCGGGCCACGGCCAGAACGTGCCAGGCGGGGCCGGCGCGTTCGTTCTTCTTGAGGGCCTTGAGGGCGGTCTTCTCGGCCAGGGCGTACTCGCCGCGCTGCACGGCGATGATGGCCTTGTTCAGCAGCTTGATGGTGGCCGGATCCTGGATCGTATTGGCCTCGCGATTGAGGCGGGCGATCGAATCGGCCGAGGCGGAATCGCCCAGCTGCGACGCGCGCAGGCCCGGAAGGACCCCTTGACCGGCCGCCTCCTGGGCGGTTGCGAGGGCGGCGGCCGAGATTCCGGAGCCGAGATTGCGGGACATGCGTACACCTTGGCGATTGGGTGGCTTCATCCTCTGGGCGAGTATGCTTAATTGTGTCCTAAGCTGCGACTTACGGTCGCGCGGCCGGCAATAGGGCGTTAACCCGCTGCCCTCTAGGTTCCGGTCGAACGCCATACCGGCGAACCGCCATCGAGGCGGACGGGCGCAGCGATAGAAAGGAACGGCTAGAAGTGCCTTTGAAGCTGTCGCTGAAGCCCGGCGAGAAATTCGTGCTCAACGGGGCGGTCGTCCAGAACGGCGATCGTCGCGGGGTGCTGGTCCTGCAGAACAAGGCCTCGGTGCTGCGTGAAAAGGACATCATGCAGCCCGACCAGGTGACCACGCCGTCGCGTCACATCTACTTCCCGGTCATGATGATGTACCTGGAAGAGAGCGGCGCGGAGAAATACTACGACGAGTTCGCCACGCGCCTGACCGAGTTCATGGGCGTGGTTCGTAATCCTGGCGTGCTGGCCGATTGCATCGCGATCTCCAAGCATGTCATGGCCCGCGAGTACTACAAGGCGCTCATGCTGAGCCGTAAGTTGATCGATTACGAAGACGAGAGGTTGGGGAATGTCTCTTCGGGCCTACCAGCAGGCGGCGACCAGGACTGAGAATCCGCGCGAGGTCGAGTATCGCCTGTTTGGACAGGTGACGCGCGCCCTCATGGAGGCTTCCCAGGCCGACGTGAACGACATCCAGACGCGTATCCACGCGCTGGACTGGAACCGTCGCGTCTGGTCGGCGCTGGCGACCGATTGCGCGCTGCCTGAGAACACCATGACCAAGGAGCTGCGTGCGAGCATCATCTCGCTGAGCATCTGGGTCGGGCGTCACTCGAGTCTGGTCATGCGCAAGGAAGAAGACTTCGAGCCGCTGATCGAGATCAATCGCATGATCATGCAGGGGCTGGCCGGTCGCGCGGAAGCGGCCTGATCGCTTAAGGCTCGGCTCGGCGCCGATTGCCGCCTCCCTTCGGAAAAACCTGCCGCCCGGCGAATGTTGCATTCGCTGGGCGGTTTCGTTTCCGGCCCATGCTTAGAAATTTCCGTTTGATTTCAGTCGATTGCGATTTGGCCTGAACTGGCCCGCCGTTTGCGATGGTTTCCGCGGGCAAAACGCCCGACCGGCAAAACGCCGGGGCTCTCCACCAAAATGGTAGGTTCCTATGATCGCCAACTCCATCAACACCAATGCCGGCGCGATGATCGCGCTGCAAAACCTGAACGCCACCAACTCGGAGCTGACCACCACCCAGCAACGCATCAACACCGGCAAGAAGATCGCGAACGCCAAGGATAACGGCGCGATCTGGTCGATGGCGGAGATGCAGAGCGCGACCTCGAGCTCGTTGAATGCCGTGAAGGACTCGCTCCAGCGCGGTCAGTCGACCATCGACGTTGCGTTGGCGGCCGGCGACACGGTCACCGACCTGCTCGGCAAGATGAAGGAAAAGGCCCTGGCCGCTTCCGACACCTCGCTCAACACCGCCTCGTTCAAAGCGCTGCAGGCCGACTTCACGTCGCTGCGCGACCAGATCACCAAGGCCGTGACCAACGCCAAGTTCAACGGCGCCAGCGTGGTGGACGGTTCGACCACCAAGCTCGCGTTCCTGGCGAACGAAACCGGCGCGGCGTTCACCGTCACCTCGCGGACCCTGTCCCTCACGGGCATCGGCCTGACGACGACGACGACCTTCACGACGGCCGCAGCTGCAAAGACGATGATCGCCACGATCGATACGGCTCTGCAGACCGCGACCAACAAGCTGGCCTCGCTCGGCACCAACTCGGTGGGCCTGGACATGCACTTGACCTTCATGGGCAAGCTGCAGGACAGCCTCGACGCCGGTGTCGGCAACCTGGTCGATGCGGACATGGCCAAGGAAAGCGCCAAGCTGCAGTCGCTGCAAACCAAGCAGCAACTGGGCGTGCAGGCACTGTCCATCGCCAACCAGGCGCCCCAATCGATCATGTCGCTCTTCCGCGGCTGATCGAAGAAGCGCCGGACCTGGCGATCAAGCGCCGGGCGATCGAAAGATCGCCCGGCGTTTTCTTTTGTTCCGGGGCCTGACTTTCGCCGACCGCCGGTCGGTTTGCCGGTGGGCAATTCGGTCGCATCTGCCGAAAGCTGCCCGGCAATATTTGCCGGATGGTGGTCGGGCTCGGCAGAAATTGCCGGTTCGGGGTATCCTAAACGAACCTATAACGCTGTAATTTCAATGGCTTAAATTTTTCGAATGGGTGGGCAGGATTGGCCCGGTAGTTGCTTCCTAGTTCAGCGAGCAAAACGCTCCCGGCAGTCAAAATGACGTCGGACAACCTGAAATAGGAACATATTCGTTATGGCGCTGAACAGCATCAACACGAACTCGGGCGCGATGATCGCCCTGCAAAACCTGAACTCCACCAACAGCGAGCTGCAGGTTACGCAACAACGCATCAACACCGGCAAGAAGATCGGCTCGTCCAAGGACAACGGCGCGATCTGGGCCACCGCCAAGAACCAGTCGGCCACCGCTTCCTCGCTCAACGCCGTGAAGGACTCGCTGCAACGCGGTCAGTCCACGATCGACGTCGCTCTGGCGGCTGGCGACACGGTGACCGACCTGCTCGGCAAGATGAAGGAAAAGGCCCTGGCCGCTTCCGACACCTCGCTGAACACCGCGTCGTTCAACGCGCTGAAGGCTGACTTCACCTCGCTGCGCGACCAGATCACCAAGGCCGTCTCGAACGCCAAGTTCAACGGCGCCAGCATCATCGACGGCAAGACCACGAAGCTCAGCTTCCTGGCCAACTCGGACGGCACGGCGATCACCGTGAACGCCAAGACGCTGTCGCTGGCCGGCATTGGTCTGTCGACCACCACCACCTTCACGACCGCCGCCGCGGCCAAGACGATGATCACCACCATCGACACGGCCCTGCAAACGGCGACCAACAAGCTGGCTTCGCTGGGCACCAGCTCGACCGGCCTGGACACCCACCTGAACTTCGTCGGCAAGCTGCAAGACAGCCTCGACGCCGGCGTGGGCAACCTGGTCGACGCCGACCTGGCCAAGGAAAGCGCCAAGCTCCAAGCCCTGCAAACCAAGCAGCAGCTGGGCATCCAGGCGCTCTCGATCGCCAACCAGTCGACCGGCACGGTCCTGAGCCTGTTCCGATAAGGGACGAGCAGGGGGCGGCTCTCACGGGCCGCCCCCGCCTTTCTCGCGGCCTCAGGCCGGGGAGGGGAGCAAGAAGGCGTCGCCGCTAAACGGCGACGATAGGAGAGATGGAAAACAAGGCCGCGCTGCCGGCTCAGGTTCAAGAGCCGTCCGCGCAAAATCTGATCGTTCCCATGACCGTCCCGGGCAAGGCCTCGGACGGCGAAGTCGTATCCGGAGCCGGCAAGGCCGAGGCGCGCAAGTCCGCCGAGCAGAAGGTCGTCGACGACGGCCCCCAGCCTGGCGACCTGCGTCTCGTGATCGAGCAGGACACCGACAGCGGCGTCTACGTCTACAAGACCGTGGATCGGCGGACGGGCGAGACCCTGAAGCAGTATCCTCGCGAGGACGTGCTGCGGTTCAAGGAAGCGGCCTCCTACGGGCCTGGCGCGATCTACGACGGCCTGACCTAGGGCCTTCCCGCGTCACGGTCTGGATGCACGCTTGCGGCGCGACGTCGCAGGCGCAACATGGTTTATAAGCGTTAACCATATTCTTACTCCCCGGGCGGCAAGTTCACGGCCGATCCGCTCGGGCGTCGAATCGCGCACCGAGCTCCTCGTAAGTCGGCGAGAACGCCGTTCGGAGATCGTGATGACGCTGAGCGTGAACACCAATCAGCCTGCGCTGATCGCCCTGCAGAACCTGAACAAGACCAATGACGAGATGCAGGGCGTCCAGACCCGCATCAACACCGGCCTTGCGATCTCCAGCGCCAAGGACAACGCCGCCGTCTGGTCGATCGCCCAGGACCAGCAGGCCGACCGCTCGGCCCTGGCTTCGGTCAAGATGAGCCTGGACCGCGCCACCTCGATCGCCGACGTCGCCCTGACGGCCGGCGAGTCGGTCTCGGACCTGCTCAACCTGATGCGCGAGAAGGTGGTCGCGGCCAAGGACAGCTCGCTGTCGACCCAGGCCCGCACGGCCCTTAACGCCGACTTCCAGGGTCTGCTCAGCAACCTCACCCAGGTGGTCGACAGCGCCACCTTCGACGGCGCCAACATCCTCGACGGTAGTCAGACCAACGCCATCACCTTCCTGGCCGACGCCGACGCCCAGACGGTCATCTCGCTGAACCTTCAGACCCTGTCGCTGGGCAGCCCGAAGAACAGTCTGCTGGCTGGCGACAGCATCGCCACCCTGACCCAGGCCACCGCCGTCCTGACGCGCCTGGACGCCACCATCGCCACGGTCAACCAGGCCGTCGGCTCGATCGGTTCGCAGGCCAAGCAGATCGACGCCCACAACACCTTCGTCTCGAAGCTGTCGGACGTGCTGGAAACCGGCGTGGGCAACCTCGTCGACGCCGACATGGCCAAGGAAAGCGCCCGCCTGCAGGCCTTGCAGGTCAAGCAGCAGCTGGGCGCCCAGGCGCTGTCGATCGCCAACGGCGCGCCGCAGATCATCCTGTCGCTGTTCGGTAACGGCTGACGCGGCGCCTGCCGCAACGTAATTGTCATACGAAACGCCGGTCTTTCCCTAGGCCGGCGTTTCGCGCGTGGTTACTGTGTCTCCCGCAGCGCAAGGGGATTCGCTTCGTATGATCGAACTGCGGGACTTGAAGGACGAGGACGAGGCGGTGCTGTTCCAGTGGCGCGCCGAGCCCGAGGTCGAGCGCTGGATGTCCGACGCGGCGTTTCCCAGCCGCGAGGCGCATGCCGCCTGGTTCGAGAGCCTGCGCGCGGATCCCGACATGCAGGGCTGGATGATCGTGCGCGCCGGCGCGCCGGCCGGCCTGCTTACCCTGACCGGCCTGCAGTCGCATCATCGCCGCGCGGGCTGGAACTGGTTCGTCGGCGCCGCCGACGCCCGTCGCCGCGGGGTAGGGCGGGCGGCCCAGGTGCTGGGTCTCGACCGCGCCTTCGGCGAGCTTGGCCTGCACAAGGTGTTCGCCGAGGTGATGGCCGACAACGACGCGGCCCTGAAGGCGCAGTCGGCGTCCGGCTTCCGCCGCGAGGGCTATCTGCGCGGCCACGTGCTCAAGAACGGCGAGCCGCGCGACGTGGTGCTGCTGGGCATCCTGGCCGAGGAGTGGGCCGATCTGCGCGACGAGGCCCGCCGGGCGTTGAGCGACGCCCATCTGATCGCGGCCTGATCGAAACTATTCACACGTCTTAACGAAACGTCAGCGTTCGTAACTGAAGATTGCCACGCGTGGCGTCGTGCGCCCTTTGTGGAAGCGGTTGTGATCACCTTCGACACCAGTTCGCTGCTGAGCTACTACCAAGCCAAGCTTGGCGTGGGCACGGCCGCGTCCGCGCTGTCGTCGGGCACGACGAGTTCGACCTCCACCGCCAAGCAGGGCATCCCGGCCGCGCCGTGGACCACGGTGACCACCGAGCCCAGCGATCTGGTCAAGGCCGCGCTGAACGGCCGCAAGTTCATCGACGAAGGCGCCGCCGAAGCCGCCGCTCCGGGCATCAAGGGCGACTACAAGAAGCTGTTCTCGGCCTACCAGGCCCTGAACACCCTGACCGCCATCGCCAATCGCGCCAGCGAGAAGAACGTCTCCGACAGCGAGATCAAGCGCCTGCAGACGGCGCTGACCAAGGGGCTGACGGAGCTCACCAACTACGTCCAGAACGCCAACACCGAAGGCATGCGCCTGACCACCGGCGCGGCCATGACCCAGGACAAGTCCAAGGTCGGCGTTCCCAAGAACGTCTACGGCTACGTCACCAACACGCTCTACAGCGGCCAGATGGACGACGAGGTCCCGGCCTTCAAGGGCGACCAGAAGTTCACGATGTCGGTCACCAAGTTCGGTGAGACCCAGAACCTGACGATGGATCTGGCCGAGATGGGGACGACGCCGCGGACCATGTCCAACGTCGTCAGCTTCTTCAACGGCAAGCTCCAGGCGGCCGGCTACAACACCACCTTCGCCGTCGAGCGCACGCCCGGCGTGGAGCGCACGACGACCGTCAACGGCCAGACGGTGAAGCTGCCGGCCACCGGCGACGACTTCGCCCTGCGTATCCGCGGCGATTCCATCGAGAAGCTGAGCTTCACCGCGCCGGCTCCCAAGCCGGCCGTCTACATCACCACCGAGGCCGGCAACCCCGACCCCGACAAGGACACCAAGACCGACGACGCGGTCATCGAGAACACCCTGACCAAGTACGGCGCCGGCACGGCCACGACGGCGGGGACCAAGGTGTTCTCCGATACGCTGGAAGGCACGGTCGCCAAGGTCCACAAGACCGTCACCGGCCCCGACGGCTCGATCTACGTGCTGGCCGACGTCGAAAAGAGCGTCGAGAGCCAGACGATCAAGGGCGACCAGGACGTCGCCCTGCTGAAGTACGACTCGGCCGGCAAGCTGCTCTACGCGCGCAGCCTGGGCGCGGCCGACACCGCCACGGGCTACTCGATCGCGGTCTCGGACGACGGCAAGGTGGCCATCGCCGGCTCGGTGGCCGGTACGCTGAACGGCGCCACCACCGGCCCGATCAATTCCGACAGCAACGGCACGGTGACCGACAGCTTCGTGTCGCTGTACGACGCCAATGGCGACGAGGCCTGGACGGTTCGTCGCGGCGGCCTGCTGGAAGACGAGGCCACGGCCGTGGCCTTCGGCGAGGACGGCGTGGTCTACGTGGCCGGCCGCACCAAGTCGGACCTGCCCGGCGCGACGGGCTCGGCCTCGAAGGGCGGCTACGACAACTACCTGACCGGTTTCGCCACCGACATCGCCGGCACGCCCAAGGCGCTGTTCACTACCCACTTCGGCAGCGCCGAGAACGACACGGTCTCGGGCATCGTCGTCGACGGCGGCAAGGTGATCGTCGCCAGCAAGGAAGGCAGCCAGGCCAAGCTGCGCAGCTTCGACGTCGCCACGACCGTGGTCACCGAGAACCGCACGTCGCTGAACTCGGCCGGCATCTACGAGACCAAGGCGGTGACCTACACCAAGGCCGCCACCATGAATGTCGGCGCGGTGCGTGACCTGGGCACGCTGAAGGGCGGCGACATCGCCGGCCTCACCATCGACAACGGCCAGCTCTATATCGGCGGCTACACCACCAACGGCGAGCTGTCGGTGGGCAACGTCACCTCGGCCGCCTCGGGCGGTTCGGACGGCTTCGTGGCTCGGATCTCGCTCGACCTGACCGACACGGCCGACGATACGATGGCCTACTACGGCGGCACGGGCGACGACACCGTCACCGGCATGGCCGTCTCGAACGGCCAGGTCTGGCTGGTCGGCGCGGCCGGCAAGGACCTGGCGGGCCTGCCCACCGTGGGCCAGAAGGACGGCTACGTCGCCCAGATCGACATCGACACCGGCGCGGCGACCTGGGAACAGCGCCTGACCGGCAAGGACGGCTACGCCACCCCGACCTCGATCGCGGTCGACGCCTCCGGCTCCAGCGCCCTCGATGTCTTCGGCCTGCCGCGCGGGGCGATGAACTTCACCCAGTCGGACAAGATCGTCTCGGCGACCTCGGCCCGCCCGGGCGACACCTTCCAGATCCGCACGCGCGAGCGCGGTCCGCTGACGACCATCACCATCAGCGCCAACGACACGCTCGAGACCCTGGCCGACAAGATCCGCCGCGCCTCGGGCAACGCCGCCAAGGTGTCGATCAGCAGCGACGGCAACATGCGCAAGCTGAGCATCACGCCGGCTTTCAAGACCTCGACCGTCGAGATCCTGCCGGGCAAGGGCGACAGCGACGTGCTGGACGCGCTGGGCCTGGCCTCGGGCGTGGTGCGCAACACCAAGACCGAGAGCGGCCGCACCGTCTCGGCCGACGGCAAGGGGCCGGTCTACGGCCTCAAGCTCAATCTCGACATGAGCCTGGCCGACGCCGAGTCGCGCGCCACGACCGCCGACCTCCTGAAGTCGGCGACGGCGGCGATCCGCAACGCCTATCGCGAGATGGCCGACATCGCCAACGGGGTGAAGGTCGACACGTCCTCGACCAAGAGCAACACCACCGGCACGGCGCCCGCCTACCTGACCAACCAGATCGCCAACTACCAGGCCGCGCTCGACCGCCTGACCGGCGGTTGACAATTGTAAGCGCCCTACGGCGCGGCGACGCTTGAAACCGTCACCAACGCGTCGTAGCCAGGGGGCATGGAACTTCTCAAAGACCGACGCGTGCTGCTGGGCGGCGGAGCGGCCCTGGCCGTGATCGCCGGCCTCGGCGTGGCCTTCGCGCTGATGGGCGGCAAGGACCGCAAGCCGGCCGAGGAACCGCCGGCCTCGCGCGCGGGCCTGATCGTCGAGACGGGGCGTCCCGATGACACCAAGCTCAACGATCCGGCTCGTCCGTTGCGCTGCTTCGTCGGCGGCCAGTTCGTGGGCGAGACCACCCTGGCCGAATGCGCCAAGAAGAACGGCGTGGCCACCGGCGCGCTCGACGTGGGCGTCGACGAGACCGGGGCCCTGGCCGCGGCCGACCAGGCCGGCACGGTGCTGACGCCGCTGCCGCCGCCGACCGTCGCCGCGCCGGTCGCCACCGCGCCCACCTCCACGCCGACCGGGCCCGCGGTGGCCAGCGCGCCGCTGGGCGTCTGCCAGCGCTATTCGGGCGGCCAGTGGAACAAGCTGCCGGGCGAGATCACCCAGAACGCCTGCATCCAGCAACTGTTCGCCGGCAAGTGCGAGCGTCCGGGCGGCGCCACCTACGGCCGCTGGGGCGACGAGACCCTGCGCCTGCTGCCGGGCCGGGTCGAAGCCTCGTCCGACAACCGCTCGTTCCACCTGGTGGTCGAGCAGGCAGCCAACTGCGCCATTCCCAGCGTCGGCTAAAGCGCGCCTGGGCGCGCTTTGATATTTGAATACGAACCTTTCCCTTCGGGGAAGGTTCTTGGGCCAAGGAGCTCTCTGATGCGCGTTTCCTCCATCGCCGCCGTCCTGGCCCTCGGCGCCGCCGCCATCGGCCTGTCGGGCTGCGTCAAGCAGACCAAGGCGCCCTTCGACCAGGGCGTCTGCAACCACGTCATCGAGAAGAAGGATGGCACGCTGCAGTTCAACCCGGTCGAGCGCAACGTGCCCAACATGGAGACCTGCGCGGCCACGCTTGAGGGCATGCGCATCCGGTTCATGCGCATGGGCCTGCGCAGGGAGCAACTGACCGGCTCCTACCAGGGCAAGTTCATCTTCGTGGAGAAGGAAGGCATCTATCTGGGCGACAGCTACGAGGGCGCCCGGTTCATGTCGCTGGTGCGCACGGGCGACGGCCGCCTGGCCGTGCCGGGGGCGCTGCCGGCGCGCTGACGCTTGAATTGAGCAGGAGAGGGCGGTGGATAACCGCCCTCCGTTCACAGGAACGTTCGTAGAACAAATCTTGATTTTGGTCTTGCCGAGTCGTTAACGTCCTGGCTTCGAGATTCCGGCGCGTTGGGTCGCCGGGCGAGAACAGGGCATCGCCATGGCTGGCAGCGTCAACAAGGTCATCCTCGTCGGCAACCTCGGGGCCGACCCCGAAATCCGCACCCTCAACTCGGGCGACCGCGTCGCCAACCTGCGCATCGCCACGTCAGAGACCTGGCGCGACCGCTCCAGCGGCGAGCGCAAGGAAAAGACCGAGTGGCACCGGGTCGTGATCTTCAACGACAACCTGGTGAAGGTGGCCGAGAGCTACCTGCGCAAGGGCTCGACCGTCTACATCGAGGGCGCCATCCAGACGCGCAAGTGGACCGACCAGCAGGGCCAGGAAAAGTATTCGACCGAAATCGTGCTGCAGAAGTTCCGCGGCGAACTGACCATGCTGGGCGGTCGCGGCGACGGCGCCGGCGCCGGCGCCGGCGCCTCGTCGGGCGGCGGCTATGACGACGGTTACGGCCAGGGCGGCGGCGGTGGCGGCTACGGCGGCGGCCAAGGCGGCGGCAACTTCGGCGGCGGCGCCCCGCGCAGCCAGCCCAGCGGCCCGCGCGAGAGCTTCTCGGCCGACCTGGACGACGAAATCCCCTTCTAAGCATCCGTCGTCGGATGAATTCGAAGAGGCGGCCGTTCCGAAAAGGGGCGGCCGCCTTTTCTTTGCGCGTTCGGCGCCGGAGCGCGCGGCGCCGAAGCTTGGTGCGCGCCCACGGCCCTCGCGGCGTTTGACGAGCAGGGCGGCGCAGCGTGCAGTGTCGTCGCGAAGGGCGCCGGATGGTGAGGTCCGTCGCCAAGGCCAGATCGACCAGAAGCCGTCGCGCCGTCAGTATGCGCGGCGGGGGATGGCGTGTTTTCCGTGTCCTGTCGAGTAACGGTGCTGGTGCATATTAAATGATCTCGTTTGTCGCTGGCGGAACCACGAAGAAAAGTGGGCTCCTGTAACGGCGATTTCTGTTTTTTGACCTGCGGTCGGGAGCCAGTCTCGTCGGGGGATCGAAAAGCAGGGGATAGCCGTGATCCAAGTCCAGTCGAACAAGCACGCGTTTCGTCGTCTGAAGGCCGCCTTGCTGGCGGCCAGCGTCATGGGGGCGGGGGCGCCGGCCCTGGCCGAGGAAGATCCCAAGGCGTCCGCCGACACGGTCGACGCCGTGGTGGTCACCGGCAAGCGGGTGTCGGAGGCCAGCGTCGCCATCGGCACCGATCAGGCCACCGCCACGGTCTCGATCACCCGCGAGGCCTTGCTGTCGGCCCCGGCCGGCGTGACCGGCCTGAAGATGCTGGAGAGCCTGCCGGGCTTCAACGTCCAGGCCAACGACGCGTTGGGCATGTACGAGTTCGGCAATTCGGTCTCGGTGCGGGCCTTCAACTTTCAGCAGATCGGCTTTCTGCTCGACGGCATCCCGATGGGCCGCAGCGACCAGTTCGGCGGCAGCCCGATCTATCGCTATGTCGACAACGAGAACCTGGCGCGGGTGCAGGCCTCGGCCGGCGCCGGCGATGTCTCGCTGCCCAGCTACGCCTCGCTGGGACCGATCGTCGACTACTTCACCAAGACCCCGGACGCGGAGGCCGGCGGCTCGATCAGCCAGACCCTGGGCGAGGACAACCTGCGCCGCAGCTTCCTGCGCCTGGAAAGCGGCAGGATCGGGCGGCTGTCTGGCTATGTCGCCGGTTCCTGGATCAAGGGCGACCTGTGGCGCGGTCCGGGCTTCATCAAGCGCGAGCACTACGAGGGCAAGCTCGACTACGCCTTCGAGAGCGGCGGGAACCTGACGTTCCAGACCGTTCACAACGACTATTACGACTACGACTCCCCGTCGATCACCAAGGCCCAGTACGACGGGACGGCGGGCGACCTATTCGGCCGCAAGGGGCGCGACTTCGCCTATCTCGGCTACGTGCCCAACCTGCCGGTCACGGCGACGGGCGTGCCGTACTCCAACACCGCCTACAACCAGTACTACAAGTTCGCGGTCAACGCCCGGCAGGACCACCTCTACGGCTTGTCGCTGAACAAGCCGATCGGCGAGGCCTTCGAGATCCGCTCGACCGCCTATTACGAGGACAAGGGCGGCTACGGCGTCTCGCCCGAGGCCTACGCCACCTCGCTGTCCAGCTACAACGCCGAGCGCCTGATCGTGGCCGGCCTGACCGCGCCCAAGGGCGTGCAGTACGGCCTATCGGGCGTCGACGGTACGCGCAAGGGGATCACCGTCGGCGGAACCTGGCGAGCGGGCATCCACACCGTCCAGGCCGGCGTCTGGCTGGAGAAGGACGACTACCACCGCACCCAGGCCCGCTATAACACCGCGGGCGGCCACCCCGACGGCGCGGCGCTGCTGAACGAGCCGGTGCACCTGCAGCGCAACTACGTCTCCACCCGCGAGACCACTCAGTTCTTCCTGAAGGACACGGTGCGGCTGCTGGACGACAGGCTGAAGGTCGAGCTGGGTTTCAAGGCCACCGACATCGACTACGAGATCGCCGGCTATCGCAATCCGGCCGACTACATCGCCCAGCGCCGGCCCCGGATCACCGACAACTGGAAGGACAGCTTCCTGCCGCAGGTGGGCCTGGTCTACTCGATCAACAGCCGAGACCAGGTGTTCGCGTCCTATTCGGAGAACCTGGCCCTGCCACGCGGCGCCGACGACATCTACTCGGCCGCCAGCCCAGGAGCGCCCGGCCCCGACGCCGAGACCTCGCAGAACCTCGAGATCGGCTATCGCGCCAACCGGCCGACCTTCAACGCCTCGGTCGTGGCCTACTACACCGCCTTCGACAATCGCCTGCAGTCCTACGCCTCGGTGGTGCCGGGCAGCACGACGACCGAGACCTTCTTCCAGAACGTCGGCGGGGTGGAGGCCCACGGGGCCGAGTTCAGCGGCCAGTGGAAACCGCAGGTCCTGGGCGGCAAGGTCTATTTCAACGCCAACCTGTCGTACAACCGGGCCGAGTTCGAGAACAACTTCGGGGTTCAGCCGATCGCGGGCAACACCCTGCCGGACTTCCCGACCTGGCTGTTCCAGGGCGGGGTGACCTGGGAGCCGACCGACTGGGCGCTGGTCAACATCTCGGCCCGCCACCTCAGCGACCGCTACACCAACATGCGCAACACCGAGAAGACGGACGGCTACACGGTGTGGAACGCCTATATCGACCTGGGCGACGGCTTCGGCGTGGGGCCGCTGAAGCAGGTCAAGGCGCGGATCAACGTCGATAACCTGTTCGACGAGGACTATCTCGGCACGATCAGCACCACCGTGGACACCCTGGCCACCTTCCGGCCCGGCTCGCACCGGACCTTCCAGGTGACGCTGTCGGCGGATTTCTAGGCCGACAGTTCCGACACCACCTGTTCGCACAGGCGGTGGGTTTCCAGGGCGTCGAGGGCCGACAGGCGTCGGTCCTCGCGCACGGCGGAGAGAAAGGCCTCGATCATCGCCTCGAAGCCGCGCTGACGGCCGACGCTCGTCCAGTCGCCGCGGCGGGCCAGGCGCTCGCCGCCGGCGAAGTCGGTGACGTCGGCGAGGTTGACGATCCGGCGCTTGATCCCGCCGCCCATCACTTCCAGAACCTCTTCGTTGGCGCCGCTGACGCGGTTCATGATCCCGACGGCGTCGCGGTTGGAACCCGTCAGGTGCAGCATCACGTGCTCCAGCAGGTCGCCGTCCAGGCGGCCGCTGATCCTTGCGTCCATCGCGCCGGGCGCCAGGAAGCGCAAGGAATCGACCACGTGGATGAAGTCGTCGAAGACCGTGCGCCGCACGCCGTCCGCGTGGCCCGTGCGGTTCTTCTGCATCAGCACGAACGGGGCGTTCAGCGCCGCCGCCTCGGCCTGGGCGGGGGCGTGGCGGCGGTTGAAGCCGACCATCAGCGACACACCCCGCGTCTCGGCCAGGTCGACCAGGATTTCACTGGCCTCCAGCGTGTCGGCGATCGGCTTGTCGACCAGGGTGGGCACACCCGCTTCGATGAGGCGACGGACGATGTGTGGATGCACCTCGGTGGCCGCATGCACGAAGGCGGCGTCGAGGCCCTGGGCTAGAGCCTCGTCCAGGTCGGTGTGCAGGCGATCGACCCGCCAGGCCGCGCCCAGTTCATCGAGCGTGGCGGTGCTGCGGGTGACGAAGGCCAGTTGCACGTCGGCGCGGGTTCCCAGAACCGGCAGGTAGGCTTTGCGGGCGATGTCGCCCAGGCCGATCATCGCCACGCGCATGCGTCAGAGCCCCTTTACCAGATGGTCGGCCAGCTCGCTTGCGTTCCAGGCTTCGTCGCGCGGCGCAAGGAAGATTGGCGTCTCATGCTCGAAGGCGGCCAGGGCGTCGGCGGTCTGGGCGAGGTCGGGCGCGTCGAGGCTCTCGCTCATGACGATGGCGGCCACGGTCGCGCCACGGGCCCGCAGGGCGACCAGGGCGGTCAGCACGTGGCTGATCGTGCCGAGATAGGAGCCGGCGATCAGCAGGACCGGCAGGCGAAGATCCGCGATCAGGTCGAGATTGGTCGCCTCGTCGGTGAGCGGCGACATCACCCCGCCGGCGCCTTCCACCAGCATCAGTTCGTGCTCGCCGGCGAGGGCCGCACGGCAGTCGGCGGCCAGGTCCTCGATCCGCAGGACGTCGCCCTCGAGCCGCGCGGCGAGGTTGGGCGCCAGCGGGGCCAGGTAGCGGCGCGGCGAGATGCGGGGCAGGGCGGCGGGATCGCCTAGCGCCAGCGCCAGGCGCGCCGGATCGCTGCTGGACGGATCGGCCGGATCGAAGCCGCTGACCACCGGCTTGAAGGCGTCGACGGCCACGCCCCTGGCCTTAAGGGCCCGGATCAGCGCGCAGGCGACGTGGGTCTTGCCGATGTCGGTGCCGGTCCCGGCGACGAACAGGGCGCTCATCGGCCCGCTTCCACATGGGGACGGACGAGGGCGGCCAGGCGCTGCACCTCGTCGTCGGGATGCTCGGCGCTGAAGGCCAGGCGCAGGCGGGCCGTGCCGGCGGGCACGGTCGGCGGACGGATGGCCACCACCAGGAAACCCTCGGCCTCCAGGGAAGCGGAGGCGGCCAGGGCCGCATCGGCTTCGCCGATCACCACCGGCACGATCGGGCTTTCGGCGCGGGGCAGGCCGGCGGCCTTAGTGAACAGGCGGGCCTTGCGCAGCGGCTGCGCGGCGAAGGCGGGGTCGGCCTCGATCAGGTCGAGCGCGGCGATGGCGGCGGCGGCCGAGGCGGGCGGCAGGCCGGTGGTGTAGACGACGGTGCGGGCCCGGGTCTTCAGGAAGTCGACCACGCTCTGCGAGGCGCACAGATAGCCGCCGTAAGAGCCCAGGGCCTTGGACAGCGTGCCCATCTGCAAGGGGATCACGGCGTCGGGGAACAGGGCGGCCGTTCCCTTGCCTTCGCCCAGCACGCCCACGCCGTGGGCGTCGTCGACCAGCAGCCAGGCGTCATTGGCCTCGCAGACCGCCGACAGCCAGTCCAGCGGCGCGACGTCGCCGTCCATCGAGAACACCCCGTCGGTGGCGACGATGGCGTGGCGGAAGATCGAGCGATGCTCGGCCAGCAGTTCGGCCAGGGCGTCGCTGTCGTTGTGCGGGAAGGATACGACCTTGGCGCCGGAGAGCTGGGCGCCGGCCCAGATGCAGGCATGGGCCAGCTCGTCGACGAACACCACGTCCTGCTTGCCGGCGAAGGTGGGGATGACGCCGGTGTTGGCCAGATAGCCCGAACCGAACACGACGCAGGCCTCGGTTCCCTTGAGGCGGGCCAGGCGCGCCTCGAGCTCCTCGATCAGCGGGTTGTCGCCGGTGACCAGGCGCGAGGCGCCCGAGCCCGCGCCGTGCTCGGCCACGGCGGCCTGGGCGGCGGCGATCACGGCCGGATGCTGCGACAGGCCCAGATAGTCGTTGCAGGAGAAAGACAGCAGGCGCTTGCCGTCACGCTCGACGACCGCGCCGGGCAGGCGGCGGGTGGGCTTGAGGCGGCGGCGCAGGCTCATGGCCTCCAGGGCCGCGAGCTTGCCGCTCGCGAAGGCGTCCAGACTGTGCATTCCGATTCAGATTCCCGTTTGCCCTTGGGGCCGAGCCCGTCTAGGCGGGGCGCCCCTCCGGCGCAACGAAAGGATCGTCATGACTGCTCCCGACTGGCTCTCGGAAGGCGCCAAGCATGTCTGGCGGCCCTACTGCCAGATGAAGACCGCCCCGGCGCCGCTTGCGGTCGTGCGCACCCACGGCTCGCGGATCGTGCTGGAGGACGGGCGCGAGCTGGTCGACGGCATCGCCAGCTGGTGGACGGCGGTTCACGGTTACAACCATCCCCACATCGCTGCGGCGGTCCGCCAGCAGCTGGAGGCCATGCCGCACGTGATGTTCGGCGGCCTGGCCCACCAGCCGGCCTACCGTCTGGCCGCGCGGCTGGCGGCGATGCTGCCGGGCGAACTCGACCATGTGTTCTTCGCCGAGTCCGGCTCGGTGTCGGTCGAGATCGCCATGAAGATGGCGCTTCAGTTCCACATCAATCGCGGCGAGACGGGCCGCACGCGCTTCCTGTCGTTCCGCGGCGGCTATCATGGCGACACCCTGGCGACGATGACGGTCTGCGACCCGGAGGAGGGGATGCACAGCCTGTTCTCGGGCGTCATGCCCGCCCAGGTGATCGCCGACCTGCCGCTGGACGACGCCTCCGAGGCCGCGTTGGACATCCTGCTCGCGCAGCGGGGCGGGGAGATCGCCGCCATGCTGACCGAGCCCCTGGTGCAGGGCGCCGGCGGCATGCTGTTCCACGATCCGGAGGTGCTGCGCCGCCTGCGCCGGCTGGCCGACAAGCACGGCGTGCTGCTGATCTTCGACGAGATCTTCACCGGCTTTGGCCGCACGGGCGAGCTCTTCGCCATGCAGGCGGCGGGGATCGAGCCCGACATCGTCACCCTGTCCAAGGCCCTGACCGGCGGCACCCTGCCGCTGTCGGCCGCCGTCGCCTCCAAGAAGGTGTTCGAGGCCTTCTGGTCCGACGACGCCGGCGCGGCCCTGATGCACGGGCCGACCTACATGGGCAATGCGCTGGCGTGCGCCGCGGCCAACGCCTCGCTGGACCTGTTCGAGGCCGGAACCTGGAAAGCCGACGTGGCGCGGGTGTCGGCGGCGCTGAAGGAAGGGCTGGAGCCTTGCCGCCAAGCGCCGGGCGTCGTCGACGTGCGGGTGCTGGGCGCGATCGGCGTCGTCGAGTTCGCCTCGCCGGTGGCCGTCGGCGCGCTGTGCCAGGCCTTCGCGGCCAAGGGCGCGTGGATCCGGCCGATGGGCAAGGTCGTCTACCTGACGCCGGCTTTCACGACGCCCGACGCGGACCTGGAAATCCTCTTGTCGGCCATTCGGCAGGTGATCGGCGCCGGCGGGGTTGAAGGATCGGGCGGGGTCTGATCCAAGCGGCCCCATGTCCGCGTCCACCGGCCCCCTGACGACGATCGAACGCCTGGCGATCCTGGCGATCATCCTGACCTGGGGGCTGAACAACGCCGCGGCCAAGTTCGCCACCGCCGCCCTGCCGCCGATGATGGTGGGCGGACTGCGCTTCGCCCTGGCGCTGGCCTTCCTGTTCCCGTTCGTGCGGCCGCCGTTTCCGGACTGGAAGCGGCTGCTGACCATCGTGCTGCTGTCGGGACCGATCCACTTCGCCTTGATCTACATCGCCTTCGGCATGGCCAAGTCGCTGAGCCCGCTGGTGGTGGCCACCCAGCTGTGGATCCCGTTCACCGCCCTGTTCGCCTGGCGGATGCTGGGTGAGACCATGCGCATTCCGGCCGTCGTCGGCCTGGCCGTCGCCTTCGCGGGCGTGGCGTGGATGAGCCTTGATCCGCACGGCGCGGCCGACCTGCCGGCCATCGCCCTGGGCGTCACCGCCGCCGCCATCTGGGCGGTGGCCACGGTGCTGGTGCGCAAGACGCCGGGCGTGAAGCCGCTGAAGGTGCAAGGCCTGACCGCCTTCGTGGCCGCGCCGATCCTGATCGCCATGTCCTTCGCCTTCGAGGACGATGTGGTGGCCAAGGTCTCGTCCGCGCCGCCGCTGGCCTGGGCCTGCGTGGTGTTCGCCGGCGTCGTCTCGACCATCGGGGCCAGCGCCCTGCTGTTCTGGCTGGTGCAGCGGCGCGAGCCGGGACGCGTGACGCCCTACTTCCTGCTGACGCCGCTGGTCTCGTGCACGATCGGCGTGCTGTTCATGGGCGACGCCCTGTCGTTGCAACTGGTCATCGGCGGCGGCGCGACCATGGTCGGCGTGGCGCTGGTGGCCCTGACCGAGAAGAAGACCCCGCCGGCGACCAGCGGCGATCCGGCCTAGTCTTCCTCGCCGTCGCGCCACTGCCAGGGCGCGTCGCTCTTCCAGCGGGCGACGAGCATGACGACCAGGGTTATGACCACGACGAACGCGCCGACGAGGCGCGGGTGGGCTTTGCCGTAGAGGACGGCCGAGGCCAGCAGCAGGCCGATATAGAGGGCGACGACGGCCCAGCCTTCCCAACTGCAAGGCGGGCCCGCGCCATAGCCATGACGCTTGACCCTGAACCACGGCTTGCCGTCGGCCACGCTTCCCCCCGGATTAGTGTTATCCGGGCAAGCGTACGCCCAGTTCGCCGGCTAGGTCGCGGACAAATTGCCACGCCACCCGGCCCGAGCGGGCCCCGCGCAGCTGCGACCATTGCAGGGCCCGGCGCTCCAGGTTCTCGACCTGAAGGCCGAAACGCTCGGCATAGGTGTTGATGGCCGCCAGATAGGTCGGCTGGTCCATGGGCGGGAAGCCGATCCACAGGCCAAAGCGGTCGGAGACGCTCATCTCTTCTTCCGCGTTCTCGGCCGAGGCGATGGCGCCCTGGCTTTCGGCGTGATCGCGCGGCATCAGGTGGCGGCGGTTCGAGGTCGAGACGAACAGCACGTTCTCGGGCGGGCCGGCGACGCCGCCCTCGAGCGCCGACTTCAGGGCCTTGGCCGCCGCCGCGCCGTCCTCGAACGACAGGTCGTCGCACAGCACCACGAAGCGCTCGGTGCGCGCGCGCAGGGCGTCGAACAGCGGGGGCAGGGCGGCGACCTCGTCGCGGTCGACCTCGACCAGCTTCAGGTCGGGATACTCGGCCGCCAGGGCCATGAAGGCCGACTTGGTCAGCGAGCTCTTGCCCGTGCCGCGCACGCCCCACAGCAGCACGTGGTTGCAGGGCAGGCCGACGGCGAACCGGCGCAGGTTCTGCAGGAAGCGCTCCTTCTGGCGCTCGATGCCGACCAGCAGCTCGATGTCCATCGCGTAGTCGGGCGCGGGCAGGAAGGCGCCCGAGACCGGCTCGTGCCGGAAGAGGCGCGCGCCGTCGAAACTGTGCGCGACGGGAGCGGGCGGCGCCAGGCGATCCAGGGCGTCGGCGATGCGGGCGAGCAGGGGCAGGGCGGCTTCGGTCATGGCCACGCTCCTAACGCCCTCGCGCCCTCATTGCAAAAGAGGAGGTGAACGCATAGCTTCCGCCGACTTGGCGGGGACCCTATTTCAGGCGCTCCGCCCGCAGAAATTCGTGGAGACGTTATGAACCCCTCTGGTGGCCTGGAGCAGCAGCTCATCGGCATCGCGCCGATCATCCTCATGGTCGTGCTGTTCTACTTCATGCTGATCCGTCCTCAGCAGAAGCGCCAAAAGGAACACCTCGCGACCCTGAGCAACATCAAGCGCGGCGACAGTGTCGTTCTGTCCAGCGGCGTGATCGGCAAGATCGTGCGCGTGGAAGAAAAGGAAGTCGGCGTCGAAATCGCTCAGGGCGTCACGGTGAAGGTCCGCAAGGCCATGATCACCGAAGTCACGGCCAAGGGCGAACCGGCTCCGGCCAACGACCCCAAGAACTGAGCTTAAGTCTAGTTCGTATCAAGCCCGCCCTGGCGCCCCCGGCGTCGTCGAGAGCCTCGTAGTCCATGCTGAGCCTATCCCGCTGGAAGATTATCCTGGTCACCCTGTCGGTGATCTTCGGCATCGTCTTCACCCTGCCGAATCTTCTGCCGCAGAAGACGCTAGACGCCCTGCCGGGATGGGTTCCCAAGCAGAAGCTGAACCTTGGCCTCGACCTCCAGGGCGGGTCCTACCTCCTGTATGAGGTCGACACCGCCCAACTGCGCAAGGAGCGCCTCGACAACCTGGTCGAGGACGCCCGCAACACCCTGCGCACCGCGGGAATCGACTTCAACGGCCTGGCCCAGGCCAACGGCGTGATCGGCGTGCGCATCGACGACGCCTCCAAGGTCAACGCCGCGGTCGCCGAACTGCGCAAGCTGGGCAGCCCGCTGCCCAGCGGCGTGGGCACCGACGTCAACGTCTCGACCAAGCCCGACCAGCGCATCGAGCTGACCTTCTCGCCCGACGCCGCTCGCGCCGACGCCTCCAAGGCCGTCGACCAGTCGATCGAGACCATCCGCCGCCGTATCGACAGCCTGGGCACCAAGGAGCCGACGATCACCCGCCAGGGCGCGGACCGCATCGTCATCCAGGCCGCCGGCGAAAGCGACCCCGAGCGCCTGAAGGCCGTCATCGGCAAGACCGCCAAGCTGACCTTCCAGATGGTCGACGAGACGGTCACCCAGGAAGAAATGGCTTCGGGCCGCCTGCCGCCCGGCACCGTGCTGGTGCCCAGCGGCGACGGCTACGTCCCCGCCTACGCCCTGAAGAAGCGCGCCGTCGTCTCGGGCGAGGAACTGGTCGACGCCCAGCAGGCCTTCGACGGCCAGAGCGGCCGTCCGGTGGTCTCGTTCCGCTTCAACGGCTCGGGCGCCCGCAAGTTCGGCGACGCCACTTCCCGCAATCTCGGCAAGCGCTTCGCCATCGTGCTCGACAACAAGGTCATCTCGGCGCCGACCATCCAAACGCCGATCCTCGGCGGTTCGGGCCAGATCACCGGCAACTTCACCGTCGAAAGCGCCAGCGAACTGTCGCTGCTGCTGCGTTCGGGCGCGCTGCCGGCCCAGCTGAACATCGAAGAGCAACGCACCGTCGGCGCCGAACTGGGCGCGGACGCCGTGAAGGCCGGCGCGATCTCGCTGGCCATCGGCGCGGCGGCGATGTTCGTCTTCATCATCCTGGCCTACGGCCTGTTCGGCGTGTTCGCGGCCATCGCCCTGATCGCCAACGTGCTGCTGATCGTCGGCATCATGTCGTTCAGCCAGGCGACCCTGACCTTCCCCGGCATCGCCGGCCTGATCCTCACGCTCGCCGTCGCCGTCGACGCCAACGTGCTGATCTACGAGCGGATGCGCGACGAGGCCGCGGCCGGGAAGTCGCCGATGTCGGCGGCCGATACCGGCTACAGGCTGGCCCTGGTGTCGATCCTCGACGCCAACATCACCAGCCTGATCTCGGCCGGTATCATGTTCAGCTTCGGCTCGGGCCCCGTGAAGGGCTTCGCCTGGACCCTGGCGATCGGCGTGTTCACCTCGCTGTTCACCGCCATCATCATCACTCAAGTGCTCATCGGCTGGTGGTTCAAGACCGCCAAGCCGAAGAAGCTGCCGATCGCGTAAGGATCAAAGCTCATGGCTGCTTGGCCCCTCATTCGCCTGATCCCGCGTTCGACCCACTACCGCTTCGTGCGCTGGGCCCCGGTCGCCGCGATCTTCTCGCTCATCCTGATCGTCGGTTCGGGCGTGTCGTTCTTCACCCAGGGCCTGAACCTGGGCATCGACTTCAAGGGCGGCGTCGCCCTGGAAGCCCGCATGCCCACGGCCATCGACCTCGACGAACTGCGCAAGGTGGCCCGGGCTACCGGCGCGCATGACGTGCAGGTCCAGGGCTTCGGCTCGCCCAACTCGGCGATGATCCGCTTCCTGCCGACCGAAGGCGTCAACGCCAACGTCGAGGCCAACCGGATCAAGACCGAGATCGTCCAGAAGTTTCCCGGCATGACCATGCCGGCGCCGACCGTCATCGGCGCCAAGGTCTCGGGCGAGCTGCTGCTCGGCGGCTTCAAGGCGCTGGGCATCGCCCTGCTGCTGATGCTCGGCTACATCTGGTTCCGCTTCCAGTGGCAGTTCGCCGTCGGCGCCGTCGTGGCCGTGTTCCACGACATCATCCTGACCCTGGGCATCCTGTCGGTGATGCAGATCGAGTTCTCGATGACCTCGGTCGCGGCCCTGCTGACGGTCATCGGCTACTCGATGAACGAAAAGGTCATCACCTTCGACCGCCTCAAGGAAAACCTGCGCAAGTACAAGACCACGCCGCTGCGCGAGATCATCGACCTGTCGGAGAACGAGCGTCTGTCGCGGACGATCATCACCGGCTCGACGGCGCTGCTGGCGCTGGGCGGCACGATGATCTTCGGCGGTCCGGTGCTGTTCCCGCTGGTCTTCACCATGGTGTTCGGCATCGCCATCGGCACCTATTCGTCGATCTACATCGCTCTGCCCCTGATCCTGGTCTGGGGCGTCAAGCGCGGCGACGAAGAGGCCAAGCCGGTGAAGCTCGGCGCGGCCAGCCAGCCGTGAGCCAGGGGCCTACCCCCCGCCAGCCCCCGTCGATCGACGCCTGGGGCGGCGGCGGCTTCCGGGTTTCCGGCGTCTGGCGGCCCGGTTCGCTGCTGGTCATCGACGACCAGCCGCTGGACTGGGCCGTCGCCAGCCTGGCGGAGCTGACGCCTGACGCCTTCGCCCCGGTGTTCGCCGCCGGCGGGGCGGTCGAGTTCGTGCTGCTGGGCATGGGCCTAGCCAACGCCTTGCCGCCGCGCCCCGTGCGCGACGCGCTGAAGGCCGCGGGCCTGGGCCTCGAGTTCATGAGCACCGAGGCCGCCGCCCGCACCTACAACGTCCTGGCCAGCGAAGGCCGGCGCATGGCCGCGGCGCTGATCGCGGTCTGAACCCCCTCCGGCCCTACGCGCCACCTCCCCCTCTGGGGGAGCTGTCGCGAAGCGACTGAGGGGGCCGCTTCCCCGACTCTCCCACACCGCCTATCCTGCACGCCAAGACACGGCTCAGGGGGCTGAATTGACTGGGATTCTCACCAACTTCCGCAGCACCATCATCGTCAGCTTCGTGCTGGCCCTGGTGATGGTGTTCGGTTTCGGGCACAGCCCCAACGGCTTCCACGGCGCCTACTGGCAGGCGGTGTTCCGCTGGTTGCACGTGCTGTTCGGCATCCTGTGGATCGGGCTGCTCTACTACTTCAACTTCGTGCAGATGCGGGTGATGCCGACCATCCCCGCCGAGCTGAAGCCGGCGGTCAGCAAGTATATCGCCCCCGAGGCGCTGTTCTGGTTCCGCTGGTCGGCCCTGGCCACCTGGATCATGGGCATGATCGTCGCCTTCAGCCGCGGCTACCTGATGGAGGCCATCACGCTGGGCGCCTGGCAGGGCTACCAGCGCGGCGTCGACATGGGTTTCACCTTCATCGGCATGGGCATGTGGCTGGCCACCGTGATGTTCTTCAACGTCTGGGGCCTGATCTGGCCGAACCAGAAGCGGGCCCTCGGCCTGGTGCCGGCCGACGACGCGACCAAGGCCAAGGCGGCTACGACCGCCATGCTATTCTCGCGCATCAACCTGCTGCTCAGCATTCCGATGCTGGTTACGATGACGATGTACCAGACGCTGTTCAACTGATCCGTCCGCCGGATCGAGACGAAGGCCCGCCCGTCCGGCGGGCCTTTTTCTTTGGACGGTTGGCCCGCCGGTACGGCGGGCCTTTCTCTTCGGGTAAGAGGGGGGCATAAGCCGCGCCATGTCCGCCGCCCCCGAAAACCCCTACGATTCCGGCCTCGATGATCTGGTCCGCCGCATCGACAACGATCGCTGGCTGGCCAGCCGGTTCGTCTCCGACCTCGCGGCGCGGACCGACATCGTCGCCCTGGTCGCCTTCAACTACGAGCTGGCGCGCGTGGCCGGCGGCGTCACCAGCGCGCTGATGGGCGAGATCCGCCTGACCTGGTGGCGCGAGGCGATGGAGGAACTGGCCGCCGGCAAGGCCCCGCGCAAGCACCCGGCCGTCGAGGCACTGGCCGCTTCGGGCGTCGATCCGCTGGCCCTGGCGGCCATGGCCGAGGCGCGCCTGGCCGACCTGGAGGAGGTGCCGCTGGCCGACGAGGCCGCTGTGCTGGCCTATCTGGACGCCACCGCCGGCGCCCTGGCCGGCCTGATGGCCCGGCGCCTGGACGCCTCGGCCGATCCCGCCGCCGTCCGCGCCGCCGCCCGCGCTTATGGCCTCGCGGGCCTGTGGCGGCTGAAGCTGGCCGGTCGCTCGCGCCTGCCGCTGGCCTGGACCGCCGCCGATGTCGAGGCCCGGGTGACGCAGCAGCGCAAGGCGGCGGCCGCCGAGCTCAAGACCCTGCCGATCGCCGCCTTTCCGGCCGTAGCGCCGGCCGCCCTGGCGGCGCGCCAGGCAAAGGGGCGCGAGATGAGCGAGCTCGAAAAAAAGGCCCGCCTGACCTGGTCGGTCGCGACGGGCCGGATTTGATTGAAGCTCCTCCCCCGCTGCGCGAGGGAGGAGTTTGCCGCCGTGGGCCTTACTTCCCCGTCCACTGGTTCAGCCAGCCCAGCACCTCGTCGTGCCACTGGACCGAGTTCTGGGCCTTCAGCACCCAGTGGTTTTCGTTGGGGTAGTAGAGGAACTTGCTGGGCACGCCCTTGCGCTGCAGCGCCGTGAAGGTGGCGATGCCCTGTTCGAGGGGCACGCGGAAGTCGTTCTGGCCCTGGACGACGAGGGTCGGCACGGTCCACTCGGCCACGTGGTCGGCCGGGTTGAACTGGCTGTAGGTGGTCTTGCCTTCCCACGGCGCGCCGCCGTTTTCCCACTCGCTGAACCACAGCTCCTCGGTCGAGTAGCCCATGAAGCGGCTGTCGAAGATGCCGTCGTGGTTCACCAGGCACTTCCACGGCTCCTTCCACTGGCTGGCGATCCAGTTGATCATGAAGCCGCCGTACGAGCCGCCCAAGGCGCAGGCGCGGTCCTGGTCGAGGAAGCCGTACTTCTTGGTGGCGAAGTCCCAGCCCTTCTGCAGGTCTTCCAGCGGGCGGTCGCCCCAATGCTGGCTGATCGCGTCGGTGAAGGCCTGGCCGTATCCGGTCGAGCCGTGGAAATCGATCATCACCACGGCATAGCCGGCGCCGGCGTAGGTCTGGGCGTTCCAGCGGTAGTGGAAGAGGTTCCCGAACGAGCCCTGCGGGCCGCCGTGGATCAGGAAGGCGACCGGATACTTCTTAGACGGATCGAAGTTGGCCGGCTTCACGAGATAGCCGTGCACGGTCTCGTCGTTCCAGCCCTTGAAGCTGAACTGCTCGGCCTCGCCCAGGGCGACGCCTTCCAGCTTGTCGGCGTTCAGGCCGGTCAGCTTGATCGGCGCGCCTTTCGGAGCCAGCGCATAGAGCTGGGCCGGGGTCTTCAGATTGTCCTGGGCGATGACGGTCGAGCCGCCGGCGGCGCTGAACGCGCCCACGTGGCCCTCGCCGGTCAGGGCCGTGGCCTTGCCGGTCTTGACGTCGATGGCGAAGAGCTTGGTCTGACCCACGTCCTCGGCGGTCGTGTAGATGGTCTTGCCGTCGCCGCTGAAGGTGATCGACTGGGCCGAGTGGTCCCAGGCCGGGGCCACTTCACGCACCTTGCCGTTCTCGCGCACCATGACGCCGAAGCGGTCGGCCTCGAAGCCCGGGCGCTTCATGGCCAGCCACGCCTGGACCTTGCCGTCCGGCGAGAAGGTGGGCTGGGCGTCCCAGGCCTTGTTGTCTTCGGTCAGGTTGGCCGGTTTGGCCGAGCCGTCGACCGGAACCGACCATAGGTCGTAGTTGGTCTGCCAGGGCTCGTCGCGGCCGGCGATCTTGGCCGAGAACACCACGGTCTTGCCGTCGGGGCTGATGGTGAAGTCCTCGTCGCCGCCGAACGGCTTGGTCGGGGAATCACCGTCGAAGCCGGCCATGAGCGCCTTCGCCTCGCCCGCCGCCACGCCCGAAGCGTCCAGGTCGTAGGCGTAGAGATGGTTCTTCGTGCCGTCGTTCCAGGTGTCCCAGTGACGGATGAAGAGCTTGTCGTAGACGACGCCGGTCGTCTTCTGGGCCTTCTTCTGGTCCAGGCGCTCCTGGGTGCAGGCCAGGGTGGGGCAGTCGGGGAAGACGGCCTGGCTGACCACCACCGTCTTGCCGTCGGCCGAGACCTTGAAGGCGCCGACGTCGAACGGGGCCTTGGTCACCTGGACGGCGGTCTCGCCCGAAGCGTCCGTGCGGAACACCTGGTCGGAGCCGGCGCGGCCCGACAGGAAGTAGATGCTCTTGCCGTCGGCCGACCAGCGGGCGCTGGAGACGCCGCCGTCCGACACCGCCAGACGGCGTGGGGCGATCCTGGCCTTCAGGTCGGCGACCCACAGCGAGAACGAGGCCTTGTTGGCCGGCAGGTCCATCGTCCGCACCAGGTAGATCACCTGGCGGCCGTCCGGCGACACCTTCGGCTCGCTGACGCGGTCGAGGGTGACCATGTCCTTGGCGGTGAAGCCGCGACCCTGCGCCTGGGCGGCGGCCGGGACGACCGCAAAGGCGGCCAGCGAGAGGGCGAGAGCGGAGGCGGCGAGGCGCAAGGTCTTGGTCATGGAAGTCGTGGTCCAGGCGGCAAGGTTGCCAAAAACGGCGCGAGCCTAGCGGCGCCGTGCCGGTGAGGACAGCCCGAAGGGCAAGCTTTGCTCCATGCTGCGGCGCCGTTAGCGAAGGTGGCGGAATTTGGTCTTCCGCGTGGCGAAAATGCCATATCGGACAACGACTTATGAAGGTAACAATCCGAAACAGGACTTGCGTTGCTGCGTCGCGGCAAAGCTCGTAGACGGTAAATGGGGACGAATAGGCGGCCGCAGAGCCGCTCCCAAGTTTACAAAGGTTTCTCGTGTCGGTTTCGCCTTATCATCAGCACACGGTCGCTGGACCGGTGATCTTCGCAGGGATCGGCCTGCACACGGGCGCGCATGTGCGCGTCGCCGTGCGCCCCGCCGCTCCCGACAGCGGGATCGTCTTCGTGCGCACCGACGTCCAGGATCGCGACAACCGCGTGCCGGTTCGCGGCGACGCCGTGGTGCAGACCCAGCTGGGCACCGTCATCGCCAACGCCGCCGACGTGCGCGTCTCGACCATCGAGCACCTGATGGCCGCCCTGGCCGCCCTGTCGGTCGACAACTGCGTCGTCGAGCTGGACGGTCCGGAAGTGCCGATCATGGACGGCTCGTCCGAGCCCTTCGTGCAGATCCTCGACCGCGCCGGTCGCCGCCGCCAGGAAGCCGCGCGCCGCTACATCGAGATTCTCTCGCCGATCGAGGTGGTCGAGGGCGACAAGCGCGCGTCCCTGACGCCGGCCGAATCCTTCGAGGTGGCCTTCGAGATCGCCTTCGCCAGCAAGGCCATCGGCCGCCAGCGCGTCGACCTCGCCATCGACGAGGAAAGCTTCCGCAAGGAACTGTCGAACTGCCGCACCTTCGGCTTCCTGCGCGAAGTCGAGGCGCTGCGCGACATCGGCCTGGCCCGCGGCGGCTCGATGGAGAACGCCGTGGTCATCGACGGCGACCGCGTGCTCAATCCCGAAGGCCTGCGCCGCGCCGACGAGTTCGTGCGCCACAAGGCCCTGGACGCCGTCGGCGACCTTTATGTCGTCGGCGCTCCGATCCTTGGCAGGTTCGAAGGAATTCTGGCCGGACACGGCCTCAATAACGCCGCTGTTCGTGCGTTGATGGAGCAACCGCGCGCTTGGCGCTGGCGCGCCCATGCGCCGGAGCTGGCCGAAGCGGTCTGATCAAAACGGGGGATCGCTCCCGCCGCTCGGCTTTCGTTTGCGCCCGCATCGACGTGGTGTAGAAGCCTTGGTTCGGCGCGGGGGCGCGCAAGGTTGCTTCGAGGGTGAGAGAGTCCGTGCTTCGCAAAATCTCGGGACGTTCGGCCGTCTCCATCGTGGCCGTGCTCGCCGCTCTTTCGGTGACCGCCTGCGCGGGCAAGCCCAAGAAGCCGACGCTGGCCTATGAAGAGCGTCCGGTCGAGCTGCTGTACTCCACCGGCGCCAATCGCCTGGACCGCGGCAACTGGAACGAGGCCGTCGACTACTTCCGCGAGGTCGAGCGCCAGCACCCCTATTCGGAATGGTCGCGCCGCTCGATCCTGATGACCGGCTACGCCCACTACCAGGGCAACCAGTACGCCGACGCCATCGGCGACGCCGACCGTTTCATCTCGCTCTATCCGGGCAACCCGTCGGCTTCGTACGCCTACTACCTGAAGGCCATCTGCTACTTCGAGCAGATCGTCGACGTGTACCGCGACCAGGCCGCCACCGAGCAGGCGCTCGCCGCCCTGCGCGACGTCGTCCAGCGCTATCCCAACAGCGAATACGCCCAGGACGCCCGCCTGAAGATCGACATGGTCAACGACCAGTTGGCCGGCAAGGAACTGGCCATTGGTCGCTGGTACCTGCGCGACGGCAAGACGCTGGCCGCCATCGGCCGCTTCAAGACCGTGGTCGACCGTCACCAGACCACCTCGCACACGCCCGAAGCCCTCTACCGCCTGGTCGAGGCCTACATGACCCTGGGCCTGACCGAGGAAGCCAAGCGCAACGGCGCGGTGCTGGGCTACAACTTCCCGGGCGACCGCTGGTACGCCGACGCCTACAAGCTGCTGAACGACGCGGGCCTGAAGCCGGCCGTCGAGCCGCTGAAGGCAGGCAACAAGCGCAACCTGATCGACCGCACCCTCAATCGCGAGAAGGGTAGCGCGCTGGCGCCTCCCGGCGAGAAGAAGAAAAAGGGCGGCCTGATGGGCGTTCTCGGGATGTAAGCGAAAGCGGGCCGTTGCAAAACGGCCCGTTTTTCTTTTGTTCTCAAGCGCCTACCGCTTCCTCTTTGAAAAAGCCCGATTCCCGGTGATCCTTCCGGCCATGCTGATCGGTCTCTCCATCCGCGACGTGGTGCTCATCGAGAGCCTCGACCTGGCCATTGGGCCGGGCCTGACCGCGCTGACCGGCGAGACCGGGGCGGGCAAGTCGATCATTCTCGACGCCCTGGGCCTGGCCACCGGCGCCCGCGCCGACGCCGGCCTGGTGCGCCGCGGAGCCGCCGGCCACGCCAGCGCCACGGCCATTTTCGCCCTGGCTCCCGACCATCCCGCTTTCGCCTATCTCGACGACAAGGGCCTGGACTACGCCCGCGACGAGGATCTGGTCCTGCGCCGCCAGCTGTCGCCCGACGGCCGCAGCCGGGCCTTCGTCAACGACCAGGCCACCAGCGTCGGCGTGCTCAAGGATCTCGGCGCCCTGCTGCTCGAGGTGCACGGCCAGCACGAGACGGTCGGCCTGCTCGATCCGCGCACCCACCGCACCCTGCTGGACGCCTACGGCCAGGTCAGCGTCGGAGCCGTGGCCTCGGCCTGGAGCGGCTGGCGCGCCGCCCGCGAGACCGCCGCCGAGCTGAAGGCCCTGTCCGACCGCGCCGCGGCCGAGACCGAGGAACTGACGCTCCGCCTGTCCGAACTCGACCGGCTGGACCCGCGCGAGGGCGAGGAGACCGCCCTGGCCGAGGAGCGGGCCCTGTTGGGTTCCGCCGAGAAGGCCCTGGCCGACATCGCCGCCGCGCAGGACGCGCTGGGCGGCGACAACCTGTCGGGCAAGCTGGCTTCGGCCTTCCGCGCCCTGGAGCGCGCCCGCGACCGCGCCGCCAACGCCGGCGCGCCCGCCGACGGTCCGGCCATGACCCGCCTGGCCGCCGCCTGCGAGGCGGTCGACCGCGCGCTCGTCGAGGCCCAGGAAGCCAGCGCCGCCATCGACATGGCCGCCGAGAGCTTCGAGTTCGAACCCGACCGCCTGGAGAAGGCCGAGGAGCGATTGTTCGCCCTGCGCGGCATGGCCAGGAAGCTGAACGTGCTGGTCGAGGACCTGCCCGCCGTCCGCGCCGAGTTCGCCGCCCGCCTGCAGGCCGTCGAGACCTCGGCCGAGGCCCTGGTCGCCGCGGAGGCGCAGGCCGCAGAGGCCCGCGAGGCCTATCTGTATGCCGCCCAGGCCTTATCGGCCGAGCGACGCGCCGCCGGCGACCGCCTGGCTCAAGCCGTCGAGGCCGAGCTCGGCCCGCTGAAGCTGGAGAAGGCCAGGTTCCGCGTCGCCCTGGAGCCGCTGGACGAGGACAAGGCCGGGCCCTCAGGTCTCGACCGCATCGCCTTCGAGATCTCGACCAATCCCGGCGCGCCTTTCGGCCCGATGGAAGCGATCGCCTCCGGCGGCGAACTGGCCCGCTTCGCGCTGGCGCTGAAGGCGGCGCTGGCGGGGAAGGGCGGCGGCCCGCAGCCGCTGATGATCTTCGACGAAGTCGACCAGGGCGTCGGCGGGGCCGTGGCCGACGCCGTCGGCCTGCGCCTCAAGCGCCTGGCGCAAGGTGAAGGGCAGGGGGGCGCCCAGGTGCTGGTGGTGACCCATTCGGCCCAGGTCGCCGCCCGCGGCGACGCCCACTGGCGCATCTCCAAGTCCGGCGACGACACCTCGACCCGCACGAAGGTCGAACCCCTGTCGCCCGCCGAACGCGAGGAAGAGATCGCCCGGATGCTGTCGGGCGCGGAGGTTACCGAGGCGGCGCGTGCCGCGGCCCGGGCGCTGATCGGGTAGTTTCCTTCTCCCCTTGCGGGAGAAGGTGTCGCCGGTAGGCGACGGATGAGGGGTCTCTCAGAAATCTAACGCGGCTTCCGAACACTCAGCTTGGGAAGCTGACGTTCTGTGCGACCCCTCACCCGACCTCCTTCGGAGGCCACCCTCTCCCGCAAGGGGAGAGGGGATCACAGATCCAGATCGTCCGCCGCGAAGGCCGCGTTGTCCTGGATGAACTTGAAGCGCAGTTCGGGCTTGCGGCCCATCAGCGTCTCGACCAGGTCCTCGACGGTCTCCTCGTGGCGCGGCAGGGTCACGCGCGCCAGGGTGCGGACCGCCGGGTCCATGGTGGTTTCCTTCAGCTGGGCGGCCATCATCTCGCCCAGGCCCTTGAAGCGGCCGATCTCGGGCTTCTTGCCCTTGAACATGGTGGCCAGCAGCTCGTCCTTGTGGGCGTCGTCGCGGGCGTACTCGGTCTTGCCGCCGTGGCTGATGCGGTAGAGCGGCGGCAGGGCGAGATACAGGCGGCCGGCGCGGATCAGGTCCGGCATGGTCCGGTAGAAGAAGGTGATCAGCAGCGAGGCGATGTGGGCGCCGTCGACGTCGGCGTCGGTCATGATGATGATCCGCTCGTAGCGCAGATCCTCTTCACGGTACTTGTTCCCGCCCTGGGCTCCGAGGGCCAGCATCAGGTCCGACAGTTCCTTGTTGGCCGTGAACTTCTCGCCCGAGGCCGAGGCCACGTTCAGGATCTTGCCGCGCAAGGGCAGGATCGCCTGGTTCTTGCGGTTGCGGGCCTGTTTGGCCGAGCCGCCGGCCGAGTCGCCTTCGACGATGAACAGTTCGGCGCCGTCGACCGCGCCGCCGGCGCAGTCGGCCAGCTTGCCGGGCAGGCGCAGCTTGCGGGTCGCCGAGGCGCGGGAGACTTCCTTGTCCTTGCGGCGCTTGAGGCGTTCCTCGGCGCGCTCGATGACGAACTCCAGCAGGGCCTGGGCGGCCTTGGGGCTGCCGGTCAGCCAGTGGTCGAACGGGTCGCGCAGGGCGTTCTCGACGAAGCGCTGGGCCTCGGTCGTTGACAGCTTTTCCTTGGTCTGGCCCTGGAACTCGGGGTTCTTGATGAACACCGAGATCAGCGCGCCGGCCTGGGCCACCACGTCGTCGGCGGTGATGATCGTGCCGCGCTTCTCGCCCTTGAGGTCGGCATAGGCCTTGAGGCCCCGCGTCAGGGCGGCGCGGAAGCCGCTTTCATGCGTGCCGCCCTCGGGGGTCGGCACGGTGTTGCAGTACGACTGCATGAAGCCGTCGTGCTCGCCGAAGCCGCGCGGGGTCCAGGTGACGGCCCATTCGACCGCGCCGGCCTCGCCCTCGCGCTCGATGCGGCCGGCGAAGCTGGTCGGGGTGACCGTCTCCAGGCCCTTGGTGCGCTCGGCCAGGAAGTCGGCCAGGCCGTTGGGGAAGTGGAACACCGCCTCGGCGGGCGTCTGGTCGTGGATGCGCTCCTGGGCGCAGGACCATTTGATCTGCACGCCGCGGAACAGATAGGCCTTCGAACGGGCCATGCGGTACAGGCGCGCCGGCTTGAAGGCGCAGCCCTCGCCGAAGATCTGCTCGTCGGGCTTGAAGCGCACCATGGTGCCGCGCTTGCGGCTGGGCTGGATCTTCTCGACCGGGCCCAGCGGCTTGCCGCGGGCGAAACTCTGGCGGTGCTCGAAGCCGTCGCGCCAGACGGTCACCTCGACCAGTTCCGACAGGGCGTTGACGACGCTGGCGCCGACGCCGTGCAGGCCGCCCGAGGTCTCGTAGGCCTTGCCGCTGAACTTACCGCCCGCGTGCAGGACGGTCATGATCACTTCCAGCGCCGACTTGCCCGGATGCTTGGGGTGAGGGTCCACGGGCATGCCGCGGCCGTCGTCCTTGACCGACAGGTAGCCGTCGGCGTCGAGCTTGACCTCGATCGATTTGGCGAAGCCGGCCACGGCTTCGTCCATCGAGTTGTCGAGCACTTCGGCGAACAGGTGGTGCAGGGCCCGCTCGTCGGTGCCGCCGATGTACATGCCCGGACGCATGCGCACGGGCTCCAGGCCTTCCAGCACCTCGATCGAACTGGCGTCGTAGCCGCCCGAAGACGGAGCCTGAGCCGGCGCGGCCTCGACCTTGCCCGGCGGCGGGGGAGGCGGCGGCTGCGGCTTGGGCTGCGGATGCGGTTCGCGAGCGGGCAGGGGCGGGGCGCTCGGCGGCGCCAGGGCGTCGTCGTCGAACAGCGAGAACAGCGAGTTGGGGTCTTTGGAAGACATGTGGGGATTTTGCGGCGATTCGGGTGTCCCGCCCCGTATGACCCGAGCTCGCCCCCAAGGAAAGCGCTGCCTGGGGATTGGTTTGCAGCTTCAGTGTGCATGCACGAATGTGACAATCTTCACGTGTATTTTCGTTGATATCGCCTCGGGTTGAGTGAATGCTCCCTTCCACCGGCCCGAGCGGCGGCCGGTCCATCGGAAGAGGGAGAAGCGTCATGACGACTGCGACTGCGCAGGCGGGGACCGCCGAATTCACCACCACCGACTGCGGCGACACCAGCGGCACGGCCAACGGGCTGCTGCCGGTCGGCTCGGCCGTCTCGATCAACGGCAGCACCGACCTCAGCTCGTGCATCATCGGCAACAGCGAGGGCAAGGTCTACGGCATCCGCCTGGTGTCGAACGCCGGCATCTACAGCTACCAGGTGCAGGTCGACGCCCAGGGGCCGTCGGGCATCTTCTCGGGCAGCATCAACCTGGCCTTCACCGACCAGACCGGCGACACCTACAAGCTGGCCATCACCGCCAGCCGCCGCGAGCAGCACACGGTCTCCTACAACAGCGATCGGCCCTCGATCGTGAAGATCACCTGGGCGACCTGACGCCTGGTGGGCCTCGCCCGGGCGGCGAGGCCCATACGCCCTTCCTGGAGCGGGCCGGCGCGCCTAAGCTTGTCGTGCGCGACGTCCGGGCCTGACCGGTGATCGGCGCACGGTTCCAAGCTTTCATCGGTTTCCGGCTTTCGAGCGGCGCTCCATAGAGACGCGCCCGAATGGGAGGGTTTGATGCGTGCGATCCTTGCGCCGGCGCTCTGCGCTGGCCTGTTGGCCGTGGCTGCGCCCGGCTTGGCTTTCGCCGACACCGGCTATGCGGCCGCCTGGCGTCCGGGCGGCGGCGCCCAGTGGTGGCGCTCGGACATGAGCCTCGATCAGCTCAAGGCCCAGGACAAAACCCATTTCGACAACGGCCTGCGCATCCATTCCCTGTCGGTGAGGGACGGTCGGTTCGCCGCCGTCTGGCGGCCGGGGACAGGCGCCCAGTGGTGGCGGGCGGGCATGACGCTGGACGAGCTGAAGGCCCAGGACACCACCTACTTCAATCAGGGCCTCCGCCTGACCGCCCTGGAACTCGATGGCGGCCGGTTCACCGCCGTCTGGCGGCCCGGTTCCGGCGCGCAATGGTGGCGCACCGGCATGACCGTCGACCAGATGAAGGCGCAGGATCAGACCCATTTCGACAACGGCCTGCGCATCACCCTGCTGGAGGTCGACGGCGGTCGCTACACCGCCGTCTGGCGGCCGGGGACAGGCGCCCAGTGGTGGCGTTCGGGCATGACCGGCGCCCAGGTCGAGACCCAGGACCAGACCTATTTCAACCAGGGTCTGCGGCTGGCGGCGCTGTCGGTGGACGGCGACGCCTACGCCGCGGTCTGGCGGCCGGGGACGGGAACCCAGTGGTGGAGCCACCGCCGCTGCATGGTCGACTTCAAGACCGAGGACGCGGCCTATTTCAGCCGCGGCCTGCGCATGGAGTTCATCGAGCAGCAGGACAGCGCCGTCGGCGCCTATCGCTATCCGTGGAAAGCGGGCGACACCCGCAATGTCGGCCAGGGCAACAACAATCCCGGCGGCTCGCACAACGGCAGCCAGGCCTTCGCCTTCGACTTCTCGATGCCGGTCGGAACCCAGATCCGCGCCGTGCGCGGCGGTACCGTCGAGTGGCTGCAGGAAAGCCAGAGCACGACCTACAACCCCAACGCCCCGACCACGCCCAGCAACACGCCGTTCCCGGGCGGCAGCCTGCAGAACTGGGGCAACGCCGTGCGCCTCCGCCATCCGGGCGGTTTCACCAGCTGGTACTTCCACATCCAGCAGAACGGCGTGCTGGTGAACGTCGGCGACGTCGTCCAGCGCGGCCAGCCGATCGCCACCTCGGGCAATACGGGGCGCACCTCCGGCCCGCACCTGCACTTCCAGGTCCAGGCGGACTCGACCAACTGGGGCCAGTCGGTGGCGATCAGCTTCAACGACTGCCAGGTTCCGACGGGCGGCGACAGCGTGACGTCCAACAACGTCTGGCCTTGAGGGGCTGGGCGGAGTGACGTTCAGGCTCCGCGCGGGGTCCTCGTCCTTCGACAAGCTCAGGATGAGGACCACTGGCTGGCCGCTCGAAAACCTCACCCTGAGCCTGTCGAAGGGCGAGGTTTTCGTCTCGGGCGCCGTTTGCCCTCAAGCGGCCTTGGCGGCCATGCGGGCCAGGGCGCGGCGCTCGATGCTGGCGGCGAACAGCGGCGTCTCGCGGCTGTTGTGGTCGCCGCCGTCACGCTGGCGGGCGTCGGCGGCGTCCTCGAACGGCGTGCCGTGCTTGTCGATGAAGTCGAGGAAGGCCTGGGTGGGGTGGGCGACCACGCTGTTGGTGTATTCGCAGGTCGCCTCGTCGATCTTCCTGGCGCTCAGGGTCCAGATCACCTGCACCCGCGTGCGGCCGTTGGGGGTGAAGGCGTCCGAGGTCGACACCATCCTGCACAGGGTGGGGGTGGCGACCTCGGCCACGTAGTGCTGCACCATCAGCGTCTGGCCGATCATTTCGACATTGATCGACATGCGCCGGCCGTCGTCGGTGAAGGTGGCGCCGGCCGAGATATGGTCGGGCGCGCAGCAGCGCTGGTACTCGGCCTCGGGTAGATTGAACAGCCAGTCGGCGATGTCGATCGCCTCGATCGGCGCGTTGATGGTCGCGGTATAGGCCGAGGCCGACAGTTGCTTGTCCGTGATGATGATGTCCGACATCGCCGTCTCCTTCCGTCGAAAACCTGCCCGCGGCGCCGGATGCTGCCGGCGGGCGACGTCAGGACTTTCGGCGCGAGGACGCCGGCCAGGTAGCCATCCATGGGTTTGCCGCGCGAAGGCATGGGGAGGGGCCGTCTAGACCTAGGTCTAGACGGGCGCGGGCATGGCTCAGGCCAGCTCGCGCCGCATGGCGTAGTTGTGGATCGGCACGCCGCGCACCTCGAAGTCCCGCCGCGAGGTCACGGTGAAGCCGTGGCGCTCGAACACGGGCCTCGCCAGTTCGCTGGCCTCGACATGCAGGGCGGTGAGGCCTTGCTCCACGGCGCGTTGGATCACCGTCTCCAGCAGGCGAGAGGCCACGCCCTGGCCCGCGAAATCGGGATGGCAATAGAGGTGGTCGACATGGCCGTCGGCCTCGAGGTCGACATAGGCCACGGCCTGGTCGCCGGCGTCGGCGGCGACGAAGGTCGTGCGACCGTCGGCGGCGCGGGTCAGGACGTCGATCGGCGCCAGAGGCGCGGGCGCCCAGGCGGCCACCTGCGCGGCGGAATAGTCGCGCCGGCCAAGGCCGCGAACGGCCTCGTAGTAGAGCTGGGCCATGTGAGGCGCATCGTCCGGCCGATAGGGGCGGATGACGACGGCGGCGGCTTCCATCTCTTCCCTCGAAAAGCGACGGCCCGTTCCGGGGAGGAGCGGGCCGTCCGGTCCGTTACCGATAGGCCGGGGGCAGGCCGTTGTCGCCCGCCGCGTAGCGGTCGCGCAGCTGGCTCTGGCGGCTGTCGGCCGGCTGCTCGACGCCGCCGATGAACACCTTGTCGGCCCAGGTCGTGGTTTCCAGCGGATCGCCGGTCCACAGCACCAGGTCGGCGGTCTTGCCGACGTCCAGCGAGCCGATCTGGTCGGCCATGCCCCAGATCTTCGCCGGCGTCAGGGTGATCGCCGCCAGGGCGGCCGGATAGGGCAGGCCGTTAGCGACGGCCAGGCCCGCGTTCAGGCGTTCCTGGCGCAGGTTGTTGAAGTCCCGCGCGCCGTTGATCGCCACCGTCACGCCAGCCGCGTTCAGGCGGGCGGCGTTGTCGAGGCGCGAGCCCAGGGTCTCGAAGCTGTCGGGCAGGTCGGCCTGGGTGTCGACGATCACCGGCACGCCGGCCTTGGCGATCTCGCCGGCCACGAGCCAGCCTTCCTCGGCGCCTTCGAGCACGATCCTGATCTTCTCCTCGGCCGCCAGCTTGAGGGCCAGGCGGATGTCCGAGGCGCGATGGGCGCGGATCAGCAGCGGGGTCTTGCCCTGCACCACCGGGACCAGGGCCTCCAGATCGAGGCGCGAGAGGCCGTAGTCGCGCGTGGCGCCCTGTTCGAAGGCGGCGCGGTTCCTGGCGAACGCCCGGGCGTCCTGCAGGGCCGACTTGACCAGCACGATCGCCGCGCCGCGCGAGCCGCCGGCCGCGCGGGCCCCGGCCTCGCCCAGAGACAGCGTCACTGCGGTCTTCGACTTGGCGAGGATGTCGGCCTCGCCGGCCTTCAGGCGCACGAACGCCGCCTGGCCGCCGAACAGCGGGGGATCGCCGCCGCCGTCCTTGCCGGCCGTCATCTCCTCGACCACGCCGTCGTCGGCATGCTCGTGGGACCCGCCGCCGACGCCCGACAGGATCGGGGTCACGGCCGAGCTGGTGACGCCGCTGTCTCGGGCCAGGCCGATCATCGGCGAGGCCGGATTGACGCTGTAGGCGATGTCGAAGCCGGCCGAGAGCGCATTGCCGGTGCCGTCGTCGCGCGTCTCGCGCACGCCGCCGATCTCCGAGGCGCTGATGTTCGACGACGGGGCCACCAGGCCCGGGGTCACGACCCCGCCCTTGGCGTCGATGGTCGTCACGCCGGCCGGCACGGCGACGCCGGCGCCGACGGCGGCGATCTTGCCGTTCTGGACGAGGATGGTCCCCGACGGGATCGCCGCGCTCGACACCGGCTCGATGCGGGCGTTGACGATGGCGAAGGTCTGGGCGGCGGCGGGAGCGGCGACGACGGCGGTCAGGGCCGCGCCGGCGAGAAGGATGGACCGGATCATCAGTTGAACGCTCCCTGGCCGGGCTGGCCGAGCTCGAAGTCGGACTTGGGCTGATAGCGCTTGTCGCTGCGGTCGTAGGTCAGGGCGCCGTCGATATAGACCTGCTCTGCCTGGGCGTAGACGCTGAACGGGTCGCGGTTCCAGACCACGATGTCGCCGGCCTTGCCCACTTCCAGGCTGCCGGTCTTGTCGGCGATGCCCATGGCTTTGGCCGGATTGGCCGTGATCCACTTGATGGCCTCGGCGCGGGTGATCCCGTAGCCGATCTTGTTGCCCGCGGTCATGGCGATGGCGGCCTCCTGGTTGAGGCGCTGGGTCATGATCGGGTCGTCGGAGTGGATGACGACGCAGGCGCCGGCCTTCCACACCATGGCGGCGTTGGAATCGACGCCGTCCAGGCTTTCCATCTTGAAGCCGGTCCACGAGGCCCAGGTGGCCGAGCAGATGCCTTCCTTGGCCAGCAGCGGGGCGACCTTGTAGCTCTCCACCGCGTGGTGGAACATGGTGATCTTGTAGCCGAACTCCTTGGCCACATCGATCATCACGGCCATCTCGTCGCCGCGATAGCAGTGGTTCTGCACCAGGATCTCGCCCTTGAGCACGCCGGCCAGGGTCTCAAGCTGCAGGTCGCGCTTGGGAGCGTCGGCCTTCTCGCCCTTGTCCTTCTTGGCGCGGTAGTCGTCCCACTTGCGGGCGTAGTCGGCCGCGTCGATCCACGCTTTGCGATAGCCGAAGACGTTGCCCATCGCCGTCGAGGGCGTGCGGTTCTTGGAGCCGTAGACGCGCTTGGGGTTCTCGCCGCAGGCCATCTTCAGGCCGTAGGGCGCGCCCGGGAACTTCATGCCCTGCATGGTGGTCGAGGGCACGTTCTTCAGCGTCACCGAGCGGCCGCCGAAGAGGTTGGCGCTGCCGGGGAGGATCTGCAGGGTGGTCACGCCGCCGGCGCGGGCGCGGTTGAAGCCCGGGTCCTGCGGCCACACCGAGTGCTCGGCCCAGACCTGGGCGGTGTTGGGATCGGTGGCCTCGTTGCCGTCCGACTTGGCCGACACGCCGGGCGAGGGATAGACGCCCAGGTGGCTGTGGGAGTCGATGATGCCGGGGGTGATCCACTTGCCCTTGGCGTCGATGGTCGTGACGCCGGCGGGGATGGCGGTCTCGGGACCGCCGACGGCGATGATCTTGCCGTCCTGGACCACGACCACGCCGTTGTCGATCTGGGCGCCGGTCGCGGTCAGCACCGTGGCGCCGACGAAGGCCGTCGGTCGCGAGGGCAGGGGCGCGTAGGTCGAGGGGAAGCCCGACGAGGCCTCGCCGTCCAGGCCCTTGGGCAGCGGCTTGGCCTCGGCCTTTTCGGCGGGCTTGGCGGACGCCTGCGGCTTCGCCGTCGTCCCGGTCGTGGCGCAGGCCGAAAGGCCCAGCGCGAGCAGACTGACGGCAGCGGCCGTCGTACCCCATCGTGTCATCAATTTTCCCCGACTCTCGAAGAGGCCGCGAGGACAGACTAATTCAGACCCCTGATCAAGCAGCGCGGCGCCCCATTTTTCCCCGATCGCGGCGTTTGTCTGTCGCGCGGGCTTCGTGCGAGGATCGCGACCTGCGGTCGAATCCGCGCGGGAGGAACATCATGAGCGTGCCTTCTTGGCTGGGCCTCGCGGCCGCCCTTCTGATCAGCGCCTGCGCGGGCCAGCCCGCCGGCCCCTCCACCGGGGCTCCGCCCCCGATGTCGCGCGCGCCCGTGGCCGAGGGCGGCATGTGCGGCGGCATCGCCGGCTTCCAGTGCGGCGAGGGCCTGTCCTGCGTCATGCCCGTCGGCGCCTGCAAGACGGTGGCCGACGCCTCGGGGATCTGCCGCAAGCGTCCGCAGGTCTGCACCATGGACTATCGCCCCGTGTGCGGCTGCGACGGCAAGACCTACGGCAACGCCTGCAGCGCCGCGGGCCAGGGCGTCAGCGTCGCCCACGAGGGCGAATGCAAGGCCTCCTGACAGGAATGGACCGCAGGCAGGCCATGATCGGCGGCGCGGCGACGGCTCTCGCGCCGTCGCTCGCCGTTGCGGGAGACAAGACGATGTACGGACTGATCGGCCAGATGAAGGCCGCCCCCGGCAAGCGCGACGACCTAGTCGCCATCCTCAGGGAAGGTACGGAGGCGATGCCCGGCTGCCTGTCCTACATTCTCGCGCTCGACCCGATCGACGCCGACGCGATCTGGATCACCGAGGTCTGGACCGACAAGGAAAGCCACGCCGCGTCGCTGAAGCTGCCTTCGGTGCAGGCCGCCATCGCCAGGGCCCGCCCGATCATCGCCGGCTTCGGCCACCGGTTCGAGACCGTGCCGGTCGGCGGCGTGGGGCTCTGAACCGGTCCGACGGTTTGAATTGATGTGACCCGAAGGCTGGCGTTCTGCTTCCGCTCGCGTTAGCAGACCGCCCCATGATCCGCCTCGACAATATCTCCAAGCAGAACGGCCACCAGATCCTGTTCATCGAAGCTTCGATGGGCATCCAGAAGGGCGAGAAGGTCGGCCTCGTCGGCCCGAACGGCGCCGGCAAGACGACGCTGTTCCGCATGGTCACCGGCCAGGAACAGCCCGACGACGGGCTGGTCGCCATCGATCCCGGCATGAAGATCGGCTATTTCAGCCAGGACGTCGGCGAGATGTCGGGCCAGAGCGCGGTCGCCGCGGTGATGGACGGCGTCGGTCCCGTCAGCGCGCTGGCCGCCGAAATGGCCACGCTCGAGGCGGCCATGGTCGATCCCGATCAGGCCGACCAGCTAGACGCCGTCATGGAACGCTACGGCGAGGTGCTGGAGCGCTTCCAGGAGCTGGACGGCTATGCGCTGGAAGCCCGCGCGCGCGAGGTCCTGGCGGGCCTGAGCTTCAGCCAGGAACGCATGGACGGCGATGTCGGCATGCTGTCCGGCGGCTGGAAGATGCGCGTGGCGCTGGCCCGCATCCTGCTGATGCGGCCCGACGGCATGCTGCTGGACGAACCGTCCAACCACCTGGACCTGGAAAGCCTGATCTGGCTCGAAGCGTTCCTGAAGAACTACGACGGCGCGCTGCTGATGACCTCGCACGACCGCGCCTTCATGAACCGCATCATCGGCAAGGTGGTCGAGATCGACGCCGGCTCGCTGATCACCTATTCGGGCGATCTGGACTTCTATGACCAGCAGCGCGCGCTCAGCGAGGCGCAGCGCCAGGCCCAGTACGAGCGTCAGCAGGCGATGCTGGCCAAGGAAATCAAGTTCATCGAGAAGTTCAAGGCGCGCGCCTCGCACGCCGCCCAGGTGCAGAGCCGGGTCAAGAAGCTCGACAAGATCGAACGCGTCGAGGCCCCCCGCCGACGCCAGACGGTGCAGTTCGAGTTCCAGAGCCCGCCGCGCTCGGGCGAGGACGTGATCAGCCTGCGGGGCATTCGCAAGGGCTACGGCGACAAGCCCATCTATGACGGCCTGGATTTCCTGGTGCGCCGCAAGGAGCGCTGGTGCGTGCTGGGCGCCAACGGCGCCGGCAAGTCGACGCTGCTGAAGCTGGTGGCGGGCGACACCAAGCCCGACCAGGGCGCGGTCAACATCGGCGCCAGCGTCAAGATGGGCTATTTCGCCCAGCACTCGATGGACCTGCTGGACGGCGAAGAGACGATCTTCGAGTCGCTGGAGCGCTCCTTCCCGCAAGCGGGGCAGGGCGCCCTGCGCACCCTGGCGGGCTGCTTCGGCTTCTCCGGCGATGATGTCGAGAAGCCCTGCCGCGTCCTGTCCGGCGGCGAGAAGGCGCGCCTGGTCATGGCCAAGATGCTGTTCGATCCGCCGAACCTCCTGGTGCTGGACGAGCCGACCAACCACCTCGACATGGCCACCAAGGAGATGCTGGTCGCGGCCCTGGCCGACTTCGAGGGCACCATGCTCTTCGTCTCGCACGACCGCCATTTCCTGGGGGCGCTGTCGAACCGGGTGCTGGAGCTGACGCCCGAGGGCGTCCATCAGTACGGCGGCGGCTACACCGAATATGTCGCCCGCACGGGCCAGGAAGCGCCGGGGCTGCATCCGGGCGCGTGACCCGGAGCGACCCGTCGGTTTGAGGCTGAGCGCCCGGCGGCGGCCGTGAATTTTTTGCGACAACCCTTTTGCGTCAAAGGATTGCGCGGCGGCGCCGGCTCTGCCGCCAGTTGAATGCGCGGCGCAAATGCGGCAAAGGCGGACGTGTCGAAGTTGGCGTGACGCGTGCGAGGCTATTGGGATGGACGGCGCCGACAGGCCCTCGATCACAGACCCTGCGCCGTCTGCCGCCGGCGACCAGCGTCGCGAGATCGACAGCATCGCGCAGGCTCACACCGGCGACCTGAGGCGGTTCCTCGCCGCGCGGGAGGTCGATCCCTGGGAGCGCGAGGAGATCGTCCAGGAGAGCTTTCTGCGCTTGGCCGCCTATCCGTCGGTGGCGGCGCTGGAGAACCCGCGGGCCTTCCTGTTCCGGGTCGCCGAGAACCTGATGCGCGATCGCCGGCGCCGGGCCCGCGCGCGCCGCCAGGACCGGCACGAGCCCATCGACGACCACGACCTGACCGATCCGGGGCCTGAGCCGGACGTCGTGTTGCAGCATCGCGAGGCCCTGGCGCGGACCCGCGCCGCGATCCTGGCGCTGGACGAGCCGATGCGGACCGCCTTCGTGATGAGCCGGTACCGCGAGATGAGCTACGCCGAGATCGCCGTGGCGATGAAGATTTCCGTCAAGACGGTGGAGAAGTATGTGTCGGCGGCCCTCGCCCAACTGCGACGGGCCGTAGGGTCGGATCGCTCCGGTGCGTCCTTACGCGGAGAGGATCGATCATGACCGAGCACCGCTTCGATCGCAGGGCGACGCCCGCGGCCATCCAGGCCGCGGCGACCTGGTTCGCGCGCCTGCGCGGTCCCGACGGCCCGCGGCTCCGGCCGGCCTACGCACGCTGGCGGCTGCGCAACGCCGCCCGGGCCAAGGTCGCCGCCGAGATCGATGACGTCTGGGGTCTGGCCGGCGCCTTGGCCGATGACCCGGCGATCCGCGAACTGGTCGACGGCGCGCCCTCGGCGGCTCCGGCGCGGGTCGGGCGAGGGCAGGGGGCGGCCTGGACGCGCAGGGCCGCCGCCCTGGCCGTCTTCGTGCTGGCCGGCGCGGCGGGCGGCGGCCTTGCCCTCCACTTCGGCGTCGGCGCTCCCGTGCGGTCGGAGGTCTACCAGACCGCCCAGGGCGAGCAGCGGTCGGTGACGCTGAGCGACGGCTCGACGATCCGGCTCGACACGGCCACCCGGCTGACCGTCGAGATGCGCCCGCGCCGGCGCGACATCCGCCTGGCCGAGGGACGGGCGCGCTTCGTCGCGGCGCGCGACCTGGCGCGCCCGTTCGTGGTCGAGGCCGGCCCCGCGCGGGTCGAGGCCCTGGGCACGGTCTTCGACGTGCGCCTGGACGCCGGCTCGGCGGCGGTGAACCTGTTCAAGGGCGCGGTCGAGGTGCGCAACACCGAGCACGGATCGGTGCGGCCCGTGCGCCTTGCCCCAGGCGACGGCGTGCGGGTTCCGGCATCGGCCGCGCCGCTTAAAATCGCCCGGTTCGATCGGGACGGCGCCTGGGTCTGGTCGGACGGCCGCCTGGTCTTCGCCGGGGCCTCGCTGGCCGAGGTCGCCGCCGAACTCAATCGCTACGGTCCTGGCCGCATGGTCGTCACCGGCGCATCCGGACAGCGGTTTCGCGGCGAACTGAGGGCCGGCGACGTCGATGGCGCGGCGACGGTTCTGTCGGCCCTCTACGACCTGTCGGTGCGGCGCGCGCCCAACGGCGACATGGTGCTGGCCCCGCGCTGAAAGCGTCCGCCCGGCTTCGTCCGTGGGCGGAAGCGACGCAAAAACTTCACGCGAAAAACCATAGGGGGCCTCCCCTAGCCCACGTCCTTCAAGTGGGGCCGAGTGCGGTCCCGCTTCAGGTTCTTTGGGGGCTACATGACGGTTGGCAGGAAGCGGATGCGGGCCTTGCTCGGCGCGACCGCTGTTTATTTCGGAGCGGGCGTCGCGCTCGCCGCGGGGGCCGCGCCGGCGCCCGCCTTGGCTCAGCAGGCCAGGACGTTCGACATTCCCGCTCAGCCCCTGCCGGAGGCTCTGCAGGCGTTCGGACGTCAGTCGGGCCTGCGTATCGCGGTCGACGACGGGCAGGTGGCCGGCCTGCGCTCGGTGGCCGTTCGCGGGGCGATGACGCCCCAGGCGGCGCTGCGCCGCATGACCTCGGGGCTGGGCGTCGAGCACCAGTTCCTCGCCGATGGCGCCGTGGTGGTGCGTCGCCCGGCCCGTTCGACGCCGGTGGCCACGCGCCGCCGCGTCGCCTACGTGCCCGGCGAGGCCGGCGGCGATGCGTCCAACGGCTCGCCTGCGGCGCTCGAAGAGGTGGTCGTCACCGCCCGCCGCATGGAAGAGCGCATCATCGATGTGCCGGTGTCGGTGTCGGCCTTCTCGGCCCAGCAACTGAACGACCTGAAGATCGAGGGCGGCTCGGAACTGCTGCGCGGCGTGCCGAACGTGTCGTTCTCCAAGGACAACTTCACGGGCTACAACTTCGCCATCCGGGGTGTGGGCACCAAGGCCATGTCGGTCACCGCCGACCCGGCCGTGGCGATCAGCTTCAACAATACCGCCCTGCTGCGAAACCGCCTGTTCGAGCAGGAATATTTCGACGTCCAGCGGGTCGAGGTGCTGCGCGGCCCGCAGGGAACGCTCTACGGCCGCAACGCCACGGCGGGCGTCGTCAACATGCTGCCCAATGCGCCGAAGCTGGGCGAGTTCACCGCCGAGGCGCAGGGCGAGGTCGGCAATTACGACAGCCGCCGGGCGAGGGGCTTCGTCAACCTGCCGCTCGGCGAGACGCTCGCCCTGCGCTTCGCCGGCGCGCTGACCCAGCGTGACGGGTTCGACTTCAACACCACGACCGACCAGAACGTGAACGGGCGCGACCTGTGGTCCACCCGCGTCGGCGCGCTGTGGAAGCCGAACGCGCGGTTCTCGGCCAACCTCCTGTGGGAGCACTTCAACGAGGACGACGATCGCTCGCGCACCGGCAAGCAGCTGTGCACGCGCGGCGCGCCGCCCAAGGACATCCTCTGGACCGATCCCAGCGGCGCCTCGCGCACCTCGCCGGTCTTCACCCGCTGGACGATGGACAGCCTGACGCCTGGTTGCCAGAACAAGTCGCTCTATACGGACGCGGCCTACGGCACGCCCAACGGTCGCGGCATGCCGCTGGTCACTGGCCTGATCACCATCCTGCCGTTCACGACAAGGGGCGGGCCGGACAACGACACCTACCTGTTCCGCATGGGCATCGACCCCTTCGGGTCGGCCTCGGGCCGACAGTCGACCGACCTGCGCGAGATCGCCACCTTCTATGATCCGAAGTTCAAGGCCGAGAACGACGTCGTCCAGCTGAACCTCGAGTTCGACCTGACGCCGCAGCTGACCCTGCATTCGCAGACGCTGTACATGGAAGACAGCTACTACGGCTCGCAGGACTTCTTTCGCTACGATCCCGCGCCGGGCCTGATCGCCAACCGCGAGGGGCGGGCCCTGAAGGCCGACTGGAACGCCTGGTTGGGAGCGCCGATCAACGGCGCCGGAACCTTCGTCGATCCGCAGCTGGGCACGCTGGACCGCCTGGCCGCCGTCGACATCAGCCAGTCCAAGAGCAGCCAGTATTCGCAGGAGTTTCGCCTGCAGTCGTCCTTCGACGGCCGTTTCAACTTCAACCTCGGCGCCAACTACCTGAAGTTCAAGACGCAGGAGGATTACTACATATTCAGCAACGCGTTCACAATGATCGCGGTGCAGCAGAACCTCAGCGCCAACTATAATCCCGACTGCACGCCCAAGACCGCGACGGCCAAGCCGAACGCCTGCGTCTACATCGATCCCAATCCGATCGATAAGATCGATGGGCAGGGGCACAACTACTATCGCAGCCTGGACCTGGCGCGGACCGAGTCCTGGGCGGTGTTCGGCGAGGGCTACTTCAAGCTCAGCGACAAGCTGCGCATGACCGCCGGCCTGCGCTATACCGAAGACACCAAGAGCACGATCCCGGTGCCGACCCAGCTCCTGGCGGCCGACAGCTTCTGGGGCGGCGGCACGGTCGGCAAGGGCTATCCGCGCGGCCCCGAGCAGACCCAGAACTGGAGCGCGCTCACCGGACGCCTGGCCGTGGATTACAAGCCCGACCTGTCGTTCACCGACGACACCCTGGTCTATGCGTCCTACTCGCGCGGATACAAGGCCGGCGGCGGCAATCCGCCCGGGCCGGACTGGAACGAGGCCAACTCCAACTATCCGAAGCTGCCGCGCACCTTCGATCCGGAATATGTCGACGCCTTCGAGCTGGGGACCAAGAACGCCCTGCAGGGCGGGCGGCTGATGCTGAACGCCTCGGCGTTCTACTACGACTACAAGGACTATCAGGTCTCGCAGTTCATCGACCGCTCGATGCATACCGAGACCTTCGACGCCAAGACCTGGGGCCTGGAGTTGGAGGCGGCCTGGACGCCGGTCCGGAACTTCCGTCTCGACGCCACCCTGGGCTGGCTGCAGACGCGGATCGCCAGCGGCGAGACCTCGGTCGACGTGATGGATCGCCTACAGGGGCGCACCGACTACACCGTCATGCGGCCGTGGCCGACCAGCCCGATGACCTGCATCGTGCCCAACGAGATCCTGGGCCGCTACATCCAGAACCTCGACGTCAAGCAGGCGGCGTCCAGCAGCACCGGCCAGATCTTCATCAAGATGCTGTGCCCGGGGCCGACGGTGTTCCAGAACGGCTTCCTGCCAGGCAGCACCTGGAGCAACGCCTACAAGGACCAGTGGGGCCCGCTGGTCTACAATCCGCTGACCTATATCGACCCGGTCACCGGCGTTCACGCCACCAACCAGGGACGGGGCTTCTCGGCCGATCTCGGGGGCAACAGCCTGCCGAACGCGCCGGAGCTGACGTTCAACCTGGGCGCCCAGTACCGGATCAACCTGCCGGGCAGTTGGGACATGACGCTACGGGGCGACTACTACCGCCAGTCCGACAGTTTCGCGCGCGTCTACAACAGCGAATACGACCGCCTGAAGAGCTGGCAGAACGTCAACCTGTCGGCGACGGTGGTCAATCGCGAGCACGACCTGGCGCTGCAGGTCTACGTCAAGAACGTGCTGAACGACACGCCGATCACCGACGCCTACACGGGCCCGGACGAGCTCGGCAACTTCACCAACGTCTTCACGCTCGATCCCCGGATCATTGGGGTGTCGCTGCGCAAGGGCTTCTGACGACCGCCCGGACGCCGCGTTCGCGCGGCGTCCGCCTTTCTCATTCGGACGAGGGGGCTCGCATGAAGGTTCTTTCGGCGACCGTCTCGCCCCTTCGGTAGCCGCCGGCCGGACGTCGCAACATCAGGTGCGGCCGTTCGTAAAAGCAATCGATCGAGATGAATTGCGACCTTGCATCATAGATGTAGAGGTCACTTCGTCATGGACTGAGTTTCGTTTTTCGTTGCAAGTATTATTAAGTATGATGAAAATATAAATTTCGATGAGTGCGGTCAATGAATCCATTTTGTCAAAAACGAAGACTACATTGAACCTGCTGGTAGAGGAAACACCTTTTACAGCGTTCGCTTTCACATCAAGTAAGGACTGAGATTATGAAACTTCTCGCCAAGACTGTGATCAGCGCTATCGCCGCCCTGGGCCTGGCCTCGGCCGCTTCGGCCGCCACTGTCTCGCCGACCGGTCCGGTCGTCGTCTCGGGTCAACTGAACCAGTCGCTCGCCGGCGGTCAGTTCCTGACCGTCTGCAACGTCGTCTTCCAAGGCGTCGCCGACTCCACCGGTCTGACCCTGACCTCCTACACGGGCACGAACGTCAACGGCGGCGACCTGGCCTGCGACGACTCGCTGGTCTTCCCGATCCGCGTGGACGCCGTTTCGGCCACGCAACTGAACGTCCAGTCGCTGGTCGTCAGCACCCGCTTCGGCGACTGCGCCAACACCAACATCCCGGTGACCTTCGCCAACTCGTCGGTGACCTTCCCGGTCGGCACGACCCTGGGCGGCGGCGTGTGCGAACTGAACGGCACCCTGAGCGTCTCGCCGTCGATCACCATCAACTGATCCGGCGCGAGGGCGTCGGGGGCGGCTTCGTCCCCGACGCCTTCGTCTCTTCCGCAGATGCCCTGGTTGCTTTCCGACGCGGCGATGACGCCCACGGCCGTGGCCGGCGTCGAGGTCGTCGCGCGCCGAGGCGCGGCGAAGGCGCCGCCCGAGGTCGAACTGGGCGAGGCCGAGATCGACGCCCTGGGCGCCTACGACATAGGCGAGGCCGTCGACCGGATCACCGCCGTCCGGGGGCTGGGCGCGGGGCCCGTCGTCGTCATCAACGGCCGGCGGGTGCTGAACGCCGCCGACTACATGGGTTTCCCGCCGGACGCGCTGGATCGCGTCGAGATCCTGCGACCCGAGGCGGCGGGCCTCTATGGCGCCGATCCGTCGCGCCGGGTCGTCAATCTCGTCCTCAAGCGGCGCTACGACAGCCGCGACGCTCGCCTCAGCGAGGCGCGTCCCACCGCTGGCGGCCGTTCGGCCCTGGCGGCCGACGCACGTCGCGCCTTCATCGCCGGCGACGACACCCGGCAGTTCGGCGCTCGGGCGTCCCGCGACAGCGCGCTGCGGGCCGGCGAGCGTGACGCCTATCGCCGCGACCATCCCGGCGACGACGCGGTCACCCTGCGTCCGGCCAGCCGGACCTTCGGCGCCAACCTGTCCTTCAACCGGGCGCTCGGCGACTGGACGACCTCGCTCGGCGTCAACGGACGCACGCAGGCCGACCGCTCGACCGCGCGGCAGGGCGCGGGGATGGTCGACTCCCGCAGGCGATTGCGGAACCTGGCGCTCACCGCCGGCGCGGGCGGGGAGCTGGCCGGCTGGTCGGTGCGCCTCGGCGTCGACGGGCAACTGTCCGAGGCGGTGCTCAGCGGCGTTTCCGACACCGCCTCGGCCAGCCGCTCGATCGCCGCCAGCCTGGGCGCCGACCGTCGCCTGCTGGACCTGCCGGCCGGGCCGGTGCAGGCCAACCTGTCGGGCCGGGCGTCGCGCACCGTCTCGACCGTCGAGACCGGCGGCAAGGAAACGCGTCGCGATGGCGACACGGCCGATCTGCAGTTCGGCCTCGCCGCGCCGCTGGCCCGCGCCTCGCCGGACAAAAGGCTGGGCGACGTGGTCCTGAGCCTGGGCGCGAGCCGGCGCCAGGCCAGCGGAACCGGCGGCGGTGCGGGCATGACCGCCGGTCTGTCCTGGACGCCGCTGCCGAAGCTGCGCCTTAACGGCGCCTGGTCGCGCGCCGCCGACAATCCGACCAACGCCCAGCGCTTCGATCCCGTCGTGTCCGGCGAGCCGACGCTGGTCTTCGACTTTCGGACCGGCCAAGCGGTGCGGATCCTGCCGATCCTCGGCGGCAATCCGGCCCTGGTCCCGCAAGAGGCCGACCGCGTCTCGCTGGGCGTCTCGACGGGACCGTTGACGCGGTGGACGGCGTCGGCCGCGATCGCCTTCGAGGCGGCCGCGACCCGCGACGGCGTCGGCGTCTTGCCCGCCCTTACGCCGGCCGTCGAGGCCGCTTTCCCCGAGCGTTTCCTGCGAGACGGGGAGGGGCGGCTGGTCGGGCTCGACCAGCGGCCGATCAACATCCGCTCGGACCACTCGCGGATGCTGTCGTCTAATCTGGGCTTCGGCCCGCCGTTCGAGACGGCAGGAACCTCGCTGCGGGTGTCGTTGAGCCACGCCTGGCGCCTGGAGAGCGTCATGGTGATCCGCGAAGGCCTGCCGGCGATGGATCGCCTGGCCGGCGACGGCGGCGGGGCGCCGCGCCACGAACTGGCGGCGACGCTGGACGGCCGGCGCGGGCGCTGGTCGGTCAACGCCACGGCGCGCTGGCGTCAGGCCTATCGCATCCGCCGCGATGTCGGTCGTGATGGCCCCGATGACCTGCGGCTGGCCGCCTTCGCCGGGCTCGACCTGAAGCTCGGCTTTCTACAGCGGCTGCCCGGCCGGACGGGCGCGGGCCGCGCCGACCTCAAGCTGGTCCTGGAAGTCGAGAACCTGTTCGACGCGCGCCCTCGCGCCAGGCTCGGTGACGGCCGCCCGGCGCCGGCCTACGGGCGCGACGATCAGGACCCGCTGGGCCGGGTCGTGCGCATCACGGCGGCGGGGCGCTTCTAGTCAGAAGGCGTCGGGGTTCGGCTCGTCGACATACCGCTCCGTCACCGCTCCATCCAGGTGGCGGATTCGCGCCTGGGCCAGCACCCGCGGCTCCATCAGCCGCGCATTGATGCCGATCTTGTCGCGCTCCGGGTCGTTGGCGCTCCAGTGGGTGACGCAGCCGCAGGCGCGGCAGCGATGGAAGGCGATCGAGCGGTCGTCCCATTCGTAGGTGTCGGTCGGGCCATCTTCCGCGCGGCGTACGGCGCCCAGGGGGTAATAGGCCCACAGCACTCCGTAGCGGCGGCAGATCGAGCAGTTGCACTGCGTCACCTCGGCCGGCGCTGTCTCGATCTCGAAGCCCACGGCGGCGCAGTGGCAGCTGGTGCGGATCATCTGGCGTCCTTCCAAAAGAAAAGGCCCGGAGCTTGCGCCCCGGGCCGATCCCAAAGTGCTTCAGGCCTTTCGGCTTAGCACTTGTAGTACATCTCGAATTCGACGGGGTGCGGGTGCAGTTGCAGACGCATCACTTCTTCCATCTTCAGCTCGATGTAGCTATCGATGAAGTCGTCGTCCATGACGCCGCCGGCCTTCAGGAAGGCGCGGTCCTTGTCCAGGCTTTCCAGGGCTTCGCGCAGGCTGCCGCAGACTTCCGGGATCTTCTTCTGCTCGCGGGGCGGCAGGTCGTAGAGGTTCTTGTCGGCGGCCGCGCCCGGGTCGATCTTGTTGATGATGCCGTCAAGGCCGGCCATCAGCAGGGCGACGAAGGTGAGGTACGGGTTGCCCATCGGGTCCGGGAAGCGGGCTTCGATGCGCTTGGCCTTCGGTGAGTCGACGTGCGGGATGCGGATCGAGGCCGAGCGGTTGCGCGAGCTGTAGGCCAGCTTCACCGGGGCTTCGTAACCCGGCACCAGGCGCTTGTAGCTGTTGGTGGTCGAGTTCGAGAAGGCGTTGATGGCCTTGGCGTGCTTGATGATGCCGCCGATGTACCACAGGCATTCTTGGCTCAGACCGGCGTACTTGTCGCCGGCGAACAGCGGCTTGCCGTCCTGCCAGATCGACTGGTGCACGTGCATGCCCGAGCCGTTGTCGCCGAACATCGGCTTGGCCATGAAGGTGGCGGTCTTGCCATAAGCGTGGGCCACGTTGTGGATCACGTACTTATAGAGCTGCATGCGGTCGGCCATGGTGACCATGGTGTCGAACTTCAGGCCGAGTTCGTGCTGGGCCGGCGCCACTTCGTGGTGGTGCTTTTCCGGCTTCATGCCGAGCTCGCCCATGACGGCCAGCATTTCGCCGCGCAGGTCCTGGGCCGAGTCGACCGGGTTCACCGGGAAGTAGCCGCCCTTGGGGCCCGGGCGGTGGCCCATGTTGCCTTCCGGATAGGCCTTGCCCGAGTTCACCGGCAGTTCGGTCGAGTCGAACGAGTAGCTGGTGTCGTGCGGGGCGGTCGACCAGCGCACGTCGTCGAAGATGAAGAATTCGGCTTCCGGGCCGAAGTAGACGGTGTCGCCCACGCCGGCCGACTTGACGTAGTTCAGCGCGGCCTTGGCGATCGAGCGCGGGTCACGGTTGTAGGGGGTGCCGTCGTCCGGGTTCACGACGTCGCAGAACAGCGCCAGGGTGGTCTGCTGGTAGAACGGGTCGATGATGGCCGAGGTCAGGTCCGGACGCAGCTTCATGTCCGACTCGTTGATGGCCTTCCAGCCGGCGATCGACGAGCCGTCGAACATGGTGCCGTCGTTCAGGAATTCGTCGTCGACCAGGTCGATGTCGAAGGTGACGTGCTGCAGCTTGCCGCGAACGTCCGTGAAGCGGACGTCGACGTACTTCACGTCCTTTTCCTTGATCAGGTCCAGGATTTCCTTGGCGGTGCTCATTGATATCCCCTTTGAGCGAGAAAGTCTGAGGAGAGGGCCGTGGGCTAGACGGCGGACGGACCGGTTTCACCGGTCCGGATGCGGACGACTTCGGTGATCTCCGAGACGAAGATCTTGCCGTCGCCGATGCGGCCCGTGCGGGCGGCGTTGGTGATCGCCTCGAGGGCGGCGTCGAGCTGGCCGTCCTCGACGACGACCTCGACCTTGATCTTGGGAAGGAAGTCCACGACGTACTCGGCGCCGCGATAGAGCTCGGTGTGGCCCTTCTGGCGTCCGTAGCCCTTGGCTTCCAGAACGGTCATCCCTTGGACGCCCATGTCCTGGAGCGCCTCTTTGACCTCATCCAGCTTGAACGGCTTGATGACGGCTTCGATCTTTTTCATCGGTCTCTTCCGCGCCCGACGGCGCATGGCCTCTGACTTTGAGCGGCAAGGATCACGCCGCCCGGAGCGCTACAAGCCGGGGTTCCAGGGATTGTCGCGGTTCGGACGAGCATTCAGGCATATGAGTGAATCTTGAGCGACGTTTGATCGAAAAATATGCATTTCGGAATTGTGGCTGGAAACGGCCTTGTCGCGACCCGATAGCTGCCTAGGATCGCGAAAACGATCGTTTGAACGGGGGTGAACATGCGCGACGAGACGCCGGTTTTGATCGGCGCGGGCCAGTTCACATTTCGCGGACCCGCCGAAAATTCGCCTTCGCCGCTGGAATTGCTGAAGATTGCGGCGAAACGCGCTGTCGCCGACGCCGGGTTGGAAGGGACGGTTCTTGCGCGATTGGACGCTCTGGCGGTCGTAGCGTTCAGCATCGACGCCCCGGGCGGTCTTTCGAAACTGCCGCTTCCCCGCCTGTCGGATCCGCCGGCCAGCCTGGCGCGGGCGATCGACGCGGCGCCGGCCTGGTCGGTCTATACCGAGACCGGCGGCAACAGCCCCCAGCAGGCGATCAACGTCCTGGCCGAGCGCATCGCCCGGGGCGAGTCGCGGCTGGGTCTCGTTACGGGCGCGGAGTTTCTCGGTTCGCTGATGAAGCGGATGAAGAACGGCCTGGGCTTCGACGGCTGGGCCGACGACATCGACAGCAAGCCCGCCCGCATCGGCGATCCGCGTCCGGGCGTGACGAAGCAGGAGGCCGCCCATGGCCTCGGTTATCCGGTCAACACCTATCCCCTGTTCGAGAACGCCCTGCGGGCCCGCGACGGGCGTTCGCTGGCCGACCATCAGGCGCGTCTGGGCGCGCTGTTCTCGCCCTTCACCAAGATTGCAGCCGCCGATCCCGAGGCCTGGTTCCCCGTCGAGCGTTCTCCCGAGGAGCTGATGACGGTGACCGAGCGCAACCGCATGGTCGGCTATCCGTACCCCAAGTACCTCAACGCCATCATGGAGGTCGACCAGTCGGCCGCCGTCCTGGTCGCCAGCGTCGGCATGGCCCGCGAACTGGGCGTGCCGCCGGATCGCTGGGTGTTCCTGCACGGCTGCGCCGACGCGGCCGACCTCTGGTATCCGCTGCAACGCCAGGACTTTCATTCCAGCCCGGCCATCCGCCTGACCGGCAAGCGGGCGCTGGACATGGCGGGGATCGATCTGGCCGATCTCGACGTGATCGACCTCTATTCCTGCTTCCCCTCGGCCGTGCAGGTCGCCGCCGAGGAGCTGGGGATCGCGCTCGACGACCCGCGCGGCCTCACCATCACCGGCGGCCTGCCTTATTTCGGCGGACCGGGGAACAACTACAGCCTGCACGCCGTGGTGCGGCTGATGGATCGGCTGCGCCAGCGGCCGGGCGCCTATGGCCTGTCGACCGCCAACGGCTGGTTCCTGACCAAGCAGTCGGTGGGCGTCTATTCCACGCGTCCCGTCGAGGGCGAATGGCGACGCGAGGATCCGGCCGTGATCCAGAGGGAGATCGACGCCCTGCCACATCCGCCGATCGCCGAGGCGCCGCAAGGCCGCGCGACCATCGAGACCTACACCGTCGTCCATGCCCGGCAGGGGGCTCGCATGGGCATCGTCATCGGGCGCACTCAGGGCGGCGCGCGGTTCGTGGCCAATACCCCGGACGACGAAGCGACCCTGGCCGACCTTGAGAGCCACGAGGGCGTCGGACGCAAGGGCGTGGTCGGGCCGCATCCCGACGGGGTCCGCAACCTCTTCACGCCGGACGCCGCCTGATGGGGCGGGTTCACGTCATCCGCCACGGCAAGCCGGCTTCGACCTGGGGCGGCCATGATGACGATCCGGGCCTCGACGAGGCGGGGCGCGGGCAGGCGAGGGCGGTGGCCGCCGTGCTGGCCGTCCTGCCGGAAGGCGAGAGGCCGGCCCGGGTGGTCTCCTCGCCGCTGCGCCGCTGCCGCGAGACCGCCGCGCCCCTGGCCGCGCTGCTGGGCGTCGAGGTCGAGATCGAGCCGGCCGTGGGCGAGATCCCGACGCCGGCCGACCTGGCGCCCGAGGCGCGTCCGGCCTGGCTGAAGCGAGCCTTCGCCGGCGACTGGTCCGATATCGAGGGCGACCGCGACTACCTGGCCTGGACGATCGAGGTCGCTGGCGCTCTGGCTCGATACGAGGGATGCGCCGTCTTCAGCCATTTCGTCGCGCTCAACGCCGCCGTCGCGGCGGCGCAAGGGACCGGCGCCGTCATGGCCTTTAGGCCCGACCACGCCAGCGTCACCGTCTTCGAAGTCGTCGACAACCGCCTGCGGCTGGTCGAGAAAGGCAGGGAGGCCTCCACCGGGGTTCTTTGATGGAGCCGCCCGTGTCGCCCCGCCAGATCATGACCGTCGACGAGATGAAGGCGGCCGACGCGGCGGCGGTGGCGGCCGGCGCGCCGGTGACCACGCTGATGGAGCGGGCCGGCAAGGGCGCGGCCGACGCGATCCGGGCGCGCTGGTCGCGGCGTCCCGTGGTGATCTGGTGCGGTCCCGGCGACAACGGCGGCGACGGCTATGTCATCGCCCGGAGCCTGAGGCGACGCGGCTGGCCGGTGCGGGTCGAGGCCCTGGCGTCGCCGGCCTCGCCCGCGTGCCGCTGGGCGGCCGAGCGCTGGCGCGGCGAGGTCCATCCGCTGAACCCGGCCGTCTCTCCGGCCGAACTCTATGTCGATGCCCTGTTCGGCGCCGGCCTGTCGCGGCCGCTGGAAGGGCTCGCCGAAGAACTGGCGCGAGCGGCGCAAGGGTTGTCTTCTCGCATCGTCGCCGTCGACACGCCCAGCGGCGTCCATGGCGACACCGGCGAGCCGCTGGGCGAGAACGCCTTCGCCGCGGCGCTCACCGTCACCTTCCACCGCCGCAAGCCGGCCCACGTGCTGGCCCCGGGCCGCGCGGCCTGCGGCGAGGTCGAGGTGATCGACATCGGTCTTTCCGAAACCGGCGCCGGCGATCTGGTCGAGAACGATCCGGGCCTGTGGGGCGCGCGGTTTCCCTGGCCGTCCAACGACGCGCACAAGCACGCGCGCGGCCGGCTGGTAGTGGTCAGCGGCGAGGCCTGGAGCACCGGCGCGGCGCGCCTGTCGGCCCGAGCCGGCCTGAGGGTCGGGGCGGGCGTGGTCACCCTGCTGTCGCCGCCGGGGGCGTTGGCCGTCAACGCCGCCCACCTGGAAGCGGTCATGCTGGCGCCGTTCGAGACCGACGCCGATCTGGCCGTGCTGGCCGATCGCGCGGCCGCCGCCGTTATCGGCCCGGCGGCCGGGGTGGGGGAGGCGACGGCGCGAAACCTGACCGCCCTGGCCGGCACGGGCGCGGCCCTGGTGGTCGACGCCGACGCCCTGACCAGCTTCGCCCACGCGCCCGACGAGCTGTTCGCGCGCCTGGATCGCGACGACGTGCTGACCCCGCATGCGGGCGAGTTCGAGCGGCTGTTTCCGGGTCTGCTCAAGGCCTCGCCCGAGCGCATCGCCGCCGCGCGCGAAGCCGCGCGCCGGGCCGGGGCGATCGTGCTGCTGAAGGGGCCCGACACGGTCATCGCCGCGCCGGACGGCCGCACGGCCGTCAGCCTCAACGGTTCGCCCTGGCTGGCCACCGCCGGTTCGGGCGACGTGCTGGCCGGCTTCATCGCCGGCCTGGCGGCGCAAGGCATGGACAGCTTTGACGCCGCCTGCGCTGGGGCCTGGATCCACGCCGAATGCGCGGCGATCCATGGGCCGGGCCTGATCGCCGAGGACCTGCCGGGCCTGGCGCCGGCGGTGCTGAAGAGGCTGTGGGAAGCACGAGGACAACCTCTCCCATAGGGAGAGGTTGTCCGGCCTACGCCCCGATCGTCTCCAGCTCGAACGGCGTGGTCTGGTAGACCTCGTTCAGCCAGTTGCCGAGCAGCAGGTGGGCGTGGCTGCGCCAGCGGTTGCGGGGCGGACGGCTCGGATCATCGCCAGGAAAGTAATGGGCCGGCGGCGGGGTCGAGGGATCGATCATCCGGTCGCGGGCGTACTCGGCCGCCAGGGTGCCGGTCTCGTATTCCGGGTGATTGAACATGTAGAGCCAGCGTCGGCGGGCGTCCTCCAGCAGGCAAAGGCCCGATTCCTCCGAATCGAGCAGCACCTTCAAGTCGCCGTCGGCCGGCAGGTCTTCGGGGCGCACCTCGGTCCAGCGCGACACGGGGATGTCGATCTCGTCGGCCAGGCCCCGCAGATAGGGCGAGGCCGGCGCCATGTTGGCGTGCGGGAAGACGCCCGAGCGCTTGTCGGCCAGCACGTGCTTGGGCACGCCGTGGAAGTGCTTCACGCCCGCCTGGGCGCCCCAGCAGACGGCCAGGCCGGCGTGCACGTGGGTTTCGCTCCAGTCGAAGATGCGCGACAGCTCGTCCCAGTAGCTGACCTCCTCGAACGGCAGGGTCTCGACCGGCGCGCCGGTGACGATCAGGCCGTCGAAACGCTCGTGCCGCACCTCTTCCCAGGTGCGGTAGAAGGCCAACATGTGCTCGGCCGAAGTGGTCTTGGGCGAATGGCTGGCCAGCTGGATCAGCGACAGCTCCACCTGCAGCGGGCTGGCGCCCAGGAGGCGCGCGAACTGACGCTCGGTGCTGGGCTTGTCGGGCATCAGGTTCAGGAGGCCGATGCGTAGCGGCCTGATATCCTGGCGGGCGGCCTCGGTGTCGGCCATCAGCGACAGGCCTTCGGCTTCCAGCGAGGCGCGGGCCGGCAGGTCGTCGGGGATCTTGATGGGCATGGGCAGCGTCCGTCCGTCGATAGAGCAAAGACTCGCGACGGCTCTAGGGCTCACCCGTTTCGTTGCCGTCGCGGCCGCATCCCCCCGACGGGGCGCCACCTTGCTCGGGAAGCAGGTTGGCGTTGGGCGAGCCCAACTCTTGATGCAGGCTTGGCTTTAAAGCGCGGGGCGCGCGGCCGCAAGGGGACGCGACGTCGCGCTCGCGGGGCGGACAGGCGGGAAGGGCGGATCAGGCTTCGAGGCGGTGCAGGACGATTTCGGCGCGGACGCCTTCGTCGAACAGCCGGCTGCCGTAGTCGAGCGCGGCCTGGAACGATCGCTGCTCGAGGGCATCGGTGAACACCACCTGATGGTCGCAGGTGACTTCCCAACCGCCGTCGGTCTGGTTGACCTCGATCGTCCGCATACGCTGTTCTCCTACGCCATGGCGCAGTTAACCGTCGCTGATCTGGAATGGTTGCGTGCAAATCCACGAAAGTTCAAGCGCGACCTGATGGCGCGCCGGACCTGATCCGTAGGGAGAGGGAAAACCGGCCCGGGCGTCAGTCGGGGGGGCAAGGCCCGGGCCGGTCAATGTCCCGTGGCGTTACGCTCGACGGGACACGGAGAAAACGACGTCGCCCGAGGGCGGTTCCGAGGTTGCGATAAAAATCTTCGCGCGAGCCGAGGCGGCGTTGCAATCCACCGCCAAGATCAGCTTCAGTGAGCACCGAAGGTTGTTTTGCTTGCGTCGGGTCGCGTGCGCATCGCGCGGCGCGGGAAGGGGGCGGGGAGTGGAGCTCACCGAAGAGCAGCGAGAGCGGGTGCGCGCGATTCGCGCGGCCGAGGGCCAGGGTTTCGCCGCGCAGGTCGTCGCGGCCGGCCTCGACCCTGGAAGCGACTTCCGTCACGCCAACCTGAGAGGAGTCGATTTCGCCGCCGCCGACCTGAAGGGGTTCGATTTCACCGGCGCCGACCTCTCGGGCGCGGACTTGAGCCAGGCGCGTGTCGAGGGCGCGTGTTTCAGGGATGCGTTGGTGCACGGAACCAGGTTCCCGGTTCCGAGTGCGGCGGAGTCGGGGCGCCCCGCGCCCGCCCCGCGGTCGCGCCGGGATGTCCCGGTGCTTCGCGATCATCGCCTCCGGGCGGCGCGCGCCCTGCTGCGAGGGCAGGACGTGTCATGGGCCGTGATGCCGTCGGGCGCGGGCAAGACCACGGTGCTCGAACGCGTGGCTGGCGAGCTTCTGGCGCAGGACGAGATCGAGCGCGGCGTGTTCGTGGCGCCGCACAGGGCGCTGCGGGACAAGTTCAGGGACAGCATCCTCAAGGGCCTGCCCGGGCTGGATGGCCGGCGAGGATCCAGCGATCCGGAAATGATCCAGGTCGCCTCCGTGGCGCAGATGGGCCGATGGGCCGGAGAGCAGTTTTTCAGCCACCTGTTCGTGTCCGACGTCCATCCCGCCAGCGATCTGACCGACCTCAGGCGGTCCTATCCCGCGGCAAGGATCTACGGCGTGCTGTCCTGGGAGCCTCAAGGGCTTCCGGTGGGCATGGATCTTCCCCACAACCTGCGTTTCGCGATGGCCTTCGAGGGGCGGGAGCTCGAGGGTAAGCGGCTCACCGTGGAGTTCATCAAGGCTGGCGGGGCGGCCTCGGCGCTGCGCAGCGCCATGCGCATGAATGAGGACGCCGCCCGGGAAGCGATCAGCGCATTCATCTCCCAGGACTTCGAGTTCCGGATGGCGAGCGAAACGAGCTTCCTGATCTGTTCGCCCTTCCATCACCATCTGGTGGTGGACCGACTTGAGGCCTGGCGGCGGGCATCGGCGCTTCCGCGTCGCTTCAGGATCGGCGGCGCGGATGATCTGCGGGCTGAGGCGACGCCCGGATTCTATGTCATGTCCGTGGAGGACGCGCAGAGCTTCGATGTAACCGCCGTCGACAACCTGGTGGTGCTCTCGGGCGCGCTGCCGCAGGCGTTTGTCGACGACTGGGCGTCGTGGGGCGAGCTCTCCGAACCCGGCCCCATTCACAAGAAGCTCTACGACTACATCGGCCTCACCGTAGAGAACTGGGGAAATTGGCGCGGGGCACGGTTTCGGATGACGAACGCGATCACTCGCGCTAGATGACGCGCCCACGCGGATGTGGCGGAACTGGTAGACGCACTGGATTTAGGTTCCAGCGTCACCGCTTGATAAATAATTGATTTTGCGCGACAAAATCAGGCGTCATCGCTTCTTCTTCGGGATTATTCTGGGACTTTAGAGCAGCCTCCAGGCCAGCCCGAACCGTGTCTTCCAGCGCGTGAGCGTAGGTCAGGGTCGACTGAATATTGGCGTGGCCCAGCAGCTGCTTAGTCCCGAGCAGGTCCTTGGTCGCGCGCAGGTAGGTCATGGCCGCGTGGTGGCGGAAGGCGTGGGAGCCGCGGGCGCCTTTGGCCTCCCTCATGCCGCTCAGCCGCATGGCGATGCGGATGACGTTGACGGCGCCACCACGGTGCAGCGGCAGCAGCTCGCCGGTCTTCAGCTCTCTGAACCATACGTGCTCCAGGCCGGCGGCCGCCGCGCGACCCTTCAGGGCGGCGAGCACGGCCATGTCGTCGGCAAGAACCGGGATGATGTGGTCGTCGTCACCCTTACGGTCGGGAATGGTGATCCGTCGCCCCGGGACGTCGATGCACTCCAGCGAAAAGAACATCTCGCTGACGCGCAGCGCGTAGCGGCGCTGGAAGTGGGCGAAGAAGCGCCACCACCTGGGCAGCGCCTTATCGATCGCCGCCAGCTGGGCCTGGTCGAAATACTTCGGCTTGGGCTTGGGCTCGGGGAGCCGGATTTCGCCCCAGTCGATCGCTGGCGCGGGCACTTGCCGCAGCTTGCAGGCGTGCCGGATGACAGGTCGAATGGTGTCGATGACGTCGCGGTTGACGGTGCTGTTCGACGGCACCTTCGCTTCAGACCAGCGACCACCGTTGTCGACAAGCTGCCCCCGCCGGCGCTGCATACCGCGGGAGATATCCTGGGTCGTGATCTCGGTGACGATCAGATCGCCGCCAACGAAGCGCACCGCGTTGGCCAGGCGCGTTTCGCGCAGGCGCACGTCAGCCGGATCCTGGGGCTTGCCGTTGTGCTGGCCCTTGTTCTCCCACCATTCCTGGGCGGCGACGTCGAGCGTCGGCATGGCCTTCTTGGGGGCGAAGTCGGGTTCCTTTCCGGGCTGCGCTCGCGCGAAGGCGAGCGCGACGGTTTCCCGCTTGGCGCGCTCTACTTCTTCGGCTTTTCGGAGCGTCGTCTGGCCAGTGCTTCCGTGAAACCGACTACCTTTGTATTGGAAGTCGAATTGATAGAAGCGCGAGCCTTTCGGCTTATAGACGGACAAGGTTTATCTAGCTCCTGCGGGCGTACAGGGGCGCGCGGACGGGTAAAATAGTCCCGCACGTCGGCCTCGGTATAGGCCTTCGTGGTTCCCTTCGCACCGGTCAGCACGCAGTTAATCAAGCCCTGTGCGGTCATGCCGCGCAAGGTCTTGGGGTCGAGATCCAGGAGGTCGGCGCAGGCCTTCGCGGTGATGATCGGCTTGCGCTCGAAGTACGCTCGGATCCTGGCCTCGGTCATGGGCCCGATCGCCACGGTGTGCGGCGAGTTGGCCGGCGAGGGGGCGACTTGCTGAGCAATCACCTAGTCGACCTCCCTTTGAACCGCCTCACGGCCGGCGTCAGACAGTTCGTAGCCTGACCCTTCTGCGTGTTCGAATGGCAGCAGCAACTTGCGAGCGACCAGTGCATTGCAGATCCTGATCTCGAACGGGTCGTGGGGGATGAAGATCACGTCGTGGTTCGAGCCGGAGAACAGCCGGAGGATCCGCTGCTGCCCTGGCTTGAGGGGAGGAACGTATCAGCCACGATCACCCCCCGGGGCGCGCCACGAGGGCCGGCCCATGGCCTCGAACAATGCCGCCATCAGGGCCAGCGGAACCGTCGCTGCGCCCTGGATGGCGCAATGCCAGTTGCCTGGTTCGCCGATCGGCCGCCAGCGCAGGACGACGGCCGGGTAGACGCCCGGAGACGAGGTTTCGTGAGTGATCTCGATGCTAAGCAACCCCCGCCCGATCAGCTTTTCGATCAGGCCCAGCGCGTCGTCGATCGAGGTGGTGAAGTCCTGCATGGTGCGCCAGTGCGTGACTAGGCCCAGCTGTCCGGCGCCGCGATAGCGCCAGACGATGCCTTTCGGCTGAGTCCGGCCGCGCACGACCTGATAGCCTAGGGCCTCGTAGATATCGGCGGCCAGATGCCGGGTTGTCACCTCATATCGGCCGCCTGGCGCGGCCTTGAGGGCTGCGACTATCTTTTCGTACTGGACGGTCATCGGCTTGAGGCCCCTTCAGCGGCCAGAGCGACGCGAAGGGACTTCAGGGCTGCTTTGACTTCCCTGGTGTTTTGGTGGTTAGCGCCCTCGCTGTGGCGGACGGCGCTGTCGATCACCAAGGACAAGCGATCCAGCTCGACAGCGGCGGTCACAAGGTCCTGCACGACTTCCACCGGCATAATAACTTGCATTTTTTGCAAGTTACTCCCGCCTCCCTCGTCGGGCGCCCAGCGGCGGCCCTCGGCAAGCGCCGCCTCGTCGTTGGTCAAGAAATCGAGCGCGGCCTGCACGAGGGCGGAGGCCGTCGACAGGTCTTCGGCGTCCTGGACCAACTTCAGGAGGGCGACGCCCGAGACCTCGCGGTCTGCCGCCTGATCGGCCGCGTCGATGGCGGCTTGCAGGCGCCGTAGCTCCCCCATGGTCGCGTCGAGGGGGATGGTCAGGTCGTCGGCGACGTTGGCATTGTCTAGAGCCAGGCCCTTCGGCATGAACTGCCGGCAGGCGGTCGCGAGCGCTGTGTAGGTGCAGGTAGGCGTCTCGGTCATGCAGCTGTTCCGAACAGGTCGGCGGCGCGCGCGGCGGCCGCGGGGTTGATCCAGAGGACTTCGGTGCGGACGCGGGCGCCGTCGGCCATGGCCTCGCGTGTCACGCGCTTCCAGTGAGCCAGACGCTCGTCGTAGAGCGGGTGGGGGTAGCCGGAGAGCACGACCATGCTCTTGAGGCCGTCCAGGGCCTCCAGCAGCTCGACCTGCTGTTCGTCGCTCAGCTCGTGGCGATAGGCGTTGTAGAGCGCCCCTCGGACCTTCTTCGCTGACCGGGTGTCGTGAACATAGGGTGGGTCGACATAGACCAGCGTGTCAGGCCGATCGAAGCGACGCATGACCTCCAGCGCCGGCCGTTGTTCGATGACGACGCCGCGAAGGCGCTGTGCGACGAGCGCCAGGCCAGGCGGGAGGTTCATCCAATCGACGGCCGGGGTGGTGCCGTTGCGGGTGCTATCGGCCCGGAAACCCGTCGAGCGCTCAATGTTCGCCGCATTGCTACCGTGGCCCATGAAGCTACGGGCGACCAGGCGTCGGGCGCGCTCGACGGGGTCGTCCGATGGGGCATAGGTGGCCATGAACTCGGCGCGCGAGAACGGCGTAAGGGCGACCATGCGCACCAGCCGTTCCGCCATCGCGTCATCGCGCAGGACCTGAAACAGGTTCACCAGATCGCAGTCGAGATCGTTGTAGACCTCGGCATGGGAGCGGGACTTGCGCAGCAGCACGCTGGCCGCGCCACCGAATGGCTCGACATAGGTCCTGTGCGCGGGAAAGTGCTCCAGGATCCAGGGCGCCAGCAGCCACTTGCCGCCGAGATATCGCAGAGTGGGGCGGGTTGGAGGGGTCACGCGGCCGCCTTCTGGAGCTTGCTCGCGCGCCAAGCCTTCGCCTCTTCGGCGCGCCGCGCTTCGAGGGCGCGGTGGGTTTCGGGGAAGGCGTCGCTCAGCTCGTTCCAGCCGGGCGGTCGCCACGTGTAGGCGCGCTCGGGCTCGAGGTGGATCAGGGCCAGCCAGGCGCCGTAGCGGATGCACTCGACCTGGCCGAGTGAGCGCGGATCCCAGCGCGTGGCGCCGTAGTAGTCGTCGAGGCGCAGGTTGGAGCACAGCTCGGCGGCCTGGTCGGGCCGGGCCTGCTTGAGGTGGGTGAGCAGGCCGCGGGCGATCCGCCGTCGATGGCGACTCCGAAAAATCGCTTCGTTGGGCAGCTCAGGCGCGATCTCCTCGCGTAGCCGGTGCCAGATCCACCATCCGCGGGGAGGTTCGACGACCTCCATTTCGAGCGCTCGGCCCGACCAGAAGTCCTTCCGGGAGGCGCGTTCCTTGGTGAACGCCCGGGGTGCCGGACGATCTTCGGCCCACATTTCCCACTCGCCTGGGGCCTGATCCCACCAGTGGTATTCGCCATTGGTCCAGGGCTCGACCCAAGCGTAGGGATCGGGCCGCTCACGAAGCCAACGGCGATGGTCTTTGAGCCGGTCGCCTTCCTCCCACAGGGCGCTTTCGTTGGCGAAGCCGATGATGTCGGCCGCCGTCTGCTGGGGATCGTAGACTTTGCGGCGGTCGGTCTTCTCCAGGAGGTAGCTGGTGTCGCTTGTGGCCGCCCAGCTCAGGGCGCCCACGAGATTCCCGAGCGAATGGTTTGTCAGCGTGATTTCGCCAACGTCGCCGGCCAGGGCGATGCTGCCTGGCGTCCAGGTGATCGAGAACGCGTAAGCGCTGCCCATGCCCGGCGTGCGGAAATCGAACGAGCGCGAGACCCGCTCGTTGCATTCGTGCCCCGCTATCCAGCGCCGGGCGTCGCGCTTGGCGCGAGAGGTCGCAGCCTCGGCGTCGTGCTTAACCATTGAAGTGCTCCCAGCAGCTCTTGCCGAGCAGGATCCAGAAGGCCGCCAGGACGGCGACCACGAGGGCGAAGGGGCGCAGGCGTCTAGCCATCGGCGTCGATCTTCTTGAACTCGACCACCCAGACCCACGGATTGGCGGCCCAGGAGCCCTTGCCGTTGATGTGCTCCCAGAGCCGGGCGTAGACGTCGCGTTCCGACCAGCCCCCGCCGATGATCGGGACCAGGCTTGGCTCGCGGGAGCCTTCAGCGATCGCGTCAGCTTCGCTGCACGCGTTCAGGCGCTCGGCCCGAATGCTGGTGATCTCCAGGACTAGGCGGCAGGCCCAGCGCGGCATGTGGATGGACGGCACGCCCTTGCCGCGGAGGCCGCTCGGCCGTGAGCCTTCGCTTTGCCCGTAGTGGAACAGCGTCAGCCAGCGGTCTGCCGCCTCCGGCGTGTTGGGGATCGCCGACCAATTGTCGTCGGCGAGATAGCGGACCCCGTCGTCTCCGCCGGCCAACTCCTCGGCCACGATGGCCTCGCGCACCCAGAGCCGGTCGCCCAGCCGGCCGTATGGGCAGTTCAGAGCGACGGCGCCGTCGGTGACTGCCGGGACCGTCTCGATGCTCTCGCTCCAGCCGGTTCCGAACAACTCCCAGACGCCGCTGCGCAGCACCGGCTGCACCTTCATGGTTCGTCGCGTCTGGGTCTTCTCGCCGGTCAGCAGCGCCCGCACCATCGGCGCGCTGAAGAGGATGGGCCGCTCACGCATGGGCCACCGCCGGCAGGTCGTTGTGTTCGAAGCCGTCCAGGAGGCGGCCGGAGTGGCGCTTTCCGACCCGCCAGACGACGGGTTCGTCGTCGGCGTGCAGCTCGCGGCCTTCGGCCTCGGTGATACGCACGAAGTCCCACCGGTCGTCGAACCAGTGTGCGCCGTCGACCGCCAGGGTCTTGCGCAGGGAGTTGGCCTCGCCTGGGGCCCATTCGCCCCACCGCTTGAAGAAGAAGGCGGCTTCGGAGTTCGCGCAGTCGTCGCGGATGATCCGCACCCAGTCCGGGTGGATTGGGCGGGCCTTGGGGCCGCTTTCGCCGCCCACGACCACGCCGTCCAATGCGACGCGATAGGGGCCGTCGCCGCCTTCCCAGATGCCCTGGCTGTCCTGGAACTCGTAGTAATCGCCGGCCACCAGCGCGTTGAACTTCCAGTCCAGATCGTGGTCCTCGGGCACATGGCGCGGGGCCTGGATCCGGGTGAGGTCGATCGGCCCCAGCAGCGGCTCGGCGGAAATCCACCGCACGGCCGCCGGCGTGGCCAGCAGCTCGGGGATCCGCTCGTCGGCGCGAACCTGATCCTCGACGCTGACGCCCAGGTGCACGTTGGGCAATGGCAAGGCCGGCCGGTTCATGAACTCGTACATGCCCGTGGCCCACAGGCGCTCCTCGAGGTCGGCGACCAGCCCTTCGAAGTAGGTCCGCTGCCGCGCGGCGCGCTTGGTCAGCACCTGATAGGTGTGTTGCGGCGTCAGGTGCATGACCGCCACGATCTTGTCGATCCAGGCGTCGGGGACGTCGTCGTGGAACAGGTCCGACATGCTGTTGACGAAGATCCGGCGCGGCTTTCGCCAGCCGATCGGCGCAGACAGCGCGCCTTCGACCAGGCGCAGCTGGCCGTTCCATACCGCGCCGGCCTTCGACGGAGCCGTGAGGCCGTCATAGGGGCTGGTGCGCCCGTTGGCGGCCGCCATGGCCTCGACGCGGGCCGCCATTTTCATGGCGTAGCAGTTGGTGCAGCCGGGGCTGACGACCGAGCAACCGGCGATCGGGTTCCAGGTCGCGTCTGTCCATTCGATGGCGGATTGCTGGGCCATGGTCAGGCGTCCCCGTCGCGATAGCGGGTGAGGGCCGCGTAGAGCTGGCCGTGGCGGTGATCGACGCCGCCGGCCTCGATCGCGAGGGCCAGGGCGGCCGACAGGGGCTCGATGGCCTCTTCGCCGAGCGGTTCGAAGGTGGGCGAGCCGCCGGCGGCCGCGAGGTCCAGGAGGGCCTGCAGGCTGCGGTCGGGATCCTGGCCTTCGTGGGGGCGCAGGAACTCCGACAGGCCGGAGACGGCCGCGCCGGCGGCCGACAGCGCCTGCAGGATGCGGTCGCGCGCCTCGAGGGGCGTCTGCGGGGTCTGGGGGGCTTGCTGGGCCATGGTTACGCCGCCTGCTGGATGGAGGGAGCGTCGAGGCCGCGATCGGCCGCGGCGAGCCAGCGGTCACGGACGGCGGCCGTCGCCAGACGCCAGGCGTCGGGATCGGCCTTGAAGGCGTTCAGCATGGCCTCGGCGACGCGGCGCTGGCGGCTGTCGCTGGGGAAGCACGCGTCGAACAGGCGTTCCTTGTCGGTGAAGTGGCCGTAGACGGCGCCGACGGTCAGGGTGGCGCGCTCGGCGATATCTCGGATGGTCACGCGCTCGTAGCCGCGGGCCGAGAACAGCTTGCCGGCGGCGGTCAGCACGCGCTCGCGCGTGGCGGCGGCCGCCTGGGCGCGGTTGGAGATAGGCGACATGGTCAGTAACCCCCGTAAATCAGTTCTTTGAGAAGGGTGGCGGCGGCCTGGTCACGCAGGCGCATGGTGAAGACGGGCTGCGGGTCGCCCTGTTCGTCGCAGGACCAGCCGAGCACGACGCCCAGGCCCTTGGTGTCGCGGACGCAGTCGGCGAAGAGGTTCAGCACGTAGCGTTCGCTCTGAACCTGCTTGGCGGCCTTCTCGGCCGCCGCACGGGCCTGGGCCTCGACGTCGGCGCGGGTGACGAAGGTCCTGGACGAGGCGGTCATCGCGGCAGCGCCTGCATGTGGGTGACGGCGAGGCCGATGCGGCCGTGGCGCAGGAAGTCGCGCTGCCAGGCTTGGTACTCATCCAGCGACAGGCCGTGGGCCTGCATGACCTGGCCGAGCGTCAGCTGCCGGCGGCGCACGGCCAGCACGACGGCTTCCTTGCGAGCGCCCGTCCAGCGGCGGACGGGCGCCAGCAGCTGGGCCGAGCTGGGCGGCGTGGCAGGGTTGGGGCGGCGTCCCATGGTCAGCCCCCCGCGAGTTCGACTTGGACGGCGCCCGGCTTGAGGTCGATCCCCAGCGCCCTGGTGTCGAAGCGGCCCGAGCCGCTGGCGATGTCCTGCACCACCAGCTGCGCCAGAAGCTCGTCCGACAGCACGTCGACGCCTTCTGCGGCGGCCACCGTCTCCAGGAATGCTTCGCCCAGGCGGTCGCGCTCGATGGTGACCGTCACGTACTGCTGAAAAAGGACGCTGAAGGCCTTGGCCATGGTCAGGCCGCCTTGCGCGCAGCGGCCGAAAGCAGGGCGCGGCTCATCTGCAGGATGGCGGCGCGGCCCTGATTGTCGACGGCCTGGAAGGCCTCGGCGATCTCGACGCCGCCGTTGACGCCGGCGAGGTGGACGATCGGGTTGTCGATCTCGTCGTTGGTCTCGTACTCGGCCAGGCCGTCGAAAAACGACTGCACCGTCACCCCCAGGATCTTGGCGGTGGCGTAGAGCTTGCTGGCGCTGACGCGGTTGGCGCCGCGCTCGTACTTCTGGACCTGCTGGAAGGTGAGGCCCAGGGCGTCGGCCAGCTGTTCCTGGCTCATGCCGAGGATCTTGCGGCGCAGCCGGATCTGGCCGCCGACGTGGATGTCGACGGGGTTGGGGTTGCGGCCTTCCGAAGCTTCGTCGGTGGCCGTGGCGTTGGTGGTGGCGGTAGCGAGCATGAGGGGGCGTCCTCTTTCTGCGGTGGGTGAAGGGGTCAGGCGGCCGCGGCGAGCTGCGCGCGGCGGCTCTGCTCGTGGCGGGCGGTGAAGTGCACGTGCTCGTCGAAGTCGCGTTCGAGCACCCAGACGAGGAAGCCGTCGTCCATGGCGGTCCAGCGCTGGCCGCGGTGCTGGCCGAACGGCACCTTGACCTGCAGGGCCGGTTCGGCCGACCAGGCGATCAGCTGCCCGACGGTGGCCACGGTCAGCATGTGCGCCAGCAGGTGGGCGCAGACGTAGGCGTCGGGGCCCGCGCGGTGGGGCGGGGCGGCCTGGGCGCGCTCGACGCCGGCGAGGCCGAGGTAGTAGCGCAGGGCCTGCAGGCCATGGCTGGGAGCTTCGGGCCAGAGGCGCAGGGCGCTCTTCCACGTGCAGATCCAGGGGCGGTCGCCGGTCATGTCCGGCTTGATGAAAGCCCGCTCGTAGTCGGCCTGGTGGGCGGCGAGCGCCCGGTCTTCCGGCGCCAGGAAAAGCGGCCACGACTTCTCGAAGCTGTCGTAGGGCGCCACGTCGCTGTCGATGATGTGGTGCACAGCGCTGGCCTCGGGCGGGATTGGCCGGCCGGGGTTGACGAAGATGCTGGTATGGCAGGGCAGGGCGATCGGACCGTCGTCCAGGATCAAGGTCCTGCAGGTTCCGATCTCGACGACGCCGGCGTCCGGCGGGAAGTCGGTGCCTTCGAGGTCGACGACGAGGATTTGGTCAAAAGACATGGTCAGGCTTTCAGGACTGGGCCGGAGAGGGAGTGGGGAGGTCGGCGCGCTCGAAGGCGGCGACCTGGCGGCGGGCGTCGCCCAGCGCGTCGATCATCACGTCCTCGGCCGCCTCGGCGGCCGCGTCGTGCGGGCTGATGAAGAAGGCGTCGACGGCGTTGATCAGGGCGCGTGCGGCCACGGCCAGGGCGGTGGCGTCGGGGCTATTCATGGGGCTGGTTCTCGGTCTGGACGGCCAGGGCGATGGCCAGCGGCTGGACCCAGATCGGCGCGGCCGAGAGCATGAAGCTCTCGCCCGACCAGGCCAGCAGCAGGGTCTGGGCGAACACCGAGCCGATCGCCTTGGCGCTGGCCCGGGGCACGGCGTTGCCGATGCGCTCGCGCCAGGCGCTGTCGGACTTGCCGTCCAGCAACATCCCCAGGCGGCGCATGGTGGCCTTGTCGGGCAGGGGCGCGGATGGATCCCGCAACCACGCGAAGGCCACCTCGGGGTTGAAGAACGACTGCAGGCCCGCCAGCTCCAGCGTGGTGAAGGGGCGGTGCCAGGTGCCGTCCAGCGCACGGATGACGCAGACAAGGCGATCCTTGGCGTCGGGCAGGGCGAACAGGGGCGTCGGCTCGACCTTGCGCGGGTCGGCCACCGACCAGGAGCCGTTGTTGTTCTTGGCGGCGCCCGGGACGGCCTTGGAGGCTTCGGCCCACGGCACGACGCCGTAGTGGCCCTGGTTGGCGTGGGTGTCGCGGTCACGGCCCTGCAGGCAGTCGGGGCGCGGGTCCGCGACCGACCAGCGGCCGTTGTCCCAGGGATGGCCGTTGCCGATCACGGCGCCGGAGGTGCCTTCCCAGGTCTGGACGCCGTAGTGGTCGGGCCGGGCGATCTCGCGGCCGTTGAGGCCGACGGGGCGCGGGTCGGCGACGCTCAGCGCGCCCGAACCGACGCGGTCGCTGCCGGTGACGGCCTTGCTGGCGCCGTCGTAGGCGATGACCGCGTGCTTATTGGTGTGGGCGGCCGGGCCGTGGGTCGGGCGCGGGTCGGCCACGGAGAAGGTGCCTTGCCCGGGAGCGCGCTGCGACGTGACCGTCGGCGCGTGCTGGTCCCAGCTGCAGACGCCCGACTGGCCGTTGCCCCAGTGCTCGCGGCGGGGATCGGCCACCGCGAAGGCGCCGTCGCCGGTGGTGCTGGCCGAGATCACCGTGCGGGTGGCGTCGGCGTAGTCGGTCACCTGGTACTTGGTGTGCTCGTAGCCGGCCTTGGACGGGTGGCGCGGGTCGGCGACCATGGCGGCCGAGTTGCCGCCGCCGGCCGTGACGGCCTGGGCGGCCTGGTCCCAGGCGACGATGCGGAAGACGTTGTTGAACCGCGGGCCGTTCTCGCCGATGCGCGGATCGGGCACGGCATAGGGCCCGGTGCCCACCGACACGTCACCCTTGATGACCGCCGACGGCTGGTCCCAGTGGCGGATGCCCAGCTGCACCGACTTGTCGTGGCCGTCGACGCGCGGGTCGGCGACGCTGAATGCCCCGTTGGTGGGCGAGGAGCGCCCGGCCACCGTGCCGGTGGTGGTGTTCCAGCTCCGGACGCCCAGGACGTCGCCGTTCCAGTCCGCCCCGGTCGGGCGCGGATCCTGGACGGCGAGGCCGCCGCCGAGGTCGGGCACGATGCCGTAGTCGCGCAGCTTGCCGCCTTCGACCTCCAGCTTGTTGAGGCTGCGCCAGTCGCTGCCGGCTTCGACGAAGGCCAGGCGGACCCAGGTCTGCCATTGCAGGGCCGGCATCCGGTGCATGGGCCCGGCGCGCTCGTCACCCGGCAGAGGCATCAGGTCCAGGATCTCGCCGACGCCGCGCAGGGGCTGCTGGGGCGGTTCGTAGAGGAACGGCGGCACCTTGGCGATGTGGCGCGCCACCAGCAGGAAGCGCTTGCGGCTCTGCGCCAGGTTGCCGAGCACGCCGCAGTCGTGAGTGGTCTCGGCGACCGCGTAGCCGTAGGCCCGCAGCATCTTGTTGATCTCGTCCAGGAGCGAGCGGCCGCGCGTGGCGATGCGCGGCACGTTCTCGAAGACGAAGAACTCGGGCGGGTCGTCGGCCCAGGCTTCCAGCGCCAGGAACAGGCAGCGCAGGGTCAGCTCGTTCAGCGCCTGGTACTTGACCGACTTGCTGGCCTGTTCGGGCAGCAGACCCGAGAAGCCTTTGCAGGGCGCGCTGATGAAGATGATGTTGGGCCGCTCGTTGCCGGCGGCGATGCGCAGGTCGACGGGCAGGGCCTCGGTCCAGCCTTCCGGCGGCTCGCGGTCCCAGAAGCGGATATACTGGTCGCGGCTGAAGAGGTCGCGGACGGTGCCCTTGGCCCCGGTCAGGTACTCGAAATCGGCGATGGCGGCGGGGTCGACGTCGATGCCGCCCAAGCACACCATCTGCGCCTCGAGCTTGCCGACGCGCGCCTGGCCGTCGTTGAAGCCAGCCGCGCCGGATCCCGAGCCGCAGGCCAGGTGGAAGTGCTTTACGCGGCGGCGCTCTACGATCTGGGCCATCAGCCTGCCGCCTTGTCTGCGTCGCGCACCGAGATCACTTCGCCTTCGATCACGTGGGGCGAGGTGAAGTGGGCGCAGTCGGGGCTCTGGAAGGTCACGTCGATCCGCTGGATTTCGAGGACGACGCCGTTGATCGACAGGGTGCCCGGCAGGAAGGGGCCCGACCGGCGCGCGGAGCGCTCTCCGACCCAGGGGCGGGAACCGGGCGCGGGCGTGGCGGCGATGGGGATGAGGGGGCTTTTCACAGGTAGCCTTGGATCCAGAGGAGGGCGTGGCAGATCACGGCGGCGATGGCGGCGATCACGACGGGCAGCGCGCCTGGGGCGCTCCAGGGGAGGAGCGGCTTCACGGCGTGAGAATCCGGGGGATGGCCCAGCTCAGCCGGGCGATGACATAGATGGCGGCCAGGCAGGCCCCGACCATCCAGACCACGTCCCAGCGGCTCAGGCGTTGCCTGGGCGCGCCGCCGTGGTCGGGGCGACCGGTCTCGTCGGCGGCGTCGCGGCCGGCGATGCGATCCACGATGCCCTTGGAAATGTCGTAGAGGGTCGAGCGCTTGGCGAACGTCTGGCAGGGACAGGCGCCGATGACGCCTTCGCCTTCCGCCCAGGCTTCCAGGCCTTTCCAGTCCTGCAGCGCAGCTGCTTCGCCCGGCATGAGACCCCTACGTGAGAAGGTGGGGCATTGCCGATGGGCGGCGGCGAGCGCGGCATCCTGGATGGGCGGCTGAACCGGCGCGTCGAGGCGGGCCGGTTGGGTGGGACGGAACCCCTCGGGCCAGAGCAGAGACGGCGTCATCGTCGCCACCGGGGCCCAGTGGATGGGGGCGATCGGCTCTTCGCGAGCGGGCCCGCCGGTGAAGCACGGCCCGCTATCGTCCTCGCCGTCGTGCTCCTCGATATGCAGGAACATCGCCGTGACCGCGCCGGTGACAGGGTCGAACGCCACGGTCACGGTGTTGGCCAGGCCCGCCATCGGACCTTGCAGGACCTGCTCGGCGAACCAGATGCGATCGACGCGGCTGGGCCGCACTCCGTAGATTTGCGCGGGATCCAGCTTGAGGATGTCGCTCTCGGCGCCGGGGACGTAGGCGGTCTCGATCGCCAGGTGACCGAACAGGACCGGCTGGTCGTTGGGGCCGAAAACGCTCCGGGCGACCTCGAAGCGGGCCGCGGTCAGGCTCTCGCCGCACAGCAGGGCGTTGAGCCCCGCGTCGGTCGTGAAAATCTCGTTGGTGGCGGTGGTGTCGGACATTTCTGTCTCCCCCGAGTTGTGAGGAGACTGTAGAAAACCTACAGAATGACAGTCAATCAAAATCTGTAGAAAACATACATATTCTGTAGCTGGCTGGCTTCGCGCCGATCAGCCGTCGTTGGAGGATTCGTCAGCCACCGGCTTTGGCGTCAGGCTCGGGCCGAGACCACAAGCGGCAAAGTGTGGGGCTAGAGAGGCGCCGTTTTCGGTCTCCCACCGTTCGATCAGCAACGTGGGAAAGCCGTGCCTCCCGAGGTCCGCGACCCGAGCGCAGATGATTGTGGCGGCTTCGGTAGGCGGTTTAGAAACCCAAGCTCCCAAGCTGCCGCCGAAATCAGGATCGAGCGGCTGATCGTGGAACTGACCCGGCATCGGCGGCACACGTTCCTCGGCCGATGGCGCGACGGAGGATCGCCGCCTGGCGATCGGGTAAGCGGTGGGGTGGGGGTCGTACTGTTCGCCGTGTTGCCGCCGACGTGGCATGTCAGGCGGCGCATTCCCGCAGAACGCGGTTGCCGCTGGGGTAGTCGTAGTCCTTGGCGAAGAAGGCTTGCTTAACCGGTCCACTCGAATGAAGCACAAACAGCACGGTCTGGTAGCCGGTGTAGCCGCCCATCGAGTTCTTGGCGTTGATAGAGTAGCAGACCTTCCATCCTGCTTCTGGTTTGGACCAGGGCGTCTTGGTTGGAGTGAAGTCGCCCCAAACCGGTGGCCGCAGCAGGTCCATTTGAACGCTGCCGGGGTCCTTTAGCGTCGTCCGAAGGTACAGGCGAACGTAGCTCTCATAGTCAGATGGAGCGGCGGCAGGCTGTGCTAAGGCCGATGTAGCAATGGCCAAAGCGGCGGTGGTGCAGAAGGCCCGGAGTATCATGCAGCGTGCGCCCAGCGGCGGATGATCTTCTGAGCATGGATCGGGGGAATGATGGCGGTGATGTGAGCCGCCCAGCGGATCTTCACATCCTCAAGCGTGGGGCCCACCACAGACTCCAGATCGAACAGGCCCTTGTCTGTTCCTCGGAGCAGGCGTTTCACCAACACCCGGCCGTCCATAGTCTCGACGATGACGACCCTTCCCATCATATCCTTTGTCGGCTTGGTGACCTGTTCCTCGAAGTAGAGCAGAGCGCCTTCATCCGCGATGCCGGGCATCGACCCGCCACGAACTTCGAGCGCATTGGCTTTCAGCGTGCCACCGGGAGGGACTGGCGCGTAATCGTATCGGTCGTGAGCGGTCTCCATGATCACCAGGCCGTCGCTTGATGCGCCGACGCTGCCAATGATCCGAATGCCTTGCGCCTCAGCCGGCTGCTCGTCCCGCATTGGTCCGGTGCCTGCATACAACCATTCAGCACGAACCTTGAAAGCGGCCGCGTACTCCTGGGCCATGGCGTAGGAGAAGGGTGCGTTACCGTTTTCGTTCGACGAGTAGGTGTTGACGCTCCAATCCAGGTGAGCGTGCGCGCGGGCCGCCGCGGCCGCTGACTTGAAGTTGGCGGCGATGCGCGCTTTGCGCAGTCTGTCGTGGGCTTCGCTCATGTAGGAAACCTACGATTTTGCATCTGTAGAAATCCTACAGATTTTGCTTGTGGCGCATCTGTAGGAAAGATACAGATCGTGCTCGATGCGCACCCATACAGACATCATCGCTGACGCTGGTGGCCCAACGCGCCTGGCCAGATCGATAAGCACGACCGCTGCGGTGGTTGACGCCGGGCTCGTGGCTGCATGGAAGCGCGAGGAGAGCATCCCGCCCGCGTACTGGCCCAGGATTGTCGCGGCCGAAATCGCCACGCTTGAAGAGTTGGCGCACGCCGCTGAAGCGCGCAAATTCCCAGCGCTGGCCGCAGAGCGGGCTGCTGCCCAGGTGGCAGCATGACCTACGCCGCCAGCACCGCGCACGCTCGGCAATTGTCGCACTTGGCTTCGATCCAGCGCCGCTCGATCTCGTCGGGCGTCAGGAAGAACTCGCCTTCGCGCCGCTTGGGCGGCTTCAGCTGCTTGAGCCGCTTCATGGTCTTGCGGCGACACTTCTCCGGCTTCGCAGGCGCGAGCTGGATCGGCGGCGCAGTACGCGCGCCGCTGGAACGAGAGACAAACACAGTAAACCCCCACTTGAGGGGTCTTACCTATGCACTCAACCCCGCCGACCGCAAGGTCGAGCTTGGGTTGTTTTACTCGCTGCGTCGTTTTCGCGCAGATGCGCGCGCCCGCACCCTTACGCTCGCCTCGCGCAGCCAGTCCTCGGCGTCCTGCCTGACCTGCTCGCGTTCCTCGTCGGTCCATGCCGGCCGCAGCACGTGCACGCGGCCCTCGTCGATCTCGGTTTCCAGGACCATCAGCTGGTCGAGCACCTTGTTGACGTACCCGGGCTTGCGCAGTTCGCCCACGGTCAGCATCGCCTCGATCAAGAGGTCGGCGCGCGTCAGCGGCGTCGGCTTCGGTGGGGCGCTCATGCCCGCCCCGCGTAACAGCACGCAACGCGATAGCGTTACAACGCAGGGTCAATCTGCGGCGAAATATCACGGATATCCCTACGTTTTCAGCACGTTGATGGGGGAAATTCCCGTCTCGGTCGACGTAGGGTCATCGGTCTCGCGCGGGGCGATTATCCCCCCCGCCGCGCGCGAAGTCGGGGGCGGCGCGTGCGTTGGCCGCCCCCGACACCTCGATTTCGATCAGCAGGCTGACGGTCAGTTTCAGGCCCTGGGCGCTGTAGAGCGGCACGCCGGCCGCGCGGGCGTTGGCGCGCGCCAGGCGGATCACGCTCGTCTCGCGGGTGGTCGTCTTCATCGGCTTCTCCCCGCGGCCCCCCGTGGGCCGGTCAGGAGGGCAGGATGAACAGCGCCCTGACCAAAGTCAGGCCCCTGGATCGCCCCGAAACCGGTCTGCCGGCGCGCCTGGCCGAGTTCCTGCGCGCCCAGCATCCGCACCACACCGTCAAGGCCGTGATGAGCGCCCTGGCCGCCGTCGGCGAGCACGTAGGCGCCGACACCGTCAAGAACTGGGTGGGCGGCGAGAAGTGGCCCACCTGGCCCTCGCACCTTGAGGCCCTGCTGCGCGCCTATGGCGCCGACCTGGCGGACGCCGTCTTCGGGCCCAGCGTGCTCGACGCAATCGAATTGGAAGCCCGGGCCCTCGCCACTGAGCGGCGGCGCCTGGCCGAGCGCGAGGCCCACCTGGCGGCCGCGCGCCAGAACCGGAGGCAGTTCCTTGGGAAAGCTTGAACACGCGGCCCTGACGGCCTGGGCGCTGATGCTGGAGGCGCTGGACGCCGTCGGCGAGGCCATCGGCTGGGACGCCCTGGTCGACTGGTCGAACGACCGCTGGGTCGAGACGGCCAAGCGCCTGGATCGAAAACTGAACGGCGCCGAATAGGCGCCGCCTGACGGACGAGACCGCCTCCGGGAAGCGCGGTCGGGGTTGAAAGGGAAGGGGGCACGCGGTGGCCAACCGTAATCCGCTTGAGGCGGTGATTGCCGACATCGAAGACCTGGAAGCTGAGAAGGCCCAGATCGATGAACAGATCCGCGAACGCAAGAAGCAAGCCAAGCAGGACGGCTTCTCGCTGAAGATGATCAACCGGGTGCTCAAGCGCCGGAAGATGACCGAGGAACAGCGGTCCGAAGAGGACGCGCTGTTGCAAATCTACGAGGGCGCGCTGGGCATGTTGGGCGGTACTCCGCTCGGCGAGGCTGCATTGCGCCGTCTGTCGCAGCAACGAGCTGAACGCGCGGACGACGATACGCCGGACATGTTCGAGCCCGAGCCCGCTGGCGCGCCTGCCGCTGGCGGGGGCGCGGAAGGCCATCTGGACGACACTGTCGAGGTGGCCCGGCAGAAGGGCGCCGACGCGGCCAAGGCCGGTATCCCGGTGACCGGGAACCCCTATCCGCCGCGGACGCCGCAGCGCGCCGGCTGGGATGAGGCCTGGTGCCAAGCCCTGGGTAGCGACGGGATGGACCTGCCGGCCGCGTGGCGTCCGAACCCCAAGCCCAAGAAGGGCAAGGAAGATGACGGCGAAGCGGGCGGCGAAGAATGAGACAGCCGGCTCGCCCCGATGCTAGCCGAGCGGCCCAGGGCCGCGCCGGCGCCGATGATCCGTACAAGACGTTCGAGAAGTACGGCGTCGTGAAAATGCCGGACGAAAGCGAACCGCCGATCCTCACGCCGGCGACGCGTGCGGCGCTCGCCGTGTGGATGATGGAGCTGAACTACAGCCGGGAGCTCGAGGCTGTCGGTGTGAAGCCGCGTATGCGCGCGATGCTGGAGGGGCCGCCAGGCACAGGCAAGACGACGCTTGCGCACCACATCGCCGCGCGCCTGGGCATCCCGCTGGTGATCATCGAGATTTCCAGCCTGATCACCGGCATCGTCGGCTCGACCGGTAACAACATCGGCGCGGTGTTTTCTGCTGCTCGTAAGCTGGAAGGCAACGTTGCGCTCTTCTTCGACGAGATCGACTCGATCGGCGCCGCACGAAATAGCGATGGCTCGTCGGCGGGGCAGGAGCGGAACAACACGGTGATCTCGCTGATCCAGATGCTGGATCGGTATGACGCCATGCTGTTCGCCGCGACGAACCGACCCGAGGCGATCGATGCTGCAATCTGGCGGCGGTTCGAAATGCAGATCACGGTCGGTCTTCCTGGGACGGCCGAGCGCTTCGCCATCGTCAAGCGCTACCTCCATCCGTTCGACCTGCCCGATGAGGACGTTGCGGCGCTAGCCGCCGCCTTGGAAGGCGCTGCGCCGGCGTTGATCAAGAACGTGATCGAGCAGGTCAAGCGCGAGCTGGTCCTAGCTCCCCGCACACAAGCTGCTGCGGACCTGCCGTCGATCCTGGGCCGGGTCATCGTGTCGTGCCAGCCGGCGGAAGACATGCCATCGCCGCCACTATGGTCGCGAACGGATCGAACCCTAGCCGAGCTGGAAGCCCTTTCTTGGCCGCCGGTCCTGACCAAGAAGGCCGGGTAGGCCATGGCTCGGGGGCGTCAACCTAACCTGCTGGACCTGATGGGCGCTGGCGCCTATCCGGCCCAGCCCGGCCACAAGGCCCGTGCGACCAGCGCCGAGGCCGCGCGGGGCATCGCGCCGCGGGTGAAGAGCCTGCGCGAGCGCGTGCTGGACGCCATCAAGGTTCGCCCCGGCACGCCAGAACAGATCGCCCATCGGATCGGCGAGCCGCTGATGAACGTGCGCCCGCGCTGCAGCGAGTTGGCGCGTCAGGGCCTAATCAGGGACAGCCAGGCCCGCGCCGACGCCATGGGCGGCCGCAAGGCCATCGTCTGGATGGCGGTGGTCCAATGAGCAAGGCTCCGCTTCGCGTCGCCGCCAGCTCGCGCCTGGCCAAGAACGCGGTGGCCCAGCTGATGGCCGCCAGCACGGGGGACAAGGGCCGGCGCGCGTTCACGACGCTGGCCGGGCTCGAGGAGGGCTCACCAAAGCCGTCGAAGTACCGGAACCGGCCGCTGAAGGTGGACGGCGTGCATTTCGCCAGCCGCCGCGAGTTCAAGCGGTGGAACGCCCTGTCGATGCGCCAGCGCCTGGGCGAGATCCGCGAGCTGCGCCGGCAGGTGCGGTTCGACCTCGTCGTCAACGGCAAGCACATCGCCGCCTACGTGGCCGACCACGTCTACGAGGAGCGGTCGGGCGGGGCCTGGGTGCAGGTCGTCGAGGACGTGAAGCCCGACGGCGATTTCCGTCTGCGTGAGTACGAGATCAAGCGCGACCTGATGCTCGCGCTCCACAACATCACCATTCGCGAGGTCTGAAGATGGCGCTGAAGCTACCGCCTGAAGAGATCCCGACTGCCGACGCGATCGCCGCGGCGGTGGTCGCCGTGGCCAAGGTCACCAAGGAAGACCCCTTGGCGATTGGCCCCGGGGTTCTGCGCCCGCGCCTGACCTGGCCGGTGCTGAAGGCCCTGAAAATCTACTACGCCGCCGTCTCCCTGAACCGCCTGGGCTCGTACCTCGGCGTCGACAGCAACGCATCCCCGCGGCTGGCCGGCGCCGAGAAGGGCAGCTGGTGGCCGGTGTTCGGCGCCCAAGGTTTCGAAGCGGCCTGCGCCGCCCTGGAGAACTTCTGATCATGGCTCTGTCCGAAGAGCAAAAGGCCAAGGCCAAAACGCTGTGGCTTGCCGGATACTCGGCCAATCAGTGCGCCGCCGCGATCGGCCGCGGCGTTACCCGCAACCAGGTGATCGGCGTGATCCATCGCGCCGGCCTGGCTCGCGACCCGACGTCGGCGAGCCGGGCGGTGGCCCCGATCGAACAGGCCGACGCGCTGCCGATCGCCGTCTCGGCGCCACGCCAGATCGCCGCCCTGTCGCGGCCAATGCCGGAGCTGCCGCAACCGCGCTGGGGCAAGGGCGGGCATTTGCGCGACGGCGAAAGCCCGGCAGCGCGGTCGCCCAAGCGGGCGCCGAAGGCGGCCAAGGCCCCCGCGCCCAAGCCGCGCCTGGTTGTGCACAACGACCGGCCCGACGCGGCCGCGCCGGCCGATCCGCTGGAGATCGTGCAGGTTATCCGCACCAAGCCGGTGGCCGAGGTGGAGGTCGACGACGTGGTGACCGGTCGCGACCAGGGCGGCGACACGGCCGGCGCTGTGCTGACGCTGGAGCGCAGCCATTGCCGGTGGCCGATCGGCGACCCGGGCAAGGCGGGGTTCAAGTTCTGCTGCAGGCCCAAGATGGACGACGCCAAGCCCTACTGCGCCACGCACGCCGGCATCGCCTATGTGAAGCCCCCGTCGTCGGACAGGCGCAACTCGCTGTTGGGCCGGCTGATGCGCGAGGCCGCGGCCGCCTACAAGAAGGCCGAGGCACCCAAGCACCCGAAGAACAGCTTCGGAGGCTTCGTCTGATGGCGGCCACCTGGAAGGTCGAGGACTTCCTGAAGGGGCGGTCCCTGAGCGGCGAGGCGCCGACCCTGGTCAAGGCGCGCGAGGCCGCCCGCAAGGTGGTCGACGGCCTGGGGCGCCAGGATCTGAGAGGGGTCCTGGCCACGGTCACCAGCGGCAAGAAGCTGTGGAACCTCAAGGCCACGGCGTCATCGCTGCGCGGCCGCTTCGCCTACGACTGGGAAGAGGTCGCCCCGTGCACCTGATCCCCACGCACGAAGCCCAGGCGGCCGCGGACAAGGTCACCAACGAACTCTGCGTGACCCTGGCCGCCGCCAACGGCCTGGCCCAGGCCGAGACCATCATCGTGGTGTGGCTGAACGCCTTCGCCGGCTCGCTGGCGATGCTGCGCGGCCCCGACACCGCCTCTGAACACCTCTATCAAATCGCCGACGGCATGGTCGTCGGCGGCAAGGCCAGCTGATGACCCTGACCGCTATCCTTCTGGGCGATCCCGCGCCCAACCGCCTCGAGCGCGCCGAGGCCCGCCGCCTAGCCATCCTGGACAAGCGCGGCATTCGCCAAGATCCGCCAGCGGAACGCCGCCGGCGCCTGCTGGCCCACGTGGTCGCGTCGGCCGTACCGGTGACGCTGACCGATATCTGCGACGAGATCGGGCTGGGCTACGGCGACGCGCGAGATCACGCAAAGGCGCTGACCGACGAAGGCGCGCTGACCTTCATCAACGGCGAGGGGCCCCAGGCGGCCAGCAAGTTCTTCTCGGCCACCCCGAAAGGTCGGATGACCGTGGAGAGCTGGGCGTGACCCTGGCTGTGCTGTCACATCGTCTGCTGGCCAACGACCGCGTGCTGATCACGCTGGTGGGCGAGGGCGGCCAGACCGTGACGGCCACGGTGGCCGGGTCCTACATGCGCGCCAAGGCGTGGGGTCTGTTGGCGGATCTGGATCCGGCCGGCGTCGTGGACGCCGCCCTTGGTCAGCGCAGCGCGGTCGTCCCGGCCGATCGCGTGGGCCTGTCCCTCGCATCGAAAATCACGGTGGCGCTGCGGGACGGCGCGATGACGAACCGGGGCCTGCGCCGCGCGATCGGTGGCGACGTCACGGCGCGGCAGATCAACCTTCGGGCCCACGAACTGATCCGGCGAGGCCTGGCTTGCCGCGCCGACGCGGACGCCGGTCCGGGGTTCGCGGCGCTCTACGACCTGACTGCGGCTGGCCGGGCCCGCGCGGAACAGCTGGCCCCGGGGCTCGCTCCCGTTCGCGGGGCGGCGGCATGACCTTCCACGACCCCCATGCTCGTCGCGGCGACGCGCGCGGCATCGTGCCGGCCCTGGATCTGACCGACGGCCACGGCCTGGGCCAGCCGATGAGCGGTCAGGACACGCCGATCCGCGCCGCGCCCCATAGCCTGGACGCCGAACAGGCGCTGCTGGGCGTGCTGCTCTACGACAACGCCGCGTTCGAATATGTGGGCGGGCTGCAGGGCGCGCACTTCTACGAGCCATTCCACGGCCGGCTGTTCGACGCGATCGCGGCCGCCATCGTCAAGGGCGGCATGGCCGACCCGATCCTGATGGACACCAAGTTCGGCGGCGACCTTGCCTATGCCGAACTGAGCGGCCTGCGCTACCTGGCTGACCTCGTCGACCGCGCGCCCCCGGCGGCGAACATCCGCGACTATGCCGCCGTGGTCATGGACCTTGGCCTGAAGCGGATGCTGATCCGGGCCGCGGGCGAGATCGCTTTCGAGGCGGGCGACCCTGACGCTCCCGGCTCGGCGGCCGATCAACTGGCCCATGCCGAACAGCGCCTCTACGCCATCGCCGAGCGCGGGGTGGAGCAGGGCGGCGCCCAGGGCTTTGGCCACTACCTCACCGGCGCGCTGGAGCGGGCGGCCGAGGCCATGGCCCGCGACGGCGGCCTGGCCGGCATCGCCACGTGCCTGACCGATCTCGACGCCAAGGTCGGCGGCCTGATCCCGTCCGATCTGATCGTGCTTGCCGGTCGTCCGGCCATGGGCAAGACGGCGCTGGCGACGAACATCGCCTTCAACATCGCCCGCCGCTACGCCTATGAGCGCCAGCCGGACGGCGCGCACAAGACCGTCGATGGCGGCCGGGTGCTGTTCTACTCGCTGGAAATGAGCGGCGAGCAGCTGGCGCTGCGGATCCTGGCGTCCGCCGCCAGGGTCTCGGGCGACAAGTTGCGCAAGGGCGAGATCGACCCCTCGGCGTTCGGCAGGGTTCGGGACGCTGCGGTCGAGCTGCAAGAGATCCCGCTGTCGATCGACGCCACTGGCGGGCTGAGCCTGGCCAAGCTGGTCGCCAGGGCCCGGCGCATGAAGCGCCGCCAGGGCCTGGACCTGATCGTCGTGGACTATCTGCAACTGATCGACGCTGGTCTGTCGTCGGGCGCCAACCGCGTCCAGGAGCTGACGGTGATCACCGTGGGCCTGAAGGCCCTGGCCAAGGAGCTGGACTGCCCGATCATCGCCCTGTCGCAGCTGTCGCGGAAGGTCGAGGAACGGGAGGACAAGCGCCCCCAGCTGGCCGACCTGCGGGAGTCCGGATCGATCGAGCAGGACGCCGACCAGGTGTGGTTCGTCTTCCGGCCCGAATACTACCACGCCGCCCGCGAGCCGCGCGAAGGCACGGCCGAGCACCTGGAATGGCTGGCCGAGCTGGAACGCATCGCCGGCCTGGCCGACGTCATCATCGCCAAGCAGCGCCACGGCCCGACCGGGACCGTGCAGCTGTCGTTCGACGGCGACACCACCACCTTTTCCAACCTTTCCCGGGATCGACGCCCGTAACGGGGAACCTGACCATGACGCTTACCCAGTATCCACCGCCCCTCACGCCCGCCGGCAGCAACATCAAGGACTGGCCGTCCATGCTGGTCGACGTCGCCCGCCTGCGCGACAGCGGCATCGCCAGCCACGAAGACCCCGAGGTCTTCCGCACCTCGTTCATGCTGTGGTGCGCCTCGTGGCATCAGACGCCGGTGGCGTCGCTGAAGGACGACGACGCGGAGCTGGCCAAGCTGGCCGGGTTCGGCCGGGGAGGGCGGGCGGCGTGGCTGGCCGTGCGCGACGAGGTGCTGAAGGCCTTCGTTCGTTGCGACGACGGCCGGCTTTATCACCCGGTCGTCGCCGAGAAAGGCCTGGAGGTCTGGATCAGCAAGCTGATGCGCCGCCGCGCCGGCGCGCGCGGCAACAACAGCCAGGGCAAGGCCGTCGCCCTGGGCTTCGCGGCCGTTCATCAGGATCTGGGCGAGGCGGCCGCCTGCCTGCGGGCGCTGAACCCCCAGGCCGAGATCCTGGCCAAGGAAGCGGTGGCCGAGGCCATGGCCGATTTCGACGCCCTGAAGGTCGCCCCAGGAACGGATGGTGAACGCATTGCGTCCGATCCGGTGACGCATTGCGTCACGCATAGCGTCGAGACTGCGTCACCCAATGCCGACGCATTGCGAACGCAAGAGAAGAGAAGAGAAGATATATCCCCCCTACCCCCCTTGGAGGGGGGCGATCGCGAAGCGTCTCGTTTCGAGGAGGGATGGGCGCTCTACCCCGAGAGCGGGCGAGCCTCTGCCGACCTCGCCAAGGCGCGGAAGGCCTGGGACGCGGCCGCCGGCGAGGCGGGCGAGGCGGCCCTGGTCGAGATCATCCGCAAGTACGCCGCCAGCGAGTACGCCCGCCACAGTGGCGGCGCCCGGGTGCCGGCGTTCCAGCGCTGGCTGGCGTCGGGCAAGTGGCGAAACTGGCTGGCCAGCCCCGCGGCCCCGCCGTCGGGATGGGCGGGCCCGGCTGATCTGCGCGAGGCGATCATCGCCAAGCAGGCCGAGCGGCGCGGCCGCGTCGACGCCGAGGCCTGGGCCCGAACCTGGATCGATGCGGCCACCAGCTGGAGCGAGGTCCCCAAGGCGATCGTGTGCCGTTCGGGCGCCGTCGAGAAGCGGCTGTCGCCGATCATCGGCCAGCTGCTGCGCGAGCGTGGCGTTCAGCTGCTGCTGACTACGTCTGAGGCGGCATGAGCGTCCGGCAAGCCGATCTCCTCGCCGGCGGGCCCAGGATGCCCGTCGGCGACGCCGCCACCATGACCCTCGCATCGCTGCAGCAGTACGGCCCCGAGCACGACCACTGGGCGGTGGCCTGGTCGGGCGGCAAGGACAGCACGGCCCTGCTGACGCTGCTGATCCACTTCCTCGAGACCGGCCAGCTGCAGCGGCCTACGTCGCTGACGGTGTTCTACGCCGACACCCGGATGGAGCTGCCGCCGCTGCAGGCGGCCGCGCTGCTGATCATCGCGCGGCTTCGGGAGCTGGGCGTTGTCGTCGAGGTCGTCATGGCCCCGATGGACAAGCGCTTCCTGGTCTACATGCTGGGCCGAGGCGTGCCGCCGCCCAACAACAACACGCTTCGCTGGTGCACCCGTCAGATCAAGGTCGACCCGATGGCCGAGGCGATCGGCGCGCGGGTCGCCCAGATCGAGGGCAACGTGCTGATGCTGACCGGCGTGCGGCAGGGCGAGAGCGCCGTTCGCGACGCCAGGATCGCCCTGTCGTGCTCCAAGGACGGGGGCGAATGCGGCCAGGGCTGGTATCAGCAGGTGCTGCCCAGCGCCAAGGGCGTTCGCGGCCGGATCGCGACCTTGGCGCCGCTGCTGCACTGGCGCGTCTGCGGGGTGTGGGACTGGCTGAAAATCTTCGCGCCGATGGCCGAATACGGCGCCTGGCCGACGCGGATCCTGGCCGATGCCTACGGCGGCGACGAGGCCGAGGAGGTCAACGCCCGCACCGGCTGTATCGGTTGCCCGCTGGCCAGCCAGGACAAGGCGTTGTCGGCGATCGTCGACATGCCGGGCTGGGAGCACATGCGCCCGCTGCTGCGGATCCGGCCGATCTACCGCGAACTGCGCCAGCCACACCGCCGGCTGAAGAAGACCGGCTTCACGGCTGATGGCGCGGTGGCCACGGCCAAGAACAAGCAGCGCATGGGCCCGCTGACACTCGACGCGCGCACCTGGGCGCTGGGCGAGCTGCTGGCCATCCAGGAAGAGGTAAACACCGCGGCGGCCGCGCTTGGTCGACCGGGCGTCGATTTCCTCAACTCCGAGGAGGTAGCCAGGATCCGCGAACTGGTGGCCGATGAAACCTGGCCAAACGGTTGGGACGGGGATGAGCCGACGGCCGATACCCCGATGGACGCCGTTTATCCGGATGGGGCCGTGCAGCCGCTGCTGAGTGGAGTGTTCGCGTGATCCGCCCAGGCTTTGGCGAGTGCATGGTGCTGGACTGCCGGCGCACCGGACGTCCAGCCACCGAGGGGCGGTCATTCGTCTGCGACCAGCACATGAAGGCGGCCGGCAAGCCCCAGCGGGCGGCGCTGGCCGCCGCCGCGGCGCGGGTCCGGCGGCTGCGGCCCAGCGCCATGCTGCATGACCGCCAGCGGGCGGAAATGGCCGAGCATTCGGCCTGGTGGGATCTGGTCAGGGATCTGCGGCAGCGGTGCGGCGTGAAGGACGCCGAGAGTTCCAGGAGTGAGGCGTGAAGGGTTCGGGGCGCGTTCCGCTGTTCAAGGCGGGCTACGAGGGCGAGCGGGACGAGCGGGTGGGCTACTTTCCCGGGCGCGGCCAGGCCGTGCCCGAGGAAGGCGCGTTCGAGGCCCTGGAGCAGCGGATCCAGCGCGCCATGCTGACCCTGACGTTCCAGGCCGGCGACGGCCCGTCGTGGTACTCGAACGGCACTTTCTGGCCCTCCTACGTCACCGAGCTGGCCGACCGGATCGAGGCTGAGAAAGAGGCGGTCGACGAGCCGCGCCCGTATTTCAAGCCGACCGGCGGCGACATCGACGACATGCTGCCGGCGCTGGCGCTCCTCGAGGGCTTCCGCGTCGAGTATTTCCAGCTGCTCCGCTACAAGGCCAGCGACGACTTCTTCCGGGGCGGCGCGTCCTGGACGGCGCTGGGCGACGCCTTCGGCCGCAGCGACACCTGGGCCCGCGACGCCTACCGCCGGGCCATGACCCAGGCCGCCAAGCGAGCCGGCTTGATCTTCGCAGCGCCCACCGAGCACGCGGTGGTGGCGGTGGCGGTCATGCTGGAGGGCGTGGCCCACACCTGGATCGGCGCCAGCGCCGACGCCAAGCAGACGCTCTACGACCTGCGGGCCAAGAACCTCGTTCCGATCGTCGACGCCTTCGCGGTCTGGGCGTCGGATCGGGCGACGGCGCGGTCCATCCTGGATCTGGTGAAGGGCGCGCACGCCGGCGACCACGTGCGGGGCGGCTGGCACCGCGTCGACCCATTCACCATGGACGCGACGATCATGGGCAAGGCCGAGGAGCTGGGCGCGGCCTGGCGGATGGAGACGCTGGAAAGCGTGACCGTCGAGGTGCGCACCCGGGTGATCATCACCCATGATGGCGAGGACATCAGCGTGGAGACGGCGACGTGAAGACCGAATGGAAGAAGCTGGCGACCGGCGACTGGCACTACATGGTCGACGGCGTGCGTGGCGGTGCGGTGGTCTTCCAGGATCTCGGCGACGGGAAGACCTGGTACAGCGTGTCGAGCGCGCTGGAGCACGATGCCACGCCCGGGAAGCTGGCCGAGTGCAAGCGCAGGCTGGAGAGGCTGTGGGCTGAGCGCCTGGCCGATGGCGGCGGCGGGTGAGCGCCGCGAAAGAGGGGGGCGGTCGTCGGCGCGACGCCGCAAACCCAAGAAACGGGGTCCGAAAAACTATTAGATTGACGAACCGCCCAAAACGCCTGATTCGCGAATTAGTGGTTCGGAGCTGCGCCCCCTGGGGCGTGCGAGCCGGGAGGGCATGAGTTGGCCCCGCGGCGGAACCCCAAGAAGCGCCCATCGACGAAGCGAACCGACCTGCCAGTGGCGGGCGGCGATCTCGTACCCGCCGCCGAGTACGCGCGGCGGGTCGGGGTCGTCAAAAGCCGCATGTCCGCCTGGTTTGGCCAGGGGATGCCCTACGTCGACGGGAAAGACGAACACGGACGGATCTGCAAGCTGGTGCGGCTTGCGCAGGCGGACGCCTGGCGCATGGCCAACACCGAGGTGCGGGCGGATTCATCTGGCAGGCTGCGCGGCCTGGAAATGGCCTCCGAACCTTCGGGGGCACAGCCAGAGCCCGCACCGCTGCCGGAGGCGAAGGGCGTGTCGCCTCCGGCGGGGAAGGCGAGGGGAAGCGGCGCATTACCGGCCGCTTCCTCCGCCGGTTCTACCGATCCTTTCCAGGCGATGCAGATCCGCATCGCCGAGGCCAAAGCCCTGGGCGTCGAATCCGACGCCGAGAACAAGCGGCTGCGGATGCTGCAAACGCAGGGGAAGCTGCTCGACCGTGAGGCCGCCGTCGGCGCCCACAAGGCCTTCGTCACGCGCGTCGGCATCGCCATCGACCGTATGCCCAGCTCGTGCGCTGCGCTTGTCGCCGCGAGGCTGGGAGTGACCGAACACGACGTCTTCCAGGCGCTGAAGGACGTGGTGGCAACCCGGATGAGACAGACCCTTGCTCGCGACGCCCGAAGCTCCGCCGAGGCCGCCCGGCGAGCCAGGAAGTAGCGACTGGGAACACCTGCTCGGCGCTGTCGATCTGCTATGCGCAGAAGCCGAGATCATCGAACCGAAAGAGCGGCTGACGCCGCTGCAGTTCGGCACCGAGCACCGCACCTACACCAAGGAAGGCAAGGAAGACCGCTGGCGGCCCGAGGATACGCCTTGGGCCGCTGAGATCCTTGAGACGCTGGACGAGGACAGCCCTTTTCGCCGCATCGTGGCGCCGAAGGGGACGCAGCTCGGCTTCACCGAGCTTGGCCTGATCTGGGCCGGTCAGGGGATCATGCAGAGCCAGTCTCTGCTGATGATCCTGCCCACCGAGGCGATCGCCAAGCGGGTGGTCAAGACCAAGTTCCGCCCGATGCTCAAGACCACCACGGTCTTGACGGGGGCGTTCCCGGGCCGGTCGGTCGACACGTCGCTGCACTTCAGCAACGACGCTCTCGACCTGATGTTCGCGGGCTCGAACAGCCCGTCGAACTTCGCCTCGATCACCGTGGCTCGCGCCATGGGCGACGAGGTCGACCGCTGGTCCGAGGAGCTGAAGAAGGAGGGCGACCCGGTCGACCTCCTTGAGAACCGGATCGCCGAGTACGGCTTTCTCGGCAAGATGTTCCTGCCGTCGTCGCCGACGGTGGAAGGCGCCTCGATCGTCTGGCGCGAATGGCTTCAGTCCGACCAGCGGATCTTCGAGTGCCCGTGCCCGAGCTGCGGCGTACTGCAGCAATGGCTGTGGGAGAACATGCGCTGGGAGGCCGGTTCGCCGGAAACCACGAAGCTGCGGTGCGTGGCCTGCGAAACCGAGTCGACCGAGGCGGCCTGGAAGTCGATCTGGGGTGACGGCGCCTGGCGCGCCACGGTCGCCAATCCGCTGCGGAAGGACACGGCCGGCTTTCACCTGTCGACGCTCTACGCGCGGCTGGGTCAACGCAGCTGGGCCCAGCTCGCCCAGCAGTTCGAAGCGGTGGTGGCGTCGGGCCTGTCATCGCGGATGCAGGTGTTCGTCAACACCATCCTGGGACTGCCCTGGAAGGTGAGCGAAGAGACCGTCGCCGTAGACGAGCTGCGCCAGCGTCTCGACGACAGCATGGAAAAGGGCGTCGTCCCGGCCGGTGGCCTCGTGCTGACGGCGGGCGTCGACTACCAGAAGAACCGCCTCGAGGTGTTCGTCTGGGCGTGGGCGCGCAAGCGCGAGCGTTGGCTGGTCGACAAGGTGGTCGTGCCCAGGCTGGACGCCGAAGGCAAGATGCGCGCCGCCGAGGCGATCGCCAACGACCTCAAGGCGATGGCCCTTGACCGGGCCTGGCCGCACGAGCTGGGTGGCAACCTGCGGGTCGAGTTCGCCATTCACGACGCCGGCGACAGGCCGTCGGACGTGTACGATGTGCTGGAGTTTCTGCCGGCCAGCCGCAACTGCGCTTCGAAGGGTTTCGAAGGCTGGGGCAAGCAGATCCACTTCTCGGCGCCGAAGATCATCGACGTCCACCGCGACGGCAAGGTGGTCAAGACCGGCCGCCTGCAGATGAGCATCTACACGGCCGAGGCCAAGCGCGCCTGGTACGACGACCTGCGCAGGCCGATGGCCGCAGAGGGGCCGTCGGAACGCTACGTGCACCTGCCGACCTGGGTCGACGAAGAGGAGGGCCTGCTGGCCGGCTTCGTCTCCGAGGAACTGCGCAAGTCCACCCGCGGCAAGCTGAAGTGGGACAAGGTCGTCGAGCGCAACGAGCCGCTGGACTGCGCCATCATGGGCGAGGGCGCCCGGTGGCAGCTGAAGACGCACCGCTGGAAAGAAGAAGACTGGAAGCGCCGCGAGGCGCTGGTGAACACCCGGACGCCGCCCCCGGCGCCGCAGAAACCGCAGGAAGCCCAACCGCGCCCGCAAGGGCGTGGCGGCGACTGGCTCAAAACCGATCGGAACTGGCTGGGATGACGACGACCAATTGGGACGGCGAGATCGCGGCTCTGCGCGCGATGCTGGCCTCGGGCGTGCTGAAGTCGCGCCAGGCCGACGGGAAGGAATTGACCTTCGCGACGGTCGAGGACCTTGAGCGCCGGATCAACTACCTGCGGAACCTGCAGGCCAACCCCACTGGCAAGGCCAAGTCGCGCACCGCCTATGCCTCGTTCGGGCGAGACTGATCATGGCCTTCGCTCTCTCGCGTTTGGTTGACGGCGTCATCGAGCCTTTCGCCCCCCAGACCGCCCTTCGACGTCGCCAGGCGCGCGCTGCTCTTGCCGTCCAGCGCCAGTTCGACGAACAGCAGTCGGGACGCCGTCGCTACCAGGCGGCTCGTCGCGAGCGCCTGAGCAGCGACTGGGTTGGGAACGGCGCCAGCGGCAACGCCAATCTGGCCTACGATCTTTCCTGGCTTCGCAAGCGCTCGCGCCAAATGGAGCGCGACAACCCCGAGATCGCCTCGGCGGTGCGCAATCTGGTTGTCGACCTTTCCGGCGTCGACGTCCGCGCCGAGCATGACAACCCGCGGGTTTCCCGTAAGGCGCAGAAGGCCTGGAAGGCATATCGCAAGCTCCTGGGCCTCACGGTCCTGGAGAAGGTGATCTTGCGAGAGCTGATCATCGGCGGGGAAGCGATCGTGCTGCTGCGGCCGCGCGACAAGCTGCCCAACCAGCGGATCCAGGTTCTGCCCGGCGAGCAGCTCGACGCGAGCAAGACGGAAATTCTCGGCAACGGCAACCGCGTCGTCATGGGCGTGGAGTTCGACGCCGAAGGCGATCGGGTCGCCTACTGGATCTACCCGGAGCACCCTGGCGACATTCTGCCGGGCCAGCAGTGGACCTCCAAGCGCGTCGATGCGCGCCACGTGCTGCATATCTTCGAGCAACTGTGGCCCGACCAGGCACGCGGCGTGCCGTGGTTCTACGCCAGCATGTTGACCGACGATGAGATCGATCAACTGCGTCAGGCCCTGCGGGTCAAACGACGGATCGAAGCCTGCCTGACAGTGCACGTAACACCGGGCGAAGCTGGTCGCGAGGGTGACCAGTTGGGCCAGGATGGCAACGACGGCAGCGGTCGTCGCATCGAGAAAATCGCGCCTGGCATGATGGTCTATGGCCAGGCGGGCGACAAAGTCGACGTGATCAACCCTTCGTCATCGGGGGGCGCAGACACCTTCCTTCGCTCGGAGATGATGCGCTCGTCCGCTGGCAAGGGCGTGCCCTTCCACATGACCAGCGGCGATGTATCCGGTGCCAACTACACGGCGATCCGTGCGGATATCGTGCCTTACCGGGCGCGGCTGGACGATTGGATCTGGACGGTCACGGGCCCGAGCCTGTTCGAGCCGTTGTTCGCCATCTGCATGGAGCTTGAGGCGATGGCTGGTGGCGATAGGCGCCTGCGGGAGGCCACGGGGGAGATCGCTATTCCTCCGCGCGAGTGGGTCGACCCGCTCAAGGACATCGCGGCGCTGGAAGCCCTGATGCGCTTGCTGCCCGGGCAACTTCCCGAGGTTATGGCCCAGCGCGGCCAGGACTGGCGCGAGGGCATGGCCAAGCAAGCTGAAGTCAACGCTGAGGCTGATCGCCTGGAGGTGGTCTACCAGGGTGACGCGCGCGTGCTGAACGGGAGCGGCGGGCTCCAGGGTTCCTCCAAGGACGCGGCCTCGACGGTCGGCGCTGATCAGAACGATCCTGATGGCGGCGACATGGGCGCCCAGTCCCTGGCTGGCTTCGCGACCCAGGCCGTGCGGGCCCACGCCATGGGAGACACCGTGGCTATGGCCGCGCTGGTCGCCGAGGTGACGCGGTCTATGGCGCGTCGCGATCCGATGGCGGCCACGAGAATGGCCGTGCTGACGGCGCTCACGGACAACTAAGAGGTTTCCCATGAAAGCCAAGATCCTGGCTGGCGCCGCGCTTGCGGCGCTGGCGCTGATGACGCGCGAGCAAGACGACGGCGAGACCGTCATGCGAGGTCAGCCGCCGCCGGCGCGAGGCGAGCGCTACGCCGCTTTCACTGGCCAGTCCTACGATCCGGCGACCCGCACTTGCGAAGTCACCATGGCCACCGGCTACGTGGTTCGTCGTAGCTGGTACAGCGAGCAGCTGCAGATCGACACCGAGGCCGTGGACCTTACGCGCGTTGCGCTGAACCAGGTTCGGTTCCTCTTCAATCACCGCAGCGACCAGCCGATTGGCACCGTCGAGATCGCCGAGATCCGTAACGGCATGGTCGTTGGCCGCGTCCGGTTCGCCGAAACGCCCGAAGGCGACAAGTACGCCGGGATGGTTGAGCGCGGCGAGCTGACCGGCGTCAGCGTCGGCTACAACGTCCACCAGTGGACGCGGATCAGCACCGACGACGCTTCGATCGACGAATGGCGGGCCACGCGCTGGGAGCTGCTGGAGCTCTCCCTGGTGCCTGTGCCGGCCGACCCCCAAGCTGGCGTTCGCGCCGCTGAACCGGCGGCAACGCCGCCTTCTCACCCCCTGGCCGGCGTTGTCGCCGGTCTATCGCAAGAGGAAGATGACATGCGTCGTCACCTGACCGTCGCGGTCTCCGCGGCTCTGGCCGAGCACACCCGCTCGGCGCCCGCTGGCCAGACGCCGGCCGTCCCGGTTTTGGTGGCCGCCGTGACTGGCGCCATCGAAGCCCACGCCCGCGCCAACCCGGCCATCACCCACGAGCCGCTGACCGACGGCGAAGTCGAGCGCGCCGTGCGAGAAGCCCTGGCCGCTCGTGCGGCCGAAACGACCGCCAGCCAGCAGCGCGATCTGGTCGCCGCGGCCGTGAGCGCCGCCCTCGCCGCGCGCGGGGCGGCTCCGGCCGCCCCGATCTCGGGTGGTGAAGGCGGCGAGCAGCGTCAGGCGCTGGAGACCACTACGGCGCTGACGCCGGCTCAGGTGCTGGAGCTGCGCGCCGCCGGTCTCCGCAGCGGTCTGGCGGAAGCTGCTATCGACGAGCTTCTGGCCGCGCCGGGCCAGACCCGGGCCAGCGCCAGCGAGCGGATCCTGGAGCTGGCGGCCGACACGCAGCGCGGCGCCGTCGCCCCCATCCCGGCCGGCGGCGCGGCTCGCACGGGCGTCGAGGCCGCCGAGCAACAGCGCGAGTCGATGATCGAGGCCATCGCTTCGCGGATGGCCGGCTCGGCTCCCAGCGAGCGCGCCCGGCAGTTCATGGGCTATCGCCTGCTCGACCTCTTCGCCCTGCGCGCCGGCATCAATAGCCGCGATCCGAACTTCATCTACGATCAGCTGGCCCGTGCGGCCATGAACACCACCAGCGACTTCCCGTTGCTGCTGGAAGCGGCCGCCAACAAGAACCTGCTGGCCGCCTACAACGTCATGGTCCCGACCTATCGGGCCTGGATGCTGAAGAAGGCCTTCAACGACTTCAAGGCGCAGAAATTCCTGCGCATCGGCGACTTCCCCGACCTGCTGCCGCTGGGCGAGGGCGGCGAGATCAAGGCCGGCAGCTGGAACGAAGGCCGCGAGACTGCCTCGCTGCAGACCCTGGGTCGCCTGGTCAGCATGACCCGGCAGATGATCGTGAACGACGATCTGGGCGCTTTCGGCGACTTCGCCGCCGGCGCGGCTCGCGCCGCCATCCGGGTCGAGAACGCCATGGCCTACGACCTGCTGCTGTCGAACCCGAGGCTGGCCGACGGCAATCCGGTGTTCCATGACGAGCACGCCAACCTGCTGCCGACCGCCGGGATCGACAGCGACAGCCTTTCGGAGTCGCGCAAGGCCGGACGCAAGCAGAAGAACATCGACAAGAAGCCGCTGAACGTCGACCTGCCGATCATCCTCTGCGGCGCCGATCTGGAGACCGACGCTGAAAAGGCCATCACCTCGGTGCTGGCCACCGTGACGGGCGACGTCAACGTGTTCGCCGGCAAGCGCCGCGTGGTCACCGACGCGGCCATCGAGAACGAGGATTGGTACAACTTCGCCGATCCGGCGACGGGGGAAGCCAACTTCATCTACGGCTATCTCGGCGACAAGACCGCGCCGGAGGTGCGCCAGGACAAGCCGTTCAACTACGACGGCGTGGCTTTCGGCGTGATCCATGACTTCGCGGTCGGCGTGATCGACTACCGCTTCGGCACCAAGACCCCGGGCTAAGAAGCCCCCCCTAAACCCCGCTAGCCTGCGAAGGCCGCCTACGGTTCGTCCGGGGCGGCCTTCGCCGTTTTGAGGGCCACGCACGGCCCGAACAAGGAACACCACCATGGCCAAGAACCATGTGCAGAAGGGGTCGGTGCTCGACCTCATCGCCCCGGCCGGCGGCGTCGTCTCCGGCCTGGGCTACAGGATTGGCGGCTTCTTCGTCATCGCCCTGGTCACCGCTGCCGAGGGCGACACCTTCGCTGGAGCCATCGACGAGGTCTGGACGCTGCCGGCCGCCGTCCACGCGTCGAACCAGGCCATCGGCCTGGGCGACCCCGTCTTCTGGGACGCCGCCAACCACTGCGCCACCTCGACGCCGACGGGCAACCAGCTGATCGGCGCGGCCACCAAGGTGAAGGTCTCGACGGACGACGAGGTCACGCTGCGCCTCTGGCCGCTGGGTGTGGCCCCGTCGGCCGCGATCCCCGACGTGGCGACCACGGCACCGACCAACAGCACGCCCTATGGGTTCAGCCAGGCCCAGGCCACGGCGCTGATCGCCAGCCAGAATGCGATCCTGGCCGCCCTGCGCGCCCACGGCATCGTCACCGCCTAAGTCGATCAATCGGAGTGGATGCGATGGGGCTCGACGACATGATGCTCGACGCGACCTATCGCGCCCATGGCCGTCCGGCGTCCTACGTGGGGCCGGACGGCGTCCGCATCGACGATATCCTGTTCTGCTGGCACCAGCCGCTGCAGGACATCGACAGGGCCGGGCTGGAGGTGGCCGGTTTCCGGCTGGCGGAGCATGGCCGGATGATCCTGGTTCGCGCCAGCGAGGTCGAGCGTCCCGAAAGCGGCGGCGCCTTCATCCTGGAGAGCGGCGCGGAGTGGTCGGTGGCCGACGCCATCGAGCACGATGCCGAGGGCCTAGAGTGGCGCTGCCGCGTCTCGCCGCGAGGGTAGGGCATGGCCAACCAGAACGACGCCGTCCACGACGCGCTCGAGGCGCTGCTGAACGGTCTTTTCACCGACGCCGCCGGCATCGTCCGAAACCCCGATCGCTACGTCGAGCCACGGCGCAAGCAGGACACGGCCGACGGCCTGGCCGCCTATGTCGCCCTCGAGGACGATAGCGACCCCGATGTGCTGGGAACTGTCATCGGGGACGGCGACACGACCTTTGACCTGGCCTGCACGCCCAACGTGGTGCTGTGCTTCTCGGGCGGGAAGCGCGACGACCGGCTCAAGGCCGCCCGGGCCTACCGCGACGTGCTTTCTGACGCCCTGAAGGCCGATCGCTTTCTGGGCGGCGCGGCGGCTTACGCCGAGATCGACAACCAGATGCCCGCCGAAGCCGGCAGCGCCGACGCCTGGATGGCCGGCGGGCTGATGCTGGGCATCCGCATCCTTTTCACCGGCGCCACCAAGGCCGGCTAACCCCGAGGATCAAGCCCATGACCAAGAAGCCCGAACCGGCGGCCCAGGCCGCCGGCGAGACCGCGCGCGCCGCCGAACCGGTGCGCAAGGCGTACCTGCGCACCCGGCACGACGACGCCTGGGGCCCGGAGGGCGGCTTTTCCGACCTGACCGAAGAGGAACTGGCGGGCGCGCCCGAAGGCCTCTTCGTCCTCGCCACGAGCGACCAGCTGCAGCGCCGCCGCCGCTGATCGTCCCCTTTTCCGTTCAACGCCGCCGTCGCGGCCTAATCCCTGGAGCCATCAATGCTCGGCCTTGAAACCATCGTCTCCGTCGGCAAGCAGGCGACCTTCGCCGACCCGACCACCCTGGCGCGCCAGTCGCTGCAGCTCTACTCGATCAGCGGCGGCCAGACCGAAGCCGACACCGACGACGAGATCCTGGGCGGCGGCCTGCAGAACAGCAGCGACCCCGTGGCGCCGGCCCCGGGCCTCGACGACCACAAGATCACCGTCAAGGGTCCGCTCTGCATCAACCAGTTCGCCTGGTGGAACGCCGCCTTCTTCGGCGACGAGACCCCGTCGGGCTCGGCGTCGGACTACACCCACCTTTGGAAGACGGGCCAGGCGTTGCCGATCATCTTCCTGGAGCACCAGGTGAAGTCGGGTCTGCTGCGGCGCCACCATGGCCTGGTCGGCGAGTCGGTGACGGTCGACCTGGACACCGAGCGCGAAGGCTTCGGCCAGTTCGAGATGACCTTCGTGGGCCTGAAGGAAACGCGCGCCAACGAGCCGCTTACCGGCGCCGTCACCGCCGCGCCCGCGCTGCTGCGCCCGGCGCAGAAGCTGATCAACATCCTCTACAACGCCGTGGCCGGCGGCGATCTGATGGGCGGCAAGTTCACGTACACCCGCAAGCTGAAGCGCCTGCGCAGCGCCGACGGCACGGGCCTTCCCTATGCGGTGGTGCTGGACGGCATCAGCACCCTGACCGGCTCGGTGCGCACGCGCTTCGAGAACGACAACTTCGTCGACGACGCCGTCGCCAAGACCGAGCGCGCCCTGTCGCTGCAGCTGATGAACTCGGCCACGCGCGGCATCAAGTGGGACCTGCCGCATCAGCGGCTGTCGCGCCAGCCGCTGTCGGTCGACGGCCCTGGCGGCCTGGAGCTGTCGTTCGACTTCCGCGCCTGGCAGACGACCGCCGACGCGGCCATGACCAGCCGCGTGCTCAACGGCTCGGCTACCGCGGCGTTCGGCTGATGACCGATTTCCTCAGCCAGCCGGCCAAGTATCGAGCGCGCGAGCCTGGCCGGCTCGAGATCGCGGTGCTTCAGGACGGCGATCCGCCGCTCGCCGTCGAGTTCGAGGCGCCGTCGGACGGCGTCACGCCCGCCAAGGCCGAGGCCAAGGCGGGCGAGGCCCTGCACCACATCCGCGCCTCGCGCCAGGGCCTGGCGCGCTACGGCTACGCGACAGGCCTGCAGGCCGAGGATCTGCCGGGCCTGACCCGCCTGGCCCTGGCGGTGGAGTCGGCGATCCTGTCGTGGAAGCGCTGGAACTACGCCGTCCAGGAAGCTGACGGCGAGTTTCGGATCCAGCCCCTGACCGCCGAGAATATCGGCCAGGTGCTGGCCGACCCGGACATCCGGGCGGCCTGGATGGCGCACTGGGCCAACGCCACGGGGCTGGAGCGCGACGAGGGAAACGGATCCGCCGCCTCGCTGAACACGAGTTCGGAGGAGGCGGCGCCGCTTGCGGAGGGTGCGTCGAGCTCGACACTCCCTGTTCCCGAGGCCTTCCCGGACGGGGCGGCCGATACTGCCCCCGCGTCGAGCTGAGCCCGCTCACGGCGGAGGGAAAGATCGCCTCGGACCTGGGCGGACGCCCTGGTCTGTGGCTGAGGGCCGGCCAGACCGGCGAAATCGTCGGACTGAACTGGGAGGCGGCCATGGCCCTGGCCCCTCCCAGCGCCAACACGGCGCGGCTAGAGGCGGCGCTGGCCAGCTGGGAGAGCGGAATGCTCGCCGGGGCGGTCAAGGCCGCCAAGGACCGGGCCACGCTCGAGCAGCACCGCAAGGACAACCCCCTTTGATCCGCCAGCGGCTGGAGGGGGACGACCTTGCGGCCTACCTGAAGGGGCTGCGCGAGGACACGGCGGCGGCCAATACGGCCGCTCCGCGCCGAACGGCCTTCCGGGCGGCGCGGGAACTGCGCGCGCTGATCAAGAAGCGGTTCTCGACCAACGGCCGGGTCTATGCCGCGCCAGGCTGGGCCAAGGCCATTCGCGTCGACAAGATGAGCGACCGCGAGTTCCACGTCGCCGACAAGGCCACGTACACGCGCGGTCGGACGATGCGGGTGGGCCTGGCCTGGGTGTTCGACAACGCCCCGGTGATCTCGGGCAAGAAGGGCTGGACGGCGGTGCCGATCCAGGGCGCGGCGCCGATCCATCGGACGGGTCGCCGCTACATGTGGCCCAGCGAGGCGGACAAGGCCGGCTACCAGCTGGAGATCGCCAACGTCATGGGCAAGCGGTTCAAGGTGATCTTCGGACGCCTGAACCGGTTCGATCCGTGGCGGGCCATGTGGCTGTGGATCCCGCCTTACCGGGCCAAGAAGGCGCTGGACCTCAACAGCCTGCACGCGCGGCACGCCGCGCAGATCGACGCCCTCTGGGGCGATGAACTGGACGCCCGCACCTCCAAGCGGGCCCGCAAGAAGCTCTAGCCCTCTCAACTTCACAGCACCGCGCGCCCCCGCCTTGCCGGGGCGCTCGATGCTGCTTGGCAGCAGGACAACTTCATGACGACGCGCGAAGCGCGCCTGGCGTTCTCGACCCCCGGGGCCGAGGCGGCGGAGTCGCGCATCATCCGTATCGAGGACGCCCAGCGCCGCCTTCAGCAGCGCACGGCGGCCATGCCGGCGGTCCTGCGCCAGCAGAGCATCGCCACGGACGTGCTCTCGTCGGTGTCGCAGTCGGCGTCGGCCAAGATCACGTCGCTGACCAACAGCATCGGCCCGCTGGGCGCGGGCCTTGGCGCCATCAGCCGCGCCGCCGCGCCGGCCGCCCAGGGTATCTGGCGGGTGGCTGCGGCCCAGGAGCGCCTGGGCCTGATGCAGCGGATGGTCAACACGACGATGCTGGCCGGCGTGGGTGTCGCGGCCACCGGCGGCATCGCGCTGGCGGCCTATGCCGACGACATCATCCGGGCCGGCGACAGCTATGCCTCGCTGCACGCCCGGATCGTCACCTTCTCGGAGGGGCAGGCCAAGGCCGCCCAGAACGAGCGCGCCATCTACGCCGCCGCCAAGGACGCCCGGACCAGCGTCGCGGACCTGACCACCCTCTATACGCGCCTGGCCCCGGCGGTGAAGGACTACGGCCGCAGCCAGGAAGACGCCCTGGTCATCACCCAGCTGACCAGCAAGGCGCTGGCCATCCAGGGCGCCGACGTGCGCGAGCAGGCGGCCGCCACCGTGCAGTTTAGCCAGGCGATCGCGTCTGGCGTGCTGCGCGGCGACGAACTGCGCAGCCTCATGGAAAGCTCGCCCCAGCTGCTGCGCTACATCGCGCAGAACCTGGAGATCAATGGCAAGACCGGCATCGCCTTCAGCCAGCTGCGCAAGCTGGGCGAGGAAGGCTCGCTGGCCACCGACAAGATCATCGCGGCCCTGCTGAAGGCGCAGCCGGCGATCGAGCGCGACTTCATCAACGCGCCGAAGACCGCCCAGCAGGGTTGGATCGTCCTGAAGGACGAGATCACCCGCACGATCGGCCAGATCAGCATCGCCACTGGGGCCCAGCAGGGCCTGGTGAAGTGGCTGGGGGACCTGACGAACAAAGCCGACCAGTTCCGGCAGAAGATGCTGCTGGATCCCGACGCCTTCGACCCGTTGCAGCAGACGGCCTCGTTCCTTGGCGACGCCATCGGCACGATCGGGGACCTGGGCGCCCAGGCGGTCAAGCACTTCGACCTGATCGTGGCGGGCGGCCAGGCGATCCTGGCGCTGAAACTGGGCTCGGTGCTGGCCGAATGGTTCGCCGCGGCCGCCAGGGGCGCCCAGGCCGCCGTGGCCGACGTGCAGAAGTTCCGCGCCGAGGCGGCGCTGCAGGTGGCCGCCAAGCAGAACCCAGCCGCCGTCCAGGCCGCCCAGGCCCTGCGCGCGGCCGCCACGGCCCAGGACTTCAACGCCGTCGACAAGCGCAGCGCCGCCGACCTGGCCGCCGCTCGCGCGGCTGCGGTGCGGTCGGCCGCCGAAAAGGCCGTCGCCGACGCCACCCGGGTGCGACTGGCCGCCACCCAGGCCGGCGCGCGGGCCGAGGAAGCCCTGGCTTCGGTGGAGCGCCAGACAGGCCGCGAGGTCGCAGCCGCCCAGCGCCTGCGAGGCGAGGCCGCCCAGATCCGCGCCGCGCTCGAGGAAGACGCCGCTCGCCGGTCGGCCGCCGCCGCCAAGTCGCGTGACGCCGCCGCCGCGTCCTCGGGCCTGTCCTCGGCCGGCATCGGCACGGCCGGGACCTATTATGCGCGGCTCGCCCAGGGCGACGCCAAGCAGGCCATGCTGTTCACCGACGAGCAGCGCCGCCAGCAGCTGGCGCGCCTAGCTGAAATCGAGGTGGCCGAGGCCCGCGCCGCAGCCACCGTGCAGGCGGCCGAGCAGCGCAAGGCGGCGGTGATCACGGCCGCCGAGACCGAGATCGCCCAGGCCCGCAACCTGTCGGTCGCCGCGCAGGCCCGGGAGGCCGAGGCCACGGCGCTGGTGACGGCCGCCGAGCGCGCCGAAGCTCAGTCGAAGACCGCGACGACGGCCGCCACGAACGCGTCGGCGGCGGCGGCGACCCGGCACGCGGCGGCCAAGGAAGCCGAAGCCCTGGCCACCGCCAACGTCACTCGCTCGAACCTGGCCATGAACGCGGCGATGCGGGCCGGCCTTGGTCTCTACAACCTGCTGGGCGGCGCGATCGGCATCGCGACGATCGCCATCGCCGGCCTGATCTATGCGGTGATCGAGGCCGAGAAGGCCGAGCGGGCCCGCTACGAGGCCATGCGCTCTTCGGTGGACATCACCGACCGGCTGAAGGCGTCGACCGACGCCATGGCCGCAGCGACCTGGGCGGAAATCCCCGGGATCATGGCCAAGACCAAGGCGCTGCGGGATCAGGCGGCGGCCCAAGAGGCCGTGCTGGCAAAGCAGTTGCAGGGCAAGCAGGCCCGGTACGCCGAGATCCAGGGCCAACTGAAGGACCCGGCCTACGCGTCAGCGGCGCAGGGGCTCGTCTTCGAGCTGGCCGGTCTTGAGAAAGAGATCAAGGCCCTCGGCGGGATCATCGGCGGGGCCAACCAGCGGGAAGCCGCCCGTAATCAGCAAGCCTTCATGGAGCGTATCCAGGCCGCCGCCGCGGAGAAGGGCGATGCGCAGGCCCAACTTGCGCGTGGGACGGACGGCGCGGGCCGGAAGCTGGACGAGGCCGCCCGAGACCGCCTGACGGCTCGCGTCGGCGCCTTGGACAAGTACCTGGTGGGCGTCGTCGACAAGCTCGACGCTGATATCGCGATCATCGACAAGCGCATCGCCGCCGCCAACAAGCCGCGTCCGCGCGGCCAGTCGGCGACCGAAGCGGAGAAGGCGGGGCTGGGCGCCCTGCGCGCCAATCTCGGCACGGCCCGCGACGCGGCCTCGGCCGGTGCTCTCGCCGGCAGTTCGACGGGGAATTTCACCCCAACCCCGCCCAAGCAGCCAAAGGTCGCCGTACCCGGCGGCGTCTCGGCGGCCTACGGCGACCTGCTGAAATCCGGCTTCCTGCGTCTGGACGGCGGCCAGGCCTTCAGCGCCAAGGACGGCTCGGTCTTCAAGGACGGCAAAGAGCTTTTCGCCCGTTCCGAGGACGAGGCGACGGCGCTGGCCAAGTACGTCCGGATCGTCGAGAGCCTGAACGACGCCACCGACGCGCAGATCAAGAAGAAGTCGGAAGAGCTAGGCGTTTCAACGCGTTCGCGCGAAGAGTTGAAGCAAGCCGCCGGCGCCGTTCTGGCGCGTGAACTGGCCACCAGCCGCGCCGCCCAGGCCGACGACAAGTGGGCCGACATCAAGGCGGAGATGGACGGCCAGACCCGGTCGGAGATCAAGGCCCAGCGCGAACTGAACGACCTGCGCGAAGACGGCGCCACGATCACGGACGAGGCGGCCGCCGCGTACCTGGCCTATGTGGCGGCCCGCGAGAAGCGCGAGAAGCTGCAGCGCGGTCTGCAGTCGGCCGGCGGCTTCGTGCAGCAGCGGTTCGATCTGGCGATGGCCGGCACGGTCACGCCGACCGACAGCCGCGGCGTTGTGGACGAGCAGCGCGCCGTCGAGCAGTTGATGAACGCCCGCCAGGCGGTGATCCTGGACAAGGAGCGGGTGATCAACGACGCCATCGCCCGCCTGCGGCGCGAAGGCGAGGTCGACGACACCAACGAGGCCCAGCGTCGCGCCGACATGAAGGCGGCCTACGAGGTCGCCGTCGAGATCCAGACGCAGGACCGCCTGCTGGAGATCCGACGCCAGCGGCTTCAGGAAAGCACCGAGGCACAGCGCCGCCAGGCCGAAGAGTCGGCCGAAATGATCGGGGGCGCGATCAAGGACGCGATCTTCGGCGGCGACGGTCGGGACATCGGCAAGCAGCTGGTCAACGACATCCTGTCTGCGGCCTATGACGAGCTTCTGGGCAACCCGATCAAGGACCTGATCAAGACCGCCCTGGACGACATCTTCAAGACGCGCAGCGGCGGTGGTGGGCTTTGGTCCACGCTGGTGAACACCGGGCTCGGCTTCTTCGGCAAGGGGAACCTGGACAAGACGGTGGCCACGTCGATCGCAGCCAATCCGAACCTGTTCGCGGATGGCAGGATCCCAGGTTACCGCGACGGCCGCATGAGCCTGCGCAACGGCTACGTTCTGCGTGGTCGCGGCGGACCTCGGGGCGACGAGAACCTGGCCTGGCTAAGCGACGGCGAGGGGGTAATCAACGCCCGGTCCACGGCCAAGTACGGCGACCTGCTGCACCTGATCAACACCGACCGCCTGGATCAGCGACTCTACGACAACCTGATCTCGCGCCATGCCGACGGCTACGTGCCGCGCGGCATGGGCGCCTTGCCCATGCCAGCCAGCGCCAGGGTGCGCGAAGGCGACGTGATCCTGAACGACTACAGCGGCGAAGGCCTGCGGGCCACCAAGCGCCGCGACGACAAGGGCAACACCCACATCGACCTGCGGCCGGCCTTCCGCGCCGGCGTCCGCGACGCCGCGCGCTCGGGCGACGTGCGCCGCGGCCTGAACGAAGAACCGCCCCCGAAGAGGAGAGGCTGACCATGGCCGGTAACGACCTGACCAACGCCAGCGGCCTGGACGGCCCCACCGGCTGGACCGGGATCAACGGCGCGGTGGCGATCGACGAGTCTGTGCGCGGAGCCCCCGGTCGGGCCGTCATCTGGGCCGGCCGCACCGCCACGGGCGCCGGCCAGACGGTGGGCGCCTACAGCGGCTCGGTGGCCGTGGCCGCCGGCGCCTTGGTCGAGGTGGCCGGGATGTATGGCGCATCGTCGAACGTCGCCGAGCTGGCCCTAGCCATCTATTCCGGCGCCACGCTGGTCAGCCGCACGATCATCCCGCGTAGCCGGGACGGGGCGGGCGGTTGCCGCTTCGGCGCGTCGGAGCGCCTGCACGCGGCCTACAGCCTGATGGTGGCCCCGGCCGCCGGCCAGGCGAGGCTCGAGGTGGTGGGAACGGCCGGCGGCGCGGGCGCGCTGGAGGCGTGGCTGACCAAGCCCTACCTCGACGGCGCCTGGGAGCCGCGCCCGTCCTATGTCTGGGATCCTGGCGCGCATCTGAACGCCGACCTGTCGGGTCTGCGCCGCTGGCCCCCGTCCATGCCTCCGATCCTGCTGGACGGCTACAGCCCCGACGTCACCCCGCTGCGAGGCGGCGTGAAAGGAGACAGCGGCCGCACGTTCACCCGGCGGCTGGCGGAGGATTCGGCCGAGCGGTTGGAAGCCCAGTTGCGCCTGGACATGGAGCAGCTGACCGAGCTGAAGGCCTTCGCCAAGGAGAGCGAGGCGCGGTTCCTGTTCGTCAAGCCCGACACCCAGGAGCTGTGCAAGGCCATGTTCGTCGACGGCGGCGACCCGGTCGGCAAGCCGAACGGCGTGGGCGGCTACCTGACCAGCTTCGTTCTCGAGATGGAGATCCTCTGACATGGCCAGCGTGGCCTATCTCAGGGAGGTCTATGCGCGGGGCGCCAAGCCCGGCGCCGTGCTCTTGATCCTGGACGATCCGTCGCTGGACGAGCCGATCCGCCTGACCAACTGGAGCAAGGCGCTGACCCGTAGCGAGGACGGGGTGGTGCAGACCTATCACCCCGCCGCATTCAAGGTGGCGTGGAAGGGCGGCGGCGTGGGCGAAGCCAGCCGACAGGCTCAGCTGCAGGTCGGCGCCACGGGCGAGATCGTGACCATGATCCGCGCCATCGAGAACACCCAGCCCTCGTGCCGCATCGAGCGGGTGCGGGTGGCTGCGCCCGACATCGCTGAACGGTCGATCCGCGGCGCCCACGTCGCCGAAGCCGAGGTGGCGGGCGGCATGGTCAAGGTGACGCTGGGCGGGCGGGACCTGTCCGAGCCGGCTTGCTCGGCCCGCTACACCGACAGCCGGGTTCCTGGCCTCTACAAATGACGCCCCTGCAGCGGGCCGCCGACTACCTGTCGGTGCCCTATGTCCGCCACGGCCACTCGCTGGAGGGCTGGGACTGCTTGGGCTGCCTGAAGGTCGCCGGCCAGATCCTGTTCGCCAAGGACTTCCCCTATGGCGCGGACTTCTACGCCCCCACCGACGGCGACGATCCCGAGCGCAAGCACGCGCTGTTCGCCGCTCAGCTGCCACGCTGGCGGGAGACGACCGCCGGCCCGGGCAGGGCGGTGCTCTTCAGCCGCTGCGGCCTCTTCTACCACGTTGGGCTGATGCTCGACGCCCGATGGTTCCTGCACGCCGAAACCCCGGCCGCAGGGACGCAGATCACCAGGCTCGCCGGCATCTGGCTCCGGCGCCAACCGAGGTTCATGGATGCGTTCTGATCGTTGCGACACGGCGCTGGCGCTGTGCATCGCCCGCGACCCCACGCCTGAAGGCCAGCGCACCGAGGAGGTGCAGGCCGGCGCGGCCATCGGCGACCTGATCGTCCACGCGATCAACATCGGCGCGCTGGACGAGGACGAGGAGACGCTGGACCTCGTGCGGGTCTACGTCGACGGCGAGGCCATCCCGTTCGCGACGCCGGAAGAGCGCCTAGCCGCCCTGGACTACGTGCCGGCGGCCGGGTCGATCGTGAACCTGCAGCTGGAGCCGGCCGGCGGGTCGAACAACTCGGCGCGCACCTTCCTGACGGTGCTGCTGACGGCGGTGGCCATCGTCTCGTCGTTCACGGTGGGCCCGTTCACCGCGGCCATGTGGCAGCTGGCGGCGGCGGTGGTGCCGCGCGTGCTGTTCCCGATCCGCAAGCCCGACACCCTGCCAAGCGCCAACGACAACGGCGCGATGAACAGCCAGAGCAACCAGATCCGCCGGCGGGGCATGATGCCGCTGCGGTTCGGGGCTGGGCGCGACGCCTTCGACGTGGCGGCCAACGCCTACACCGAGGTGGTCAACGGCCAGGTGTGGCTGGTGGTGATCTTCGGCCTGCACTACGGCCCGTGCTCGCTGTCGGACGTGAAGATCGGCGAGACGCTGCTGTCGGACTACGGCGCGGGCGACGTTCAGATCCAGACCTTCCTGACGCCCGGCCCGCGCGACTTCACCTTCTACGCCAACAGCGTGTTCCAGGAGAACCTGTCGGACGAGCTGGAGATCGGCGGCGACTGGGAAACCCACACCACGGCCGCCGTCTGCGACCGCATCGAGATCGACTACACCTGGCCGTCGGGCCTGCGCTTCAACAAGGCCAGCGGCTCGATCGTCCAGCAGGAAGTGCGGGTCCAGATCGAATGGGCGCCGGTCGGCACCGAGGAATGGCAGGCCGCGCCGCTGGAGGGCGGGCCGTACTACAACCGCTTCGGCGGCGTGCTGCCCACCGGCACGGTCGACGTGATCGCCCGAACCCAGGATCCGGTGCGCCGCACCTTCGCCTGGACGAAGGACGACGACAGCCAGATCAAGTTCCGCACCCGGGCCTGGGATCCCGACGGCGACGATGCCGAGAAGGCGGTGCAGACCACCTATCTGTCGGCCATCCGCTCGGTGGTGTTCGAAAAGCCGGTCGCCGACGAGAACCTGTCGTGCATGGCGATGCGCATCAAGTCGTCCGACGACCTGGGCGGCACGCTGCCGACGGTGACGGGCATCGTCACGCCGCACGCCCCAAAGTGGACCGGCACCGCCTGGCTGGACGACATCAGCCAGTGGGAGGCGAGCGACAACGGCATCGCCCATGCCCGAATGATGCTGATGGGGCCGGCGGCGGCCAAGCCGTACACGGCCGAGGAACTGTCGGATCCGTCGTGGGAAGACCAGTACGAGCTGGTCGAGGCCATGAACTGGAAGGGCCACTACACCCTCAACCGGGACGTCACCCAGGAAGACGCCCTGAAGGTGCTGGGGTCGATCGGGCGGTGGTCGGCCTACGACCCGGGCGACGGCATGATCATCGTGCCCAACTGGGAAAAGCCGGTCAGCGGTAGCCTGTTCACGGGCGAGAACGCCAAGGACTACAGCTACACCCGATCGTTCCCGGACGAATGTCACGGCGTCATCGTCGAGTTCCCCAACTTCGACGTGGGCGGCGAGGACGACGAGGTCTTCGTGCCGGCCGACGGCTACAGCCGCACCGGCGGCCTGGTCGACGGCGTGATGACCAAGAAGGCCACGTTGGTCGAGTCGTTCTCGCTCGACTACCAGGTGACCAAGGCTCGCGCCTTCAAGGAAGGGCGCGTGTGGCTGGCCGCGCGCAAGCTGCAGGTCGAGGTCCACAAGTTCACGGCCGGGCCCGACGCGGTGGCCAATGTCGGCTATGGCCATCGGATCCGGGTGCGCCACCCCGAGGCCCTGTACGGCGCCGGGGAGGGGCGGGTGCTGTTCCGGCACATGGCCGGGGCGCTGGTGTCGGGCGTTCGCCTGAACGTCCCCGTCACCATGGAGGCGGGCAAGGCCTATGGCATGGACGTGCGGCGCGCCGACGGGGTGATCCCGGGAATGCCGGTGCTGAACGTGCCGGGCAAGTCGCGCGACGTGATGTTCCCGGCCGCGCTGTCGCCCGAGCTGGCGCCGGAGGCCGAAGACCTGATCGCCTTTGGCGAACTGGGTGCGATTACCGAAGACCTGGAGATCGTCGACTTCGAGCCCCAGGAGGACGACACCTTCCAGATCACGGCGCGCCGGTATCTGGCCGAGCAGCTGGAGGGCTCGGAGACCGGGCCGATCCCCGACCTGGGGACCAAGCTTTCGATCGTTCCCAAGGCGCCGCGCCCGCGCCTGCTGGGCGTAACCCAGGCGACCCCGGAAGGGGTGAAGGTGGCCTTCGACGTCGACGCCGTGCGCGGCGGCCTGGTCGAAAGCTTCCCGGTGCGCTGGCGCCGCCATGCCGAGCCGGAGAACCAGTGGACGGCGCTGACGCCGCTGCCCAGCACCCAGCGCATGGCCGTCACGCCGGCGATCACCGAGGCCACCGCCGTCAACGGCGACGAGGACAGCAGCTACAAGGTCGACGTCGAGATCCGGTGCAAGCTGCGCTCGGGCGACGTCTCGGATGCGCTGATCATCGAGGGGATCCAGATCGGCCGGGCGGTGTTTCCGCCCGACGACTTCTTGGCCGCCGGCGTCAAGCGCATCGCCGATGACGGCTCGTCGTATCCGGTGCTGGCGGTCACCTGCAGCGCGGTGACGGCGGGCCTGGTCACCGAGCTGGTGGTGCAGGTCAAGCCGGAAGGGGCGGGCGATGACGCCTATGTCTCGGCCGGCCAGGCGCTGCCGGCGTCGAACCCGACCGGAGACATGACGGGCGTGAGGGGCGGGGCCGTCTACGTGCCGCGCGCGGCCTGGCGGACCTATGACGGCTGGCTGTCGGACTGGGTCGAGCACCCGCCGGTCGCCATCCCGGCGAACTCGCTCGTCGCGTCCGACACGGTCAAGGCCGGCGGCCGCCCGGTCGAGGACATCCTGGACGACCTGAGCCAGACGCTGATCAACCAAGCGGCTACCGACACGCGCACTGCGGTGTGGAAGTCGCAGACCGACGAGGTGCAGGGCTCCCAGGGCACGTCTATCGAGCAGCTGGCGGCGCAGACCGCGCAGAACACCGCCTACATCACCTTCATGCGGCAGGTCGACGCCGCGACTGGCGCGGCCAAGTGGGTGCTGGCCACGAACGTCAACAACCATATCGCCGGCATCGTGCAGACCAACGACGGCACGCTGGGCGAGATTTACTTCGCTGAGGACATCTTCGGGATCGTCGGCACAGACCCGAACAACCCCAAGAAGGTGTTCTACGTGAACACCGTCACCAACAAGGTGGCGTTCCGGGCCGACGTCGAGATCGACGGCAACCTGCACGTGGCCGGCACGGTGCAGACCGCCGCGGCAGCAGACAATGCCTGGACCGCCATGCAGGTCTCGTCGGCGTCGTCGACGACCTACGGTTCCAACTCCGAGGTCGGCCATTCGACCCACATTCTGACCCTGGAGGACGACGCCGACGTCCTGTTCCTGGCGCAGATCAACTTCCAGGACGGCGGCGGCAATTCGGAGAGCTATCACAGCTCGGCGACGCGGATTTACCTGAACGGCGAGCTGCTGGACCAGAACTCGCAGGGCAAGAACAACGCGGTCACCGCGCTTCCCGTGCTGACCTCCCGTCGGCTGCCGGCGGGCACGCACACCGTCCAGCTCCGGTCTATGTGCAAGCCGGACGACTACTACACCAGCCGCACCCTCGTGACCTTCCGGGCCTACCGATGATCGTCATCCTTTTCGACCGGCAGACACGCCGGATCACGGAATGCCGCGTGCTGCCCGAAGCCGACGCCATGCGCCTTGAACAGCCCTGGCGCGAGGTGTTCGAGGACCGCCCGGATTGGGACGTCACCCACGAGATGGATGAAAACGACGATCCGGTTCCGCGCGACCCGGCCGTCATCCAGGCCGAGAAGGTGCGCCCGGCCATGTCGCGCCTGCGTGTCGGCCGAGACGCGCTTCTGCGCGAGCAGGTGGATCCGCTGGTCATGAACCCCCTGCGGTGGTCGGCGCTGTGGCCCGACCAGCAAAGCCAGGTCGTGGCTTACCGCCAGGCGCTGCTGGATTGGCCGGCGGCCGAGACAGATCCGCTCAATCCCACCCCGCCGACGAAGCCGGAGTTTCTGTGATGGTCGATATCCCCGCCGACTTCCCGGCGATGGTCACGGCCCTGAACCAGGCCGTGGCCGACTGGCGCACCTCGGTGACCCAGTTTCGGACGCTGATGACCGGTTCGGCCACGGGCGGGCCCGGCGGCGACGGCTACTACCCGGTGACGCTGGACGACGGCAGCACGGTGAACATGCCGTGCCTGGCGCGCATCAACGCCGAGACCCAGGTGGGCCAGGCCATCTGCATGGCGGTGGTGGGCGACTACGAGGTGCTGTCCTACGGGGCGAGCCAGGCGTTCGCCCGGTCGCACGTGGCGTTCGACCTGCTGGCCGTGCGCGCCAGCCTGTCGGCGGCCAGCACCGCCGGCCAGGTGGTGATCGACATCCGCAAGAACGGCGTGTCGATCCTGTCGACCAAGATCACGATCCTTCCGGGTTTCCGGTCCAGCCTGCAGGGCGGGGCGACACAGCCCGTCATCATCGACACCGCCATCGCCGTCGACGACGAGCTGACGGTCGACGTGCTGACCGAGGGCACCGCCGCCAAGGGCCTGAAGGTCATGGCCGTAGGCGTGAACGCCCTCTGATGCTGACGGTCAACGCCAAACGCGCGGGGCCGCGCGCGGTCCTGGACTGCGCCGGCGGCGTCTTCTCGCGCGGTGACCGATCGTTCGCGTCGCTGATGGCGGTGCGGGGCCTGCAGCTGCAGAGCAGCGGCGGCGTGGCCCTGACTCCGCGCGGGCGCCTCGTGCCGTTCGCGGACGGCGCGCCCAAGCTGGTGGCGGGCGAGGGCCTGGCGCTGGAACCGGCGGCGCGGAACAAGTGCACCGCCATGGGCGCAGCGCCGGTCAACGCCAGCGGCTGGACCAAGTCGACCACGGCGCCGTCGACCGTCACTATCACGGTGGTGGACGACACGGCCGCGCTCTATGCGGCCCAGGATCCGGTGTCGGGGGAATACATCTTCCGGGGCCTGATGGACGCCGGCCTGATGAACGGCAAGGTCTATCGGTTCTACAACCCCACCTCCGAGCCCTGGTACGTCAGCGTGCCCGGCACGGCGAGCGCCACCGGCCCCCACTCGATCGCGGCCTATGTGCGCTGCATTAGCGGCCAGGGTGATATCCGGGTGTTCAGCGTGGCGACGGCCGAGGCCTTCAGCGGCACGCACTGGCGCCGCACCGTCAGGTCGAACCTGAACATCACAACGGGCGCCTCACGCCTGACCGTGGCGGCCTACGCCAACTCCGAAGTCTACGTGATCCTGCCCGACTTCCAGGACGTGCCGGTCATCACCAGCCCGATCATCACGGCAGGCGCGGCGGTGACGCGATCGGCCGATGCGCTGCGCCTGGGATTCGCCGACGCGCTGACGCCGCCCTTCACGGCGCTGATGGACGTGCACATCGACCGGGCCGACGCGGCCGTGCGCCGGATGCTGACCGTGGCCGGAGACGGCGGCGCCGAGGTGGCGATCACCCGGACGGCGAACAACGCCCTGACCACGGTTCAGACCAACGGGGCTCTATCGCCCTTCATCCCCCGATGCTTCGGACCGGGCTCGGTGCGCATGGCCCTGCGGGTGCGCCGGCGCGGCCGGACCCTCGGCTTTGGCCAGGCCCTGGCCCACGACCCGTTTCCGCTGCCCGTGGAGCGCATGAAGTCGATCTGGGTGGGGCAGAGCGCGGGCGGCGCTGAAAAGAGCGCCCTGTGGCTTCGCAGCCTGCGAATCCTGGGCGATCTCGACGACGACCAGCTGCGGGCCCGCACGCTGCCCGCGCCCGACGGCGTGGCGCTGGACATCTTCCGGTACATCGACCCGGCCGGGAACGATGCCAACGACGGCAAGACGCCGGCGACGGCCTGGGCCAGCCTGGCGAAGGGCGCGGACAGCACGGTCCCTGGCGGTGGTCACGTGCTGCTGAAGCGCGGCGGCGTGTGGGCCGGCGGCTTGCTGGTCAAGTCGAATTGCACCTACAGCGCCTATGGCGCGGGCGCGAAGCCGAAGTTCGGGGCGGGCGCCGAGTTCGCGGTCGACGAGAACAGCGCCTCGGCCGTGCGCGTCGAGGGCCTGCACATGGATGGCGCGACCAAGATGGGCGTCAACCTGTTCGGAGGGACGACGACTTACCAGTTCGGCGGCTGGCAGATCGTCGACAACGAGATCAGCCACATCGGCGTGGCGGCGGGCCCAGACTACCAGGGCATTTCGATCCGCTACACGCGTAACGTCTATCTGGCCCGCAACTACATCCACAACGTCTACGGCGACTGCGTCTGGAACCAGAGCGTTCGCGGCCTGGTCCTCGAAGAGGACGGGCACTACGACACGCCGTTGGGCAGCGCGGCGGACTGCTGGCAGGCCTCGACGTGCGAGGCGGTGGTCATCCGCCGGCCGGTCATGAACATGCGCACCCAGGCAACCGACAGCGGCAAGGGCGCGCTCGTCGTACAGGCCACCAGCCTGGTCCTCGAGGACTTCGACATCCGAGGCCTGAACTTCGGCGTCGGCCTCAACTGCAGCAAGGCCCAGGTGCGCCGGGGCGTCATCCGCAACGGCGACCAGCAGAGCTACAGCTGGGGGATCGGGATCACGGAGTCGGCCAACGTGCGCGACCACCTGTGGGAAGACATCCTGATCGAGGACTGCAACCGCGGCGTGGCCCTGTCGGGCATCGGCGGCGGCGCCGGGATCGGCCCCACGCGCATCGACGTCCTGGCCCGCCGGATCCACGTCCGCCGGTGCGGCGTCGGCCTGCGCATCGACCGCCCGACCAGCGGCGACTTTACCGGCGTCACCTTCGAAGACTGCCCCATCGAAGAGCAGCGGGTGGCCGGCCTGATCGTGCCGACCGGTGGTTGGTACACCACGCTCAAGACCTGACGCGGCCCCGTCGGGCCGCTTCCTCCCTGGAGAATTGAATGTCTGCTGTAAGGATCACGGCGCCGCTGGCGGCCGTGCGAACCGGCGCGCGCTGGGAGCAGGATTTCGTGTTCCTGCTGCAGGACCTGACCCCGCGCCAGGACCTGGCCGGGAAGACCCCGCGCCTGGCGCTGAAGCCGGTGGACCCGCGCCGGCGCGACGAGAGCTTCACCCTGGACGGTGCGGCGGTGGTGCTGTGGCCGGAGGAAGGCCGCATCGGGATCCGCTGCGGCACGACCCAGACGGCCGCATTCGCCGTCGGCCAGTTCGGGTTCGAGGTGCAACTGGTCGACGGGGCCGGCGAGGTCGACGTGCTGGCCGAGGGGCGGGTGCTGCTGAAGCGGGCCATGTCGCTGGTGCCGGACGTCTCGCCGCTGGTCGACACGCTGGGCAAGGCCGGGACCGTCGTCGTCATCGCCGAGACCGGCCAGTTCGAGATTTCGGGCGTGGGACCGAAGGGCGATCGCGGCGCCAGGATCCTGGGAGGCGAGGGCGCGCCGGCGGCCGACTTCGGCGCCGTGGATGACTGCTACCTCGATCGGGCCGGCGTGGTGCTCTACGGCCCGAAGACGGACGAGGGGTGGAGCGAGGGCCTGCCGCTGGTCGGGCCGCCCGGCCCCGACAAGGCCCAGGACATCAGCTATGACCCTGTGGCCAGCGGACTGCCGGCCACCACGGCCCAGGAGGCCTTGGATGCGCTGAAGGCCGAGCATGACGCCCTGGTCGCCAGCCTGCCGGTGCTCGGCGCGGTGCGCCTGACGAACCTGCTCTACGTCTACACGGCGGCCGCCGACACCTTCATCTCCGACGTCCTGGACGTGATGGATGGCGGCGTGCCGCGCGTCTATCCCAACGACGGCCGGTTCAAGATCACCGGCAACGCGATCGACGGGTATCGGCTGCTGAAGGGCCCGAGCGCCACCAGCGTAGGCGCGCAGTCGGTGACGGTGCGGGTGTCGAACCCGGCCGCCCGCAATGGCCCGCACCATGACACGGTGTTCGCGCTGCAGGCGATGGCCGCCGATCGCTACATGGTCGGCCTGACCAGGATCCGGCCCAACTCGGGCAACAACCTCGTCGCGGCCGCCGGCACCGAGCGCAAGATGAGCGTGTTCGTCTACGGCGCGCCCCAGTTCATGACGAACCGCTATCGCTTCCACTTCTCGGGCTTCGCGTCGACCGAAGGCGGCAACTCGCCCCAGGAAACGGTGCTGCCGGGCAACGACACCGTCATCCACGGCGTCTGGGCGATTATCGGCGCGGCCATCGTCAACGGCGCGGTGCTGGGCGGGGTGCGGTATCGACTGACGTTCGGCGGCGCCAACGGCGTCACGATCGCCAGCGGCGCCAACGGACCGTGGACCGACGAGGCCAACTTCCTGTCAAACGTCCCCAAGGAAGGGCATGTCGCCGTCGTCACCGAGTATTCGACGGCGGCCGGTCAGAACCAGATCCCCAACGCCAGGATCCAGAAGCACCGCGGCGAGCGCATCTGGGGCGCGGCCGCCGGCGTCAGTCTCGAGGCGATGCTGGACAACCTGGCCGCCCCCAGCACGGCGGCGCTGGACACCACCTATGGCCTAGTCACCCAGCCCCAGTTCTACGGGCCAGACAACGCTGCGTTCAAGGGATGGGAGGGCAAGCCCGTCGCCTTGGTCATGGCCGACAGCATCGGCGAGAGCCGCCAGGAATACAGCGGCTCGGCCGACGCGCGCGGCAACCTCGGCGTCCTGCGCCGCTGGTTGGACGCGGACGATGCGACCCACCATCGAACCCCGCACTACATGATCGGGATGCCGGGGGCGGGCTCGCAGCGCGAGCTGACGACGAACGCGCTGAAGCGCTGGGACAACCTGGACCAGCTGACCACCTGGAACGGCGGCCTGCCGCCCTTCACCGTGGTCCTGGACCAACTGGCGCAGAACGACCTGAACGCGACGTTCGCCAACATGCTGGCCAACCACAAGGGCGCCGTCACCCGGGTCAAGGCGCGGTATCCGGGCGTGAAGGTGGTGGCCTGGGGCGTGCTGCCCCGCTCGACCTCGACCGACTATTACGCCACCCGCGCCAACCAGACGCGGGCTTCCGGCAACGAGTGGGCGACGCCCACCGACACCTGGGGCAACGGCTTCAAGTGGCAGCTGGAGGCGGCGCGCGAGGCCCTGCTGGACGGGGAGCTGTCGGCCTACATCTCGACGAAGCCCGCCTGGTACGACGCCAGCTACCCGGGCGCCTGGGCGCCGGCGACGGTCACCAGCCTGGCCCAGCCGGCGGGGACTGACGGAGTGGCCACGTACAGCCAGGTCGTGCTGACCCAGATGCCCTACGTTTCCGACGTGGTGCGCTGGGGCGGGGCGTTCGCCGGCGTCGGCATCGTCACCGACGTGGCGGCCAACCCGGGCGGCGGCTGGCTGGCCACCCTGGACCGCAACACCAACACCGTCGTCGCGGCCGCCGGCTCGGCCGTGCTGATCCCGCCGACCAACGACGGCGTGCACCCACAGCCGACCGAGGTGGTGCGGGAAGTCTCCGCTATCCCGCAGTCGGAAAAGGCCAAGCTGGCGGCCTGACCCCAATTCGGGCCCGGCCATGGCGCCGGGCCCGTCTTGCTGAGCGGCGCAGCCTGTATCGCCGCGCTCATTCCACAATCGAAAAGGGGGCCTCCCATGGAGGAACGACACCGCATCTTGAGCGGGGTCCTGGCGGCGTGCGTCGTGGCGCTATGGGACGGCCAGCGGCTGCTTGCCGTGCTGCTGTCGGAGCCGCCGCCTACGCGCCGGCGCGCCCTGCGCGAGACGTTCAACACGGGGATCTCGTCAGCCCTGGCCGTCATCGTGGGCGGGCTGAGCTACGACTGGGCGGGCGCCTTCATCAACCAGCTGGTCGAGAAGCATCTGGGCGTGAACCCCAACGTCAGCCCGATCGTCGCGGCGCTGGTCATCGCGGTGGTCATCGCCCGGATCGGCCCGTCGCTGCTGCGCCGGGTGGAGTCGGTCTTCGGCAAGACCGGGGAGGTGACCCCGTGAGCGTGCTGCCGATCATCGGAGGCGTGGCCTGCGTGATCGCCGGCTTCGCCCTGGCCACCCGCGGCCACCTTCTGGGCCGGCACGCCAAGGGGTGGCCCTCCGCCCCCTGGCACGTGCGCGTGGCGCTGGAGCTGGTGGCCGTCGTGCTTCTGCTGGCCGGGGCCCAGCAGCTGGCCACCGGCAGGATCGCCGCCTGGGTGGCGGCCGTCGTGCAGGTCGCGGTGGCCGTCCTGGCGGTGGTCTTCTGCCTCAACATGTTGCGCCAGCGGCCAGGCCGCGAGCGCTGACCTTTCGCGCCCACGGGGCGCATTCCCACGGAGCATCAACATGACGGACGTGCGCGAGATCCAGCGCGCGATGGCGGCGCGCGGCTTCTACGCCGGCGACATCGACGGCGATTTCGGCCCCAAGAGCCGCACCGGCTTCAAGGTCTACATGCAGACCTACGAGCCCCAGGCCCTGAACTGGACGGACATCATCGCCACCAGCGCCGAGTTCAGCGTCGACCCCCACCTGGTGGCGGCCTTCCACGAGGTCGAGTCGTCGGGCGCGGGGTTCGATCGAGGCCGGCTCAAGATCCGCCGGGAGAGCCACTACTTCAAACGGCTGTCCGACGGGAAGTTCGACAAGAGCCACCCGCAGTATTCGCACCCCTACGAGCAGCGCGCCCACTACCCGCAGCCCGCCGACCAGGCCGGCCGGTGGGAACAGCTGATGGACATGATCAAGCTGGACGCCGAGGCGGCGCTGCAGTCGTTCAGCTGGGGCGCCTTCCAGGTGATGGGGGCCAACTTCAAGTTCCTTGAGCACGGCAGCGCCTGGTCGATGATCCGGTGGCTGAACGAGAACGAGATCAACCAGCTGCGGGGCTTCTTCCGGTTCTGCAAGGCGAAGGGCGTGCTGGACGACCTGCAGGCGGGCCGGATCTTGGAGGTGACGAAGGTCTACAACGGCGAGGCCAACGCCGAGGAGTACGCCCGGAAGATCACCAACAGCCGGAACAGGCGGGCGGCGCGATGAGCCTGGAACCTCTCTGCGTCCAGGACGGCGGGTGCTCTACCGACGGGGCCGATCCCGAACAGGTTCGCGCTCTGGGCCGCCGTGTCCTGCGCCCCTTGCGCGAGCGGGCCAAGGCGCTGGGCTACGCCCTGGCCGCCCACGGGAGCCAGGAACGGGATATTGACCTCGTGGCCATCCCGTGGACGGCCAGGGCGTGCTCTCCCGAGGCCCTGGCCAACTCGCTGCGCCAGGTGCTGAGCGACCTCTACGTCATCAGGCTGGAGATCGGGCCGGAGGCGACTCCGCCCAAGCCCCATGGCCGGCTCTGCTGGTCGTTCTGGATCCAGTCGTGGACCTACATCGATCTGTCGGTGATGCCGCCCACGGTCCCAGACGGGGAGGGCGCGCCGTGACTGGCCCGCTCTCCGACACCGCCAAGGGCGCGATCCGGGCGGGTGTCGCCGTGGCCGTCATCGGCCTGATCATCGCCGGCCTGATGACGGCCGCGCACTTCGTCTCCGACCCGCTGGGTTCGAAGGCCCGCAGGCTCGACACCGCCCAGACCAACGCAGTCGTGGCCGGCCAGCAGGCCGCCAGCAACGGGGCAGGAGCGGCCATCAACGACCGCCGCGCCACCAACGTCGCCAACATCCAGAAAACCGCCCAGGAGGCCCGCTATGAGGTCGCAACGTCGACTGATCACGATGACGCTCTTCGCCGCTATCTCGCTGGCCTCGAGCGCGTGCGCCACGAAGGTGCGGCCGGCGTCGCCGACCCTGCTGCTGACGACCGCTGACCGGGCGCGCACGCCGGACCCGGCCAAGCCGTCGCTGCCCCAGCCGCTGGCGCCGACCTATTCGGCCGAGGCCACCGCCGAGCGCGCCTATCTGTTCGAGGCGGTGGTGAAGCCGCTTCTGGTCTTCAGCCTGGCCCAGGAGGCCGCCAAGCAGGCCGAGGGGCAGAGGGCCGACGGCCTGGTGGCCAAGGTGGATGCGCACAACGCCGTCGTGGCTCCGGAGAAGCGGTCCTGGTGGCCGTTCTCACCCCGAGACCGAAAACGGCCCTAGCCCGCACGTTCACGGCGTAGCGGGCCGAACTACGACATCAGCTCGCCCCTGGGCTTGAGCTCCAAACGATCAGCGCCCCTCTGGCTTCGGCCGGAGGGGCGCTTTTGTCGTTTGTGACCGGACACGTCTTGGCTTGACCATAGCGTCCGGTCTATCGTCGGGAAATTCCCCGAGGCTCCTACCCCTCGGGGAACCGGTAGTGTGCAAAGCTACAACTTGATGGCTGCGACCAGCGTGGTCGCAGCCATCAGGGCCAGCGCCAAGCTAATCAGCAGTTCTACCGTCATCTTCATTCGATCACCTCCCTTCCGCCGGTAGCAATCCGGCAAGGCGGATTATGCCGCAATCGAGGGGAGAGAGAAGGTTGACGGCGGTTAATCCTTTCGAAGGCGCATGTTCATGTGGATAGATCAGGGATAACTCGCCCCGCACCGTGAACATCGCGCTCTCGAGACGATCTCAAAGCGCCCAGAAAGTCTCCGCGACACTGAAATCGGAGACGAATCACCGCCTCGCGTTGCTCAACGGCTCCATTCGGCAACCGCGTCTTCCAGAGCATCGAACGCGGCGGAGGAGGCGCGACGCGCCAAGTACCTGCTCACCGTCCTTGTATCGCTGGCGTTCCAAGGGAAGCTGGCATCGGATATCGCGTCCCGAGCTAGATCGCCCACCGGATCGTCACGATGCTTTTGTGCGGCTAGCCAGTCGGTGAATTTAGTTGCGGCGGTCATTTCATTTCCGTTGTTGGGCGACCGGTGGTGGGGAGATGGCCGGAGGACCGCGACGGGGCGCGGCGACGAAAGGCCACCACCATCGCCGCTTCGGCTTTGGCTCCGGCGCCTCGATCGCTGAGAACGCTTGCGCCTTCGTCGCGTCAGTTATTGCCGTGCGGCAGATTTCTTCGAGAGCAGCGACAACCTTCCTAAGCTGGACGCCTACGCGATCCTTGCCATCATCCTCGAAGCCCGGATCGCCGTCGTTGGAGTAGCTGGAAATGTCTCGGTTGCAGGCCTCAATCACATCCTGCAGCTCCGCTGTATGACGGTTGCGGTAGCGGACCAAGGTCTCTGCGCTGTTAAAGATCCGGTTCCAGACGCGCGTCAGCTCACGAAAGTGCGTATCAGCTTCCCGCGCAACCAAGGCCTGAAAAGCGAAGCGCTTGGTGTCGAGCGCTGTGATCGCGGGTTCGGCCTGACGCATCCGTTTGATCACGGCATAGGCGTAATGTTGAGCGATATCGTCCTGGACGCCATCTTCTGGCTGCATCTCGTGGGCAAGGACTAGCGGGGATCGCACTCGCCGAATTGCGTGCTCCAACTCGTAGATGCACGTCAGCACTTCCTCTGCGATAGCCGCGCGCTTCGCAGCTAGGCGTAGTCGCTGTTCCTCTTCTAGCCTGTAGACGGCCAGCTGCGTTTCCGCCTTGAGGCGCTCCTGCGCGATCGTCCGTTCCTGTCGGAGGCGAGCGAAGTGGGTAACAACGGCGACGATCTGCGACACGATCAACGTGAGGATCGCGACCCCTCCGGACACAAGCGCGGCGATGATCGCGGCTTGTTTCAATAGCTCGGGCGACATGCAGGCGGGGCCCTTGTTTTGGCAAATTCGGAGGGTGCTGATCTTCAGGCGGTGGTCTGTGCGATTCCGCACGTTGCCGGCGCGGCTCGCTCGATCAAAGCCCGCCTCCGATGCGTGGTGGCTTCATGTGTAGGCGCGTCGCGTTCGGGTCGTCGATCGCCAGGTCCACGGCCGCGACCCAAGGGACGCCCAGCTGGCCTTCCCAGAAGCTGGCGTCGACCGTGTCGCCGTTGATACGCCGCCAGTGCTCGGCCCAGGCCGTGACGCCCGCTTGCTCGGTGAAGCCTAGGGCCGCCGGCTTGTCGATCACCACCTGGTCGCGCGCCTCGAAGCGCTGGCGGACCCAGCTGAAGGGCTCGGCCACCGGTGTGGACATCACCACGTAGCCCGCCGGCCGGTAGACGCCGTGCATGTGCAGCTCGGCCCAGCTGACGATGCGGTTGGGGAAGGCGCTATTGGGGACGGCCACGACCGTCAGGCCGTTCCAACGCGTAAGGCGGCCGACGCTGCCTGGTGGGGCCCACTTGGCGAGGAGAGCTAGTTCCTCGTCGCGGGTCAGCAGGACATAGGCGGGGGGCTGATAGTCCTCCGCCTGACGGCCGGCCTCATAGGCCTCCAGCTCAGATACGAGCTGCAGCGAGATGCTGTGCATCAGCCCGGCTCACGGTCTAGGACGATGCGGACGGGGCCCATCCAGAACGGGTTGCTCTCGTCGTCGCGGATCGAGAAGACCGCGTAATTGGTCATGGCGTCAGCCAGGGCCTGCCAGAAGTCGCCGTCGGCGGTGTCGAGGATAGCCATGCCGGCCGCCGAGAACACCAGGCCCTCGGCGGGCAGATCCAGGAGGCCGACGACCCGACGCGCACCCAACGGGCGCCGGATCGCAGCAACCTCGTCCTTGTTGGCCGCCGCGGTCGTGCAGGCCTGCGCGGCCAAGACGTCGCCCGCGTTGCGCACGGCCGTCAGGATCTGGTCGAGGGCGGTGGTGAGGGCTTCGGGATAGCCGTGGGTCTTGGAGCGCTCCCACATCGTCACGTCGCTGGTCGTGACCTCGCGCTTGAAGAAACCCAGGGCGTTGGCCAGGGCGGTGACGTGCCGGCGTTCCAGGTTCAGCAGCGATCGCAGCGCGCGGCTCTCGGGGCCGGAAAGCGGCTCTCCGCGGAGGCCGAACATATGGAAGGTCATGCGGTGGTCCTTTCTGGGTCGCGCCTATGCGCGGCGGTGGTGGTATAGACTAGCCGATCGGGGTGGGACCGCCACCGTGCTTTGACGGCACCGTTCGGGCCACCGTTCCGGCAGAACGGTCCCCGCGAACGGTCACGTCATCGGGAGCGCGCAACGCCTTGCTGCGCAAGGGCTAGAAGAGGCCGAACGGTGGCCATTCCAGCGGCGCTGTAGAGCGGCACGCCGGCGGCCTTGGCGAGCGCGCGGGCCTGGCGAACGGTGGACATCTGGGCGGGCATGGGCGGATGCTCCTCGGGCAGATTGGGCGATAGGGTGGGCAGGCAGACTAGGGGATAGGGTTGCTGGCTAGGTCGCCTCGTCGTGCGTCTTCTGGCCGGTCTCAGTGAGCTCGAAGCGGTAGCTGCGGTCGTCGACCCTGGCCTTGGTGACGAGGCCCATGGACCCGAGCCGGCCGACGACGGTGGGGCTGGCCCCCATGATCCGCCAGGATCCATAGCCCGTGTTGTTCTCGAACACGGCGCCGGCGGCGACGAGGGCCAGCGCCTGGCGCTGCAGGGGCGTGAGTTTGGTGGGCGTGGGCACGGCTCAGGCCTCGGCTTTCTGCGCGGGGAGAGCGGCAAGTGCCTCAAGCTGCTCGCCTGTCAGGTTGATCGTGTGAAGGATTGCAGGGTCGGCAGCGCCGAAGTCTGGGTAGGCTGAGAGCTTGCCCTGCGCGAGCTTCGAGACGGCTTCCAGAGCCCGCGAAACCGGAGATGGAGCGGGAGGGGCGTGGTAAGCCGAGTGTGCCTCGGCCGTCCTCGCGTTGTGCTTCCTGCCGACGCCCATCGAGCGGCCGTCGAGGACCTGAAGGGCCTCGGGGCCATGTTGAACTAGCGGCCCCGAAGCGCCCCACGACAGCACGTCAATGTAGGCGGTCGGACGGGCGGCGATGAACTCGCGCAGCGTCTTGGTCATGACGCCCTTGCCGTTGAGCCACGGCCCCTTCAGCTCAGGGACTCGGCCTGGCTCCTTCAGGATAAGCCAGAACCGATCGTGCTCCCCCTCGGCCGAGACCGTATAGGGCTGGGCGGGGGTGGCTTGCTCGACGGCGTCCAACGGCATCCAGGCGACGGCTGCGAACTTCTGTTGGTTGAACGTGCGGATCTCATCAGTGCGCGAGGAAGGGGCCGCCCGCCAGCAACGGCGCACGTCGCCCTTAGCGTTCTTGGCGAGGAAATCAGGGCCATTCTTAGGGGCGGCGGTCATATCGTGGCTCCACGCCGAAGGGGCGGGCGGCGACGGGACGGTGTGGCGGGTGACGGCCTCCAGCAGCTCAGCGCGGGCATTGTTCTGGATGGACGGGTCATCGTCGAATGGGGTGAGGCAGCTCGCGCTGAGCAGGGCGCCAGAGAGGATGCGGTTGATCGCCTCTTCCAGCGTTTCGGGCTGATCAGGGTGGGCGTTGGTCGTCATCGTCGATCCTTTCTGTGTCGCGCCTATGCGCGGCGGTGGTGCGGGCAGACTGGGGCTTAGGGTCTAGGCCGCGAGGTCGCGACGAACCCCGATGAAGCGGGCGCAGCGGGGCACGCCGCGCTCGGTGAAGCCCGAAAAGCGGATGGTGCCGGCGCGGCCGGGCAGACTGGCCCGTTGGGTCATGAGGCGCATGGCCTGGGCGCGGGACAGGGCGACGGGAGCGGCGAAGGCCTGGCCGCCGAGATCCAGCAGCACCGAGCCGGCCGCTTCGGGATCATCGGCCCGGGCGCGCACCTCGAGGATGGAGGCTTCCAGTTCGTCCGTCGGCTTGACCTTCACGGCCTCGCCCCGCGTCGAGGAGGCCTTGCCCTCGCGGTAGCCCCAGGGGCCGCACTTGAGGACCAGGCCCTCGCCGTTGCGCGAGATCACCTCTTCCAGGGCGTCGCGGACGGCGGCCAGGGTCGTCACCTTCCGCGCCGGCACGATCTGAACCACGTCCTGGGCGCCCAGGCTCTCGACCTTCCGGCGGGCCATGGCCAGGCGATCGACGAACGCGGCCGAGCTGCCGGCGTGGTCGAACACCATGAAGCGCCAGCCGCTGGGAAGGCCCGAGGAGGCCGCGAACACGCTCTGGGCTTCCTCGAACCCGCCCGGGGCCGTCAGCTCGCCATGCAGGCCCCACAGCGCGGGGATCGACAGCAGCTGGCGCGCATCCTTGTTGGCAATCGGCTGGCCGGTCTTGGAGACCAGGCCGGCGAGGGGATCGACCAGCCCCCCGACCCCATCATGCTTTTCTTGGGCGAAGCCGGGGAGGGGGAGGCACGAGAGATCGGCCGAGACGGGGTGCATGGCCTTCAAGGTCGGGGCGGTGGTCATGGTCGGATCCGTTCTGTGTCGCGCCTATGCGCGGCGGTGGTCAGGCAGATTGGGCGATAGGGTGGGCGGGCAGACTAGGCCGGAGGGGGCGAGACGACCGCAGCGTGGTCAAACGTGGGCAGGTGGTCGAGCGGATCGGCGTCGGCGTCGAACAGGACGTAGTCGAATCCGGACGCGCGCGCCCACGCCAGGGCGGCGGCCAGCTCGGAGGGAACCTCGGCGCCGGTGTCGATATCCTCCGGCGCCCACAGCATGTAACCCCACATCATGCGCCCGCCGGCCACGGGCCAGGCCTCCAGCGGCGAGGCGTTCAACAGGTTGATGGTTGCGGCGCTCAGATGCTCGGTCGAGAGCACGACCGTTGCGCGCGTCTCGATGCGGCTTGACGCCGGCGCCTGGCCCAGGGCCTGCCGGATGGCGCGGATTTCCGCGCGGTTGGCGTCGCTGTGCTCATAGAGGCCTTCGGCCATGCCCGTGACGAGATCGTCCAGGTGAGCCTCGGCAGCTTCGCGAAGGACGGCGGCGGGGTTCTGAGCGGTGGTCATGGTCGTGGTCCTTGCTGTGTCGCGCCAATGCGCGGCGATGCGTCTGGGCAGATTGGGTGAAAGGGTCGGTGGGCAGATTAGGCGGTAGGGTGCCGCACCCGGCGCGCCCGGAACTCGCCGGCGTTGTGCTGCTGGACGCTGCGCAGGGCGTCGGCGACGGTATGGGCGGCGGCGACGAAAAGGCCGTTCTGGTCGCGGATGACGCGGCCGTTATCGCCCGGCAGCTGGCCGACGTGCCAGGGATCACGCTGCATCGGCGTCGTCCTCGTCGTCGCAGGCCGATTCGCGCTTGATTCCCGCTTCGGCGTCGCTGACCCACACCCAGGCGCTGACATAGGCGCCGCCGTCGCCGCCGTCGGAGACGATGGCGTCCCCGTCGATCTCGATTTCGCCTTCGCTCGTCTTGTCGCCCGTCGCGTCGAGGTAGGCGGACAGGTGCGGCTCGTTTTGGCGCTGGTGCTCGGCGAACACCTGCACGGCGAGGCTGTAGCAGAGGCCTTCACCGATCAGCTCGCGGAGCCGGTCTTCGAGGGGGCGCGGCGCGCCGGAAATGCTGGTCATGGTCTTGGTCCGTTTTCAGTCGCGCCGATGCGCGGCGGGGAGGGCGCCCCGGGTGTCCCCGGGGCGGCTTGGTCAGGCGGCGGCCTTGAGGCGGGTCATTTCTTCGGCGAGCGTCCAGAGGGCGCGGTTGATTTGGCGGTTCTGGTCGATGCCCTTCACCTCGCGGACCCGGCGTTGAGTGGGGCGCCGTTGGCGGCCCGGGCCGGGCGTCCAGGGCTGCGAATAGGTCTGGCCGCCGCCGATCAGCGACTCCTGTACGCGGTTCATCGTGCGCCACAGGTCGCCGGGGGCATCAGCGTCACGACGGATGCGCAGCAGTTGTTCGGCCGGGATCGGCGCTGTCTGGCGCTCCTCGCCGTCGATCTTCTCCGGTTCCCAACGCAGCATTGCGGCGGCGCGGGCAAAGGCCAGGCGTTCGCCTTGCGACAGCTGCACGCCCGCCATTTCCTGGGCGCCGTCGACGAGGCGCGGGAAGTCCTGGACGACGCGAAACGCCGCGTCGATCACCTCGCCCATGACGTCGCCCTTATGGGCAACCTTCATGTGCTCGAAGGCGTCGCCAGCGATCAGGCCGTTGGTGCAGACGAACCGGAAGGCCCCGGCTGTGAGCTGGTAGGACGACGAGCCGTCGTGGCTATTCAGGATGATGATTTCCGGCGCGATCCGGTCGCCCCGGGCGATCTCCACGGCGCCGGCCGAAGCGTGGCGCATTCGGATCATGTGCTTGGTCTTGGCCCGCTTGTCGGCGTCTTTCGAACCGCCCTGGCGCACCTCGAAGGGGGCGAAGCCCTCGCTCATCAGGCCCGCCAGGACGTCGCGCGTCGGAATGAAGGCATAGCGGTCAGACCGGCTTTCATGGGGCTCGCTGGCCACCACAGAGGGCGCGCTGGCGGTGATCTGGTCGAGGGTGAGGGCGGAGCCGTCACGGTTGCGGAGGATGACGGCGCCGGAGCCGAATCGCTGGGTGCGGATGTAGGACATGTTCACTGTTCCATTCGAGGTCCCGCCAATGCGGGGCCGTTGGGTTGCTCTGGCCGCCGCCCCAGGCCCTTGCGCCGATGCGCCTTGGCGGGGTTGGCTAGGCCCTCTGTCCCTCGTCGCTACGAAGGCTCTAGGGCGGCGGCTTACTCTGGCGACCTTGCCCGGGTGAGCGGGCCGCCTTACATTGGGAACTAGGCGGGCCGCTTAAGCGGTCTTCTCGCCTGTCTTCGTTAGCCCTTGGTCCGCCAGGACATCGCCAAATGCAGGCGGATCAGGGGCGCTCGAAGCTTCAGCCTCAGAGAAAATCTCCTCATCAGCTTAGCTCCCACGCTCGTAGCGGCGGGGGCTGCACGTGCTCGGGTTGCCCCCATTCCCGAGGGCGCTTCGCGCTGTGCGTTCGCCGCTGCGAACACGCACAACATAGGCGTGGTGCTGATGCGGTCAAGCAAAAAGCCAAATGAAATCAAACAAATGTGGCCGCCTATGCTGGCCGATGCTTCGCGTTCTGCGCCCGCGGCGGGTCCTTTCTCTTCGAAATGGATATGCGGGGAAGTCACCCGCCGGTCTCGTCTGAAAAAATACTGAGAAAGATAGTGAACTGTACGGTGCGCTTTACGCTCTCGCACCGATCTCGTAGGGGTTGGTAGAGCCTGTGGGGGGGAGGAAGTGAAGTACCAGTCTATTTTGGCCTTGGCGGCGCAGTGGCTGTCGGCGCTATCGGCGGTGCTGTTCGCGCTCGCTGTGGCTATGAACAGCTGGGTTTTCAGCAGATGGGGTCTGAATTTTCTGCAGTTTGCAGGTGCATCTGACGTCATCGGGTCAGGCCTGTTCTTGGCGACCGCGCTATTCACGCCAGCACTATGCTTCGGTGGCGGTTGGGTTATCGGTCGGCTCGTCGTTTGGGAAAGGGTAGATCCCAGACTGCTCGACTATGCGCTCACCATAGTTGTTGCCTTGTGGGCAATGTTTGCGACGGCCGCCGTCATCCATTTGCGTTGGGATACGTCCTACAGCCGCATACCGTTTCTCATCTTCTACGGCCTTTGGGTGTCTCGTCTGAACGCATCGGGCCGGATCAGCGGCGTGATTGGAGGCGCTTCGATTGCCGGCTTGGCGCTAATGTGCGCTAGCTTTGGCTTTGTTCAGGTTGCTCGGATTTCGCAAACCGGCTTCCAGGGTCGCGTTCTGGTGAATGTGTCCGAAGGTGCCTGCCAAGGCCAAGTACTCTGGATGGGCGAGCGAGCGCTCATCTTACGCTGTCCAAATGGTCGGATCGGTGCTGTTTACGGACCTGAAAACCTTCGGCTGGAATTGAGGCCTGGTGATCGGGCCCTGGAAGCTCCATCCCTGCCGCCTAGGCGAGGTCTTCCACGCACATGGGGTCAGTTTTTCGCGCCATGGACGATCAACGGCGCGGAATCGCCGTAGGTCGCCGGCATGACTAAGGAAGAGATCGACAGCCTTCTCGACGACATGGCCGCCGAAGCCGCGGCTAAGGGCGATGACGCGCTGCGGCCCGGGCTGCTCTATTTGAGTGCCAGCCTGTACGGCACCGAGATTCGGACGCAGACCACATCCGCAGTCCGGGGGCAGCGTTACCGCGGCGTGCGGGTCCGGGTGCTTCGCGAGGTGGAAACCGAGGTGCTTACCCGGGCAGACGTCGCCGCGAAGGGCCTGACCGAAGAGATCGGCGAGTACGAGGATCTGACCGAGGCTCCGCCTCGAGTGATCGTCTAGGGGCGGCCGCGGGCCCAGGCGTCGACCAGCTCAGCCAGGACCTCTTGCGCCACCTTCGCGGGATCCTTTCGCCCGATTGGACGCAGCGCTGACCCGTAGGCGGAGGAAACGGAGACCTCGCGACCTTCCAGCTTCCAGGTCCCGCGCCATTTTTGGCCTCGGGCTTCAATCTGGAAGGTGTGTCCATGCGGCGTGAGCATGGCGCACTAACGCGATCGGCCATGCAGCTGATCCATCTCGGCTAGCCGCCGGCGGCCAATGGCCAGGCCTGCAGGGTCACCTGGCGCTCCGCGCCAAGCATTACATGGACGAGCGCGAGGTCAGATCGGTTGGATCTCGCCGGGGTCCTGTTTTAGGCCCATCCCCCGAGCTACGACCATTAGCGCGCCATCGGGAAGCGGGCGCTGCAGGGCGCGAGCCTCCGACCAGGGCGCGCGCATCCAGACGTCTCGCTCTTCGGCGGTCGTGAGAATGACGGGCATGGCCTTGCTGTGCACGGCGCCGACCTCGGAATTGGCGTCCGTCGTCAGGAAAGCGAAGAGGTCGCAGGTCTCAGGGCCGTTCTTGACCTTTCGCACGCTCGTCCAGTCGCGGATCCCGACGCCGGCGAAGAAGGCGAGGGGGCGGTCCTCGCCCAGGGCGAACCATACGTTCTCGCCAGGCACTCCGCCGACCTGGTTCGGCTCGGCGAAGGCGGTCAGTGGCACGAGGGCGCGCCGCTCGGCCGGCTCCAGGTAGGCCATCCAGTGTTTGGGATCGCGAACGTTCGTCGTTCCGCTGTCCGGCTCCATCCGAAGAAGCTCGGCAAAAGCCGCTTCGTCGATCACCTCGCCCTTAGCGCGCTTCTTGTCAGCGCGCGCCGTGGCCGCCTTCTTCATCGCCCAGAACGGAGCTGGGAGGCCCCACCGAACCATGGCCAGCTCGCGGCCGCCATCGAGAGCGTGGCGCACGATCGGCGCGGCCATGTCAGGGAAGATGCCCGGGAGCGGCGGCATATTGCCGGCGCGATCCTCTACGCCTTGGAACAGCCGCAGGATCTCTGCCTGGGTCCGCCGCATGGCGTAGTTGTTGCACATCGTCAGGCGTCCCTCAGCCAGACCTCAATCCACCACATCGAGCCAAAGCCGTCATCATGCTCAATCGTCCAGGCCGCGATGGCGGGATGCGTCGCCCAAAACCACGCCGGCGGCGCGTGTCCGTCATTCTCGAACCGCCAGTCGGGATCGCGCGTCGGAACATTGACGCCCTGGTTCACCACGGGCGCGCCGACGATAGTCTCCGGCGCGTGTAGCCATAGCGAAGTCTGGAACGCGTCCTCTTCCTTCGTCGTCTCCACCTTGGCGACGGCGGGATGGGCTCGCCAGAAGTCGTCGTTGGCGCGGCCAAGGATGATGGCATCGGGAGCGGCGGAGTCGGTCATGCGCGCAAGCTAGGCGAGCGTGCTCGCTGACGCTAGGGTCGCCACATGCCTGATCCCACCGTCGAATTTGAAGTCGCCGATATCATCGAGACGTATGAGCCGGAGACGGCCGAAGACTTCGAGCGGCTGGCCGACGAGGTCGAGGCCAAGAAGGACGAAGACGAAAACGGGCCCGAGGTTGCCCTAGCGGTTGCCGACGAACTGCGGGAGCGGGCTCGAAAGCTTCGATTTCCGGGGCCGCGCCTGGTCGAAGGCAGCTAGCGGGCCCTCCGGCCGCGCCTGGGCGTCTTGTCCAAGCTACATCTGGGCGTCGAGGTCAATTAGATCCTGGCGACCGCGGGCCCCGCAACGGCTGCACCGAAGCTTGCTACGAATCTGGTGGGGCATGGTGTGTCCGCCCAGGTTCACGATCGCCTTCTCGCGGCTCCAGACGGCGGTGTTGCCGCAACGGATGCAGCGGATCGTCAGCGCCGTCTTGATACGCCGCAGGGTGGGCCAGATTTGGGCCATGCCAGGGTCAGTCCTCGTCGAGCTTGACGCAACGACTTCCGCCCACGTCGTAGGTCGACCAGGTGGCGACACTCCTGGAGATCCCAACATCCATAGCCGAGACCGATATCCGATCGGCCGGGACGCCGTCGCAGCGGGAATGGCAGCGGAACACACCGCTTCCGAGCAATTTGCCCAGCGGGATCGACCCGGCGCGGCCGGCCCCAACCCGCTCTAGGTGGAGCTGCGTCGAATACCGGCAGTGCGGGCAGCACACGATGACTCGCCAGTCGAGATCGAGGCAGACGCGAAGGGTAATTCGATCGGGTTGGATGGGCCAGGGCATGGTCGCGAGCCGTGAACGGGCCGAGAACATTATTCGGGACTATTTCGGGACTTCTAGTCCCCAAAGGTCCCGAAGTGCCCCTTTCGTTCCCATACCGGCGCTTACCGGAAAAAGAACCTCTTGGCGTAAAAGCCTTTGCGGGCTAGGGGACGGGCCGTCGCGGATGTGGCGGAACTGGTAGACGCACTGGATTTAGGTTCCAGCGCCGAGAGGCGTGGAGGTTCGAGTCCTCTCATCCGCACCATGTCGCCGCGCGCAGCGTTTTGCGCGCGGCGACGCCATACCCTTTGATCGACGCGATGTGTCGTGACATAAGGGCGCTCTTTCGCCGCCCCGGTGACGCGGGCGGCTATGATTTTTTGACCCCTGGGGCGGACGACGGGCGCGGGCGCCCGGATCCGAGAAGCTAAGAATGTCGATGCAGATCGTTGAAAAGTCGGGCGAAGGCCTCAGCCGGGTTTACGGCGTTACGGTGCCCGCGAGTGAGCTGGCCACGCGTCTCGAGGCTCGGATCGCCGAAGTCGCCCCGCAGATGAACGTCAAGGGCTTCCGCCCGGGCAAGGTGCCGGCCGCGCACGTGCGCCGCCTGTACGGCAAGGGCCTGATGGGCGAAGTCATCGAGCAGGCGCTCAACGAGACCACCCAGAAGATCCTGGACGACAACAAGCTGCGTCCGGCCGGCCAGCCCGACCTGAAGCCGACGTCCGACATGGACAAGGTCGTCGCCGGCGGCGAGGACCTGGCCTTCGAACTGGCCGTCGAGATCATGCCGGAATTCGAGCCGATCGATCCGTCGACCATCGAACTGGTGAAGCCGGTCTACAAGATCGAGGACTCGGAAGTCGAAGAGGCCCTGGCCGAGCTGGCCAAGCAGGCCCGCACCTACGAGCCGCGCAAGGGCAAGAGCCTGAAGGCCAAGGACGGCGACCAGCTGCTGATCGACTTCGTCGGCACCATCGACGGCGTCGCCTTCGCCGGCGGCACGGCCAACGACGCCGAGCTGGTGCTGGGTTCGGGCCAGTTCATCCCGGGCTTCGAAGAGCAACTGGTCGGCGCCAAGCCGGAAGACGTCGTCACCGTGAAGGTGAAGTTCCCGGAAGAGTACCAGGCCGCCGAACTGGCCGGTAAGGACGCCGAGTTCGCCACCACCGTGAAGGAAGTGCGCGCCCCGGTGGACGCGGAAGCCGACGACGAGCTGGCCAAGCGCCTGGGCCTGGCCGACCTGGCCGCCCTGAAGGACCTGCTGAAGTCGAACCTGGAAGGCCGCTACACCAACAGCTCGCGCTTCAAGCTCAAGCGCGCCCTGCTGGACGTGCTGGACAGCAAGCACGACTTCGCCCTGCCGCCGCGCATGGTCGAGGCCGAGTTCGCCGGCATCTGGCAACAGGTCCAGGCCGACAAGACCCAAGGCGGCCTGCCGCCGGAAGACGCCGACAAGACCGAAGAGCAGCTGCAGGACGAGTACAAGAAGATCGCCGAGCGCCGCGTGCGCCTGGGTCTGGTGCTCGCCGAGATCGGCCGCAAGAACGACGTCGTCGTCACCGACCAGGAACTGAACGAAGCGATCGTCCGCGAAGCCCGCCAGTACGGCGCCCAGGCCCAGCAGGTGTTCGACATGTACCGCCAGCGCGCCGACCTGCAGGCCTCGCTGCGCGCCCCGATCTACGAAGACAAGGTCGTCGACCTGATCTTCGCCAAGGCCAAGGTCGAGGAAAAGGAAGTCTCCAAGGAAGAGCTCCTGGAAGAAGACGACCTGCCGGAAGGCTACGGCGGCTAAAAGCCTCGTCCCTTCGGGAAACGAACGAGAGGGCGCGGATCGAGAGATCCGCGCCTTTTCTTTTGCGCATTTTCCTTGGGGGCGGGCGCCTTGCAACCTGTTAAGCGCCACGCGATATGCGTGAGGTGCGCTGGCGCGACGCTGATTCGCGCCCGCAAAGACATTTCGAGAAGGGCGAACCCCACATGATGTACGATCCGGTTTCGACGGCGATGAACCTCGTTCCGATGGTGGTCGAGCAGACCAGCCGCGGCGAGCGCGCCTTCGACATCTTCTCGCGCCTGCTCAAGGAGCGGATCATCTTCCTGACCGGTCCGGTCGAGGACGGCATGGCCTCTCTGATCTGCGCCCAGCTGCTCTTCCTGGAGTCCGAGAACCCCAAGAAGGAAATCGCCATGTACATCAACTCGCCGGGCGGCGTGGTGACGTCGGGCCTGGCGATCTACGACACCATGCAATACATCAAGAGCCCGGTGACGACGGTGTGCATGGGCATGGCCGCCTCGATGGGCAGCCTGCTGCTCGCCGCCGGCGCCGCCGGCCAGCGCATCGCCCTGCCGAACGCCCGCATCATGGTGCACCAGCCGTCGGGCGGCTTCCGCGGCCAGGCCTCGGACATCGAGCGCCACGCCGAGGACATCATCAAGACCAAGCGTCGCCTGAACGAGATCTACGTCAAGCACTGCGGCCGCACCTATGAAGAGGTCGAGCGTACGCTGGACCGCGACCATTTCATGAGCGCCGACGAAGCCAAGGCCTGGGGTCTGGTCGACCAGGTCTACGAGACCCGCGACGCCGCCGAAGCCGGCGCGTAAGGCTCCCCTCGCGAGCACTGAGAACGAAGCCGTCGGCCACGAGGCCGGCGGCTTTTTCTTTGCCGTTGCGATGGTCCCGCTTTGGCCATGCGCGAGCGATCGAGCGAAACAAACCGGCCCCAGATCGGCCGGGCAGGGCGGCGAAAAGGATCCCATGACGATCCTCGAGCCCCGGAGCCCGGCCATGACCGCCCGCCGCCGCCTTTCGCTGATTTCGGCCCTCTCGGCCTTCCTGAGCCTGGCCGGCGCGGCCGCCAACGCCCAGGATTTCTCCGATCCGGCCCCGCGCCACGGGATCGCCACCATGCGCGTCGGCGTCAGCCCCGAGCAGGTGCAGCAGATCGTCTCCGATCGCCTGCTTCAGGACGGAGTGACGGCGGGCCTGGCCACGCTGCGCCAGAACCTGGCCCTGACGCCGGCCCAGCAGGATCGCTGGCGCGACTTCATCCTGGCTTCCAGCGCCCGGCCGGCCGGCGTGGTCCTGGCCGTCGCCGCGCCACAGGACGAGACGCCGCTGGCCCAGGCCCGCGCGGGCCTTGCCCTGCAGCGCGAGCAACTGGCCGTCGAGCAGCGGCGGGTCAAGGCGATGGCGAGGCTCTACAAGGCGCTGGACGACGACCAGCGGGCGGTCTTCGACCAGGCCTATGCGGCGATCGGCAGCCTGTCGGTCAGCACCCAGGCGCCGGGCCTGACGTCGGCTGGCGCGAGCGTGGAGTAAGATCCTCCCCTTCCAGAGGGAGGTCTTGGTTCTAGACCGGCTTGCCCTTGAAGATGCGGTAGCCGCGCTCCTGGGCGATGGCCAGCATCTCGGTGTCGCCGGAGGTGTCGCCGTAGGCGGCGGCCAGCTTCACGCGCTCGCCGAAAGTCTCGCGCAGGCGCACCACCTTTTCGGGGCCCCGGCAGTTGGGGCCCGAAAGCCCGCCGGTCACCTTGCCGTTCAGGTCGTAGGCCAGCTTGGTGCCGATCAGCAGGTCGGCGCCGATGCCGCGGGCGAACGGGGCCACCACCGTGTCGGGCGAGGCGGTGACGATCACCATCCTTGCGCCCTGCGCGCGCCAGCGCCGCCACACCGCCAGGGCGTCGGGGCGGAACAGGCTCTGGGCGTGGGTCTCGGCGAAGGTGCGGGCCTGGGCCTCGAGCCGCTCCTGCGGCACGCCCTTGAGGAACTCGCGGATGGCCGCGGCCTTGATGCGGCCCCGATCCCGGTGGAACAGGTAGGACAGGGCGGCCGGCGCCAGGCGGATCATGCCCATCGTCCAGCGGCCGCCGCTGACCCGCCATTTCAGGAAGGCGGTGAAGCTGTCGCGCACCGTCAGCGTGCCGTCGAAGTCGAAGGCCACCAGCGGCGGGCTGGCTTCGGTGTGCGTCGGGGCGTGCGCGTCTTCCGACGCCTCGTGAATCTCGGACATCTCGTCTCCGCCCACCGGGCGAACTCCTTCTTGCGGCGCCGCTTGCAGCACGATTCCGGTCGCTTGCAGAAAGATTAGAGCCTGCGGCGATGTTCCGCAGCCCACTGATCGCTTGCTTTGGCCTACAGTCGTCCCATCTAGGGATGGAATCCCATGGTCAGAACCGAAACATCCACGAACTTGGCGCCGGAAACGGGCTCCAAGGCTTGTGCCGCGCGTTCGGATCGGGGAATGTCAAGGATTAGACAACTCCCGTTGGGTATCCTGTTGCTTCGGTGGCGGGATACGCGTTGGGAGTCGGCGGTAGCGGCTTTCGCCGTATCCGCCCTAGCGTGAGAAGCGACCATGACGAAAGCCGCCAGCGGCGACGCCAAGAGCACCCTGTACTGTTCTTTCTGCGGAAAGAGCCAACATGAAGTGCGCAAGCTCATCGCCGGACCCACCGTGTTCATCTGCGATGAATGCGTCGAGCTTTGCATGGATATCATCCGTGAAGAGCACAAGATCGCCTTCGTGAAGTCCAAGGACGGCGTTCCGACGCCGCGCGAGATCTGCGAAGTCCTGGACGACTACGTGATCGGCCAAGGTCACGCCAAGAAGGTGCTCGCGGTCGCGGTGCACAACCACTACAAGCGCCTGAACCACGCCTCGAAGAACAACGACGTGGAACTGGCCAAGTCGAACATCCTGCTGGTCGGTCCGACCGGTACGGGTAAGACCCTTCTGGCCCAGACGCTGGCTCGAATCATCGACGTGCCGTTCACGATGGCCGACGCCACCACCCTGACCGAAGCCGGTTACGTGGGTGAAGACGTCGAGAACATCGTGCTCAAGCTGCTGCAAGCCGCCGACTACAACGTCGAGCGCGCCCAGCGCGGCATCGTCTACATCGACGAAATCGACAAGATCAGCCGCAAGTCCGACAACCCGTCGATCACCCGCGACGTGTCGGGCGAAGGCGTGCAGCAGGCCCTGCTGAAGATCATGGAAGGCACCGTCGCCTCCGTGCCGCCGCAAGGCGGGCGCAAGCATCCGCAGCAGGAATTCCTGCAGGTCGACACGACGAACATCCTGTTCATCTGCGGCGGCGCCTTCGCGGGCCTCGAGCGCATCATCTCGGCCCGCGGCGCGGCCAAGTCGATCGGCTTCGGCGCCAAGGTCGCCGATCCGGAAGACCGTCGCACCGGCGAGATCCTGCGCGGCGTCGAACCCGACGACCTGCAGCGCTTCGGCCTGATCCCGGAATTCATCGGCCGTCTGCCGGTGATCGCCACCCTGGAAGACCTCGACGAGGCCGCCCTGGTGAAGATCCTGACCGAGCCGAAGAACGCCTTCGTCAAGCAGTACCAGCGCCTGTTCGAGATGGAGAACATCGGCCTGACCTTCACCGAGGACGCCCTGCATGGCGTGGCCAAGAAGGCCATCGCCCGCAAGACCGGCGCCCGCGGCCTGCGCTCGATCATGGAAGGCATTCTGCTGGAGACCATGTTCGAACTGCCCAACTACGAGGGCGTCGAGGAAGTGGTGGTCAACGCCGAGGTCGTCGAAGGCCGCGCCCAGCCGCTGCTGATCTACGCCGAGAAGAAGGGCGGCGCCGCCTCGGCCTAACCGCCGGCGACGCAAGCTGAAACGAGAACGGCGGGTTCGAAAGAACCCGCCGTTTTTGTTTGCTTGTTCCATACCCTCCCCCTGAAGGGGGAGGTGGCCAGAAGGGCCGGAGGGGGATGTGTCTGAGGAGGTCAGTGCGGCCCCGAAGCCAGCCATCCCGTCCCTCTCAGTCGCTCCGCGAAAGCTCCCCCTTCAGGGGGAGCATCTTGGGCGCGGCCTCAACCCGCGTCGTTCAGCCCGGACGCCGGCTTCCAGTCAAACAGCGCCTGCAGGGTCCGCACCGCCTCGCCGCGCGGAGAGGTCAGTTCCGGGTCCCTGGCCAGGATCAGGCGGGCGTCGTCGGCGGCGACGGCGATCAGGTCGCGGTGAGCCACGGGATCGGCCAGGCGATAGGCGGGGAAGCCGCTCTGCTTGAGGCCCAGCGGGTCGCCGCCGCCGCGCAGCTCCAGGTCCTTCTCGGCGATCTCGAAGCCGTCGTCGCTGCGCCGCAGGATGTCGAGCCGCTGTTGGGCGACCTCTGACAGCGGCGGGTCGTACAGCAGCACGCAGGAGCTTTCGCGCATGCCCCGGCCGACCCGTCCGCGAAGCTGGTGCAGCTGCGCCAGGCCGAAGCGATCGGCGTGCTCGATGACCATGATGCTGGCGTTGGGCACGTTGACGCCTACCTCGACCACGGTGGTGGCCACCAGCACGCCGACCTCGCCATCGACGAAGGCCTGCATCACCGCGTCCTTCTCGGCCGCCGGCATCTGGCCGTGGACCAGGCCAACACGCGGCCCCAGCACCTTCCTGAGGTCGGCGGCGCGATCCTCGGCGGCTCGCAGGTCGACCTTTTCGGATTCCGAGACCAGCGGGCAGATCCAGAAGGCTTGGGCCCCGCCCTCGATGGCCGAGCGCAGGCGGTCGACGATCTCGGGCACGCGCGGCGTCGGCGCGGCGCGGGTGGCCACCGGCGTGCGGCCCGGCGGCTTCTCGTCGATGCGCGAGACGTCCAGGTCGCCGAACACGGTCAGTTCCAGCGTCCGTGGGATCGGCGTGGCCGACATGGCCAGAAGGTGGACGCCTTCACCCTTCTCCTGCAGCCGCCGGCGCTCGTTGACGCCGAACCGGTGCTGCTCGTCGATGATGGTCAGGGCCAGGTTCTGGAAGGCCACATCGTCCTGGAACAGGGCGTGGGTGCCCACCGCCACGGCGGCCGAGCCGTCGGCCAGCTTCTGGAGCTTTGCCGCCCTGGCGCCGCCCTTGTCGCGTCCGGTCAGCAGCACGACGGCCAGGCCTTGCGCCTCCAGCGGCGGGGCGAGGGTCTCGTAGTGCTGGCGGGCGAGGATCTCGGTGGGGGCCATCAGGGCCGACTGGAAACCGGCCCCGGCCGCGTCGGCCATGGCCAGCATGGCCACGACGGTCTTGCCCGAGCCGACGTCGCCCTGCAGCAGGCGGCTCATCCGCTCGCCATGGGCCAGGTCGCCGCGCACCTCCGACAGCGCCCGCACCTGGGCGCCGGTCAGGCGGAAGGGTAGGGCCTTCTCGGCGGCCTCGGCCAAGGGACCGGAGACGATGCGAGGTCCCGGCTGGGCGCGCTTGCCGGCCTTGCGCTGCGCCAGGGCCAGCTGGTGGGCCAGCAGTTCGTCATAGGCCAGCCGCCGGCGCGCGGCCGACATCGGCGAAAGGTCGATCTCGCCCTCGGGCCCGTGCAGCCGCTCGAAGGCCTCGCGCCAGGGCGGCAGGCCCTCGCGGGTCATCCAGGCGGCGTCCTGCCATTCGGGCAGGGCCTGGGCGCGCGATAGCGCCTCCAGCGCGAACTTGCGGAAGGTGCGCGAGGGCAGGCCGGCGGTGGCGGGATAGACCGGCTCGATCGGCGGGATCTCGTCGATCCGCTCGGCCTCGAGCATGTAGTCGGGATGGGCGACCTGGATCTCCGAACCGAACCGCTCGACCTTGCCGCTGACCGCCCGCCGCGTTCCGACCGGGTGTTGGCGCTCCAGGTGCGGGCCATGGCCCTTGAACCAGACCAGGGTGACGAAGCCCGTCTCGTCCCAGCCGCGGATGCGCCAGGGCTGGCCCGAGCGCTGCGGCGGCAGGTGGGCGTCGATGGTGACGACGAACGTCTGGACCTGGCCGTCCTGGGCCAGGGCCGCCGTGGTCGCCGTCCGACGGATCAGGCTCTGCGGGGGCGTGAACAGCACGTCGCGCACGATGGGCCCGGCCAGCTTCTCGACCAGGGGCGCGACACGGGGCCCGACCCCCTTGAGGGTCGAGATCGCGGCGAACAGGGGAAAGAGCGACTCGGGACGCATCGGCGGGAGGATAGCCAAGGCAGGGTGTTCTCGTCCCGTTCGCCTTGCGCGAATTTGTGGACCGGACTGACTAGCGGTCCCGCTTTTCGGAGACTCGCCCATGCCGTTCGCCAGCCATCGCGGCCAGAAGATCCACTACATGGTGGAAGGCGAGGGGCCGCTGGTTGTGCTGCAGCACGGACTCTTCATGGACGCCGAAAGCTGGCGAGCCAACGGCTTCGTCGCCGCGCTGAGCAAGCGCTTCACCGTGGCCTGCGTCGATTCCCTGGGCCATGGGCTCAGCGACAAGCCGGCGGACCCGTCCCTCTATGCCCAGGAGCAGCGAGCCGGCGACATCGTGGCGGTGCTGGACGCCCTGGGCGCGGAGAAGGCCCATCTGGTCGGCTATTCGATGGGCGGCTGGATGGCCGTGGGCGTGGCCAGATATTATCCCGAGCGCCTGGCCTCCCTGACGGTCGGCGGTTGGGACCTGGTGAACGGCGTGCCCAAGGGGCCGGCCGGGCCGATCCGATTCGACATCTTCTGGGGCTTCAGCCAGCAGGTCGCGCCGGCGCTGGTCGGCTGGGTCACGCCGGAGATGCTGCCTGGCGTCCAGGCCTGCTTCGAGGTGCTGAATGTGCTGGACGGCGCGGCGCAGGCTGTCCTGGGCGCGGGCGTTCCGGTGCTGTTGTGGGACGGGACGGCGGATCCCTATCACGCGCCGTCCCAGGCCTTCGCGGCGGCCAATGGCCTGCCGTTCCTGTCGACATCGGGCGATCACCTGCAGGCGATCCTGTCGCCGCAAGCCGAGGTGGTCGCAAGGCTCGGCGAGTTCTTCGCCGAGGCCTGACGCGATCAGTCTTCCGCTTGCGCGGCGTTGCCGGCCGGCGACAGTTCGGCCAGCAGGTCGGCCAGTTCGTCGGCGCGCGCGGCGCCCGAGACGTTCAGGCGGATGTAGAGGTGCTCGGCTCCGTGTTTGTCGGCCGCCTCGGAGAAGCCGCGCGTGGAGTCGTGCAGATTGTTGGCCTCGCCGGCGAACACCACGACGCCTTCGGCGTTCACATAGAGATAGTTGCCGGCGATCGTGGTGCGCGGGTCGCGATCCTCGGCCAGCTTGTAGCGATAGACGGCGCCCGAGGCGCCTTTCAGGTCGATATAGGGTTTCACGAATCCTCGCCTCTAGACACACGCGGCGTAGCCCGGGAGGGGTGCGGGGCGCCAGAGGCTAAATTATGGCTGCAAGCTTCGCAATTTGCTGAGAAACCTTTGTGTTCGCTCTTCGCGGGGCTCGGCGAACAGGATCGCGGACGGGCCTTCTTCCAGGATCCGGCCCTCGTCCATGAAGATCGTCCGGTCGGCGACCTCGCGGGCGAAGTCCATCTGGTGGGTCACGATGACCATGGTGCGCTTCTCGGCCGCCAGGTCGCCGATCACCGCCAGCACCTCGCCGACGAGCTCGGGATCCAGCGCCGAGGTCGGCTCGTCGAACAGAATGACCTCCGGATCCATGGCCAGCGCCCGGGCGATGGCGCAGCGCTGCTGCTGGCCTCCGGAGAGGGCGCCGGGATAGGCGTCGGCGCGGTGGGCCAGGCCCACCTTGGTCAGCAGCTCCAGGGCCCGCTGGCGGGCCTTGGCGGGTGGATCGCCGCGCACGAGGATCGGCGCCTCGGCGACGTTCTCCATCGCGGTCTTGTGCGGGAACAGGTTGAAGTTCTGGAACACGAACCCGACCCGTCCCTTCAGGGCGCGGGCCAGCGGAACCTTGCCCCCGGCCTCGACGCCGGCGATCGACAGGGTTCCGCCGTTCAGCGCCTCCAGGCCCGCCAGGCAGCGCAGCAGGGTGCTCTTGCCCGAACCGCTGGGGCCGATCACGGCCACGACCTCGCCGGGCGCGACCGTCAGGTCGACGCCGTTCAGCACGGCCGTGTCGCCGAAGCGCTTGGACAGGCCCCTGGCCTCGATGGCGCTCATCGGCGGGCCTCCGCGCGGCGTTCCAGCCAGCCCTGGCCCAGCGCCAGCAGGCTGGAGACGATCCAGTAGATGGCCGCGGCGCTGAGATACATGGCGAAGATCTCGTACGTGCGGGCGGTGATCAGCTGGGCCTGGCGGAACAGTTCCGGCACCTGGATGGTCGCGGCCAGCGAGGTGTCCTTGACCAGGCTGATGAAGCTGTTTGACAGCGGCGCGACGGCGGTGCGGGCGGCTTGGGGCAGGATGATCCGGCGCATGGTCTGGCTCGGCGACAGCCCCAGGACCGCGGCAGCCTCCCGTTGGCCCTTGTCGACGGCGGTGATGGCGCTGCGGAGGATCTCGCCGGCGTACGCGGCGACGTTCAGGGAAAAGCCGATTCCAGCCGCCGCCAGCGGCGGCAGCTCCAGCCCCAGCTGTGGGAGGCCGTAATAGATCAGGAACAGCTGCACCAGGAGCGGCGTGCCCCGGAACGCCGAGACATAGACCGCCGCCGGCCAGCGCAGGAAAGGCGAACGCGACAGCCGCATCAACGCCAGGCCGAAGCCCAGCAGCAAGCCAAGGCTCATGCCGATCAGGCTGAGCAGCACGGTATAGACCGCGCCCTTCAGCAGCAGCGGCGCCGACTGGGTGATGAGCTCGGCGGCGTCCATCGGCTAGCGGGTCACGTCCAGGCCGAACCACTTCTGCGAGATGGCGGCCAGGCGCCCGTTGGCGCGCAGGGCGTCGATCGCTTCGTCGACCAGCACCTTCAGGGCCGGATCGCGCTTCATGACGACGCCCTGGCTCTGCGGGGCGAAGGGCGGGCCCGCGGCGATCAGGTCGGGCGCGGTCTTCAGGAAGTCGGCGGCGACGAGCCGGTCGTTCAGCACCGCGTCGATGCGGCCGGCCCGCAGGTCCTGGTACTTGGTCGGGTCGTCATCGTAGGTGCGGATCTGCGCCTTGGGCTGGTTCTGGCGCAGCCACTGCTCGTAGTGGGTGCCGAGGCCGACGCCGACCTTCTTGCCGGCCAGATCGGCGGGGCCGGTGATGCCGGTCTTGCCCTTGGGCACGATGATCAGGATGCCGGAGACCGTGTAGGGCTTGGAGAAGTCGTACTTGGCGGCCCGCTCGGGCGTGATGGTGATCTGGTTGACCACGACGTCGGTGCGGCCCGATTCCAGCGCGCCCAGCAGGCCGGCGAACGGCGCGGCGACGAACTCCGGCTTGACCTTCATCTGCTCGGCCAGGGCCTTGGCGAACTCGACGTCGAAGCCGGTCAACTGACCGTCGGCGCCCTGGAAGTTGAACGGCGGGTAGGTGCCTTCCAGGCCGATGCGCAGCGTCCTGGTCGCCTCCACGCGGGCCGCGCCGTCCTGGCCGCCGGCCGCGTCCTTGCCGCCGCAGCCGGCCAGGGTCAGCGCGCTTCCGGCGCCGAGGCCGAGCAGGATGTCACGGCGAGCGGGGAATCGCATGGCGGGCCTCGAAACAAAGGTCATCGGTCCAGTTCTATACCGCTCCGCCGGCGCCGCCAGGGGCAAGGCGGCTGCATGGGCGTTCGAGCACGACCTGACGGCGATTTAACCTGACGCGGGCGGTCGCCTCTGGCTTGCTGCCGACAGTTTGCTTTTCGGGGAAAGCACGGATGGCTCAGACCTTCGATCCGGCCGCGGCCACGGCGGCCTATCTGGCGCAACTTCCGCCCGAGGCGCACGCCAAGGCGGCCGCCTACACGCACGGCGGCCATTGGCTGCTGTTGTGGGGCGCGCTGGTGGCGCTGCTGGTGGCGTTCCTGATCGTCCGCAGCGGCGTGCTCGTCGTGCTGCGGCGCAGGTTCGAGGGACGCCGAAGCCGGCCGTTGCTGGTCAGCTGCTGGATCGGCGGGCTCTACATCGCCTTCGACGCAGTGCTGTCGCTGCCCTGGAGCGTCTACAGCGACTGGTGGCGGCCCAGGCAGTACGGCCTGACCAGCCAAGCCTTCGCCGGCTGGCTTGTGGAGAGCGCGATCTCGCTGGTCATCACCGCGTTGATCGGCGGTCTGTTCTTCGCGGGACTCTACGCCCTGATCCGCAAGGCGCCCCGCACCTGGTGGCTGTGGGGCGGCGGGTTGACCGCGGCATTCATCGCCATCGGCATGCTGCTGGCGCCGCTCTACATCGAGCCGATCTTCAACAAGTATACGCCCGCGCCGGCCGGACCTGTCCGCGACGAGGTCGTGGCCATGGCCAGGCAGGTCGGCGTGCCGTCCGACAGGATCTTCATCTACGACGGCTCCAAGCAATCCAACGCCTACACGGCCAACGTCTCGGGCCTGTTCGGCTCGGCCCGCGTGGCGATGAGCGACACGATGTTCAAGAAGAGCGCGGACATCGCCGAGGTGCGCGGCGTCGTCGGGCATGAGATGGGCCACTACGCCCACCACCACGTCGTATGGATCGCGGGCGTGATGAGCCTGCTGGCGATCCTGGCCTTCTTCCTTGTCGACCGACTGTTCGCGCCGGCCTGCCGGCTGCTGGGCGGGGACCAGATCCGGGGGCTTTCCGATTCCGCCGGCCTGCCGGTGCTGGGCGCCGTGCTGACCGTGCTGCTGCTTTTGGCCACGCCGCTCACCAACAGCCTGATCCGCATCGCCGAGAGCGACGCCGACCGCTACAGCCTCGTGCATTTCGACGAGCCGGACGGCCTGGCCAAGGCGCTGGTCAAGACGGTCGAGTATCGCGCCGCCACGCCAGGGCGGCTGGAGGAGATCATCTTCTACGACCATCCCGCCGTCGGTCGGCGCATCCGGCGAGCCATGGACTGGAAGGCCGCGCATCCCAAGCCGGTTTCGCAAGCGGCGCCCGACGCCGTGGCCAAGGCGGCCTTCGCCGACCACATCGTGGTCTTTCCGAACCTGCCCGTCGGGATGGACGGCATCGCGCTGAAGGCCGATGGAACCTGGTTCGAGCGGCACGACTTCGGCTGGGCGAAGGGGCGGTACGCCGTCGCCGGCGGAAAGCTGTGCCTGGACGAGGAGCGGGGGTCGCGCCGCTGCTACGCCATCGGGCGGACACGCGACGGTTGGACGCTGGCCCAGGGCGCCGGCGCGCCCGTGGCCGTGGTGCTGGAGCGCCTATCCGCATCGGCTTCGCCGGGATGATCCCGTCGCGGCCTTGCGCGTTCCTCTGGCTAAGGAGGACCTCATGGCCGAACCGATCGTCAGCGAGATCACCGTCGACGCCCTGCCAGCCGAGGCGTTCGCCCGCTTTGTCGGCGACATGGGGCGATGGTGGCCGATGGCCTACAGCCGGGGCGGCGCGCGGTTCGCCACCGTGCATGTAGAGCCGGTGGCCGGCGGGACGTGGTTCGAGGTCGACCGCGACGGCGTCGAAAGCCCCTGGGGCGAGGTTCGGGCCTATGATCCCGGGCATCGCCTGGTCGTCGGCTTCAACGTCGCGCCCGATCGCGGCGTCGAGCCGCTGGAACGCCAGAGCGAGGTCGAGTTCAGGTTCGAGCCGGCGGGCGAGGGGACGCGGATCGTGGCCGAGCATCGCAACCTCGACCGCCACGGCGAGGGCGCGGAAGCCATCCGCCAGGGAATGGCTTCCGACCATGGCTGGCCGCTGATCCTGGCCTCGTTCGCGCGGGAGCTGAGGTTCCCGCGAACGCCCGCGCTCAGCGCTTCCTGACGAACACCGTGCCGGCCGAGTAGCCGGCGCCGAAGCTGCAGATCAGGCCCGTATCGCCGGCGGCGAAGTCGTCGTTGGCGCTGTGGAAGGCGATGATCGAGCCGGCCGAGCTGGTGTTGGCGTACTCGTCGAGGATGATGACGTTCTCGCCGGGCTCGGGGTCGCGGCCCAGCACCTTGCGGGCGATCAGGTCGTTCATGTTGATGTTGGCCTGGTGCAGCCAGAGGCGCTTGAGGGCCGTGGCGTCCAGGCCGATGTCGCCGGCGTGCTCGACGATCATCTCGCTGACCATCGGCACCACCTCGCGGAACACCTTGCGGCCTTCCTGCACGAACAGCTTGTCCTTGGCGCCGACGCCTTCCGGGGCGGCGTTGTTGAGGAAGCCGAAGTTGTTGCGGATGTTGTTGGAGAACTGGGTCTTCAGGCGCGTGCCCAGGATCTCCCAGCCGCCGGTCGCCTGCGAGGCCTCTTCCAGGATGACGGCCGTGGCCACGTCGCCGAAGATGAAGTGGCTGTCGCGGTCCTTGAAGTTCAGGTGGCCCGAGCAGATTTCCGGATTGACCATCAGCACCGCCTTGGCGCTGCCGGTGGCGATGAAGTCGGCGGCGGTCTTGATGCCGAAGGTGGCCGACGAGCAGGCCACGTTCATGTCGAAGGCGAAGCCCTCGATCCCCAGGGCCTGCTGCACCTCGATGGCCATGGCCGGATAGGCCCGCTGCATGTTCGAGGCCGCGCAGATCACCGCGCCGATCTCAGAAACCGGCTTGCCCCAGGCGGCGATGGCCTGCTCGGCGGCCTTCACGGCCATTTCGGCCAGGATCGAGATCTGGTCGTTCGGACGCTCGGGCAGGACCGGGCGCATGACTTCGGGGTCGATGATGCCGTCCTTGTTCATCACGTAGCGGGCCTTGATGCCCGAGGCCTTCTCGATGAACTCGGGCGAGGAGGGCGCGAGCGCGGTGACTTCGCCGGCGGCGATGGCGTCTGCGTTGGCGGCGTTGAAGCGTTCGACATAGGCGTTGAAGGCGTCGACCAGTTCTACGTTCGAGATGCTGAACGGCGGGGTGAAGAGCCCCGTGGCGGCGATGACGGCTTGATGCAAGGCGGCGGTCCCGATGGGCCGGCGCGCGACATGGGCGCGCCGATCTGATCACTGTTTGGACGCGATCAATAGCACGCCCGGCGCTGTCGTCACCTGCCTAGCGGGCGTGTCCTGCCTGCATCGGTTGCGGCTATTCGACCTGCCGCAGCGGAACTTTCGGCGGGCGGCCATAATCGACGGTCCAAATGTCGGAAACGTCACGCAATGGCCCCAAACAGGTCAGGGTACGGTCAAATACGGGCCTCGTTGCCCCAATACCCAGAGGAGGCTGAGGGAGCACAAGAAATCCCAGTACCAGGAGTAAAAATAATGAAGGTTCTCATGTCTGCGGCCATCGCCGCCATGTCGGTCGCTGCTGTTCCGGTCCTGGCTCATGCTCAATCGAGCTCGCCGGAGATCTACGGCAACCTCGGTTACAACAGCTCGCGCGCCGAAGGCGCCGACACGGGCGCTATCCAGGGCCGCCTGGGCGCCAAGCTCACCCCGCACTTCGGCGTCGAAGGCGAGCTGTCGGGCGGCGTGAAGGACGACAACATCGACCGCGCCGGCGTCCGCTCCAGCATCGAGCAGACCCACTCGGCCGCCGTCTACGGCGTCGGCTTCCTGCCGGTGACCCCGAACATCGACCTGATCGGTCGCGTCGGCTACGGCAACACCCAGTTCAAGCAGAAGCTGGCGGGCGTGGAAAACAAGTTCGACGCCGACAGCGTCAACTACGGCGTCGGCGCCCAGTACAAGTTCGACGACAAGAACGGCGTGCGCGTCGACTACACGCGCCAGCAGTTCCGGGACAACGACGCCGACGACGCCAACGTCGTTTCGGTGGGCTACGCCCGCAAGTTCTAAGGGCTTTGCCTCAAGTAAAAAGCGCGCCGCTCTCTTGCGAGGGCGGCGCGCTTTGGCTTGCTCGGTCGAAGCCTCAGGCGAAGGTTTCGGCGGCGTCCGTGTGGGTCTGCTTGGGGTCCGGGCCGAACTTGTTCGGGCCCGTGGTGCCGGGGAGAATGTAGAAGACCAGCAGCACGATCGCGCCGATCAGCGGGATCAGGCCAATCAGGATCCACCAGGCCGAACGGTCGGTGTCGTGCAGGCGGCGGAACGAGACCGCGAGGCTGGGAATGAACATCGCCAGCGAGAAGGCCAGGCTTACCAGGCCGAGGGCGTCGAAGTTGCCGCTCTCCAGGCTTTGAGGGCCGCTGACGATCAGCCGCAGGATCGTGATGGCGATGCTGACGGCGAAGGTGAAGAGCGCGAAGAGCCAGTACTCCGAGCGGCGAGCGCGGCCGGAGAATTGCGCGTATTTGCGCAGCGGTTCGAACATCAAAGACATACCCGTTTCCCTTACCCCGCGTGATGCGTGCGGTTCGCAACTTGAGCGGCGAATCCGGCCGCGTAAACCCCCGTTCTGCCGCTTGACGTGATCGCTGGTCGGCCAGACCTTCGAGCAAAACGGGGGAGGAGGCGGCGATGAACAACGCGCTGCTCATACAATTGCTGGGCTCGGCGCTGGCCGTCGCCCTGCTGGTGGGGCTGTCGGCCTGGGCGCGGATCGCCCGGCCGTCGCCGCCGCTGGATGAGGCCGGGGCGCGGGCTTTGCTGGCCGAAGAGTTCCCGGATCACCGGGTCGAGGCGGTCTGGATCGCCGGCGACGGCGCCGCCGTGGTGGCGCGCGCGGGGGATCTGGCGCTTGTGCTCTGGCGCAAGGGCGATGGCTACGTGGCCCGCTCGGCGGCCTGGCGTGACGTCGTGGCGACCAGCCCGGCCGATGGGCGCGTACGTCTCGCGGCTGTCGACGGCGCGCCGCGGCTTTGCCTGGGCGAGCGCGCCTGGCCGCCCTTGGAGGCCGCCGCATGAAGCCCGCCTTCGATCCGGTCCAGCTGGCCATCCCGTTCTTCGTGATCGCCATCGTGCTGGAAGTCCTGCTCGCCCGCTTCGGCAAGGCCAGGGCCAACTACGAGCCGCGCGATGCGGCGACCTCGCTGATGATGGGGCTGGGCAGCACGATCGCCGGGCTGCTGACCGGCGGCGTGGTGTTCGCCGCCAGCCTGTGGATCTACGAGCATCGGCTGTTCACGATCCCGATGACGGCGATCTGGGCCTGGGTCGTGCTCTTCTTCGCCGAGGACCTGACCTACTACTGGTTCCATCGGCTGAGCCACGAGCGGCGGTTCTGGTGGGCCAGCCACGTCAACCACCACAGCTCGACGCACTACAACCTGACCACGGCGCTGCGGCAGACCTGGACGGGCGGCGTGGCCGGGACCTGGCTGCTGTGGCTGCCGCTGTCGTTCCTGGGTTTTCCGCCGGCCATGGTGGCGATCCAGAAGGGGATCAGCCTCGTCTACCAGTTCTGGATCCATACCGAGGCCGTGCGGCGGATGCCGGCCTGGTTCGAGGCGGTGTTCAACACGCCGTCGCACCACCGGGTGCACCACGCCCGCAACCCGCGTTACCTCGACGCCAACTACGCGGGGATCCTGATCATCTGGGACCGGATGTTCGGCACCTTCATTCCCGAGGACGACGCCGAGCCTTGTCGATACGGCATCGTGCGGAACCTGCCGACCTTCAATCTCTTTACCAACGTCTTCCACGAGTGGATCGGCATCGCAAAGGACCTGGCGGGAAGCCGCTCGCCGCGCGAGGCAGTCGGCTATCTGTTCGGCCCGCCAGGGTGGAGCCCCGACGGCACGCGCGAGACCTCCCATACGCTCAAGGCCAAATGGCGGGCGCGGGAGGTTCTTAGAGAGACGGTTCAGGAGAGTGCGCCCGCTGACTCTCATCCGTAAAATCCCGCGAAAGCGGGGACCCAGGTGTTTTACCGTCGAGCGCCGGGCGTTTCACAAAAGGCCTGGGCCCCCGCTTTCGCGGGGGTTTTACGGCTTTTGAGCAGCAAAGCTCACTTGGCCGAAGCGGCCTTCGCCAGTTCCACGGCGTAGACGTGGTTGGCGCCGTGCATGTTGGAGCGGAACACCAGCCACTTGCCGTCCGGCGTGAAGTTGACGTTGGGCTCCAGGCGGTAGTCGTGGGCGCTCATGTTGACCAGCTTCTCGGCGTCGATGACGCCGGGGCGGATCAGGTGTTCGGAGTCGGGGGCGTGGATGCCGGCGACGTCCGGAATGCCGCGCGGGTGCATCAGGTAGAGCCACTTTCCATCCGGCGCGTGGGCGACCATCTCGCTGTCGCCGCCGTCGCCGGCGAACAGCTTGCCGTCCGGGCTGGAGTTGAAGTGCACCGACCAGGCGTTGCGCTCGACGTGGTACCAGGCGCGCTTGCCGGTGGCGATTTCGTAGCCGGCGACCCAGAAGTCTTCGCCGCGCGGGGTCTGCAGGTCGTACCAGACGGTCTTGCCGTCGGCGCTGAACCATTCGTGCCCGGCGATCTCCATGTTCATGGTGCGCGTGTGGATCTTCACCGGCTTGGCGTCCGCCTGGTCTGTGCGCAGCAGCCACAGGCGGTCGACCTTGTGCCAGGGGCCCTCGTGGCAGAACATCAGGAGGTTCGGGTCGGTTGGCGAGAACTGCAGGTGGTTCAGCCAGTCGGTGGCCGCGTGCACCACGCGCTTTTCGCCGGTGCGGGTGTCGATGACGAACATCTCCATCGGGATCTTCGACTCGAGCCGCTCGTTCAGCCGCACCTCCTTGGCCTCGGCGAAGGACAGCGGCTTGCCGTCCGGACCGTTGGCGGCGTAGGCGGCCTGGTCGAAGCGGTTGTCGCGCTTGAGCATGCCGTCGGGGCGGGTCTCGATCTCGGGCTTGGTCACGACCACGCCGCCCAGCAGGGTCTCGTCGGCGTTGATCGTCTGGATGTCGCCGCGGTCGAATTTCGCGACCACGCGGACCTTCTTGCTGTCGATATCGACAGCCTTGACCACCTTGGCCTTGCCTTCTTCGACGATGTAGTAGGCCGAGCGGGTCTTGCGGCCGACGAACAGGAACTTGCCGTTCTCCTCGACCAGCGGCGCCAGCTTGCGGGTGGCCAGTTCGATCGTGCTCAGGCCCTTGGGCGTGGCGATGACCAGCTTGTCGCCCTGCGGCGCATAGCCATTGTAGTTGAAGTAGAGGCTGCTCGAGCCCGGCTCGTCCGACAGGCGCACGACGCGATGGCCGGTGTCCTTGTCGATCCATTCGCGCGGCGGGGCGGCCGCGGGCGCGGCCGGCGCCTGGGCGAAGGCGGGGGGGGCGAAAGCGGGCAGGGCGATGGCGAAGGCGCTCGCCAGGCCGATCAGGACGTTTTTCATGGCTTCACCTTCACGGCGACGACGTTCGGACGCTGCGGGTTCTTCATGCCGTGACCCAGGTAGAAGCTGGTGTGCGGCGGCTGGTTGTAGGCGGTGTTCTGCCAGGCGACGCCGGCGCGATAGACCGGGTCGTGCATCAGCGTGACCAGGCGGCGGTCGGTCGGGTAGGGCGTCACGTAGATGCGCAGGAAGGTGTTGTCCTCCGAGCGCAGGATCACCTCCTCGCGCCAGTCGCCCAGGATGTCGGCTGACAGGGTGGGGGTGGCCTTGGTGCCGTTGTTCGAGGTCATGCCCTCGGCGTTCAGCAGCACCTTGCTCTCGCCCTTCAGCCAGTCCCACTTGAAGATCTTGTTGCGGTCGAGCAGTTCGCGCAGCTCGTCGCCGTCCCACCAGACGCCGAAGTTCATCTGCGGCGGATGCTTCACGCCTTCGATCGGCTTGCCCTTGACGGTGTAGAGCGTGCTCGAATTGCTGGCCCAGGCCTCGGCGCCCGGGAAGCGGGGATCGATGTCGAAGGCCACGCCGCGGCCAGTGTCGCTTTGCGTCGGGGTGGTCCAGAGAACCTCGCCGGTCTTGGCGTCGAGCATGGCCGAGCCGATGCCGCCGTTCATCTTCGGGCTTTCGTTGACGCCGAAGCGCTCCAGGCCGGGACGCTCCGGGTCCAGGTCGCCCAGGTGCAGGGCGTCGCCGTGATAGAGCTTGGCGGTCCACAGCGGCTTGCCGTCGGCGTCCAGGGCCATCGAGCCGTAGACGATCTCGTCGCGACCATCGCCATTGACGTCGGCGACCGACAGCTGGTGGTTGCCCTGGCCGCCGAAGCCTTCCGGCACGCCGGGGGCGGCGCTGTCGAACAGCCAGCGTTGAGTGATCTTGCCGTTCTTGAAGTCCCAGGCGCTGACGGTGGTGCGGGCGTAGTAGCCGCGACCCATGATGATGCTGGGATGCTGGCCGTCCAGATAGGCCGTGCCGGCCAGGAAGCGGTCGGAGCGGTTGGCGTAGCCGTCGCCCCAGAGCTTGGTCATCTCCTCGGTGCTGGGGGCGTCGGTGTCGGGCGCGCGCGCAGCGGCGAACGGAACCGAATCCAGCGCCGCGCCGGTGCGGCCGTCGAACACGGTCAGGAACTCGGGGCCCTTGAGGATGCGCCCGGTCAGCTTGGCCACCATCGCGCCGTCCGGCTTGATCTCGGCGCCGGTCTTGTCCTTGGTCGGGGTCTCGACGGGGCCGCCCCGCCAGTCGGCGTTGGCGTCGCCCAGCACCTTGCCCGTGCCGTCGATCGTGCCGTCGGAGGTGCGCACGGCGATCTCGGCGCGGCCGTCGCCGTCGAAGTCGGAGACCTGGAACTGGGTATAGTGGGCGCCGGCGCGGATGTTACGGCCAAGATCGATGCGCCATAGGCGCTTGCCGTCCAGGGTGTAGGCGTCCAGCAGCACCGGCCCGGTGTAGCCCGAGAAGGCGTTGTCCTTGGAGTTGGTCGGATCCCACTTCAGGACGATCTCGTAGCGGCCGTCGCCGTCCAGGTCGCCGACGCTGGCGTCGTTGGCCGTGTATTCGTAGGCGACGCCGTCGGGCGTCACGCCGCCGGCCGGCTTCTGCAGCGGGATGGTCAGGAAGCCGTCCTTCAGCGCGGTGGTCTCGCCCTCGACCGGGCCTTCCTTGCCCTTGGTCACGGCCTTGAGCGTGTAGCGCGCGCCGACGACGCCGGTCTTGTCGACGAAGTTGGTGGCGAAGGCGAGCGGCTTGGCGTTCAGCTTCTTGCCGTCGCGATAAAGATTGAAGGCCAGGCCCAGGGCGTCTTCGCCCGTGTAGCGCCAGGACACCAGCACGCCGCCGTCGATGGCGGGGGCGGCGACGAGGCCGCGATCGAGGTGTTCGACCTGGCGCGGGGCGGCGAGGGCGGGCAGAGCCAGCAGCGAAACGGCTGCCGAGGCCAGCATGGCGGCCTTGTGAAGGCGAAGAGACATTGGGCTTCCCCCCGAGGGATTATGCGCGTTGTTGGCGCGATCTTGGCACGCCGACCGAAAGTCGCAACAAGTTTCCCATAAATTGCAGCGTTGTTTCATATAATGAAACTTTGGTTTGGCGGGTTGAGTTCGGCCCCGAATTTCGCTTCGCGGTTTGGCTTGCGCGAGGCAGGGTGCCGAACGGAGAGTTTTTCTACGGGGCTCGCCCGAGAAATCTCAATTGACCCCATCGGCGCAGTGGAGATTTAAGCGCTCCAACTTGGCGCCGTTTCGACGTCGAGGCGCTGCACGCGCGTATGTTCAATTAAGAGGCCGCGAGCCGCAGCCGGAACCAGGACGACGATCAGGACATGACCGCCGAATCCCTTGCCGCGCAACGTCCCGCCGCGGCGCGCCGTCCGCTGTTTCGTCGTCGCTCCGCGATTCCCGGGTTCGGTCTGACCCTGGGCGTCACGCTGTCGATCCTGTCGCTGATCGTGCTGATTCCGCTGTCGGCCGTGGCGCTGAAGGCGGCCGAACTGTCGCCGTCCGAGTTCGTCGCCGCGGCTTTTTCCGAGCGGGCCATGGCCGCCTATCGCCTGACCTTCGGCGCGGCGCTGGTCGCCGCCATCGCCAACGGCGTGTTCGGCGTGCTGACGACCTGGGCGCTGGTGCGCTACGAGTTTCCGGGCAAGACGATCATCAACGCCCTGGTCGACCTGCCGTTCGCCCTGCCGACCGCCGTGGCCGGCATCGCCCTGGCCACCCTCTACGCGCCCAACGGCTGGATCGGGCAGTTCCTGACGCCGCTGGGCATCAAGGCCGCCTACAATCCGGTCGGCGTGACGATCGCGCTGATCTTCATCGGCCTGCCTTTCGTGGTGCGCACGATCGAGCCCGTGATGCGCGACCTGTCGGCCGACGTCGAGGAGGCTTCGGCCAGCCTGGGCGCGGGCCGGCTGCAGACCATCTGGCGCGTGATCCTGCCGGCCCTGGGCCCGGCCTGGCTGACCGGCTTCGCCATGGCCTTCGCCAGAGGGGTGGGCGAGTACGGCTCGGTGATCTTCATCGCCGGCAACATGCCCTACAAGTCCGAGATCGCGCCGCTGCTGATCATCATCCAGCTGGAGCAGTTCCAGTACGCCCAGGCCGCCTCGATCGCGGTGGTCATGCTCGTGGTCTCGTTCCTGATGCTGTTCGTCATCAACGCCATCCAGGCCTTTTCGCGGAGGTTCGTCTGATGGCGCGCGCTCGTCACCCCACCGAGGATCCGGGCTGGGTCAAGGCGCTGGTCATCGGCGTCGTCATGGTCTTCCTGGCGCTCGTCCTGATCCTGCCGCTGGTCGCCGTGTTCGCCGAGGCGCTGCGCAAGGGCGTGCCGGCGGCCGTTGAGGCCGTGCTGCACGAGGACGCCCTGGCGGCGGTGAAGCTGACCCTGTTGACGGCGGCCATCGCCGTGCCCTTCAACGCCATCTTCGGCCTCTGCGCCTCCTGGGCCGTGGCCAAGCATGACTTTCCGGGGAAGTCGTTCCTGATCACCCTGATCGACCTGCCTTTCTCGGTTTCGCCGGTCGTGGCGGGCCTGATCTACGTGCTGGTGTTCGGCATGCAGGGCTGGCTGGGCGAATGGCTGCTCGACAACGACCTGAAGGTCATCTTCGCCGTGCCGGGCATCGTGCTGGCCACCGTGTTCGTGACCTTCCCGTTCGTCGCCCGCGAGCTGATCCCGCTGATGCAGGAGCAGGGCACCAGCGAGGAGGAGGCGGCCATCTCGATGGGCGCCTCTGGCCTCTACACCTTCTGGCGGGTGACCACGCCCAACGTGCGCTGGGGCCTGCTGTACGGCGTCCTGCTGTGCAACGCCCGCGCCATGGGCGAGTTCGGCGCCGTGTCGGTGGTCAGCGGTCACATCCGCGGCCTGACCAACACCATGCCGCTGCACGTCGAGATCCTCTACAACGAGTACGATTTCGTGGGGGCGTTCGCTGTGGCGGCCCTGCTGTGCCTGCTCGCCATCGTCACCCTCGTGCTGAAGACCGCCCTCGAAGTCGCCCAACCGGCCGTGCGCCGGGGCGGACACTAAACGGAACGCGAAGACGCCATGACCATCTCCATCCGTTCCGTCCAGAAACAGTTCGGCCGCTATCCGGCGCTGAACCACGTCGACCTCGAGATCGCCGATGGCGAATTGCTGGCGCTGCTGGGGCCCTCCGGCTCGGGCAAGACCACGCTGCTGCGCGCCATCGCGGGCCTGGAGTTCCCCGACGCCGGCCAGGTGCTGTTCCACGACAAGGACGTCACCTACGCCTCGGCCGCGGCGCGCCGGGTGGGTTTCGTCTTCCAGCAGTACGCGCTGTTCAAGCACATGACCGTGGCCAAGAACATCGCGTTCGGCCTCGACGTGCGGAAGGGCAAGGACAAGCCGCCGAAGGCCGAGATCGCCAAGCGCGTCGACGAACTGCTGAAGCTCGTCGAGCTGGACGGCCTGGGCGGTCGCTATCCCTCGCAGCTGTCGGGCGGCCAGCGCCAGCGGGTGGCCCTGTCGCGCGCCCTGGCGGTGCAGCCCAGCGTGCTGCTGCTAGACGAGCCGTTCGGCGCCCTGGACGCCACGGTGCGCAAGTCGCTGCGCAAGGAGCTGCGCCGGGTGCACGACGCCACCGGCGTGACCACCATCTTCGTCACCCACGACCAGGAAGAGGCCCTGGAGCTGGCCGACCGCGTGGCCATCCTCAACAAGGGCCAGATCGAGCAGATCGGCAGCCCGCGCGAGGTGCACGACAACCCGGCCTCGGCCTTCGTCTGCGGCTTTGTCGGCGAATCCAACCGTTTCGAGGGCAAGGTCGAGGGCGGCAGGTTCGTCGCCGGGCCGCTGGTGCTGCCGGCGCCGGACGTCGCCGACGGCGCGGCCGTGGCCTTCGTGCGGCCGCATGATTTCGCGCTGGCCGACGAGGGCCTGGAAGCCAAGGTCGAGCGCGTCAACGCCCAGGGCGCCCTGGCGCGCGTCGACGCCGTGCTGGCCAACGGCGCCCGGGTCGAGATCGCCGCCTCGCGCGCCGACGCCGATCGCTTCTCCGGCTCGGTGAAGCTGGCCGTCGGCAAGAGCCACGTCTACGCGGCCTAGGAAAAGGGCCGGGGACTTGGGTCCCCGGCCGCTTCGCTACTGCTGCTGTTGTTGCTGCTGCTGACGCTGCTGGTCCTGATGGGCCGCGGCGGCGTCTCCGCGCCGTCGGGCGCCGAACGAGGCCGGCTTGGCCAGGCGCAGGAACTCCGGCTCGGCCAAAGCCGCGCGGGCCCGGCGAACGGTGACCCCTACCGCAAGGTGGCTCTCGGCGTCGCCCTTATAGACCCCGCGCGAAGGCGTGACGTCGGCGTAGTCGCGGCCGACGGCCACGGCCACGTGGCGCTCGCCGGTCAGGCAGTTGTTGGTCGGATCGAAGCCTACCCAGCGCAGGCTGGGGAGGAACACCTCGATCCAGGCGTGGGTGGCGTCGGGATCCGAGCGATCGCCCGCGTCCCGGTCGGTGAACAGGTAGCCCGACACGTAGCGCGCAGGCAGGCCCCAGCTGCGGCAGATGGCCAGCATGATGTGGGCGAAGTCCTGGCAGACGCCGCTGCCGGCCTCCAGGGCCAGGTCGATGGGGCTGTCGGCGTCGGTGACGCCGGGCTGGTAGCCGAACGACTGGTAGAGCGTCTCGTTCAGCCGCTTCAGCGCCGTCAGCGGATCCTGGCGGCGCAGGGCCTCCAGGTCGTGCTGGGCGATGAAGGCCAGCAGGCGTTCGGTCGACTGCACGAAGCCGTGCGGGCGCAGGAAGTCGAAGCACTCGCCGCGCACGAATTCGCTGCGCAGACGGTCCCACTCGCCGATGTCCAGCCTGTCGGGCAGTTCGGCGGCGTGTTCGGTCTCGACCGCCGAGCGGGCGATGATGGTCAGCCGGTCGTGCGGATGGGGCACGTCGAAGTGGTAGACGGCGTTGCCGAAGCTGTCGGGGTAGGAGAACAGCTGGGCGGCGGGTTCGACGTCCAGCTCGAAGCTGACCAGCCGCTGGCGCGCGCCCTTCTGGGGCTGCATCCACAGCTCCATCAGGCTTTCGCGCACCGGGCGCTCGTAGTGGTACTGGGTGACGTGGCGGATTTCGAGCAGCATGGTCAGGCCGGCAGTCGGAGTTCGAGAGGGTAGGAGACGAAGGTCTCGTAGATCGCTTCGTGGATGCGGGCGCACTCGTTGACCACGGTGGTCAGCAGGGCGCCGGCGCCGATGGTCTCCAGTTCGTCGACGTCGGCGTACTGCAAGCGGGCCTTGAGCTTGCCGGCCAGGCGCTCGGGCGCGGCGCGGCCGGCGGCCTCGACGTGGCGGGCCAGCGCCGTCAGGTGCTCCTCGATGCGCGAGGTGGCGAAGCGGATCGAGCGCGGGAAGTCCTCGTCGAAGACCAGGAACTCCAGGATGTGCCGGGGCTCGATCTCGGCCGTGTAGACCCGAAGGTACGGCTCCAGCGCGCAGGCCATGCGCAGCAGGCTGACCAGCGCCAGGTGATCGTGGATTTCGCGGCTGGGGGCCTGGGCGAAGCACACCTCAAGCAGGCTGGAGACCAGCTGAGCCCGCTCCAGGTACATGCCCAGCATCATGAAGCGCCAGCTTTCGCCGTGGCTCATGGTGGCGTCGGCCGCGCCCTTGAACAGGTGCACGTCGGCGATGACGTCGTGCAGGTACGAGACCGAATTGTCGGCGAACTCGGCCTCGGCGCTGGCGTCGGTGACGCGCAGGTAGAGGACGTTCAGCCGCTCCCAGGTCTCGGTGGTGATCTGGTCGCGCACCTGGCGGGCGTTCTCGCGGGCCATGGTCAGGGACGAGACCACCGAGTTGGGGTCGGAGCGGTCGAGCACCAGCGCGCGGGCGGCCTCGAATGGCGAGACCTTGCCGGCTCCGTCGTCGCCGACGGCCGACAGCGCGATCCACACCGCCTGCATACCGGAATCGGTCTGGTCCAGCGTGGCGTTCAGCATCACGCTCGACAGGCGCGACAGGTGTTCGGCGCGCTCGATATAGCGGCCCAGCCAGTAGAGGCTGTCGGCGACCCGAGCGAGCATCATGCGAGCGAACCCTCAAAGTTTGGGAGAGCGAGCATCATTGCGGACCTCCCTTGCCGTGACCGTTGCCGTTGTGGTGGCCGTTCTCCTCGGCCAGCACCCAGGTGTCTTTCGAACCGCCGCCCTGGCTGGAGTTCACCACCAGCGAGCCGCGCTTGAGCGCCACGCGGGTTAGGGCGCCGGGGGTCACGATGGTCTTCTCGCCGCACAGGATGAACGGGCGCAGGTCGACGTGTCGCGGTTCGATGCGGCCGTCCACGAGGCACGGCGCGGTCGAAAGCTGGATCGTCGGCTGGGCGATGTAGTTGGCCGGATCGGCCTTCAGTGCATCGGCGAAATCAGCGCGTTCCTGGGCGCTGGCGTGCGGGCCGACCAGCATGCCGTAGCCGCCCGAGGCGCCCACGGCCTTGACCACCAGCTTGTCGAGGTTGTCGAGCACGTGGCTGAGCTGGCTCTTCTCGCGGCAGAGGTAGGTCTCGATGTTGGGCAGGATCGGGTCTTCGCCGAGGTAGTAGCGGATGATGTCCGGCACGAAGGCGTAGACGGCCTTGTCGTCGGCGACGCCCGTGCCCGGAGCGTTGCAGATCACCACGTTGCCGGCGCGATAGGCGTTGAACAGGCCCGCCGCGCCCAGCGACGAGTCACGACGGAAGGTGAGGGGGTCGATGAAGTCGTCGTCGACCCGGCGATAGATCACGTCCACCCGGCGCAGGCCCGTGGTGGTGCGCATGTAGACCATGTTGTCGTGCACCACGAGGTCACGACCCTCGACCAGCGGCACGCCCATCAGGCGGGCGAGGTAGGCGTGCTCGTAATAGGCGCTGTTGTAGACGCCGGGCGTCAGCACCACGACCTGCGGGTCGGAGCGCCAGTCGGCGCTCATGCTCTTCAGCGTGGCCAGCAGCAGGTCGGGATAGCGTTCGACCGGACGCACGCCGGCCTCGCGATAGGTGCCTGGGAAGGTGCGCTTGGCCGCGTCGCGGTTGGCCAGCATGTAGGAGACGCCCGACGGGACGCGCAGGTTGTCCTCCAGCACGGCGAACTCGCCGTCCTGGCCGCGGATCAGGTCGCTGCCGCAGACATTGGCGTACGACTTGTGCGGCACGTACAGGTTCTGCATCTCGCGCCGGTACGAGGGCGCGCCCAGCACCAGCTCGCGCGGCACCACGCCGTCCATCAGGATCTTCTGCTCGCCGTAGATGTCGGCGAGGAACATGTTCAGCGCCTGCAGGCGCTGGGTCAGGCCCGATTCGATGCGGGCCCACTCGGCGGCCGGGATGATTCTCGGAAAGAGGTCGGTGGGGATGATCCGTTCGGTGGCGCTGCCCGCGCCGTAGACCGTGAAGGTGATGCCCTGCAGCAGGAACGAGCGCTCCAGGGTCTTCTGCCGGTCGGCAAGGGCCGAGGCGCCCAGGGTCGCCATCCGCGACTGCAACGGCGCGTAGTGGGCCCGCACGTCGCCGCCGGCGGCGAACATCTCGTCGTAAGCCACGCCTGGGAGATAGGCCGCGCCCGTCATCGGCAGGGTTGGGGCCTCGTCCAGGCTCTGTAATTTCGCCGCCACGCCGGTGTCCACTTTGATTGTCCGTCTCTTGGACCCGCGCCGAAGCGGCGCCGGTCGATGGAAACCTAGAACGCCTCGAAAAGGTTCGCGGCGGATTTCGACCTTCGCCCCGCGGTTGCGCACGAGTGCCTAGCATTTGGGCGCCGATTGCCGGGGCTGAGAAGTCGAGATCGTTCGCTCCCGCAGCATTTCGTCGGGTGACAGCCGTGAAGCGCCCGACTACACGAGGTCTTGGGGGCGCTCCGTGCGGGGACTTGGCTTGGTGCGTAAGACGACAGTTCTGGGCTTGGCGGCCGCAATCGCGGCCGTTGCGGCTCAGGCTAAAGCGGACGAACCATCGGCGACCATCACCGGCGTCGAGGATCGCGCCCTGCGCGAAACCATCCAGCGCGCCCTGACCCAATCCGACGCTCCGCCGGCCAGCCGCTCCGAGGCCCGCCGCCGTGCTCGCGACGCCGCCAACGCCGCCGTGGCCGTGCTGCGCGCCGAGGGCTACTACGCCTATGTCGTCGATCCGGACGTCACCGAGACCGATCCGCCGCGAGGCACGGTCAAGGTCACGCCCGGCCAGTTGTTCGTGATCGCCGACCCGCGCATCGACTGGTCGGGAGCGCCGCCCGACGAGGGGGTGCGCGAGCGCGCCTTTTCCGTGCTCGGCCTGACCGAAGGGGCGGCCGGCCGCGCCGCCGAGATTCTCGGCGCCGAAGGGCGCGCCGTCGCCCAGGTGCAGAAGCTGGGTTACGCCGACGCCATGGCCGATCCGCGCGAGGTGATCGTCGACCACGCCGACCACACCGTCCGCCCGACCTTCGTCATCGCCGCCGGCGACCTGGTGAAGGTGGATGGCGTCGAGCTTTCGACCAAGGGCCGCACGCGCATCGAGTGGCTGCAGCGCTTGGCGCCCTGGAAGGAAGGCGACGTCTACGATCCAGAAGACATCGCCGAGCTCGAACGCCGCCTGCGCGACACCGGCGTCTACGACACCGTGTCGGTGGCCCTGGCTCCCAAGGACAAGGCCACGCCCGAGGGGCTTCGCCCGATCCAGGTGACGCTGGCAGACCGCGCCTCGCGCACGCTCGAACTGGGCGCGGGTTATTCGACCAGCGAAGGTCCCGGCGTCGACGCCAAGTGGATCCGCTACAACCGCCTGCGCCGCGCCGACACGACGACCATCACCACCCGCGTCGCCAAGCTGGAAAAGAGCCTGGAGGGCTCGGTGGCGCTGCCGCATTGGGGCCGGCCGCAACAGACGCTGAAGCTGACCAGCCGCGTGTTCGCCGACACCACCGACGCCTATGACGAAACCGGCGCCACGCTCAGCGCCGACCTGACACGGCGCCTGCAGACGACCCGCTATCGCACCTACGGCCTGTCGGTCGACCTGTCGCAGACCCAGGAACGGACAACCGCCAACGGCCTGCCCGTGGGCCAGCGGCTGAACCTGGCCACCTTCACCGCGCTGGGCGCCTATGCCTGGGACTATTCGGACAACATCCTGGATCCGCGGCGCGGCTGGCGGGTGGAGGCGCGAGCCGAGCCCACCGCCATCACCGGCGAGACCAGCCTCGTCTACATCCGCACCCAGGCCCAGGGCTCGGCCTATATCCCGTTCGGCAAGGAGGCCGACACCGTGCTGGCGGGACGCCTGAAGCTGGGCGCGATGCTGGGCGGCACCATGCCCGAGGTGCCGGCGTCGCGGCGCTTCTATTCCGGCGGCGGCGGTTCGGTGCGCGGCTACTCCTACCAGGCCATCGGTCCACGCCTCTCGGACAACACGCCGCAAGGCGGCCTGTCGCTGTTCGAAGGTTCGATCGAACTGCGCCACCGCTTCACCCAGCAGTGGGGCGGCGTGGTGTTCATCGACGCTGGCGCGGTGGGAACCGAGCCGACGCCCAACACCCGCGACTTCAGCGTCGGCGCCGGCTTCGGCGTCCGCTACGACCTGGGCTTTGGCCCCATCCGCGCCGACATCGCGTTCCCGCTCGAGAAGCGCGAGGGCGACGCGGCATTCCAGATCTATCTCAGCATCGGGCAGAGCTTTTGACCGACGCCGCGCCGCCGCCAGAACCCGTCGAACAAGTCGCAGAGGCCGCGGCCAAGGTCGCGCGCCGTATCGGCGGGCCCGGCTGGCTGATCATCGTCTCGGTGACCCTGGTGGCCATCGTCGCCCTGGCGCTGGGCGTCGTGCGCTACGGCGTGATCACGCCGCAGGGACGCGCCTTCCTCGAAGCGCGCACCAGCGGCTTGAAGCTTGGCCGCATCGGCACGCTGAAGATCGAAGGCCTGTCGGGCGACATCTGGCGTGATTTCGGTGTCCGCCGGCTGACGATTTCCGACGAGAAGGGCGTCTGGCTGGAGGGCGCTGACCTGCGCGTCGTCTGGAAGCCGCGCGAGCTTTGGTGGCGGCGTTTCCACGCCGAGAGCATCGAGGCGCGGCAGGTCACCCTCGTGCGTCGCCCGACCCTTGGTCCGAAGGGCAAGTCGGGCGCCGCGCCGATCTCGGCCGACCTCGACGCCTTCAAGCTGCGGCTGGTCACCCGGCCGGCGTTCAGCAACGTCGCCGGCGACTTCGACCTGTCGGGCGCCTACGAAATGGCCCGGATGGGCGGCCAGGCCGGACGGCTTTCCGCCGCCAGCCGCCTGCATCCCGGCGACCACCTGGATCTCGTCTTCGACCTGGGACGCGACAAGACCCTGCTGCTGACCGCCGTGGGCCGCGAGGCCAAGGGCGGCGCCCTGGCGGGGAGCCTCGGCCTGCCAGCCGATCGCCCCTTCATGCTCGACGCCAAGGCCAACGGCACGACCGAGGCCGGCGCCTTCACGCTCAAGGCCCAGAGCGGGGAAGAGATCCCGCTGCGCGCCGGCGGGGCCTGGAACGCCCAGGGCGGTTCGGCCAGCGGCCACGTCGATCTTTCGGCCTCCAGCCACACCGATCTCTACGAGCGCATGTTCGGCGCGGCGGTGGACGTCGATGTCGTCGGCCGCAAGGCGGGGCCGATGACCGACCTGTCCCTGAAGCTGCGGGCGCCCAACCTGTCGCTCGACGCCCAGGGACCGGCCGACCTGACCAAGCGCAGGACAGCTCCGGAAGGTGTGAACTTCTCGGCGGCGGTCAAGGATCTCTCCAAGATCACCCCGATGCCGAAGATGGGCGCGGCGAAGGCGCAAGGGATCTTCAAGTTCGGCGACGGCGGCTTCTCGGTCGAGGGGCCGGGCGACGTCTCCAACCTCGAACTGTTCGGTTATCGCCTGGCGCGGGCCAAGGGGCCGGTCTTCGTCGGCTGGAGCAAGGGCGAGTTGACCATCCGCGCCTCGGCGACGGGTGAGGGCGGGGCGGGCGAGGGCCTGCTCGCGCCGCTGGGCCGCGCGCCGAAGGCCGATTTCGAGGGCGCGCGCCTGAAGGACGGTCGCTTCCTGATCAAGCGCGCCAAGATCGTCGCGCCCAACATCGTCGTCGAGGGCGAGGGCCAGCGCGGCCTGCTGGGCGGGCTGTCGTTCGATGGCACGGCGAAGGTCGCCTCCCTGGCTCCGATCCGTTCCGGCATGAAGGGATCGGCCTCGATCAAATGGTCAGCCAGCCAGGCGCGCGACAAGCCCTGGAACTTCAACGCCGAAGCGCGTGGGGCGGGCTTCGCCAGCGGCTTGGCAGAACTCGACCGCCTGGTCGGCGCCGCCCCGCGAGTCTCGGCCCGCGCGGCCTGGGACAACGGCAAGCTGTCGGTGGCCGACGGCAGGCTCGACGGCGCGGCCGCCCGCGCCAGGGCTTCGGGCGTCATGAACCCTGGCGGCGCCCTGGCCTTCAAGCTCGACTGGTCGGCCGAGGGGCCCTTCGGGGCCGGCCCGGTCGAGGTCAGCGGCAAGGCCTCCGGAACCGGTGCAATCACCGGCACGCTGACCGCGCCCCGCGCCGATCTCCATGCGGCCTTCGACAGCATCGACCTTCCACGCCTGCCGCTGAAGGACGCCAAGCTGGCCCTGACCTTCGCCAAACGCGCCGACGGCGCCGACGGCACGGCGGCGCTGGAAGCGACGAGCCAGTACGGACCGGCTCGAGGCAAGACGGCCTTCAGCTTCGCGCCCGGCGGGCTGGAGCTTTCCGATCTGGACATCGACGCCGGGGGGCTGAAGGCCGGCGGCGCCGCCTCGCTGCGCGACGGGCGTCCGGCGACGGCCGACCTGACCGTCGCCCTTGGCCCGGGCGCATTCCTGGCCCAAGGCTCGGTGCGCGGCTCGGTGAAGATCGTCGACGCGGCCGGCGGGCCGACCGCTACGCTTGACCTGGCCGCCCAGGACGTCGCCGGCGGCGCCTGGAAGGTCCGCAACGCCGTCATCAAGGCCTCGGGGCCGATGAGCCGTCTGCCGCTGACGCTCGATGCGCGGGGCGAGGGGCCGTCCGGGCGCTGGCGGTTGGGCGGCAGCGGCTTGCTGGCGCAACAGGCCGACGACTACCTCCTGACCCTCGACGCCAAGGGGCGCATGGCGCGCACCGAGGTGTCCACGCGCGAAGCCGCCCAGATCCGCTTCGGCGGCCCACGCACATCCGGCCGCCTGCGCCTGAATGTCGGTGACGGCCGGGCCGACCTTGATCTGGACCTTGGCGGCGAACTGGCCAACCTGCGCGCCGATCTGGTCGGGGTCAGCCTGACCGCGCTCAATCCGGATCTGACTGGCCGCATCGACGCCCGCGTCTCCATGCGCGGCCAGGGCGAGGCCCTGGACGGCGAACTCGACGCCAACCTGTCGGGCGCCCGCGAGCGCGGGGCCAAGGCCGAGCAGTCGCTGGACGCCACCATCCACGGCGACCTGCGCGACAAGGTGATGACCATCCGCGCCAGCGGCAGCAACCCGCAAGGCCTCAAGGCCGAGGCCGACCTGACCTTGCCGACCGAAGCTTCGGCCAAGCCGTTCCGACTGGCCATCGATCGCCGCCGCGCCGTGCAAGGACGCTTCCTGGCCCAGGGCGAGATCAAGCCGCTTTGGGATCTGCTGATCGGTCCCGAGCGGGGGCTGTCGGGCAAGATCGACGCCGAAGGCACGCTGGCGGGCACGCTGGCCGACCCACGCCTGGTGGGCCGCGCCTCGCTGTCGGGCGGGCGCTTCGAGGACGGCCAGACGGGGCTGCGGTTGCAGGACGTGGCGATCACGGCCAACCTCGCCGACAACGCCATCGACGTCAGCCAGGCCCAGGCCGGCGACGGCCGGGGCGGCACGGCCTCGGGGGCCGGGCGCATCAGCCTGGCGCGCGACGGCGTCGGCAGCTTCCGTCTCGACATGAAGAACTTCCAGGTCATCGACAACGAGCTGGCCAAGGCCCAGGCGACCGGCCAGACGACGATCAATCGCGCCGCCGACGGCAAGGTGAAGCTGTCGGGCGCCCTGACCATCGATCGCGCCGACGTCTCGGCCCAGTCCAAGACTCCGGCCGGCGTCGTCTCGATGGACGTCATCGAGCGCAACCGGCCCCAGGATCTGGTGCAGGGCGTCGAGATCCAGCCGCGCAAGCCCAACTCCGGCATGGCGCTGGACGTTACGCTGAAGGCCCCGCGGCGGATCTTCGTGAAGGGCCGTGGCCTGGACGTCGAACTGTCGCTGGACGCCCATGTTGGCGGCACCACGGCCAGTCCCGTGCTGGACGGCGTGGCCCGCGTGGTGCGCGGCGAGTACGACTTCGCCGGCAAGCGCTTCGAGTTCGACGACGACGGCGTTGTTCGTCTGGCCACCCAGCTGGAACGCATCCGCCTCGATCTGACCGCCACCCGCGAGGACGACGCCCTGACCGCCATCATCCAGGTCAAGGGGACGGCGGCCAAGCCGGAGATCACCCTGACTTCCAAGCCCGAATTGCCGCAGGACGAGGTGCTTTCGCAGGTGCTGTTCGGGTCGTCGGCCGCCCAGCTGTCGCCGATCGAGGCCGCGCAGCTGGCCTCGGCCCTGGCGTCGCTGGCCGGCGGCGGCGGCTTCGACGTCATCGGCAACCTGCGCAGCTTCGCGCGCCTCGATCGCCTGGCGTTCGCCGAGAGCAGCACCGGCATGACCGTGGCCGGCGGCAAGTACGTCACCGACGACGTCTATGTGGAGATCATCGGCGGCGGCCGTGAAGGGCCTGCGGCGCAGGTCGAATGGCGCATCCGCCGGGCCCTGTCGCTGGTTTCGCGCCTGGGGGGCGACGGCGACGCCAAGCTTTCGGTGAAATGGCGAAAGGACTACAGGTAGAGCGCGACAGGGCAAGGCTGTTGCGCGGGCGCCCGGTTTCCCTTCGAAAGGAAACAACGTTTTGCCCGCGCTCCCTGGACTAGGCTTTGGCCAAGGGAGACAGCGAATCCATGCGGATCGACGACGAAGATCGGGCTGTCCTGGGGAGTTTGGCCGCCGATGGGCCCCGGATGATCGACCGGGCCGTCGCCTGGTGCGCCATCAACTCGGGCAGCCGCCACATCGCCGGCCTTGAACGGCAGCGGCAGGTTCTGGTCGAGGCCTTCTCGGCTCTGCCGGCGGCTCCGGCCGAAGTGCCCTTGACCGCCTCGCCGGAGATCGCCGCGGACGGCCGACAGGTCGAGCAGACGCATCCGCCGGCTATCGCCGTCGTCGTTCGACCAGAGGCGCCCGTGCAGGTCGTGCTGACCGGCCACTACGACACCGTCTATCCCGAGAGCTCGACCTTCCAGACCGTCAGCACCCGCCCCGACGGCGCGCTGCACGGCCCGGGCATCGCCGACATGAAGGGCGGTCTTTCGGTGATGCTCGGCGCGCTGGAGGCCTTTGAGCGCCACCCCAAGGCCGGCAACCTCGGTTATCGCGTGCTGATCTCGCCCGACGAGGAGATCGGCTCGATCGCCTCGGCCCCGGTCCTGGCCGACTTCGCGCGCCTGGGCCATGTGGGCCTGACCTACGAGCCGGCCCTTGCCGACGGCGCCCTGGCCAGCGTGCGCAAGGGCTCGGGCAATTTCCACATCGTCGTCCATGGTCGCGCCGCCCATGCCGGCCGCGACTTCGCCTCCGGCCGCAACGCGGTGATGGAGGCCGCGCGGCTGGCCCAGGCCCTGCACGCGCTGAACGGTCGTCGGGAGGGCGTCACCCTCAACGTCGCCAAGATCGATGGCGGCGCGCCGCTGAACATGGTGCCCGACGTCGCGGTGCTGCGGTTCAACGTCCGCTTTCCTTCGGCCGTCGACGCCGCCTGGCTGGAGGGCGAGATCGCCGCCATCGTGGCCGCCACGACGGGCGACGGCCTGCACGCCCACCTGCACGGCCGCATCACCCGCGGGGCCAAGCCGTTCAACGCCGCCCAGGAAAGGCTCTTCGGCGCGGTGAAGGAAGTCGGCGCGCTGCTCGGCCAGGACATCGCCTGGAAGCCGTCGGGCGGGGTCTGCGAGGGCAACAACCTCTTCGCCTCTGGCTTGCCCAACATCGACAGCCTGGGCGTGCGCGGCGGCGACATCCACAGCGAGGCCGAGCATGCCTGGCCCGCCAGCTTCGTCGAGCGCGCCCAGCTGTCGGCCCTGACCCTGATGAAACTGGCGAGCGGCGACATCGACGCCCACGCGATCCGCGCGGCCATGGCCGCCATGCCGGAGACACTCTGAATGCTCGTCGTGCGTCCCGCCGGATCGGCGGATTTCGACTCCCTGATGGAACTGGCCGTGCTTTCGGGACGGGGCTTCACCAGTCTGCCCGAGGACGAGCCGACCCTGCGCGAGCGCCTGGCGCTGTCGGAGGCCAGCTTCCAGGCCGGCGTCGCACCGCTGGAGGCCTGGTACACCCTGATGCTGGAGGACCTGGAGACCGGCGTCGTCGACGGCGTCGCCGGGGTCAAGGCGGCGGTCGGCATCAAGCGGCCGTTCTTCTCGTTCCGGGTGGTGACCCTGGCCCAGTCCTCGCCGGTGCTGGAGATGCGCTTCGACCACAAGGCCCTCGTCCTGGTGAACGAGTGCGCCGGCTGGTCTGAGGTCGGCTCGCTGTTCCTGCGTCCGGAGAAGCGCAAGGGCGGGGCGGGGCGCCTCCTGGCCCAGTCGCGCTACATGCTGATCGGCATCGAGCCGCAGCGGTTTTCCGAGATGGTGCTGGCCGAGCTGCGTGGCTGGTTCGACGACGACGGCTCGTGTCCGTTCTGGGAGCACCTGGCCAGCAAGTTCTTCCGGCTGGACTTCGACCAGGCCGACCTGATGAGCGCCTCGACCAACGGCCAGTTCATCCTCGACCTGGCGCCGCGCCACCCGATCTATACCGAGCTGCTGGCCCCGGCCGCGCGTGACGTCATAGGCAAGGTCCATCGCGACGGCGAGGCCGCCCGGGCCATGCTGGAGCGCGAGGGCTTCCGCTACCAGGGCCTGGTCGACCTGTTCGACGCCGGCCCCACGGTGGCCGCGCCCCGCGATGACATCCGCACCGTGCGCGACGCCCGCCGTCTGCGTGTGAAGATCGGCGAGGACGCGTTCGGCGAGGAGGCCCTGATCTCGACCACCGAGGTCTCGCGGTTCCGCGCCGTGCGGGCGGCGGTGCTGATCGACGGCGAGGCGGCGATCCTGGATCGCGCGACGGCCGACGCCCTGGGCGTGACCGAAGGCGACCATGTGCGGGTGAAGGCATGAGCGGCGTGTTCATCGACGGCGTCTGGAAAAGCGGGCAGGGGCCAGCAGCGGTCTCCACCGACCCCGCCACCGGCGAGGTGGTCTGGCGCGAGGCGACGGCCTCATCGGTCGATGTCGAAGCCGCCGTCGCCGCGGCCCGCAAGGCCTTCCATCCCTGGGCCGACCTGCCGCGCGAAGAGCGGATCGCCATCCTGCGCCGCTACAAGGAGGTGCTGCTCGAACGGGCGGGCGGCTATGCCGAAGCCCTGAGCCGGGAGACCGGCAAGGCGCTGTGGGAGACCAAGGCCGAGATCGGCTCGATGGCCGGCAAGGTCGACGCCTCGATCAAGGCCTATGACGAGCGCACGGGTGTGGCGGAGAACGCCATGCCCTTCGGCCGCGCGGTGCTGCGTCACCGGCCGCATGGGGTGATGGCCGTGCTGGGGCCGTTCAACTTCCCCGGCCACCTGCCCAACGGCCACATCGTGCCGGCCCTGCTGGCCGGCGACACCGTGGTCTTCAAGCCTTCGGAAGAGACGCCTCTGGCCGGCCAACTGCTGGTCGAGGCGCTGGAGGCGGCTGGCGTGCCCGCTGGCGTCGTCAACCTGGTGCAGGGCGGGCGCGAGGTCGGCCAGGCGCTGATCGACCAGGAGATCGACGGCCTGCTGTTCACCGGCTCGGCCCAGGCGGGGACCTTCTTCCGCCGCCATTTCGCCGATCGGCCCGATGTGATCCTGGCCCTGGAGTTGGGCGGCAACAATCCGCTGGTCGCCTGGCAGGCCGGCGATCCGGCCGCCGTCGCGGCCCTGGTGGCGCAGTCGGCCTTCATCACCACCGGCCAGCGCTGCTCCTGCGCCCGCCGGCTGGTCGTGCCCGACGGCGCCGAGGGGCAGGCGATCATCGACGCCGTGCTCGACCTTGTTCCCCGTCTGTCGATCGGGCCGTGGAACGGGGCGGAGCCTTTCATGGGCCCGCTGATCTCCGAACGCGCCGCCGGCCACGCCCTGGCCGCCGCCGGCCGTATCGAGGGACGGCGCCTGCTGGAGCCGGGCCGCATCGAGGGCCTGTCGGGCGCCTTCGTCTCGCCGGGTCTGATCGACGTTACCGGCGTCGACGTGCCGGACGAAGAGATCTTCGCCCCGATCCTGCAGGTGCGCCGCGTCGCCTCGTTCGACGAAGCCCTGGTCGCCGCCAACGCCACTCGCTATGGCCTGTCGGCGGGCCTGGTCAGCGCGAACCCGGCGCTGTGGGACCGCTTCCTGGCGCGCATCCGGGCGGGCGTCATCAACCTCAACCGCCCGACCACCGGCGCGGCCGGAACCATGCCGTTCGGCGGTCTGGGCGCCTCGGGCAACCACCGTCCCAGCGCCTACTACGCCGCCGACTACTGCGCCTATCCCGTGGCCAGCTTCGAGGCCGGGGCAGTGCTCGACACCACGGCCGACATCAAGGGCCTGCGCGCATGACGGCCGTCGAGGCCAATTGCGACGGCCTGGTCGGCCCGACCCACTCCTATGTCGGCCTGTCGCCCGGCAATATCGCCAGCCAGGTCAACGCCGGTCAGGTCTCCGACCCGCGCGCGGCGGTGCTGGAGGGGCTCGACAAGATGCGCCGCCTGGCCGACTGGGGCGTGCCGCAGTTCGTGCTGCCGCCGCACGAGCGGCCGGACGTGCGGTTCCTGAAGTCCATCGGTTTCGCCGGCTCCGACGCCGCCGTCATAGAAGCCGCCTGGAAGACCGCGCCCGCCCTGGCCGCCGCCGCGTGCTCGGCCTCGCCGATGTGGGCCGCCAACGCGGCGACCGTCACCCCCAGCGCCGACACCGCCGACGGCCGGGTGCACTTCACGCCGGCCAACCTGCTGACCAACCTGCACCGCAGCCTGGAAGGCCCGCAGACCGCCCGGTCCTTGCGCCGGCTGTTCCCGGACGAGATGCGCTTCGCCGTCCATGACCCGCTGCCGGGCCAGCCGCACTTCGCCGACGAGGGCGCGGCCAATCACGTGCGGCTCTGCGCCGAGCACGGCGCTCCTGGGGTCAACCTCTTTGTCTGGGGCCGTGAAGCCTGGGAACACTGGAGCGGCACCTATCCGGCCCGCCAGACCCGAGAGGCCTTCGAGGCCATCCAGCGTCGCCACGCCGCCGCCCGCGCCGTCTTCCCCCGCCAGGGGCGCCGCGCCATCGCCGGCGGGGCCTTCCACAACGACGTGGTGTGCGTGGGCACGCGCGAGACCCTGTTCTTCCACGAGGCCGCTTTCGAGGATCGCGCCGCCATGGAAGCGCAGGTCCGCCGCGCCGCCGAGGGGCTGTTCGAGCCGGCGTTCGTCGAGGTCTCCGAGGCCGACCTGCCGATCGAGGACCTGGTGAAGAGCTACCTCTTCAACTCCCAGCTTCTCGTCCTGCCCGGCGAGGATCGCCTGGTGCTGCTGGCCCCCGGCGAGACCCGCGACAATCCCCGCGCTCGCGCGGTCGCCGAAGGCGTCGTCGCGTCCAACGGCCCGATCGGCCGGGTCGAGTACGCCGACGTCCGCCAGAGCATGCGCAACGGCGGCGGCCCGGCCTGCCTGCGCCTGCGGGTGGTGTTGACCGACGACGAACTGGCCGCCGCCAATCCCGCGCAGCGCTTTGATGCCGTGCTGCACGCCCGTCTCGCCGACTGGGGAGCGCGCCGCTATCGCGACCGCCTGGCGCCCGCCGACCTGGCCGACCCGGCCCTGCTGGTCGAAAGTCGCGAGGCGCTCGACGAACTTACGGCCATTCTCGACCTTGGCGGCGGGTTCTATCCGTTCCAGAGAGACGGATGAGCTTCACGATCCGCCCGACCCGGCCGTACGACGCGATCCCGATCGCCGCCGTCCACCGCGCCACGGCCTCTATCCCCGGCGGCATCGCACGGCGGCCGGAGGAGATCACCGACGCCTACATCAATCGGATCCTGCATGAGGCCCTGGCCGACGGCGTGGGCCTGGTGGCCGTGGAGGAGGGCGGCGGCGTCATTGGCGAGATCCACGCGGTGCGCATCCCGGTGAAGCTGTTCTCGCATGTGCTGTCCGACCTGACCGTGGCCGTGCATCCCGACTGGCGGGGCAGGGGCGTCGGATCGGCCCTGTTCCAGGCGCTGTTCGCCGCCGCCCGGGCGATGGAGCCGGCGATCGTGCGGGTGGAACTGAACGCCGGAGCCGGTAATGCCGGCGCGATCCGGCTCTACGAGCGGTTGGGGTTTCGCATCGAAGGTCGGCTGGAGAAGCGCGGGCGCTTCCCGGACGGGACGTTCGAGGACGACATCGCCATGGGGCTCATCCTCTGATCCCTCTCCCCTTGCGGGAGAGGGTGGCCTCGCGGAGCGAGGTCGGGTGAGGGGTCTCTCAGAGCCGTCCGCGCGCCCCCTCATCCGTCGGCTACGCCGACACCTTCTCCCGCAAGGGGAGAAGGATCAGGAGGCGATCTCGCGAGCCGTCATCGCCTTCACGCCCATCTCCCCCAGCCCCGTCAGCAACCGTCGCAGGGCCGAGATCCGGAACGGCTGACCCGTCACGTACGGCGTCAGGGTAAAGCCCAGCAAGCGCGCGCCGAACCGATCGGCGCCTTGGGCCAGATAGTCCGCCGCCTCCAGCACCTGGATCGCCCACTCGTCCTCGCTCTGGCGACGGTCGATCATCAGCGAGCGGTCGTCGAGCTCGTTGGACAAAGGCAGGCCGATCACCTCGCCGGCGTCTGTCTTCATCGGCACGGGAACCTCGTCCTGTTCCCAGTCGAGGCAGATGTCGAAGCCGGCGGCGCGGATCAGGTCGAGCGTGGCGAACGACTGCTGCCGGGCTGGGCTCAGCCAGGCGCGGGGCTTGAGGCCCGCGGCGTCGAACCGTGCGCGCACCTCTGCGACCCACGCGGCTTCGGTCTCGCGATCAAGCCCGCCCCAGTGGATGTGGGTGGTCGACAGGCCATAGGCGGCGATCTCGTGGCCGTCTGCCAGGATCGCCTCGACCAGGGGCTTTAGCCGCTCCAGTTGGTCGGCGTTGATCGGGAAGGTCGCCTTCATCCCCGCCGCCTTCAGGGCCTCGAGGATGCGGTAGACGCCCACCCGGTTGCCGTAGTCGCGCGTCGTGTAGTGGCGCAGGTCCGGATAGGGAGTGACCATGGCGCCCGGATGCTTGAACGGCTTGCCCGGCGGATTGAGCGGATGGTGCTCGATCGGCACGACGATCATCGCCGCCACCGCCGCGCCGCCAGGCCAGGCGATCGGGGCGCGCTCAGCCGCGGTGCGCCAGGCGTAGCGATCCTGGTCCATGCCGTAGGACCGATGCGGATAGATCAGGTGCTCGTCAGGCAGCGGCATTGCTAAACCCCGTTCCCGGCGTGGTCAGGCCCCGGGCGGCGATGTCGGCCACGGTCTGGTCGAAGTAGTTGTCGCGATAGTGCTGCGCGATCTCGCGGGCCGTGGTGATCCAGACCTCGTCGTGGCCGGCGATGTGGCGCAGGGCGTCCTCGAACGGCCGGATGCGATGCGGCTGGCTGACCAGATAGGCGTGCAGCGGGATGCACATCACCGTGCCCGACTTCTCGCCTTCTTCCAGAAGCTGGTCGAAGTGGCGCTTGAGCACGTCGGCGTAGCGCCAGGGGCTCATCGACAGCGCGCCGTAGGTGATGACGTCGTTGACCTCCAGCGAATAGGGCATCGAGATCAGCTTGCCGGTCCTGGTCTTCACCGGCTGGGGCTGGTCGTCCTGGAAGAGGTCGCAGGTGTACCAGAAGTCGTTTTCGGCCAGCAGGTCGAAGGTCTTCTCGGTGTGGGTCAGGGCTGGGGCCAGGTAGCCGCGGATGCGCTGGCCGGTGGCGGCCTCGACCGAGCGGATCGAATCCTCGATCACCGCCCGCTCCTGGGCCTCGTCCATGCCGTAGGAGAAGCGGGTGTTGTAGATGCCGTGGCTGAAGAACTCCCAGTTCCGCGCCACGCAGGCCTCGATGATCTCCGGATGGTGGTCCAGCAGGCCGACCGACAGCGAGATCGAGCCGCGCATGCCGTACTTGTCGAGCAGCTCCATCAGCCGCCAGTGGCCGACCCGGTTGCCCCAGTCGCGCTGCGAGTAGCCGACGACGTCCGGCGAAGGCTTCGGCCAGCCGGGACGCTGCGGGTTCTTGGGCGGATCGAACTCGTAGTATTCGATGTTGGGTGCGATCCAGAAGGCCAGCTTCTTGCCGCCGGGCCAGACGATCTTGGGCCGGTCGCGATAGGGCCAGTGATCGTAGAGGTTGGGATCGGCCTGCATCGGTTACGCCTCCAGACTCACCCGGCGGCGTAGGCCGCGCCGGTCTTGGCCATATCAGCAAGGCCGATGCGGTCGTTCACGCCGCCCATGTCGATCATCCGCTCTGCGAACGGACGGGTCGCGCCGTTGGCCTTCAGGCTGGCCAGGAAGGCCTCGGCGGTCGGCACCAGGGCCCGCACCAGCGCGCCGGGCGAGATCACCAGCTTGAAGCCGATGCGGCCCAGTTCGGCGGCGTCCAGCAGCGGGGTCTTGCCCCCCTCGACCATGTTGGCCAGCAGCGGAACCCTGCCTGCGAAGGCGTGGGCGATGGCGCTCATCTCGCCGATGGTGCGCGGAGCCTCGACGAACAGCACGTCGGCGCCAGCCTCGACATAGGCGTGGGCGCGGTCGAGGGCGGCCTCGAAGCCTTCGACGCCGATCGCATCCGTGCGGGCGATGATCAGGGTCTGGTCGCTGGCCCGGGCGTCGAGCGCCGCGCGGATCTTGCCGGCCATCTCAGCCGTCGGCACGAGGCTCTTGTCGGCCAGGTGTCCGCACTTCTTGGGAAAGGTCTGGTCTTCCAACTGGATCGCGGAGGCCCCCATGCGCTCGAAGATGCGCACCGTGCGCTGCACGTTGACCGCGTTGCCGAAGCCCGTATCGCCGTCGACGATCAGGGGCAGGGAGACGCGCTCGGCCACCCGCCCCACCACGTCGGCCACATGGTCGAACGAGACGAGGCCGATGTCGGGTCGCCCCAGCTGGGTGTAGGCGATCGAGGCGCCCGAGAGGTAGATCGCCTCGAAGCCGGCCTGCTCGATCAGCAGGGCCGAGAGGGCGTCGTAGGCGCCGGGGGCCAGTAGCGGCGTGTCTTGGGCGAGGCGGTCGCGCAGGCTCATGCGGCGGCTCCCTTCAGGCGTCGTTTCAGGTGCGGGATCAGGCCGCCGTCGTCGATCATCGCCATCAGGTGCGGCGGGATCGGCGTCAGGGCGTAGGTCTTGCCCGTGGTGATGTTCTCGAGACGTCCGGCGACCGGATCCAGAAGGACCCGATCGCCGTCGCTCACCTCGCCGACCTGGGGAAACACGAAGGCCGGCAAGCCGAGGTTGATGGCGTTGCGGTAGAAGATGCGGGCGAACGAGGTCGCCAGCACCGCGGAGACGCCAAGTAGTCGTAGGGAGACGGCCGCCTGCTCGCGCGACGAGCCGAGGCCGAAATTGGCGCCGGCGAACACGACGTCGCCGGGCTGAACCGTGGAAGCGAAGTCCGGTGCGATGGCCCGCAGGCAATGCTGCGCCAGCTGCGCCGGCGGCAGCTTCATCAGGTTGCCGGGAGCCAGCAGGTCGGTGTCGATGGCGTCGCCGAAGACGAAGGCGCGGGACATCAGGCGGCTCCCGTCAGGAAGGGGCGAGGATCGACGATGCGGCCGGCGGCGGCCGCGGCGGCCACGGCGTAGGGCGAGCCGAGATAGACGTTGGCCCCGGCATGGCCCATGCGGCCTTGGAAGTTGCGATTGGTCGACGAGATGCAGGTCTCGCCTTTCGCCAGGATTCCCGCGCCCATGCCGGCGCAGGCTCCGCAGCCCGAGGGCATCAGCACCGCCCCGGCCGCCAGCAGGGTCTCCATCACGCCCTCGCGCGCGGCCAGTTCAGCCGTCCGTGCCGAGCCTGGAGCCACCAGCAGCCGCACGCCCGGCGCTACGCGGCGGCCCTTCAGCACGTCGGCGGCCATGCGCAGGTCCTCGATCTTGGCCCCCACGCAGGCGCCGATATAGGCTTGGTCGATGTGGACCTCTGCGAAATCCGATGCGTCGCGGGTGTTGGCCGGCGAATGCGGGGCGGCGATCTGCGGCGCGAGGTCGGAGGCGTCGAAGCGGTGAATGGCGGCGTAGGTCGCGTCGGCGTCCGAGTGCAGGGCCAGGGCCGCGGCTTCGTCCGCCACCGGTGCGCCGCGCGCGGCCAGATAGGCGAAGGTGACGGCGTCCGGCGCAACCACCCCCGTCTCGGCGCCCAGTTCGGCCGCCATGTTGGCCAGCACCATGCGCTCGGCGATCGGCATCGATTCAACGAGGGGGCCGGCGAACTCCACCGCCTTGAAGGCGTTGTCCATGCCCAGCTCCCGGCACAGGAACAGCATGACGTCCTTGGCGGTGACCCCGCGGGCGAAGCTGCCGGTCCACTCGACGCGGATCGTCTCGGGTACGGCCAGCCAGGTCTCGCCGGTGGCGGCGATGGCGGCCATGTCCGTGGCGCCGTAGCCGGCCGCGTAGGCCCCGAAGGCGCCGGCCGTGGGCGTATGGCTGTCGCCGCCGGCTATGAAGGCGCCCGGACGGATCAGGCCATGCTCGGGCAGCACAAGGTGACAGATGCCGACCATGTCGAAGAACGCCGAGACGCCATAGTCGCGGGCGAAGTCGCGGGTGGTCTTCAGGATCGCCGCCGACTCCGCGTCGACGGCCGGCACATAGTGGTCGGAGACGATGGCCACCTTGGCCGGGTCCCATAGGCCGACGCCAAGCTCTTCCAGCAGCGGACGCCAGCGGCGCGGGCCGCTGCTGTCGTGCGCGAAGGCCAGATCCACCTTGGCCGTCACGAGGTCGCCGGCGCGCACGTCCGGCAGGCCCGCGGCCTTGGCGATCACCTTCTCGACGAGCGTCCGTCCGTCCAACCTAGTCGCCTCCCGGTCAAATCCAGCGGCGACCGGGGTAGGCGCGGGACCCCCGGCTAGAAAGGCGGAAGTTCAGATCAATTGCTGTGCGGTCATTTCCGGCCGCCGGAGGACTTCACGGCCATGCCCCTCGACGCCGCCCGCACCATCCCCGCCTTCGACTGGCGCGACCCGCTCGCCCTCGACGCCCGCCTGACCGAGGACGAGCGCCTGATCCGCGACGCCGCTCGCGCTTACGCCCAGGAGCAACTGCTGCCGCGCGTGGTCTCCGCCTATGCCGACGGCCGCTTCGATCGCGAGATCATGAAGGAGATGGGCGAGCTGGGCCTGCTCGGCTCGACCCTGCCGGAGGAATATGGCGGCGCGGCCGTCAGCCACGTGGCCTACGGCCTGATCGCCGCCGAGATCGAGGCCGTCGACAGCGGCTATCGCTCGGCCATGAGCGTGCAGTCGTCGCTGGTCATGTACCCGATCTACGCCTTCGGCTCGGAAGAGCAGAAGCGCAAGTGGCTGCCCGGCATGGCGCGGGGCGAATTGATCGGCTGCTTCGGCCTGACCGAGGCCGATGGCGGTTCGGACCCGGGCTCGATGCGCACCGTGGCCCGCAAGGTCGACGGCGGCTATCTGCTCAACGGCGCCAAGATGTGGATCACCAACAGCCCGATCGCCGACGTGGCGGTGGTCTGGGCCAAGCTCGACGGCGAAATCCGCGGCTTCCTGGTCGAGCGCGGGACCGAGGGGTTCAGCACCCCGAAGATCGACGACAAGCTCAGCTTGCGCGCCTCTATCACCGGCGAGATCGTGCTGCAGGACGTGCTGGTGTCCGACGACGCCATCCTGCCGGGCGTGAAGGGTCTGCGCGGTCCGTTCTCGTGCCTCAACAAGGCCCGCTACGGCATCGCCTGGGGCGCGATGGGCGCTGCGCGCTTCTGCCTGGAGACTAGCGCGGCCTATGTGGCCGACCGCGTCGTCTTCGGCCGTCCGCTGGCCGGCCGCCAGCTGATCCAGAAGAAGCTGGCCGACATGCAGACCGAGATCGCCCTGGGCTTCGAAGGCGCGCTGGCCCTGGGCCGTCGCCTCGACGCCGGCGACTGGGTCCCCGAGGCCATCAGCCTCCTGAAGCGCAACAACTGCGGCAAGGCCCTGATCATCGCCCGCGAGGCCCGCGACATCCACGGCGGGGCCGGCATCTCCGGCGCCAGCCACGTGATGCGCCACGCCGCCAACCTCGAGACGGTCAACACCTACGAAGGCGCGGCCGACGTCCACGCCCTGATCCTGGGCCGGGCGATCACCGGCCTGGCGGCGTTTTGAGGGGAGGCGAGCGATGAAGCACCAGACCATCCGCGGAAAGATCCTCTACACCTCGCGCAAGCCCGGCCGGGAAGGCCAGGAGCGGGGTCGCGAGCATTTCACCATGACCCGCCACACCGACGGCAAGGTGACGATCCGCGCCCAGTGCGAGATCGACGAGCCCGATCCCACCGTCCTGCGCGACGCGATCTATTCGCTCGACGAGCACGGCCGGCCGATGGACCTGCACCTGCGCCTGACGGTCGGTGACAGGTTCATGGGCTCGGGCTGGTTCCGGTTCACGGAGGACTTCATCGAGTGCGAGAGCTACGGTCCGTCGATCGGTCGTCTGTCGCAGAAGATGCCGACCAATGGCTTCTTCGACGGCTTCGGCACCCACCCGATCATCGGCGACGCCTACATCTGCAAGGTGATGGACGTCGCCAAGGGGCCGCACAAGCGCAAGCTGCGCATCTTCCTGCCCTCGGTCGACCACCGGGGCGCCACCCCGCCGCAGATCGTCGAGAGCAGCATCACGCTGGAATATGTCGGCGAGGAGGAAACCACGACGCCGGCCGGGACCTTCGCCTGCCGCCGTTTCCGCTTCCTCGGCGAGGACGGCGGCATGGTCAGCAAGGACGGCGAGCACCCGACCTATGACATGTGGGTGACTGCCGACGATCACTCGCTGTTCGTGAAGGGCGGCGTCGGCGGCTACATGCAGACCTGGTACGAACTGGTGGAGTTGGAGCGGTAGGGCGTTCGCGCGCCCGCCCGAGCCAACAAAGCTTGCCTCCCTCGCCCTTGTGGCGAGGGCCCATGCTGGCGACCGCTCAGACCTTGGCCTTCCTGCCGAGGTCTGAGCGGTTGAACCCTGGGTCCTGGGCGCAAGGCCCAGGAAGACGATCTAGTTTGAACTTACGGAGCCAAGCGGCTCTCACCGCTCCGGAAACACCGGCTTCCGCTTCTCCAGGAACGCCGAGCGCCCCTCGATGAAGTCCGGCCCGGACACCGAGGCCACGAAGGCCGCCCGCGTCGCCGCGTCGTCCTCGACGGCGCCGGCCAGGATGGCTCGGATCGTCGCCTTGATCGCCCGGACCGTCACTTGAGAGGCCGCCGCGATTTCGGCCGCCTTGGCGGTCGCGGCCGCCGGAACATCGACTTCCACCGCGTCGACCAGCCCAAGCCGGAGCGCTTCCTCGGCGCCCAGCAGCCGCCCCGTGAACAGGATGTCCCGCGCCGCCGACGCGCCGACGGCGTCGACCAGGCGCTTGGTGTCTTCCAGGCTGTAGGTCAGGCCGAGCTTGGCGGGCGTGATGGCCAGGCGCGCCTCCGACGCGGCGATCCGCAGGTCGCAGGCCAGGGCGACGGCCAGGCCGCCGCCGACGCAGGCGCCTTCGATCGCGGCCAGCACGGGCTTTTGCAGTTCCGCGATCGCCCCGATCCCGGCGGCGATGGCGGCGTTGTAGTCGGCGGCGCTCTGCGGCGTCGCATACACCGCCTCGAACTCGCCGATGTCGGCCCCGGCCGCGAAATGGCCGGCGCGTCCGGTGACGACCAGCACCTTGGCGTCCGAGGAGGCGAAGGCGGCGCAGGCTTCGGGCAGGGCGCGCCACATGGCCAGCGTGATGGCGTTACGCTTGGCGGGCCGGTCGAAGGCCAGGGTCGCGACATCGCCGTTGATGGCGAGGGTCAAGGCCCCCTCGGCGAAGGCGGTCATCGGAAGGTCTCCGGAACGGCGGCTGGAGCGAGGGCGCGAGCCAGTCGCACGGCCAGGGTCTGGGTAGGGCCGTCGGTCATACCGATCACCTGCAGCGACAGCGGCAGGCCGTCGGCCTCGCCGGCGGGCAGGGCGAACGCCGGGGCTCCCAGCACGTTGCCCAGGGCCGTCAGGTCGGCCTGGCTGGCGGGGACCGGGGCGCCGAAGGCGAAGGCCTGTTGTGGTGTCGTCGGGGTCAGAATTCCGGAATATAGCCTTGTTGTATCTAGGATTTTCCGCTTGCTTTCAGCCAGAAGGCGATAGGCTTCGGCCAGGCGGGCCGGCGTCTGTCGCCCCCCCCAGGCCAGCAGCGACCGCAGTTCCGGCGTGAAGCCTTCCGGGTCCAGGGCCAGGGCGCGGCGATGCTCGATACCACCCTCGACCTCGCTGATCAGCAGGCCGGCGCGGCGCAGCGCGCCGAGGTCCAGGTCGTCGATCCGCAGCCGCTTCAGCCGCCAGCCTGCGGCCGTCAGGATGTCCAGGGTGCGGGTGAAGCTGGCCGCCACCACCGGCTCCAGCATCACCAGGTCGTCGAGATCCAGCACCGCCAGCGGTCGTTCGTCGGTCTCGGAGCCTTCCTCGACGCCGCAAGCGCGCGCGACCAGCGCCGCGTCCTCGACCGAGCGGGCGTGGACGCCGACGTGATCGAGGGTCCAGGACAGCGCCGTGACGCCGTCGGTCGGGATCGCGCCCAGCGCCGGCTTATAGCCCACGACGCCGCAATAGGACGACGGCAGGCGCACGCTGCCCATGGTGTCGGTGCCCAGGGCCGCAGCGCACAGCCCTGCCGCCACGGCCGCCGCCGAGCCGCCCGAGGAGCCGCCGGGGGTGAAGCCGGCGCGATGCGGGTTCTCGCAGCGCCCCAGGAAGGTGTTGTCGTTGGTCGCGCCCAGCGCGGCCTCGTGCATGTTCAGCGTGCCGAGGATCACCGCGCCCGCCGCGCGCAATTGCGCCACGCAGGCGGCGTCGGCCGGCGCGACGTTGCCGGCGTAGGCCTTGATCCCTGCGGTATGCGCCATGCCCTCGACGGCGATGTTGGCTTTCACGGCGATCGGCGCGCCGTCGATCGGCGACAGCGGCTTGCCCTCCGCCCAACGCCGGGCGCTGGCCCGCGCCTCGATCCGCGCACCGGCGGGGTCCAGTTCGACCACGGCGTTGATCGCGGGGTTCAAGCGCTCGATCCGGGCGAGGTAGGCCTCGGTGACGTCCACGGGGCTGACGCCGGCGGCGTAGAGCGCGGGCAAGCCGGCGACGCCGGCCGCGACGATGGGGTCGGAAAAACCCGTCACCTCAGTAGCGCTCGTCGATCAGGCGGATCGGCTTCTGGCGCACGTCGATCTGGGTCAGGCCCGCCGTGGCGCCCTTCGGGGCCAGCTCGACCTCGACCTCGATGCCGATCTTGCGCTTGAGGACCTCGCCATAGAAGCTGGCGATATCGCGCCATTCCGCCGTCGGCGCCGTGGTTTCGGCGGTCACCGAGAAGCTGTCGCGGCCGGTGGCGTCACGACGGGCGTGGCAGATGAATTCGCCCGCGAAGGCCGGCGCATGCTCGAGCATCGCGCCGACGCCCTGCGGGAAGATGTTTATGCCGCGGATCTTGACCATGTTGTCCGAACGACCCAGGAACCCCTCGATCCGCTGGAACACCACGTCGATCGAAGACGGCTTGGGGATCGCCCGCGTCACGTCGTGGGTGTTGAAGCGGATCAGCGGATAGAGATCGTCCTTGAAGAGGCAGGTGACCACCATGTCGCCCAACTCGCCGGGGGCGACGGCCGCGCCGGTGTCGATGTCGCAGATCTCCAGGTAATGGGCGTCCTCGTGCACGTAGAGGCCGTCGCGGTCGGGGCCTTCGCCGGCGATCAGGCCGGTGTCGCCCACGCCGTACCAGTCGAAGCACTTGGCCCCGCCCCAGGCCTTCTCCATCGCCGCCCGGTCCTCGCGGCCCAGGTGCGCCGAGATCAGCCGCACTGGAATGTCACGGCCCGGCTCGATGCCCATCTCGACGGCCGTGTCGGCCAGTTTCTTGAGGTAGTCGCCAAAGCCCACCAGCACGGTGGCGCCGAAGCGCTTCATCACTTCGACCTGCTGGGCCGAGCGGGTCTCGACCCCGGTGCCGGCCGACAGGAAGACGGCGCTGGTCCAGCGGGTCACGGCCTCGCGCACGTAGTGGCCGCCGTTGATCATGCCATGGCCGTAGACCGAATGGACCACGTCGTCGGGCGCCAATCCCTGGAACTGGTAGTTGCGGGCCAGCAGCAGGTTCTGCACCTCGCGGCTCTTGGGGCCGAACAGCAGCACCTGGGGTGAACCGGTGGTGCCCGAGGTCGTGTGCAGCATCACCGGCGGCCGCCCGCCGTCCGGATAGCCCTCGAAGCCGGCGAAGTCACCGAACGGCGGCTGGCGCTCCAGCGAGGCCATGATGTCGGACTTGTCGAAGCTGGGCAGCCCGGGCAGGTCGTCCAGCGAGCGGATGTCGCCGGGCTGGATCCCGGCCGCGCCCCAGAGGCGCTGATAGAAGGTCGTCTTCCAGGCCCGGGCCACGCAGCGCAGGAACAGGCGGTTCTGCAACGCCCGCAGTTCGTCGCGGCTGGTGGTTGTGGCGAACCGGGTGAAGGCCTCGCCGATCGGGTGGTCGGCGACGATGGCCGGATAGTCGAGCGACTGCCAGTAGGTCTGGTGAGGCATGGGAAACCTTGGGGAGCTCAGCCGCCGCTGGCGAGGAGGAAGGCCTCGCGGGCGTCGGCCAGGGTGTCGAAGCGGTCGAAGAGGTCGGTCAGAGAGGCGTGGACGGCCTCCATGCCGACGAAGGCCAGGCACGAGCGGGCCTTTTCCAGGTGCTCGTCGCGGCTCATCGGGAAGTCGGGCGAACCGAGCTGCGCGGTGACGTCGAGCACGATCTCGCGGCCGTCCTTCAGCCGCGCGACGGCGCGGGCCGGCACGAAGGCGGCGGGGTCGGGATTGCCGTCGCTTTCCACGACGATGCGGGCGGCCAGGGCCAGCACGTCGGGCTCGTTCAGGCGCTGCGGCGTGTAGTCGTCCAGGCCCACGCGGCCCCGGGTAAGCATGACGGCGGCCAGGTAGGGCAGGCAGAGGCGGGCATAGGCCGTGTCCATCTCCGGCGTGGCGACACGGCCCACCAAGTGGCGGATCAGTGGCGGGGCCGAATAGGTCAGGCTCTCCAGGTCGCCAGGACACACGCCGTGCTCGGTCTTGAGCTTGCGCATCGCCACCAGGCCCCCGTGGCAGGCGCGGCCCGTAGGGAAGGGCTTGCAGGCGACCTCGGCGATGCGGCGCCGGTCCTTGAGGTCGGCCAGCACCGGTTCGAGGTCGAAGCCGGCCTCGAACAGCGGCAGGTAGCCGAAGGGACCCTCAAGCCAGTCGCGCGGACCAGGCAGGCCGGCCTGCGCGACGTCGATCGCCTGCAGGGCCGAGCGGGCGGCGGCGGCGACCTGGACGGGCAGGGCGGGCTTGCCTTCGGTGTGAGCCTGCATGGTGCCGCTGCTGAAGGCGAGGGCGTAGCCCATGGCGTCCATCGCCGTCTCGCGCGGCAGGCGCTTCAGGCGGGCCAGGGCGGCGGTGGCGCCGAACACCCCCGCCGTGGCCGGCCGGAAGAAGCGCAGGGGCGTCGTTGCAGCGACCCCCAGCGCGATGGCGACATCCACCCCGGCGACCATGGCCGCCAGCACCTCTTCGCCGGAATGGGGACCGGAACGGTCCAACTCGGCGATCAGGGCCGGCACGATGGTCGGCAGCGGGTGCAGCACGGCCTTCTCGTGGACCGAGTCATACTCCTGCCCGTGCAGTTGGAAGGCGTTGACGAAGGCGGCCTGGGCGGGGGGCAGGCGCAGGCCTGGGCGGCCCAGCACCAAGCCGTCGCCCTCGCCGCCCCAGCCGCGCGCGGCGGTCAGGATGGCGTCGGAATAGGCCGCCCCGGCGCCGGCCGCCCCGACCGCCACCGCATCGTGCAGCAGCCGGCGGGCGTCGGCCTGTACGGAGTCGGGCAGGGCGTCCCAGCGCAGGGAAAGGGCGTGGTCGACAAGGGCTTGCGCGGCGATCATGCGGCGACGCTAGCAGCGGCGCCGGTCGCTCTCAGGCGCGGCGTTCGGGTTTGCGCGCACAGCGGACAACCGCGCCGCTGTCCGCCAGTCGAGCAAACGCGAAATCCCCGTCACGATGTGACGAGACGCGTTCAGCCTTCCGTTCGCGGATCTTCCGGGGGGATGGTCCGCGATGCAGGAGAGCCGCCATGCTGATGCGTGTTCTGTTGTTGCTGACCAGCGCGTTCTTGCTGATGGAGGCCGGACCGATGCTTCTGGCCCAGATGGAGCGCGAGCGGACGGGATCCTGACGTCTTCCTCTTCCAACTTGCTCGTCGCCCCGGCGCTCTGGCTAGGGTGACGAGCTTTTGGAAGGGGGAGGCTACCGGTCCCGCCATCCCGCCGGACCCGCGCCCAGGACAGGCGGAACCGGGTCGATGACCGCCGGCTCGGCTGAGAACAGGATCGGCGTGCCGACGATCTCTGCGCCCTCGGCGTCGCGCGACAGCATGCCCCGCGCTTCCAGGGCCGGATCATCGAAGGCTTCCTTCAAGGTTCGCACCGGCGCGAAACAGACGTCGCGGCCTTCGAACCAGGCTTCCCATTCGGCCCGTGTCCTGGTGGCGAACGCCTCGCGTAGGAAAGCCCGCAGCGGTTCCTGGCTAGGCCCCGGCTGAAGCTCGGCATAGGGCAGCAGGTCCAGGCGATCGAGACCCGCCAGCAGGTTGCGGGCGAACTTCACCTCAGACCCGCCCAGGCAGATCCATTGGCCGTCGGCGCACTCATAGAGGCCGTACATGGCGTTGCCGCCCCACGAGCGCTCGTCCTTGGGAATATGAGCCTCGCCGGTGGCGAAGATCTTGCCGGTGACGTTCGGCGTCCAGGCCAGCAGGCTGTCGTACATGGCCACGTCCAGGTAGTCGCCCAAGCCCGTCTTCCCGCGCCGCAGCAGGGCCATCAGCACGCCCGAGAGCGCCGTCAGGCTGGCCAGGGCGTCGGCGACCGGCATGTTGGGCGGGGTCGGCTTGCCGTCGAAGCCTTCGCTCAAGCTCACCATGCCGGCCAGGGCCTGCACCGCGATGTCGTGCGCGGGTCGATCGCGATAGGGACCGGTCTGGCCGAAGGCCGAGATCGCCACGTAGACGATCCCGGGATTGCGGGCCTTCACGGCCTCGTAGTCGAAGCCCAGCCGCTGGATCACGCCCGGCCGGAAGGCCTCGACCACCACGTCGGCCTCGGCGGCCAGGTCGAGCAGCAGGGCGCGGCCCTCGGCGGACTTGAGGTCGACCTGGATGCTGCGCTTGCCGCGGCTGGTGTTGCGGAACCAGACGCTCGTCCCGTTTTTGCGATAGCCGATCTCGCGCGCGGGATCGCCCTCGCCGGGCGGTTCCACCTTCAGCACGTCCGCGCCGTGGTCGGCCATCATCAGGGTCAGCATCGGCCCCGGCAGGAAGAACGACAGGTCGAGAACGCGGACGCCTTCCAGCTTCACGAGGCAGCTCCCCCAATGGACTTCAAGACTTCGTCGGTATGCTCGCCGAGCTTGGGCGCCCGTGCTCCCGGCATCCGTTCGCCGTCGATCTTCACGGGGCAGGCCAGCATGGCCAAGCCTTCCGCTCGGTCAGGATGGGCGACGACGTCGCGCATGCCGACCTCGGCCACGAACGGATTGTCCAGCGCGTCCATCATTTCCAGGATCGGCGCGAACGGGACCTTGCCGCCGAGCAGGGCGGTCCAGTCCGCGGTCGTGCGGGTCCCAAACAGCACGTCCATCGCCTCGCTCAGGGCGGGGCGGTTGGCGTGGCGGCTGGGGATGTCGGTAAAGCGCGGGTCGGCCTTCAGCTCGGCGGCGCCGGAAAGATCGCACAGCGCCTCCCAGAACTTCGGCGTCTGGCACATGACCAGGCCCCATCCGTTGGCGGTCTTCACCGCCTGCGACGGCGCGATCGACGGGTGGGCGCCGCGCGGCAGGCGCTGGACCTTGTAGCCCTCGTTCATCGCCCAGACGGCGGGATAGGACAGCTGGTGCAGGGCCACGTCGAACAGCGAGACGTCGACGTCGCAGCCTTGCCCCGTCGTCCGCGCCGACAGCAGGGCGCTGACCACGCCGAAGGCCAGCATGGTGCCGGTCATGAAGTCGACCATCGACACGCCCAGCCGCGCCGGCGGCGCATCCGGCTCGCCGGTCAGGCTCATCAGCCCGGCCTCGGCCTGCATCAGGTAGTCGTAGCCCGGCCAGCCGGCCCGGCTGTTGCCGCGCCCGTAAGCGGAAAGGTGGCCGCAGACGATGGCGGGGTTTGCGCCCTTCAGGTCGTCATAGGTCAGCCGCATCTTGCCGGGCTGGTCGCCGCGCAGGTTGTCGACCACCATGTCGGCCTGGGCCACCAAGCCCTCGAAGGCGGCGCGGCCCTCGGGCGTCTTGATGTCCACGGCGATGGACTTCTTCGACCGCGAGAAGGTCTGAAAGAACTGGCTGTCGGCCGGTCCGAGAAAGAACGGGCCGGTGGCGCGGCTGACGTCGCCGCCCATGGCCGGGGCCTCGATCTTGACGACCTCGGCGCCCAGCTCGGCCATCAGCTGGGTGGCGTAGGGGCCGGCGCCGTATTGTTCGACGGCCAGCACCTTGATCCCTGCCAGGGGGCGACGCCCCCCCGTCTTCAGATTGGCAGTCATCAGACCGGGTTCCGGGCCACGAGCTGGCGGGCGATGATGATCCGCTGCATCTCGTTGGTGCCTTCGCCGATGCACATCAGCGGGGCGTCACGGAACAGCCGCTCGATCGGATATTCCTTCGAATAGCCATAGGCGCCGTGGATGCGCATGGCCTCAGTGGCCACTTCCAGCGCCGTCTCCGACGCGAAGTATTTGGCCATGCCAGCTTCCATGTCGACGCGCTCGCCGCGGTCGTAGGCCTTGGCGGCGTCTTCGACGAGCAGCTCCGAGGCGCGGGTCTTGGCGCCCATCTCGCCTAGCTTCAGCTGGACGGCCTGGTGCTGGGCGATCGGCTTGCCCATGGTCTTGCGGACCTGGGCGTACTTGACGCTCTCCATCAGCGCGCGCTTGGCGATGCCGACCGAGCGGGCGGCGACGTTGATGCGGCCGATCTCCAGGCCGCCGGTGGCCATCAGGAAGCCCTGGCCCTCCTCGCCGCCGACCAGGCACAGCTCGGCGTCGCAGCGATAGTCCTCGAACACGAACTCGCCGCTGTCGATGCCCTTGTAGCCCAGCTTCTCCAGCTTGCGACCGTTCGTGATGCCGGCGATGGGCGCGCGGGTCTCTGGATCGATCTTCGGGGTGATGAGCATGCTCATCCCCTTGTGGCGCGGCTGGGCTTCGGGGTCGGTCTTGACCAGCAGGGCCGAGACGTGGCCCTCGATGGCGTTGGTGATCCAGGTCTTGGTCCCGTTGACCACATAGTCGGCGCCGTCACGCCGGGCGACCGTGCGGATGCCTTGCAGGTCGGTGCCGGCGTCAGGCTCGGTGAGGCCGAGGCACCCGCGCATCTCGCCGCTGGCGAAGCGGGGCAGCCAGAAGTCCTTCTGCTTCTGCGTGCCGAACTTCTGGACGACCATGGCCATCATCAGGTGCGAGTTGAAGACACCCGTCAGGCTCATCCACTCGGCGCTGATCCTGGTGACGATCCGCGAATAGGTCAGGGCCGAAAGGCCCAGGCCGCCGTACTCCGGGTCGATCAGGGCGCCGAACAGGCCCAGTTCCTTCATGTCCTCGACCAGGGCATGGGGATATTCGTCGTCGTGCTCGAGCTGCATCGCCACGGGGGCGACCTTCTTCTCCAGCCACTTGTCGATGGCGTCGAGGATGGCGCGTTCGTCGGCTTCCGAGATATCGCTCATCCTAGTAGTTCCCGACCTTGTCCTCGACGGCGTGGCCGCGCGCCGGGATCAGCATGTTGCGCTTGAAGGTGCAGACGACCGTGCCGTCCTGGTTCTTGCCCGTGGTCAGGATCGTGACGATGCCCTGGCCGGGCCGCGACTTGCTCTCGCGCTTGGCCAGCACTTCGCTCTCGCCATAGATCGTGTCGCCGGCGAACACCGGGGCGCTGAGCTTCACCTCGTCCATGCCGAGGTTGGCGATGGCCTTCTGCGAGACGTCGGTCACGCTCATGCCGATCAGCAGGGCCAGGGTATAGGGGCTGACCACCAGGTTCTTCTTGAACTCCGAGGCCTTGGCGAACTCGGCGTCGAAGTGCATCGGGTGGGTGTTCAGCGTCAGCAGGGTGAAGAGGTGGTTGTCGTACTCGGTCACCGTCTTGCCGGGGCGATGCTCGTAGACGTCGCCGACGATGAAGTCCTCGAAGTAGCGGCCAAAGGTCTCGCGGTAACGCTGAGGACCGACCTCTTTCCAGTTCTGGGACACGGGTAATCTCCTAGGAATTCAGGCGCGGTCGAGAATGCGGCGGGCCGCGCGGATGACCGGCAGTTCGATCAGCTTGCCGTCCAGCAGGGCGGCGGCCCCGCCGGCGGCGTCGAAGGCCTCGACCACGCGCCAGGCGCGCTCGATCTCGGCGGGCGAGGGGGTGTAGGCGGCGTTCACCGCGGCCACCTGGGCCGGATGGATGCAGGACCGGCCGGTGAAGCCCAGGGCCTTGGCCCGCAGGGTCGAGGCGGTCAGGTCGTCCGGGTCGGCAATGTTCAGGTGCGGCACGTCCAGAGAGGCCACGCTAGAACGGCCACAGGCGGCGACCAGGGTGCTCCGGCCCAGCAACAAGGCGTCCCAGTCCATGGTCGAGCCCAGATCGGCAGACAGGTCGGCCCCGCCGAACAGGGCGCCGGCCACGCCGCTTGCGGCGCAGATCTCGAAGGCCCGGCGCAGGCCCTCGGCCGACTCGACGACGGGCCAGAGCGGCAGGTCTGGCAGCACTTCGCCGGCGGTCAGCAGGTCTTCCGGCGCGGCGACCTTGGGGATCATCAGGAAGTCGGGGCGCGCCTGGCTTTCGGCCAGGGCGACCAGGTCCTTCAAGCCTTCCAGCGTGCGCACGCCGTTGATCCGCAGGCCGACGACGGCGCTGCGAGGCTGCGCCAGGAAGGCGAGGGCGGAAGCGCGTGCTTCGCCCTTGCCGGCCGGCTGCACGGCGTCCTCCAGGTCGATGCAGACGGCGTCTGCGCCGGCGTCCAGCGCCTTGCCGAAGCGATCCGGGCGCGTCCCGGGCACGAAGAGCAGCGAGCGAAAGGTCATAGGCGTCAATCGCCTATCGGCACGGCCTCAGCGAACGCCTGGGCGATTTTTCTCCGACAGGCGATCCAAACGCCGTCCTGGGCGGTCACGTGGTCGAGGAACTTGCGGAAGGCGCCGATGCGGCCCGGGCGGCCGATGATCCGCAGGTGCAGGCCCAGGCTCATCATCCGCGCGCCGACCTCCTGGCTCTCGGCGTGCAGTTCGTCGAAGGTGGCCACGGCGTAGTCCAGCCAGTCCTTGGCGGTCAGCGACGGGGCCAGCCAGAACTTCATGTCGTTGGAGTCCATGGCGTAGGGCAGGATGACCATCGGCTTGCTGGCGCCATCGGCAGTCTCGACGCGGTCCCAAAAGGGGAAGTCGTCGGAATAGTCGTCCATGTGATAGCTGAACCCCGCCTCGGCGATCAGGCGGCGGGTGTTGTCGGTGTGCAGGTAGCGCGACAGCCAGCCTGAGGGACGGGTTCCGATCGTCCGCTCGATCGATTCGGCGGCCTTGGTGATGAACTCGCGCTCCTTGGCCTCGTCCATCCAGAACTGGTGGGTCCAGCGATAGCCGTGGGCGGCCACCTCGTCGCCGCGGGCGCGGATGGCGGCGGCGAGTTCAGGGGCGCGCTCCAGGGCGAGCGCAGCCGCCGTCCAGGTGGCCTCGATCCCGTGCTGGTCGAGGATCCGCAGGATGCGCGGCGCGCCGGCCTTGATGCCGTACAGATAGTTGCTCTCGCTGCCGTGCATCCGCATCGGCTTCTTGGGAACCGCGCCCAGTTCGTCTACCGGCTCGGGACCCTTGTCGCCGTCGCGGATGTTGTGCTCGGCGCCTTCCTCGACATTGACGACGATCGACAGCGCCAGGCGCGAGCCGTCCGGCCAGCGGAAGTCAGCCCTGGGATTTTTGGGGGCGGCGGGCATGGGGCTTTCTCCGTTGGGCGGTCACTTCGCTCGCGGCGCTCGCGCCTTTCGGTGCGGCGCTCCAGCGTGCGGCCTCCAAATCTTCACGGCGGCATGGGAGCCGCAACGGAGGGAGCGCCCGATGGCCGTCACGCGGATTGTCGCCCTGTTCAACCTGAAGCCCGGCGTCTCGGTCGCCGACTACGAAGCCTGGGCCAAGGAACGCGACCTGCCGACGGTCAACGGCCTGAAGTCGATCGACAAGTTCGAGGTCTTCCGCTCGGCCGCCCTGCTCGGGACCGACGCCGCGCCGCCCTATCAGTACGTGGAGATCATCGACGTCGCCGACATGGACGCCTTCGGGGCCGACGTCGCGACGGAAACGATGCAGGCGATCGCCGCCGAGTTCCAGGCCCTGGCCGACACCACCTTCATCGTCACCGAGAAGGTGGGTTGAGCATGGCGGGACGGTTTGAAGGCAAGACGGCGGTCGTCACCGGGTCCGGTCGGCGCGGAGGCCTGGGGGAGGCCATCGCTCGACGCCTGGCGCAGGAGGGAGCGGCGGTAGTCGTCTCCGACATCGGTCGTTCCGTCGATCCTTCTACGCCTGCCGGCATGATCGGCGGGACCGAGGAGATGGAGGCGATCGCCGCCGATCTGCGCCAGTACGGCGGGTCGGCCAGCATCCGACCCTGCGACGTGCGTCGCTGGGACGAGGTCCGGGCGCTGGCCGACCATGCCGTGGAAGCCCACGGCTCGCTCGACATCTGGGTCAACAACGCCGGCATCGGCTACATCATGAAGCCGCTGATGGAGGTCCGCCCCGAGGACTGGTCGGCGGTCATCGACGTCAACCTGACAGGCTGCTTCTACGGTTTGAAGGCCGCGGCCGAGGTGATGATCCCGCAGGGCAAGGGCGGCCGCATCGTCAACATCGCCAGCCAGGCGGCCAAGTCGGGCTTTCCGCACGCCCAGGCCTACACCGCCTCCAAGCACGGCCTGGTCGGCCTGACCCGCTCGGCCGCCATCGAGCTGGGCGCGCACCAGATCACCGTCAACAACGTTTGCCCCAACCACGTGACCACGGGCCTGGGCGCCTGGCAGAACGAGTACTTCGCCAAGGTCACCGGCGCGGCCTCGGTCGAGGCCTATCTGGCCGCCATGGCCGCCCGCATCCCGCTGGGCCGGCCCGGCAAGCCAGAAGACACCGCCGACGCCGTGGCCTTCCTGTGCTCGGACGAGGCCAGGTACATCACCGCCGAGAGCCTCAACGTCTCCGGCGGCGAGGAGCCGCACTAGGCGCGCCATTCCTCCGGCAGGCGGATGTCCGCGACGTAGCGGGGGCTTGGCCCCCATCCGCGTCGCTAGGGTCGGCCAAGAGCCCCGAATCCGGGGCGCCGGAGCGTATCGATCATGACCAAAACCCTGGAAGTCGTCCTCAAGCGTGTGATCGAGGACGTGCCCGTCGCCGCCGATTTCGAGGTGGTCGAGCGCGCCGCGCCGACAACGGCTCCCGCCGGCCAGCTGCTGGTGCGGGTCCTCTATCTGTCCCTCGATCCCTATCTCGGCTCGCGGCTGCGCGGCCGGCACATGGGCGAGCCACGCCCGGCCCCTGGCGAGACCCTGCCGGGCTCGGCCGTCGCCGAAGTCATCGCCTCGGGTCATCCGGATTTCGCGCCCGGCGATCACGTGATCGGCGAGGCCGGCTGGGCGCAGGTGGGCCTGATGGACGCCAAGTTCGCCCGCAAGGTCGATCCGTCGCTGGGCGTCTCCAACCATCTCGGCGTTCTGGGCATGCCGGGCCTGACCGCCTGGGCGGGCGTGACCCAGCTGGCCAAGGTCGGCGCGGGCGACGTCTTCACGGTCGACGCGGCCGCCGGCAGCGTCGGCGGCACGGCGGGCCAGATCGCCAGGATCCTCGGCGCCAAGGCGGTCGGCATCGCCGGCGGCGCCGATAAGGTGGCCCAGGTGGTCGAGCGCTATGGCTTCGACGCCGCCGTCGACTACCGCAACGAGGGCTGGGTCGATGAACTGAAGGGCCTGACCGACGGCGGCCCGACCGTCCACTTCGAGAACGTCGGCCTGCCGATCCTCAACCCGGTGTTCGGCCTGCTGAAGACCTATGGCCGCGTGGTGATCTGCGGCCTGTCGGCTCACTACCACGCCGACGGCCCGCCGCCGCAGTTCGGCCTTGGCCCCATCGTCGGCAAGCGCGCCGCCGTCATGGGCCTGGTGGTCTACGACTTCTATCCGCGCTGGAACGAGTGGGTGAAGACCGCCGAGCCGTGGCTGAAGGAAGGCCGCCTCGTGCAGGTCGAGGACCTGGGCGAGGGTCTCGAGTCGGCGCCGGCCCAGTTCGAGCGCCTGATGAAGGGCGCCAACACCGGCAAGACGCTGGTGAAGGTGGGCGGGTAGTCACCCGTTTCGTCATCCCGGAAGCCGCGCAGCGGTTATCCGGGACCTGGGGGCCGGCGCAACGCGTCGGCCCCTTTGCTTTGCGCGAGCCCTCAAGCCTTCCCGAACTTCGCATACAGCGCCGCCGCCGCCAGGTTGAACGCCGCCGGGGCGTAGGCGAAGGCCACGGCCACGCCGACGAGCGCCGAGCCCGGCTGGGCGGCGCCGGTCACCGCCAGGGCGCTGGAGAAGCCGAAGGCCGAAAGCACGAGGCCCGTCAGCAGCGTACCGCCCAGGGCGAAGCCGATCTTGTCGGCCCCGGTCCACAGCGCCGAGAACACGCCGGCCCGGCTTTCGCCATGCTCGGCCTCGTCCTGGGCGATGACGTCCGACAGCAGGCTGTAGCCCATCAGGCTCCAACCCGAGTTGAACAGGGCGAACAGCACCACGACACCGTAGATCGCGCCGAGCGGCGCGCCGGCCATCACGCCCCACAGGGCCTGGACGAGCGCATGACCCAGGGCGGCGGCGATGTAGATCCGCTTGCGGCCGAAGGCGGCCGACAGCTTGATCCAGAGCGGCTGGGCGGCGATCACCACGGCGCTCATCGCCAGCACGATCAGGCCGATCTGGGTCAGGGCGTCCTTGCGGCCCATGTTGTAGCTGAGGAAGTAGATCATCGCCGCGTAGCCGAGGCCCGAGCCGACCAGCTGCAGCAGGTAGGCGCCCAGCAGGGGGCGGAAGGCCTTGTCGGTCAGGGCGCTGAGAATCGCCTTCAGCCGCAGCGCCGGTTGGGTCACTGCCTGCACCACGGGGCGCGGCGAGGCCAGGAAGGCGATCAGCAGGCTGACCGCGCAGACGCCGGCCAGCACCAGCGACATCTGCGAATAGGCCGGACGTCCACCGCCCCAGGTCTGCACCAGCACCGGCGCCAGCGCGTTGCCGACCAGCAGGCCGATGGCCGAGAAGCCCATCCGCCAGGCCATGACCACCGTCCGCTCCTTGGGATCGTCCGACAGTTCCGTGCCGATCGCCAGATAGGGCACCGAGAACGCCCCGAACACGATCATGTAGAGGCTGAAGGCCCCGGCCACATAGGCGGCGCTGGCTGTCGGCGAGCCTTCCGGCACATGGAACAGCAGAATCAGCGCCAGGGGCGCAAGGATGGCCCCGGCCAGCAGCCACAGGCGGCGCGGGATCTTCGCCTTCCAGCGGTCGGAGACCAGGCCGACCGTCAGGTCCGAGATCAGGCCCCAGAACAGCTTGGGAAAGAAGATCGCCGCCCCGGCAAGCGCCGGCTCCACGCCCAGTGCATTGGTCATGAAGAACAGCAGCAGCAGCGAGGGGGCGTCGCGGAACACCTGGCCGGCGATCTGGCCCGCGCCATAGCCGGCGTGGACGAGCAGGGGCAGGCGGTGAGGCGAGGGCGGTTTGGCGGCGGTCATGGCGCGGATCCATTGCGAAGGATCAGCGACGCTAGGCGTGAAACTCCACCGCAAGCGGCCGCGCATGACGGCGCCCGACAGTCGGACAATCGTCGATTGAGATCTGGCGCGATTGCGCGAAGCCTTGGCGCCGGCCGCTTTCGCGGCCATCCGACTTCAGATCAACAACTTGAAGAGAGAATGGTGGGTGTACAAGGATTCGAACCTTGGACCCGCTGATTAAGAGTCAGCTGCTCTACCAACTGAGCTATACACCCGTTCGCGTTTCGAAGTCGCTTTCGCGTCCCCGACGGCGAGGCGCGATACATACCCCAAGACGCGGGGAGCGCAATCCAATTTAGACAAGAAGGTGTGGATATATTCGTCGCACCCGGACGAAACGCAGATACGCCAAAGCGCCTCCCCGCGAGGGGAAGTTCTTAGCGGATCAAGTATTGAGGAGAATGGTGGGTGTACAAGGATTCGAACCTTGGACCCGCTGATTAAGAGTCAGCTGCTCTACCAACTGAGCTATACACCCATTCGCGATTCCGAAGCGCTGAAGCGTCCCGGCGGCGAGGCGCGGAACATACGCAATGAATTTGAGAGCGCAAGGACTTTTTCGATGGCCAGGCGAGATATCAGCGGAGCCGTGGATTTCGCCTACCTGGAAGGGTTCGCGATGGGCGACCAGGCGGTGATCGAAGAGGTGTTGGCGCTGTTTCGCGAGCAGGCCGCGCTGTGGACCCCGCTGCTCACGCCCGAGCATCCCGGCTGGCGCGACGCGGTCCATACGGTGAAGGGCGCCGCGCGAGGAATCGGAGCCGTCGCGCTCGGCGAGGTCTGCCAGCGCGCCGAGGATGGCGCGGCCAGTCTCGACGAGGTGAAGACGGCGCTCGACCAGGTGCTGCTGGATATCGCCGCCTATGTCCACGAGCAGGCGCTGAGGTCATTGAAGGGCTAGCCCAGGACCCGCCCAGGATGGCGTTCGGCCATGTAGCGGCCGGGCGAGGCGCCCAGCGCCTTGCGGAACATCGTCACGAAGCTGGGCGCGCTTTCGTAGCCGAGGTCCGCGGCGACCTTCTGGATCGACGCGCCGCCGGCCAGCCATTTGACGGCCAGCACGACGCCCAACTGTTGGCGCCAGCGCCCGAAGCTCATGCCTGTCTCGCGGTCGATCAGCCGCATCAGCGTCCGCTCGCTCATGCCGGCGCGCCTGGCCCAGGCGGCGAGGCTTCGCCGCTCGGCGGGAGCGGCCACCATCTCGTCGGCGATCCGGCGTAGTCGCGGGTCGGCGGGCATCGGCAGGTGCAGGTCCTCGACCTGCGCGGCGGCGACCTCGTCGAGCAGCACCGAGACCAGCCGTGAATTGGCTCCGCCTTCCTCGTAGAGGTAGGGCAGGTGCGCGGCCCGGGCGAGCAGCTCCCTCAACAACGGCGTCACCGATACCGCGCAGCAGGTCGCGGGCAGGCCCGCGGCGACCCGCGGGTCGATGAAGGCGTTGTAGCCCTCCAGCGCGCCGCTGGCCTTGATTGCGTGCAGCGCGTCGCCGGGGATCCAGATCGCGCTGCGGGGCGGCACGATCCAGAGCCCGCCCTCGACTTCGCAGCTTAGCGCTCCGCGCTGCACCAGGATGATCTGGCCCTTCTGGTGTCGGTGGAGGTCGAGCTCGATGGCGCCGGCCTCGTCCATCATCGTTCCGAACACCACGATCGGGCGGGGCACCTCGTCGGGCTCGATCCAGTCGGTTTTCGAAAGCAGCTCGCTCAGGATCGGCATGGCGCAGGCTCCAGGCGGCTGGCGGGATCGAATAGTATTCTGGCGATACTTCGGAATGACGCCATTGCCGGCTGTGGCTAATCGATCGGTCGGAGGAAGTCGAGATCGCTTCGGCTTCGCGCATCTGGAAAGGGATTGTCGTGACCGCATTGGCCAGCACGAAAACGAGCAGGGCGCCGGGGCGGTTGGGCCAGGTCCTGGTCCGACTGTTGATGCGGCGCGCCAGGGTGGTCTCCAGCGAGGCGCTGGCCGACCGCTTCTCGCTGGTCACGCTGGAAGGGCAGGAACTGGCCGGCGCCGCGTGGACGCCGGGCCAGAAGATCCAGGTCGCCATGGGCTCGGCCTTCGTGGCCCGCACCTACACGCCGATGGCGTGGGAGCCCGCGGGGCGGGCCAGCTTTCTGGGATACGCGCACGGTGACGGCCCCGGCGCCGACTGGCTTCGATCGCTCGTACCTGGCGTCGAATGCGATATCTTCGGTCCCCGGGCCTCGCTCGATGTCGAGAGTGGCTTCGGCCCCTTGGCCGTCTTCGGCGACGAGACCTCGATGGGCCTGGCCTATGCGCTGGCGATGCAGGACCCCGCTCGTAGCGTCGCCTGCGCCTTCGAGGTCTTCGATCTCGACGCAGCAGCCCAGGTCGCCGATCGGCTCGGGCTTTCCAGGGCGGCGCTGTTTCGCAGGCGGGGCGACGACGCGCACCTGGAGACGATGACCGATGCGCTCGCCTCGCTGGCCGGCGTCGGCGCGTCCTTCGTGTTGACGGGAAGGGCGACGGCCATCCAGCGGGTCCGCCATGGCCTCAAGGCGCGCGGCGTCGCGCCGAGGCGGCTCCTGGCCAAGGCCTACTGGGCCCCTGGCAAGACGGGGCTGGACTGATGTCCATCACCTGGCGAAGCGTTGGCCTGTTCCGCACCGACGTCGAGGCGCCGTCGGGCGGCCGGCAGGACGGAGCGACTACGCCTGGGCCTACACCGGGTTCGGGATCGATTCCGACAGATCCTCGAACGCCCCGACCTCAAGCCCGACGGTTTCCTTCCGGGTGAGGATTCGGGTCTCGTATTCGCGGCCGACGAACACCCGGATCCCGCGATAGCGCTGGCCGCGAACGGCCGAGACGGTCTCGGTGCGAATCTCCGTGCCGTAGAGGCGAGCGTTCAGATAGAGCAGGCCTGGTCGCAGGTCGTCGTCGCCCTTGGCGGCGGCCTCGGCGGCCATGTCGTCCAGGAGCTTGTCGATCTCTTGCTTGGTCACGCGTCGCCTTTGGTCCGGTCCCAGCTGTCGTATTCGTAGGCGATGCAGCGGTCGATCAGGGTGCGCCAGACCGGCTCGGCGATGGCTTCGGACAGGCCGGCCTGGCGGGCCGCGGCCTTGACCTTGTCGACCACGTCCTCAATGCGGGCGCGGTCGAACACCTTGGAGCGGTCGGCCTTGATGCGGGCTGCGGCGTCCATGTAGCCCTGGCGCTCGGTCAGCAGGGCCACCAGGGCCCGGTCCAGGGCGTCGACGCCCTGGCGGACGTCGAGCATCGTCTGGCAGTCGGCGGGGGCGAGGCGCTCGTCGACGGTAAGAGTCGTCTTGATCATGCGCCCCTTTAAGCCGGTTTGGCTGCGCCGTTCCAGCCTAGATGCCGTCTCTAAATGCCGGCGCCATTGTCGATGGTGAGCAGCGCGGCCTCGTGGGCGACGGCCTCGTCCTTCAGCCAGCTCACGAAGGCCTTGACCTGCGGCAGGCGGCCCTTGGCCTTGGGGTGGACGACGTAGTAGGCGAAGTCCACCGAGGTGGCGATGTCGAACGGGATCACCAGACGTCCGGCGTCGAGGTCGGCCTGGGCCAGGGTGCGCTTGGCCAGGGCGATGCCCCGGCCGTTGACGGCGGCCTCGATCACCAGGCTCGATTGGTTGAAGCGCGGGCCGCGGGCGCCGTCGACGCCCTTGATGCCGCGCGCCGCCAGCCACATGGCCCAGTCCGGGCACGAATCGTCGGCGTCCGGCGATCCGTCGTGCAGCAGGATGTGGCGCGCCAGATCCTCGGGCGATTCCAGCGGGTTATCGGTAAGAAGTTCAGGGCTTGCGACCGGCACGACGGTCTCGTTCATCAGGCGCGTGACTTCCAGTCCCGGATACCGGCCAGAGCCGTAGCGGATGGCGAGATCCACCTCGCCGGCGGCGAAGTCGACGACCTCCATGCCGGCCGACAGCCAGACGTCGACCTGGGGCTGGGCCTGCTCGAACTTGCCAAGCCTGGGCACCAGCCATTTGGCCGCGAACGACGGCGCGGCCGTCAGCGTCAGGCGGCGGCCGTCGACGGCGGCGGTGAGCAGGCTGGCGGCTTCGGCCAGGCGATCGAAGGCCTCGCGCAGGGCGGGCAGGGCGGTCTGGGCCGCGTCGGTCAGCAGCAGGCCCTTGGGCGTGCGCTTGAACAGGGCCGCGCCGACATAGTCCTCCAGATTCTGGATCTGCTGGCTCACCGCGCCGGGCGTCACCGACAGTTCGTCGGCGGCGCGGCTGAAGTTCAGGTGGCGGGCCGCGGCCTCGAAAGCCCGAAGGGCGTTGAGAGGCGGAAGGCGGCGCCGTTCGGTCTGTCGTTCCATGAGTTTTACTGAACGCCCCGGCAGAAGTCCTTGTTTGCGAATTGGCCTGCCCGCGACCAGTTTGCAAGCGTTCGCTGATGGATTGGCCCTTTTCATCGGTGAGCGAGAGGCGGGGCGGACCCTAGGGTTCGTCCCGCATTTCTTTTGGATCCAGCGGCGGGGCCATGGCGGCTCGCGCCGCTTTCGCACGTCCGTTGGACGCTTTTAGAGGACCTGGGATCGCGCATGGCGTCGCCCTCGGATCGCAAGGCTGAACCCCGTCTGGTCGCGCTGCGCGGCGGCGAGGGCGTGCGGCCCTTGGCGGGGCGCGTGACGCTGGTGGGCGCTGGTCCCGGCGACCCCGACCTTCTGACGATCAAGGCGCTGAAGGCCCTGCAGGCCGCTGACGTGCTGGTGCACGACGGCCTGGTCTCGGCGGAGATACTCGATCTGGCGCCCCAGGCCCGCCGCATCGACGTGGCTAAGCGCAAGTCGCGCCACACCCTGCCGCAGGACGACATCAACCAGCTGCTGGTGGCCCTGGCCCGGGAGGGGCTGGAGGTCGTGCGCCTGAAGGGCGGCGATCCCTTCCTGTTCGGTCGCGGCGGCGAGGAGCTTTCGGCCTGCCGCGAGGCGGGGATCGACTGCGCCGTGGTTCCCGGCGTCACCGCGGCCCTGGCCGCCAGCGCCGGCGCCGGCGCGCCCCTGACCCATCGTGGCAGCGCCCAGGCCGTCACCTTCGTCACCGGCCACGCGGCGCACGGCGAACCGGACCTGGACTGGACGGCCCTGGCGCGTCCGAACCAGACCGTCGTCGTCTACATGGGCGTCTCGACCGCCGGCTTCATCGCCCAGCGCTTGACCGCCGCCGGCCGGGCCGGTTCGACGCCGGCGCTGGTGGTTGAAAACGCCAGCCGTTCCGACGAGCGCCGCATCCTCACCACCCTGGCCGGTCTCGCGACCGCCGCCGAGGGCCTGAAGGGCCCGGCGCTGCTGATGGTCGGCGAGGCCATGGCCATGGCCGACATCAAAGTTCCCGGCGACGCCGCAACCGTCGCCGCCGTTGAAGTTCAAAACGTGAGTTCGGGCCAATGAAAGCCGTGACCGCCAATCGCCTGATCGACGGGGAGGTCGTCTTCTGGAAGGAAGGCGCGTGGGTGGACGGCTTCGGCGACGCCCAGCTGTTCGACGATGAGCAAGGCGAGCAGGTCGAGGCCGCCGTCGCCGCCGGCAAGGCAGCCCCGACCGCGATCGTCGATCCCTATCCGATCGATCTCGTCACCGTCGAAGGCCTGGGCCTGGCCCCGGTCAGCTACCGCGAGCGCATCCGCGCGCTTGGGCCCACCAACGAGCTCCTCCACGGCAAGCAGGCGCAAGGCGGCTCCGTCGTCGAAGCCATCCGCCACGCTTCCGGCGCCGCCCGCTCGACGGGCCGCGTCGACCTGATCCGCCGCAAGTAGGCCGACCGCATGTACCAATACGACGTCATCGACCGCGAATTCCTGACGGACCGTTCCAACGAGTTCCGCCATCAGGTCACCCGCCGCCTGGCCGGCGACCTGACCGAGGACCAGTTCAAGCCGCTGCGGCTGATGAACGGCCTCTACCTGCAGCTCCATGCCTATATGCTGCGGGTCGCCATCCCCTACGGCTCGCTCAATTCCCGCCAGGCCCGTCGCCTGGCCTGGATAGCCCGTACCTACGACAAGGGCTACGGGCACATGACCACGCGTCAGAACATCCAGTTCAACTGGATCAAGCTGAAGGACGCGCCGGACATTCTGGACGCCCTGGCCGAGGTCGACCTGCACGCCATCCAGACCAGCGGCAACTGCATCCGCAACACCACGGCCGACCCCTATGCCGGCGCCACCGCCGAGGAGATCGACGATCCGCGCGTGTGGTCGGAGGTGATCCGCCAGTGGTCGACCCTGCACCCGGAATTCTCGTACCTGCCGCGCAAGTTCAAGATCGCCATCACCGGCGCCCTGACCGATCGCGCCGCGGTGAAGGTGCATGACATCGGCCTGATCCTGCGCCGGGCTCGCGACGGCTCGCTGGGCTTCGAGGTCATCGTCGGCGGCGGGCAGGGGCGCACGCCCTATGTCGGCCCGACCATCAAGCACCACCTGCCGGCCTCCAGCCTGCTGAGCTACCTGGAAGCCGTCCTGCGCGTCTACAACCGCCACGGCCGCCGCGACAACATCTACAAGGCCCGGATCAAGATCCTGGTCGCCGCGCTGGGCGCCGAGGAATTCGGCCGCCAGGTCGAGGAAGAATGGGCCAAGATCGACCAGTCGCGCGCCGACCTGGGCGACCAGGAGCTGGCCCGCATCCGCGGCGCCTTCGCCCAGACCCCGTTCGAGACCTTGCCGGCCCGCTCTGAAGCCTTCGAGGCCGCCAAGGCCGCCAGCCCCTCGCTGGCCCGCTTCGCGCGAAACAATGTCAAAGCCCACAAGAAGCCGGGCTACGCCATCGTCGAGGTATCGCTGAAGGCCGTCGGCCAGACGCCGGGCGACGCGACCGCGGACCAGCTGGACGTCGTGGCGGACCTGGCCGAACGCTACAGCCTGGACGACCTGCGCGTGACCCACGCCCAGAACCTCGTGCTGCCGCACGTCAAGCTCGATGACCTGCCCGTCGTGCACGCGGCGCTGGAGGCCGCGGGTCTGGCCACGGCCAATATCGACCTGATCAGCGACATCATCGCCTGCCCGGGGCTGGACTACTGCGCTCTTGCAAATGCGCGCGCCATCCCGATCGCCCAGGACATCGCCAAGACCTTCGCCGACCCGGATCGGGCCGAGACGATCGGTGAGCTGAAGATCAAGATCAGCGGCTGCATCAACGCCTGCGGTCACCACCATGTGGCTCACATCGGCATCCTGGGCGTCGATAAGAAGGGCGAGGAATTCTACCAGCTCTCGCTCGGCGGCTCGGGCGCGGAAGACGCCTCGATCGGCAAGATCCTCGGCCCGGCCCTGGCGGCCGATCGGGTCGCTCCCGCCATCGACACCCTGGTCGACACCTATCTGGCCGCGCGCCAGGGCGAGGAACGCTTCCTCGACACCTATCGTCGCGTCGGCCTCGAGCCCTTCAAGGAAGCGGTCTATGCCCAAGCTGATTAAGCTCGCAGGCCCAACTGGCGAGCAAGCGGCCCAATGGGCTGAAAACACCTTCGTCAATGTCCTCGACGAGGACGCCATCCCGGACGCCGGCGACGTCATCCTGTCGCTGAACCGCTTCCAGGCCGAGGGCGACGCGCTGCTGTCGTCCAACAGCCGCCGCGTCGGCGTGCGCATCGAGCCGGCCGAGGAGGTCGAAGCCCTGGCCTACGACCTGCCGCGCATCTCGGTGGTGGCCCTGGCCTTCCCGAAGTACCGCGACGGCCGCGCCTACACCTCGGCCCGCCTGCTGCGCGAGCGATTCAAGTACGAGGGCGAGGTCCGCGCCGTGGGCGACGTGCTGCAGGAGCAGGCCGGTTTCATGGTCCGCTGCGGTTTCGACGCCTTCGAGCCCAATGACGGCGCCACGCCCGAGGCCTGGACCAAGGCCGCCAACCGCTTCCGTCACGTCTATCAGCGCGCGGTCGACGCCCGTCCGATCGCCGCCGACGAGCGGGCGCAGGCCCAAGCCAAGGAAGGCGCGCTCTGATGGCCTACGACCAGACCGACGCCGCGCCGACCCTGGCGGCGCGGCTGGACGCCGAACTGCGCGACGCCCATCCGCTGACCATCCTGCGCAAGGCCTACGAGACCTTCGGCGACAAGCTGGCCCTGGTCAGTTCGTTCGGCGCGGAGTCGGCGGTGCTGCTGCACCTGGCCTCGCAGGTGTCGCCCAACATCCCGGTGCTGTTCCTCGACACCGGCATGCTGTTCGGCCAGACGCTGGACTATCGCAAGAGCCTGGCCGCGACCCTGGGCCTGACCGACGTGCGCGACCTGCGGCCCGCCTTCGCGGACCTGGCGGTCACCGATCCCCGTTCGGACCTCTGGCGCACCGACACCGACGCCTGCTGCCACATCCGCAAGGTGCTGCCGCTGGACCGGGCCCTGGAAGGCTTCTCGGCTTGGTGCACCGGTCGCAAGCGCTTCCATGGCGGCGATCGCCTGCGCCTGGCCGTGGTCGAGGAGTCCGAAGGCCAGATCAAGTTCAACCCGCTGGCCAACTGGAGCAAGGCCGAGCTCGACGCCTACACCGCCGAGCACAGCCTGCCGGCCCACCCGCTGGTGGCCCAGGGCTTCCCGTCGCTGGGCTGCTGGCCGTGCACCAAGCCGGTCGACGATCCCAACGCCGACGTGCGCGCCGGTCGTTGGCAGGGCCAGGACAAGACCGAGTGCGGCATCCACGTCGCCCGCGCTCCGGGCGTCGCGCCGAACGTCGGCGGCGACATCTAGGATCAGGGCTGGGACGAGAACCCCTTGCGGGTCATCTTGCCCCAGCCTTGCGCGCCGGTCAGGAACTGCCACGTTCCGCGCAGCCGCCAGAAGTTGTTGATCTGGCGATAGCCGAAGTTTTCCAGGATCGCCGCGCCCATGAGCACGGCCAGGCTGCGGGCGTTGGGAAAGCGGCGCAGCTCCGTCTCTTCCAGGGCCAGAGCGCCGACGCTGATGACGATGCCAAAGCCGAAGGTCACGGCCAGCAAGGCCCACAGGTACTCGATGTCGAGCACGCCTAGCAGCCAGAAGGCCGGGATCAGCACGTAGCCGAAGATCTCGATGATCGGCCCCAGCACGTCGACCACGAGGATGTGCCCGAAGCCCACCACGCCGATGCGACCGTAGCGCGGGTTCAGGATCATGTCGCGATGACGGAAGAAGGTCTCCAGCGCCCCGCGGTGCCAGCGGGCGCGCTGTCGTGACAGCACGGCCATCGTCTCCGGCGCCTCGGTCCAGCATACCGGCTCGGGCGTGAAGGCCACGCGATACGGCTTGCGCAGGCGGCGGTAGTGCTTGTGCAGCTTGACCACCAGCTCCATGTCCTCGCCCACGGTGCCGTGGCTGTAGCCGCCGACGTCCAGCACGGCCTGGCGCCGGAAGAGGCCGAAGGCGCCGGAGATGATGGTCAGGGTCGAGATGCGGCTCCAGGCCAGGCGGGCCATCAGGAAGGCGCGCAGGTACTCGATGGTCTGCAGGCGCGCGAGCATGTTGCGGGGCACGCCGACCTCGACCACTCGGCCGAACGAGATCTTGCAGCCGTTGGCGATGCGGATCGTGCCGCCCACGGCCACCGTGCGCTCGGGATCCTCGACGAAGGGCGCGACGGCGCGAAGCAGGGCGTCGACCTCAAGCAGGCTGTCGGCGTCCATGGAGCAGACGATGGGCGAGCGCGACAGGTTTATGGCCGCGTTCAGGGCGTCGGCCTTGCCGCCGTTCTCCTTGTCGACGACCAGCAGGCGCGGCTGGTTGGCGGCGGCATAGAGGCCGCGGATTCGCTGGCAGGGAGCGGCGAGATCGTAGTGGCGCTCGACCGTATGCAGTTCGAAGGCGTCGATCAGCACCTGCAGCGTCTCGTCCTTGGAGCCGTCGTTGACCACGACGACCTCGAAGTGCGGGTATTGCAGGGCCAGCAGGGACCTGACGCTCTCCACGATGGTCAGGGCCTCGTTGTAGGCGGGCGCCATCAGGGTGATCGGGGGGGCGGCCTCGGCATAGCGGCGCCACAGCAGGGCGGCCTGGTTGACGGGCGGCGCCTGCGAGAGGGCCCGCGCGGCCAGCAGCAGCTGGTAGAGATAGAGCGCGTTCTGCGCCAGGCCGGTGGCGATCACGGCCCAGGCGATGGTCTCGGCGAAACGGACGACGGCGAGGGCGAGGGTTTCCAGTTCGGGCATGGCTCAGGCGCCTTCGGCCAGGGCGCGTTCGGCGGCCCGTTGCGCGATGGGGCGGGCGTCGTCGGCCGCTGCGGCTTCCAGCAGTCCGCGACCGGCCTTGCCCAGGCGGCCCAGAGCGTCGCCCGCCCGAAAGCGGACCCACCATTCGGGATCGTCGAGCAGCGGGGCGAGCATCGACGCAAGGCGGCCCAGGCCCGCTGCGCCGACCGCCTCGGCGGCGGCCGAACGGACGGGCCAGGCCTGGTCGACGAGGGCCTTCGCCAAGGTTTCCGCGGCGGCCGGATGCTGCAGGCGGCCAAGGCCGCGAACGGCGGCCGTGCGGACATCCGGATCCGGGTCGCTCGCGGCCGCGGCGAGCGCGGGCACGGCCTCGTAGGCGCCGGAACGTCCGAGGGCGTCCAGCAGCATGGCCCGCATCAGCGGCGTCAGGTCTTGTCGGCCAAGAGCCTGAAGGCCCTCCGCGGGCGCGCTGGCCACGGCCTGACGCATCACCTCGGCGTAGATCCTCGACGGAGCCAGCTCTCCGCTGCCCGCATAGTCGAGCAGGCGCGAGGGCGTCGGCGGCGCGCCGGCGTCTGCCAGCCCCTTGACCGCGGCCATGCGCACGTTCGGATCCTTGGAGCGAATGGCCCGCCGCAGCGCGGCCTTGACCTCCTCGCCGCCCAGTGCGGCCAGCGCCTCGACGCTGGTCAGGCGCTCGTCACGCGAGCCGTGCAGGATGCGCTCCTCCAGGGCTTCGATCAGGCCAAGGTTTCTCAGGGCCACCATGGCCCGCTCCTGGTCAGCGCCGCGGATGAGGCCCTGGAAGTCCAGGATCGCTTCGGCCAGCACTTGCGGCCGTCGCACGAAGGGGGAAAGCGCGCCGACGGCCTCCGCCTGGCCGCGGAGCAGGCCCGAGAGCGCCTGGATGATCAGCTTCCGTTCGGCCGAGCGGGTGTTCGAACGGCTTTCCTTGATGAAGCGCGCGACGATCAGGCCGGTCATCCAGGCCATCGCCGCGCCGATCAGGACAAGGGCGACCACCCAGATCAGCGTCAGCGAAGACATCTAGAACCGTCGGGTGACGGCGACCCCGAACTCGTCGCGGTCATACGCCGTTCGCTTCTCGTGCGCTCCGACCACCTGCAGCGTCCAGCGGGGCGTCAGGTCGTAGGCGATCCCGCCGGAGACGGCCTCCACGGGCACGGTGGCGCCGTCGGCGCTTTCCGGGGCGTCGGCATAGCCCAGGCGCAGGCGCAGGCGCTCTGTCGCCGACCATTCGCCGTTGAGCGTGTAGCCGGACTGATGCTTGCCGCGTTCGTCCTCGGTATTGATGGAGCGCGCCGTCAACGACACGGGGCCGACCGCCAAGGTCAGGTAAGGCTGCAGGCTCTTGACCTCGCCCACGGCGTAGCGCGACCAGACCGCGTCCAGGCCCAGGCGGACCCGCCGTTCGCCCTCGGTGAGCAGGCCGACCGAGCCGCCGGCGCGGATCGACAGCTCGGGGCGATAGTCGGCGTTCGGCGCGCCGCCCACGGCGACGAAGCCGTCCAGTCTGGGGCTGAACCTGCGGGCGGCCAGCGCCTCGACATAGGTGTCCGAAATACCGAAGCGTTCGGTGTGCTCGATCGAGCCGCCGAGCGTGGTGTCCGGATCGATCCGTTTCGACAGGGCGGCCGTCGCCGAGCTCCAGTGGCCCAGGTCCTTGGTCAGTTCGCTGCGCGCATAGGCCAGGTCCAGCCGCCAGGTCGGTTCGCCCGGCATGGCCAGGGTGGCGGCGATCTGCTGGGACAGGCCCTTGGCCTCGGCGTCGTCCGGGACGGTCGCCAGCAGGGGCGCCAGGCGCCTGCGCGCCAGTTCGGGGCGACCGGCGAACAGGGCCGAGCGGGCATAGGCGATGCGGGCGTCGCGGTAATCCGGGGCCAGCGCCAGGGTGGTCTCGAAGGCGCGGTCGGCTTCGGCGTAGCGCTGGGCGGCCATGCGCGAGAGGCCCAGGTTCAGCCAGACGTCCGGATCCTTGGGGCGCTGCTTGGCCAACAGGTCGAAGGCGGCGATCGCCTCGGTGGTTCGACCCGCCTGGCGGGCTTGTACGGCCGCGGCATAGGCTGGATCGGCCGTCTCCGGCGCCTGGACCGCGACGGCCTCGATCATGCGGCCACCGGCGCGATGCGGAAGAGGCGGGCCAGCAGTTCGTCGGGGTCGAAGGGTTTGGGCAGGTAGTCGGCCGCGCCAAGGTTCAGGGCGGTGACGATGTCGTTGCGACCCTTCAGGGCGGTCAGCATGACCACGGGGATGTCGCGCAGGGCGTCGTCGCCCTTCATCCTGCGCAGGACCTCGAAACCGTCGATGATCGGCATCATGCCGTCCAGCACGACGACCTGTGGCCGCGCGGCGCGGGCGGCCTCGAGCACGGCGCGTCCGTCCTCGAACACCGTGACCTCGTAGCCGGCCATGCTGAGCTTGTGCTCGAGGATTTCGCGAAGCAGGGCGTCATCGTCGGCGATGAGCACCGAAGGCGACGACGCAAGGCTACTTTCAGATCGCCTGGACACCATTCCTCGCCTGCAAGCTAAGCTTCAAGGGAGTCGCGACACCAATTCAGAGTGGTGCAGAACGGTCGGGGAGGCCAGCGCGAACATCGCGCGCTTGGTTAACTTCCCGACATTGCACGCAGACGGCGAAACGGCCGCTTTCGCGGCCGTGTCCAATGCTCGATCTGTCGTTGAAAGGGGCTCAGGCCGCCTATTCCGGCGGGCAGCCCTTGAACTCGCCGACCTTGGTCACCGAAAGGTGCGTCAGGTTCAGGCCCGCCAGCGGCTTCATCGAGCTGGCGCCCTGGCCGCTGAACATGTCGATCTTGTTGCCCTTGATCGCGCCGCCGATGTCGGAGGCGTACCAGTAGCCGTCGTGGGTCTCGCCGTTGGGCATCGGCAGGCCGACAGTTTCCTTGATGAAGACGACGGTGCGGCGGGGGATCACCTTGGTGTCCACGGCCAGGGTCCGCATCGCCACCACCTTGCAGCCCAGGCTGTCGAGGGCGCGAATGCCCTTGGCGCCCGCGTGGTACAGGGTGGCCTTCATCTTGTATTCGATGGAGCCGGGGATCGAGCCGGTCAGGGCCCCGGCGATCAGTTCGCCCAACGGATCGGAGGCGCGTTCTGAATCGGGACCCGCGGCGGCGGGGAGTGCGGCGAACATGGCCATGAAGGCCAAAATTCCGGCGAGCGTGCGTCGCATCGAGGGGGTCCTCTTATCGGCGTATCTGTCGGTTCGGCGGTCTCCTTAAGCCGATCACGGCTCCGTGACAACCCGCTTAAAGTCGCCCGATTAGGGCGGAATCGGACGAAAACTTCTGGTGAAGCTCGGAACTCGGGTGAAAATTCAATCGTTTAGCGCGCCATTTGAAAAGTGGGGGAGGGCGACGGAATGACGCTCAGGATCTTCGGGGACGGCAAGTCGGGCAACTGCCTGAAGGTGAAATGGACGGCCCAGCGCCTGCGCCTGCCCTTCGAATGGATCGAGGTCGACATCCTCAAGGGCGAGTCTCGCACGGCCGAGTTCCTCGCCATGAACCCTGCGGGACAGGTGCCGGCGGTGATCCTCGAGGATGGCCAGTCGCTGGCGCAGTCGAACGCCATCATGCTGCACCTGGCCGAGGGTTCGGTGCTGATCCCGGCCGATCCCTACCTCAAGGCCAAGATGTACGAGTGGCTGTTCTGGGAGCAGTACAGCCACGAGCCCTATGTGGCCGTCGCCCGATTCCAGGTCGCCTACATGGGCAAGCCGGTGGAAAGCCTCGATGGCAAGCTGGTCGAGCGCGGCCACGCGGCCCTTGCGCGCCTGGAAAACGGGCTCTCCGAGAGCGGCTTCCTCGTCGGCGATCGCCTGACCCTGGCGGACATCGCGCTGGTGGCCTACACCCGTGTCGCCCACGAGGGCGGTTTCGATCTGTCGCGCTATCCGGCCGTGAAGGCCTGGGTCGGTCGCGTCGAGGCGGCCCTCGCCATCGATTAAGTCTTCGGAGCGCGCATGAAGTCGCCGTCTTCTACTTTGAAGGTTCTCGTCCTGGCCGCCGTCGTGGCGGCGCCGGCCCAGTCGGCCCTGGCCTGGGGCGCTTCTGGCCACCGGATGATCGGCGTGCTCGGCGCCTCGACCCTGCCGGACGACGTGCCGGCCTTCGTCCGCAGCCCCTATGGGGTGGCGGCCATCGGCGAGTACGCCCGCGAGCCCGATCGCTGGAAGGGCTCGGGCAAGGTCCACGACCACGACCGCGACGCTGCCCACTTCCTCGACCTGGACGACGAGGGGCGCATGTTCGGCGGCCCGAAGTTCACGGTCGAGACCCTGCCGGCCACCCGCGCCGACTACGCCACGGCCCTGCGCGCCGTCGGCCAGGACGAATGGAAGGCCGGCTATCTGCCCTACGCCATGATTGACGGCTACCAGCAGCTGGTGAAGGACTTCACCTACTGGCGGATCCTGGTGGCCGCCGAGAAACAGACCACCGACGCCCAGAAGAAGGCCTGGTACGCCGCCGACCTGAAGCGCCGCGAGGAACTGCTGCTGCGTGACCTGGGCGTCTGGGCCCACTACATCGGCGACGGCAGCCAGCCGCTGCACATGAGCGTGCACTACAACGGCTGGGGCGACTATCCGAACCCCAACGGCTACACCCAGAGCCGCGGCACCCACGGCGCCTTCGAGGGGCCGCTGGTCAAGGCCGTGGCCAAGGACGACGAGGTCAAGGCCAAGATGCCCGCGCTGCGCGACTGCGCCTGCAGCTACGAGACCCGCATGGTCGGCTACCTGACCACCACCTGGAAGCTGACCGAGCCGCTGTACCAACTGGAAAAGTCGGGCGGCATGGTCGCTGCCGACCCGCGCGCCAAGGCCTTTGTCGACGAGCGCCTGGCCGCCGGCGCCGCCGAACTGCGCGACATGGTCACCATGGCCTGGAAGGCCAGCGCCGACGGCAAGATCGGTTATCGCCCGGAGATCAGCGTCGCCGACGTCGAGAGCGGCAAGGCCGATCCGTGGAACGACCTGTTCGGCAAGGACTGACCGCTTGATCGCGTTCGACGCCCCCGACGCGGCCCTGGCCTATCAGGACCGTCACGCCGCCTTTGGCATCGCCGAGGATGCGCGGGGGCGGATCGCGCTGGTGGAGGTCACCAAGCCCGGCAAGGCGCCCTATTTCGACCTGCCGGGCGGCGCCGTCGACGGCGATGAGACCGAAGGCGAGGCCCTGATCCGCGAGTTCGGCGAGGAGACCGGGCTGGTGGTCGAGGTCGGCGCGTTGGTCGTCGATGTTTCCCAGCCGTTCCTGAAATCCGACGGCCAGCCGGTGCGCAACTACGGTGGCGTCTACGCCGTGACCCTGGCTGCCGAGCGCCCGGAGCTGAAGGTCGAGGACGATCACAAGCTGGTCTGGCTCGACCCGCGCGACGCCGTCGTCGCCCTGCGCCACGACGCCCATTCCTGGGCCGTCGCGGCGTGGATGCGCAAAGGCTAGTTCGCCTTCTTCTTCAGCGCCGCCTTGGCGTCGGCCGGGGCGACCTGGTCGAACAGCATCGACAGGTGCTGGTCCTTGGCGTGGTCGTTGTGCAGGTCCCAGGCCAGCGAGATCGGCAGGCGCAGGCGGCCGCCGTCGGGCAGGCGGGCCACGAGCACCCGCCAGCTGAAGCCGTCGCCGGGATCGCCCAGCGGGCCGAACTCCAGCGGCGCCGGATCGCGCAGGCGGAAGGCGCGGTCGGCCTTGGCGGTGAACCAGGCCAGGTCGTCGGCGGCGGTTGGGTCGGCGGCGGGCGAAACGATCTTGCCCTTGAGATTGCGGACCATGGCGGCCTCCGAAGCGTTGAAAGCGCGGCTCTCTAGCACTTCGGGCGGCGACTTCCCATGTCGAAGGCGCGGGCAGGGCGCCTGAAACGGAAAGGCTCCAGGTGAGCAAGGAAAGGCCGATCAAGCGCGTGCGCGCCGACTGGAACGAGGTGGTCCTCGTCTGTCGCAAGTGTTCGCGCAAGCTGGACGGCGGCTTCGGCCAGGGGGGCGAGCAGAGCTTCGCCAAGGCCCTGCGCAAGGCCTCCGGCGGCGGCAAGGGCAAGGACCGCAAGGCGCCGCTCGCGGTGATCGAGGTCGACTGCTTCGACGTCTGCCCCAAGGACGCCGTGGTGGCGGTCAACGCCTCCCGGCCTCGCGAATGGGTCGTCGTGCCGCGCGGCGCGTCCATGGACGCCGCCGTCGCCCGTCTGGGCCTGGCCGCCAACGACGCCGAGGCGGCGTAGGCGCGAGTCTGCTATCAGGCCCCGATGAGCCGCAAACGCGCCGACATCCTGCTGGTCGAGAAGGGCCTGTTCGACAGCCGCGCCAAGGCGCGCGCCGCCATCGAGGCCGGCTGCGTCACCGCCGACGGCAAGGTCGTGGCCAAGGCCGCCGAGGTCATCGACGAAAGCGCGGAGATCGTCGCCGAGGCCGCCCATCCCTGGGTCGGGCGCGGCGCGCTGAAGCTGGTGCGGGCGCTGGAGCTGTGGCCCGTGACGGTCGACGGCCGGGTCGCCATCGATGTCGGCGCCTCGACCGGCGGCTTCACCGAGGTCCTGCTGTCGAAAGGCGCGGCGCGCGTCCTGGCCGTCGACGTGGGCCGCGACCAGCTGCATCAGAGCTTGAAGAGCGACCCACGCGTCGAGGACCTGTCGCCGCTGGACGCCCGCGCCCTGACCGCCGAGCACGCGCCGGACGGCCTCGATCTGGTGGTCACCGACGTCAGCTTCATCTCGCTGGAGAAGGCCCTGCCGGCGGCGCTGGGCCTGGCGCGCTCGGGGGCGGATCTGGTCGCCCTGGTCAAGCCGCAGTTCGAGGCCGGTCGCGAGAACGTCGGCAAGGGCGGCCTCGTGAAGGATCCGGACGTCATCGCTGCTTGCGTCGCGCGGGTGTCGGCCTTTCTGGAGGCGTCCGGCTGGACGGTTCGCGACAGCGCCGACAGTCCCATCGCGGGCGGCGAGGGGCAGGTCGAAAAACTGCTCTGGGCGGTGAAGGGGTCAGAAAAGGCCTAGGTCCCCGCTTTTACGGGGATTTTGCGGGGGCTACCCTCGCAATAGCGCCAGCGCCTCGGGATAGCGTCTCGACAACGGCGCCTCGACCGCGCCCAGCTCTACGGCGTAGTCGCCCGAGCCTTCCGGCCGCAGCCCCGTCACGCGCGCCGAGTTGACCAGCCACGAGCGATGGGTGCGCACGAAGGCATGCATCGCGAGCTCGCCTTCCAGCGCCGTCAGTGATGAGCGGGTAAGCGGCCGCCGGCCGTCGGCCAGCAGGAACTCGGCGTAGTTGCCGGCCGAGCGCACGGCCAGGATGTCTGGGATGGGCGTACGCACCAGCCGCGCGCCGTCGCGGATGTCGAACATCGCCGGCGACGTCGCGGCAGCCGCCGTCTGAGGCGGCGCCTCGGCGGCGACGTCGCGCGCCATCCGCGCCAGCAGCCAGAAGACGACGAACGCCAGCCCATAGGCGATGACGTCCTTGCGCAGTTCGTACAGGAACTCCGGCCCGATGGGACCGAAGTCGTAGCCTTCGTCGAGGATCAGGCGATGGGCGAGCTTTCGCAGCACGACAAAGCCGCTCACGTGCAAGGTCGAGTAGGCGAGCAGGGCGATGGCGTGGACGGGCAGGGCGCGAGCCAGGCTTGGCCGGGTTCGGTGCGTCCAGAGGGCGACGGCGGCCGGCAGCAGCATGATCAGCGCCGTGACCAGGCCGCTGGACACCTCCCAGATCGCCGGCCGCCAGGGACCAAGGCGGGGCGCGTCGTGGATGATGGTCAGGATGTTGATGACGGTGATGGCCGCGACGATGGCCAGGCCGCACAGCCAGCCGCGCAGCAGCAGGCGGCGCTCGGCGCCGCTCATCCCCCAGCGCGCGCCGTTCGTCCCCGAGGGCGCAGCGGCGTCACCGGCAGGGCGCTGTTCGTCCCCTGACGCTTGGCATGCGGCGGCCGGGACGGATTTCTCCCCGGCGACGCCATCGTTCGGAACCAACCCCAATGTCCCTTTCGCCTCCACAGGACCTCGTTCGCCGCCACGACCTCGACTGGATCAGGGTGGGAGCGTTCTTCCTGCTGATTCTGTATCACGTGGGCATGTTCTACGTGCCTTGGGAGTGGCACGTGAAGTCGCCCCATCCCGTCCCGGCGCTGGAGCCGGTGATGATGCTGACCAGTCCCTGGCGGTTGACCCTGCTGTTTCTCGTATCGGGCGCGGCCACGCGCTTCATGGCCGACAAGGTCGGCGTCGGAAAGTTGGCTAGGAAGCGCGTTGCGCGGCTCCTGCCGCCGCTGCTGCTGGCCATGGTCGTGATCGTGCCGCCGCAATCCTACTACCAGGTCGCCGAGTATGTGGCCGCCCATCCGCAGGCGCCGTTCGGCGTCGATCCGTGGCCGACCTTCTGGGCCAAATACCTGACCGCCTCGGGCGGATGGTGCGGCGAGGACGGGGACTGCCTGATCACCCCGACCTGGAACCACATGTGGTTCGTCGCCTATCTGCTGGTCTACACGCTCGTGCTCGCCCTGCTGCTGGCGATCGTCCCCAGGCTGGGCGACAGGCTTCAGGCGGCCTGCGAGCGCGTGCTGGCCGGTCCTTGGCTGCTCATCCTGCCGATCGTGTTCCTGGCGCTGGCTCGCGCGGTGCTGCTGCCGATCTTCGACGTCACCCATGCCCTGGTCGACGACTGGTACAACCACGCCATCTCGTTCAGCGCGTTCATGCTGGGCTTTGGTCTGGCCAAGTCCTCGGTGCTGCGCGAGCGACTGATGGCCATGCGCTGGCCCGCCCTGATCCTGGCCCTGGCCGCCTACATCGCCTTCGCGACCTACGCCTGGATCTACCGGCAAGGCGACCCGGCGCAGGCGTTGCGGCTGACCATGCGCGGGGTCTATGCGGTCGACCAGTGGTGCGCGATCGCCGCCATCCTGGGATTTGGCGCGAAGCATCTGAACCGCGGAGGGCCGGTGCTGCGCTACCTGACCCTGGGCGTCTTTCCGTTCTACATCGTCCATCAGACCGTGACGGTCGTCCTGGCCCACCACCTGGCCAGGCTGGGGCTGCCGCAGGGGCTGGAAGCCCTGATCCTGGTCGCGGGGACCTTCGGCGCCTGTTTCGCGACCTACGAGATCGTTCGGCGGATTCCGGGCGTGCGGGCGCTGTTCGGTCTGCGGGCTCAGCCGGCCGCAGAGGCCAGCCGCCCGCCGGCCTTCGCATAGGCCTGGGTTCCCCGGGTCAGCACCTGGTCGGCGCCCACGATCTCGGCGATCCCGACGTCGCCAGCGCCGGCCAGCCGTTCGTACAGCGCCGAGAAGTCGCGCAGGGTCACTTCCTGCAGGGTCTGGATCGAGGGGATGACGAAATAGACCTGCTGGAAGTCGTCGATACGGTAGGGCGTGCGCATCACCCGCTCCAGGTCGAAGCCGATGCGGTTGGGGGAGGGGTCTTCCAGGGCGAAGATCGACTCCGTCCGCGACGAGACGATGCCCGCGCCGTAGATCCGCAGGCCGGCCGGCGTGGCCATCAGGCCGAACTCGACGGTGTACCAGTAGAGCCTGGCGAGGTTGGCCAGTCGGCCAAGGCCCAGCGCTCGCTGGCCGCCCTTGCCATAGGCCTGCATGTAGTCGGCGAAGACGGGGTCGGTCAGCATCGGCACGTGGCCGAACACGTCGTGGAAGACGTCCGGCTCCTGCAGATAGTCCAGTTCGTGCGGCTTGCGGATGAACTGGCCGGCCGGGAAGCGGCGATTGGCAAGGTGGTCGAAGAACACGTCGTCGGGCACCAGGCCCGGCACGGCCACGACGCTCCAGCCGGTCAGCCGCTGGAGCTCCTCGTTGATCCGGTTGAAGTCGGGAATGCCGGCGCGGTGCAGGTCCAGCGCGTCCAGGCCGCGCAGGAACTCATCGCAGGCGCGGTTCTGGAGCACGTTGGCCTGGCGCTCATAGAGCGTGATCCAGACATCGTGCTCGGCCTGGCTGTAGGCCTCCCAGCCTTGATCGATCGTCCAATCGGGGCGAGCCCCTGGGGGCGGCCCGCCGCTGAAACCGTCTGCGCTCATGAAACGACGTTACGCCCGGATGGCGGCAAGTTTCGTTCGATTTTTGCGCGCAACCGCCAGGTCGGCGGTCAGGCCTTGCCGTCAGTGCGAGATCCGGGGCCGAAGCTTGTAGGCGCCGTGATCGAAGGATTCGAAGATCAGCGCAGCCTGCGGGTGGTGCACGGGTTCGCCCGTGTCGTCGGCCAGCAGGTTCTGCTCGGAGACGTAGGCCACGTAGGTGTTGTCGTCGTTCTCGGCCAGGAGGTGATAGAACGGCTGGTCCTTGGACGGTCGGATGTCCTCGGGGATCGACTCCCACCACTCTTCCGTATTGGCGAACACCGGGTCGACGTCGAACACCACACCCCGGAAAGGGAAGATGCGGTGTCTGACGACCTGGCCGATCGCGAATTTGGCGAGTCTCTCGTTCATGATGAAGATATTACGACGAGTCTCCTGACTGAATCCTGAACGTAAACCGCGTTCATTGCAGCGTCACGCCGCCTTCCGGTGCATCGACACGGTTGCTATGGTCTTCGACGAAGTGAGGCGGTTCGTGACGAATCGCCTGCGAGACAGGTGGAACGACCATGTCGGAGGCGCCGAGAGCGCCCGGCGGATCCCGTGGCCAGGGCGGCCAGGGCTCACGTCGGTCTCCGGGCGAGCAGCCGTGCTACGCGGCGCTCGATCTCGGAACCAATAATTGCCGCCTCCTGGTGGCGACGCCTTCGCCGCGCGGTTTCCGCGTCATCGAGGCCTATTCCCGTATTGTCAGGTTGGGGGAGGGGCTGTCCCAGACCGGTCAGCTCTCAGACGCCGCGATGGAGCGGTCGATGGCCGCGCTCAAGGTCTGCGCCGAGAAGATCCGTCGTCGACGGGCCATCCGGGTCAAGGCCGTGGCCACCCAGGCCTGTCGCGGCGCCAGCAACGGCACGGAGTTCGTTCGTCGCGTGGCCGAGGAGACGGGCCTTCGCCTGCAGATCATCACGCCCCGTGAGGAAGCCCAGCTTTCGGTCGCCGGCTGCATGAGCCTGTTCGATCGCGAGGCCGACGCGGCGTTGGTCGTCGATGTCGGCGGCGGTTCGACCGAGCTGTCGTGGGTCGACCTCAAGGGCGGCGGGCTCGACGCCAAGCCGCGCCAGTTCGAGGCCTGGAAACTGCCGATCCGCGCCTGGCTGTCCATCCCGATCGGGGTCGTCACCCTGGCCGAGCGCTTCCCCGAGGGCGAGCGGGCCGACGACGGCTGGTTCAGGGCCATGGTCGAGGAGGTGAAGTCCAAGATTTCGGCCTTTCCGCACGCGGCGCCCATGCGCAAGACCTTCGACGCCGGCCGGGCCCACATGGTCGGCACCTCGGGCGCCATCACCAGCCTGGCCGGTCTTCACCTTGGCCTGCCGCGCTATGACCGCAACGTCGTCGATGGTCTTTGGATGGAGCGCGCCGATTGCGAGGCGGCGGCCGGCCGTCTGCTGAAGCTGACCGCCAAGGAACGGGCGCTGGAGCCCTGCATCGGGGCCGATCGCGCCGACCTGGTGCTGGCCGGCGCGGCCATTCTTCAAGCCGTTCAGGAGCTTTGGCCGTGTTCTCGCGTGCGAGTCGCCGACCGAGGGCTTAGAGAGGGCCTCCTGATGTCTCTGATGTCGGATCGGCAGAAGCGCCCCCGCCGTCGGCGGCGCGGCGGGGCCGGTTCGGCCCCAACGGTGAACGCATGAACGACGAGCCCCCCAAGCGCCGCATGGTCAAGCCGCCCACGGGCGGCAACGCGGACGGTCGCGCCAAGCCCGCGCGCCTGAAGACCGCCTATGGCCGCACGCCCAGCCAGCAGGCCTGGCTGGAGCGCCAGATCAACGACCCGTTCTCGGCCAAGGCCCGGGCGCTGGGCTATCGTAGCCGCGCGGCCTTCAAGATCAGCGAGATCGACGAGAAGTTCCGCTTCTTCAAGAAGGGCGCGAAGGTCATCGATCTGGGCTGCGCGCCCGGCGGCTGGCTGCAGGTGGCCGTCGAGCGCGGCGTGACCCAGCTGGTGGGCGTCGACCTGCTGCACGTCGACCCGGTCGAGCCGGCCCACATCGTCGAGATGGATTTCACTGATCCGGCCTGTCCGCCCAAGCTGCTCGAACTGCTAGGCGGCGCCCCTGACCTCGTGATGTCGGACATGGCCCCCAACACCGTTGGCCACCGCGAGACCGACCACCTGCGCATCGTCGGCCTGATCGAGATCGGCGCCGAATTCGCCATCGAGACCCTGAAACCCGGCGGCGCCTTCGTCGCCAAGGCCTTCCAGGGCGGCGAAACCTCCGAGGTCATCGCCCGGCTGAAGAAGAACTTCGAGAAGGTCCAGCACTTCAAGCCCAAGGCCAGCCGCCAGGACAGCTCCGAGGTCTTCCTCGTGGCGACGGGGTTCAAGGGAAGGTAGGTCTCCGATGGTCGCTGCGCTTGTCTCCATGATGATCGCGGCGGCGTCGCCGGCCTGCATCATTACCGATAGCGCCGCTCGCGACAGCCTGCGGTTCGACGGTCATCCGGCGAAGGCCTGGACCGGCGTTCCCGCCAAGCCCGTGCTGGATACGCCCGACAAGCGATTGTTTCGAACCGCGCTGCGCGAGGGCGCGGCCCAGGGGCCGAACTTCGCGGGCCACATGACGGTCGTCCAGTGGGGCTGCGGGACCTCCTGCGTGGCCTGGGTGGCGGTGGACGCCCGGACGGGCCGGGTCACGAAACTGCCCGGCGCGGACTACATGGATACCAACCGCGTAGGTGGAATGCTCCACGGCGTGAACTTCGAGCGCGGCAGCCGCGTGATCGTGCTGGCCGGCGCGCCGCGAGAGGACCAGGCCCGCGCGGGGGTCTATCGCTATCTCTGGACCGGTGACGGCTTCCGACTGCTGAGCTTCGTTCCGCGGGAAAAGGTTTGCGAGCCGTTCGAGGCGCCCTGACGACCGCTTGAGCCGTGCTGCCTGGCATGGATATGGGCATCGTTCGATGCTACATTTCGTGCTGCAAGGAGCTCACGCCATGCGTACGACATTGGCCTTGGACGACGAACTGCTGGAGCGGGCCGCCGCTCTTACGGGCATCCAGGAAAAGGCGGCGCTGGTGCGGGAAGCCTTGAAGGCTCTTGTCGAGCGCGAAAGCGCACGTCGACTGGCGCTGCTGGGCGGCAGCGAGCCCGAGCTCCAGCTTGCTGCTCGCCGAAGGTCTTAGGCGGCGTGATTCTGGTCGATAGTTCGGTCTGGGTTGCTCATCTTCGCGCCGCCGATGCGGTGCTTGTGCGGTTGCTGGAGGAGAGCAGGGTGCTCGTCCATCCTTTCGTCGTGGGCGAACTGGCGCTCGGCAATCTCAAGAACCGAACGGCTTTTCTGGAAGCGCTTCGGCAGATGCCGATGGCGACCTCGGCGACCGATGCGGAGGTGCTCGACTTTGTCGAAGGTCATCGGCTCTACGGGCGCGAAATTGGTCATGTCGATGCGCACCTACTGGCGGCCGTACGCTTGACCGCCGGTGCTCGCCTTTGGACGCAGGATCAGCGCCTGGAAGGTGTGGCGCGGGATCTGGGGCTGGAATTTCGCCTCTAGCCTGAGAACGCAGATTTCGTGCCGCAGGCCGCTCTCCACGCCTCGACAAACGCCCGCCTCGCGACTATACGAGCGCCGCAAAATGGAGAATCCGATGGAGATTCGCGAAGGGCTCACCTTCGACGACGTTTTGCTCGAACCTGGTCCGTCCGACGTCATGCCGACGCAAGTGACGACCGAGACCAAGTTCACGCGTGAAATCAGTCTGAACATCCCGCTCGTGTCCGCCGCCATGGACACGGTCACCGAAAGCCGTCTCGCCATCGCCATGGCGCAGGCCGGCGGCCTGGGCATCCTGCACCGCAACCTCTCCAACGAGGAGCAGGCCGACCACGTCCGCGAGGTCAAGCGCTACGAAAGCGGCATGGTCATCAACCCGCTGACCATCCACCCGGACACCACCCTGGCCGAGGTCCGCGAGATCACGGCCCGCCGCAAGATCTCGGGCTTCCCGGTGGTCGAGCGCGAGACGGGCAAGCTGGTCGGCATCCTCACGAACCGCGACATGCGCTTCGAGGGCGACGCCAACGTGCCGGCCTCGGCGCTGATGACCCGCGAGAACCTGATCACGGTGGGCGAGGGCGTCGACAGCCGCGAGGCGCGCGAGCTTCTCCGCAAGCACAAGATCGAACGCCTGATCGTCGTCGACGACGCCTACCGCGCCGTCGGCCTGATCACGGTGAAGGACATCGAGAAGGCCCAGGCTCACCCCCTGGCCGCCAAGGACGACAAGGGCCGCCTGCTGGTCGGCGCCGCCTCGACCGTCGGCGACGCCGGTTTCGAGCGCTCCATGGGCCTGGTGGACGCCGGCGTCGACGTTGTCGTCATCGACACCGCCCACGGCCACTCCAGCCAGGTCGCCGCCGCCGTTTCGCGCCTCAAGCGTGAAGCCAACCGCGTCCAGATCGTGGCCGGCAACATCGCCACCTACGACGCCGCGCGGGCCTTGATCGACGCCGGCGCCGACGCGGTGAAGGTGGGTATCGGCCCGGGCTCGATCTGCACCACCCGCATCGTCGCGGGCGTGGGCGTGCCGCAGCTGACCGCGATCATGGAAGCCGTCCGCGCCGGTCGCGAGAGCGGCGTGCCGGTGATCGCCGACGGCGGCATCAAGTTCTCGGGCGACCTGGCCAAGGCCATCGCCGCGGGCGCCTCGACCGCCATGATGGGCTCGATGTTCGCCGGCACCGAAGAGGCGCCGGGCGAGGTGTTCCTCTACCAGGGCCGCTCGTACAAGAGCTATCGCGGCATGGGCTCGGTGGGCGCCATGGCCCGTGGCTCGGCCGACCGCTACTTCCAGAAGGAAGTGACCGACAGCTTCAAGCTCGTGCCGGAAGGCATCGAGGGCCAGACCCCGTTCAAGGGTCCGATCGCTCCGGTGCTGCACCAGCTGGTCGGCGGCCTGCGCGCGGCCATGGGCTATGTCGGCGCGCCCACGATCCCGGAACTGCAGGAGCGCGCGCGCTTCGTGCGGATCACGGGCGCCGGCCTGCGTGAAAGCCACGTCCATGACGTGATGATCACGCGCGAGGCTCCGAACTATCCGAGCGCGGTCTAGGCCATGCAGATGGCCTTCGAGCTGCGGATGCTGGCGGTCGCGGTCGTCATCGGGCTGGTCCACCTTCTGTGGGCCAGCGCGGCGGCCCAGCCCCAGCGCGGCTTGAAGTGGAATGTCGGCTCGCGGGAGACGCCGGTCGTGCTGACCGGCATGGCAGGACGGCTCGAAAGGGCCTTCGCCAACTTCCGCGAGACCTTCGCGTTCTTCGTCGCCGCCGTGCTGGTCGCCTATCTGGGCGGCCGGCTCGGTGCGCTGACCGTCGCTGGAACCGCGCTCTATGTCGGCGCCCGGGCGGTCTATGTCTTTCTCTATGCGTTCGGCGTGCCGGTCGTTCGCAGCCTGGTCTGGGTCGCCTCGATGGCGGGTCTGGCCATGGTCCTTCTGGCGTTGGTGATATAGCTCCATGCGTGACGGAGGACGGGTTTCCGCGGCGATCGAGGTTCTGACCGAGATCGAGACGCGGCATTTCCCTGTGAAGATGGCGCTCAAGCGCTGGGGCGAGGCCGCGCGCTACGCCGGCTCCAAGGACCGCGCGTTCGTCTCGGGCCTGGTGCTCGACGCGCTGCGCCGCAAGCGCTCGCTGGGCTGGATGATGGGCGAGACTTCGGCGCGCGGCGTCGTGCTCGGCGTCCTGGCCTTCGTCTGGAAGTGGCCGGCTGAGCGCATCGCCGAAGCCGCCTCGGAAGAGCACGGCTTCGGTGCGCTCTCCGAGACCGAACAGGCCCGCCTGAAGGAACCCGTCTCGCTGGACGGCGCGCCTGCGCCGGTGGCCGGCGACTATCCCGACTGGTTGGAGCCGCACCTGGCCCGGGCGCTTGGCGCCGACCAGGTCGCCGAGATGGCGGCGCTGTCCGAACGCGCGCCGGTCGACCTGCGCGTCAACACCCTGAAGGCCGACGTCGAGCGCGGCGCCAAGGCCCTGGCGCCGATCAACGCGGCGCCGGCCGGCATTCTGCCGACCGCCTTCCGCATCCCCGCGCCCGCCGCCGCCGACCGTACGCCCTCCGTGGAAGCCGTCCCGGCCTTCTCCAAGGGCTGGTTCGAGGTTCAGGACTTGGGCTCGCAGATCGCCGCCGCCGTGGCCGGCGAGGTCAAGGGCAAGCAGGTGCTCGACTTCTGCGCCGGGGGCGGGGGCAAGACGCTCGCGCTCGCGGCCGCCATGGGCAACAGCGGCCAGATCTTCGCCCACGACAGTGACGCTCGCCGCCTGGCCGACACCATCCGTCGCGGCCAGAGGGCAGGGGTCCGCAACCTGCAGATCCGCTCGCCGATCGAGGCCCAGCCGCTGAAGGGCCTGGAAGGCAAGATCGACGTGGTCTTCGTCGACGCCCCCTGCACCGGCGCCGGAACCTGGCGCCGTCACCCCGATGCGAAATGGCGCCTGTCGTCCGACCAGCTGGCCAAGCGTCAGATCGAGCAGGACAGCGTCATGGAGGACGCCTCGACCTTCGTGAAGGCCGGCGGCCGGATGGTCTACGTCACCTGCTCGCTGCTGACCGAGGAGAACGAGGATCGCGTCGCGGCCTTCCTCGAGCGCCACCCCGAATTCACCGTCAAGCCGATCGCCCTGGACGGCGTCACCCACGTGACCCCGGAAGGCTATCTGCGCCTGACCCCGCACCGCGCCGGTACGGACGGCTTCTTCGCCGCCGTGCTCCAGCGCTCGACCTACGCCCCCTGATTTAGACGCCCGACCGCTGGAGACCCGCCCGATGACCACCGAACCCCACCACCAGCGCGTCCTGATCGTCGACTTCGGCAGCCAGGTGACCCAGCTGATCGCGCGCCGGGTGCGCGAGGCTGGCGTCTATTGCGAGATCCATCCCTTCGACAAGGCCGAAGCCCTGGTCGATGACTACCAGCCCTCGGCGATCATCCTGTCGGGCGGCCCGGCCAGCGTGCTGGAGGCCGACAGCCCCCGCATCGGCCGCAAGCTGTTCGACCTTGGCCTGCCGATGCTGGCCATCTGCTACGGCCAGCAGCTGCTGTGCGACGTACTGGGCGGCAAGGTCGAGGGCGGCCACGCCGGCGAGTTCGGCCGCGCCGAGCTGACGATCGGCAAGCAGAGCCCGCTGTTCGAAGGCCTGGCGGGCGTGGGCGAGCTGGAAACCGTCTGGATGAGCCACGGCGACCGCGTCACCGCCATCCCCGAAGGTTTCGAGGTGGTGGGCACCTCGAACGGCGCGCCGTTTGCGGCCATCGCCAATGACGCCAAGAAGATCTATGCGCTGCAGTTCCACCCCGAGGTCTACCACACCGTCAACGGCCCCCAGATCTACAAGAACTTCCTGGCCCTGGCCGGCCTGAAGGGCGACTGGACCATGGCGGCCTTCCGCCAGGAGATGGTCCAGAAGATCCGCGACCAGGTGGGCGACGGCAAGGTGATCTGCGGCCTGTCGGGCGGCGTCGACAGCTCGGTGGCCGCCGTCCTGATCCACGAGGCCATCGGCGACCAGCTGACCTGCGTCTTCGTCGACACCGGCCTGCTGCGCAAGAACGAGGCCGACCAGGTCGTCACCCTGTTCCGCGACCACTACAACATCCCGCTGGTCCACGTGGACGCCGGCGACCTGTTCCTCGGCGAACTGGCCGGCGTTTCGGATCCCGAGACCAAGCGCAAGACCATCGGCCGCCTGTTCATCGACGTCTTCGACAAGGAAGCCGCCAAGATCGACGGCGCCCAGTTCCTGGCCCAGGGCACGCTCTATCCCGACGTCGTCGAGAGCGTCTCGGCCCGCGGCGGCCCGTCGGCCGTGATCAAGAGCCACCACAACGTGGGCGGCCTGCCGGACTACATGAAGCTGAAGCTGGTCGAGCCGCTGCGCGAACTCTTCAAGGACGAGGTCCGCGCCCTGGGCGTCGAGCTGGGCCTGGCTCCGGCCTTCGTCGGCCGCCACCCGTTCCCCGGCCCGGGCCTGGCCATCCGCATCCCGGGCGAGATCACCCCCGAGAAGGTCAAGGTGCTGCAGGACGCCGACGCCATCTATCTCGAAGAGATCCGCAACGCTGGCCTCTATGACAAGATCTGGCAGGCCTTCGCCGTGCTGCTGCCTGTCAAGACGGTGGGCGTCATGGGCGACGCGCGCACCTACGAGAACGTCCTGGCCCTGCGCGCGGTGACCTCCACCGACGGCATGACCGCCGACTTCTTCGAGTTCCCCTGGGAAATCCTAGGCAAGACCGCCACCCGGATCATCAACGAGGTCCGCGGCGTCAACCGCGTCGTCTACGACGTGACCAGCAAGCCGCCCGGCACGATTGAGTGGGAGTGATCAAGGAAGGCGCCTTCGGGCGCCTTCTTTTTTGCCCGTGGATCGTGCGCCAGGCGGGTACGCGGGTGCGAGCTTCGATTGTCCTCCGGCGAGTCTTGGCATACCGGTTGACGATTGTCGCCAAGTCGACACAGTTCGACCTCTCCGCAGCAAGATGACGCCCGACCCGTCCAGCAAACCCTCCGCCTCGAGCGCCTTCGCCAGGTTCACGGACCCCGAGACGATGGCGCTGGCGATCGGCGACATCAATTCGGGCGCGAAGCCTCTTCCTCTCGAACGGACGAGCGGGTGTTTCGACGGCATGCTGGCGCGGGCCAGCTTCGGCGGGCTGAACCTGGGCATGGGCCGCTTCGCCCAGGGCATCGCCCAGACCGCGGCCATTCCGGGCGTCCACACCTTCATGTTCGCCACCGAGCCCGGGATCATGCGCCGGGTTTCGGGACGCAAGCTTTTCGGCCGGCATATCTTTCACTTCCGACCCAACGAGCGGACCGTCACGGGCTCTCCGCCCGACATGCCGTGGGCCTTCGGCATCGTGACCATGCCGTTCGAGCGATTGACGGCGCATGCCCCCAACCTGATGGGCGCCGGCCATAAGGCGCCGCTGGACGACGATCGCATGTTCGTCGCGCCGTCGGCGGCGATGGACGAACTCATCGGGTTGATGGGCGACATCTCAGGCGTGATCCAGAACACGCCCGAGATCCTCGGCGAGGCGCAACCGGCCAAGGCCCTGGCGGGCGCGGTCGTCGACAAGCTGCTGGCCTGCCTCTCGCAGGGGCTGGTCAAGCCGGACAGGGCGGCCCTGGGACGCCATCGCCAGATCGTCGCCCGTTTCGAGCGCGCCCTGGAGGAGCGCCCGGAGGAGATGCTGTCGTTGGGCGACATCTGCCGGGTCGTGGGCGCGGCCGAGCGGACGCTCAACCTGGCCTGCCAGGAATTCCTCGGGGAGAGCGCGGTGCGCTACGCTCGCAATCGCCGCCTGGACCTCGTCCATGCACGGCTGCGGGCCTGCGATCCCGCCACCACCCTGGTGACCAAGGTCGCCATGGACCACGGCTTCTGGGAGCTGGGCCGTTTCGCCCAGGCCTATCGCCTTCGCTTCGGCGAGCGCCCTTCCGACACCCTGCGCCGCAGCGCGCACTGACCCCCGTTCCAAACTCTGCCGTTCATGCCGGGATGGCATAGTTCCGCGCGCGCCTCGCTGGCAGGGACGGGAAAACATGCGTTTTACGGATCATCGATGCCGCGCGTCTGAGGACGCCGTCGTCGATCGCTGTCTGCGCGTGCCTTTCAGGGGATCGGGCCCGGCCCAGCCGAGCGCGCCGCGTGGCGCGATCTGACGCCCCTGCGGTTCAGGAGCGGCCCGCCAAGACGGGCCTGGCAGGTGTCAAAGTGCGGCAGTCGATCAACAAAGCGCGGGCCATCCGCAACTCGGTCTCGCTTACGGTGCTCGCGCTGGCGGTCGGCCTCGGCGCCCCGATGGCCCAGGCCCGGCAGATCACCCATGGCGGCGGCGACGGCGCCGGCTTTGGCTCCTTCACGCCCGCGGGCGGCGTCGCGGGCGGCGGCGGCGGCGCTTCCGGCGCGGGAAGCTATGGCGGAGCGGCGGCCGGCACGCCCACCGGCTCGGCCGAGGCCGGCGCCAACGGCAGCCAGGCGGGAGGGCAGCCCGGGGCGCTGAACGACCTCTCGGCCGGCGGCGGCGGCGGCGGCGGGAGCGGCGGCCTTGGCGGCAATGGCGGCCTGGGCTGGCAGAGCGCTTCGACAGGATCCATCTCGTTGGCCGTCGACTTCGCCGCGACGGACGGCGCCAACGGCGGCGCGAACGCTGCCGGGGGCGGCGGCGGAGGCGGGCTCGTGCTGACTGGGGCGAACGTCCAGCTCACGACAGCAGGCTATGACGTCACAGGGGGGAACGGCGGCGAGGGCCGTGCAGGCGGCGGCGGTGGCGGCGGCGGGGGCGGCGCCGGGCTGGTGCTGCTGAACGGCGGCTCGGTGACCGTGGTGGGCGGCGCGGGCGGGGCGACCAGCGCCATCACGGGCGGCACGGGCAGCTCGCTCGGCAACGGCGGCGCGGGCCTCTTCCTCTACAACGGCGGCTCGCTGAACGTCCAAAGCGGCACGATCACCGGCGGGGCCGGAGGAACCTTCGCCAGCTGGGGCGGGGCCGGCGCGGCCGGCGTGCTCAGCAATCTGGGAACCATTGCCAACGCGGGTACGATCACCGGCGGCGAGGGCGGCTACGGCTATTCGAACGGCGGCGCGGCCGGCATCGGCGTGATCGCCTGGGGCGGCACGATCGAGAACAGCGCGACCGGCGTCATCGCCGGCGGCGTCGGCGGCCAGGGAAACGGCAATTTCAGCGGGATGTATTCCGGCGCCGGCGGGGCGGGCATCGTCTTCACGGGCGGGCAGCCGGGGCTGCTGGTCAACGCCGGAACGATCCAGGGCGGAGCGGGCGGCCTGGCCTCCAACGCGATCCGGCGGGGCGCAGGCGGCAGGGGCGTGGTCGGCGCCAGCACCGGCTCCACCACCATCATCAATTCGGGCACGATCATCGGCGGCGTCAGCGTGAGCTTCCAGCGCGCCTACGCGATCGAGTTCTTTGGTAGCAACAACCGCCTGGAGCTTCACGCGGGCTCGTGGATCCGTGACGTCGCTGCGGTGACCGGCGGCGGCTCCAACAACGTGCTGGCCCTGGGCGGCGCGGACGACGACACGTTCGACGCCATGCATATCGGGTCGGACGGGTCCGTGGACGGCTACGGCTACATGGGCTTCGACACCTTCGAGAAGCTGGGCGCCAGCACCTGGACCCTGACCGGCACGGGTAACCAGACCTGGTCGGTGCTGGAAGGCGTGCTGAAGGGCGACAGCAACAGCCTGGCCGGCAGCGTGGTCTTCGGCAGCGGCGCCGGCAGCCGGGGCGTCGTTTTCGACCAGACGTTCGACGGGGTCTATCGCGGCCAGATCTCCACCGGCGGCGCGGTGACCAAGACGGGTGCGGGAACCCTGATCCTGACCGGCGAGTCGGCCTCGAACTGGACGATTTCGGGCGGCGGCGTGATCGCCAAGGCCGGCCTGTTCGGCAGCGACGCGTCGATCGGCGCCGGCGCCTTCCTGACCCTCGATCAGAGTGTGGACGGAACCTATGGCTTCGTGCTTTCGGGCGCGGGTGATTTCCGCAAGGCCGGCTCCGGGAAGCTGGTCCTGACCGAAGATTCGTCCGGCTTCACTGGAGCCACCACGGTTGGGTCCGGAACCTTGACGGTCAACGGCTCGCTGGCTGGTTCGACGGTCACCGTCGCATCTGGCGCGACGCTGGGCGGTACTGGCGCGATCGGCGACACCACCATCCAGAGCGGCGGCCATCTGGCGCCCGGCAATTCGGTGGGCTCGCTGTCGATCGCGGGCGACCTCACTCTCGCATCGGGCTCCAACCTCGACATCGAGCTGGGCGCGCCAGGCGGGTCGTCGGCTTCGCCCGGCGTCAGCGACCGCCTGATCGTCAGCGGCGACCTGGCGCTGAACGGCGTGGTCAATCTCTCGCAGAGCGCGGCCTCGGCCGACGGCGTCGCGGGCATCGGCTACTACCGCCTGATCACCTATGGGGGCGCCCTGACCTCCAGCACGGCGACGATCGGAACCAAGCCTTCGCTGAGCAACGTGAACTACGCGCTGCAGGCGGGCGGCGGCCGTGTCGACCTGTTCATCAGCAACGCCCTCATTCCCGGCGACGACACCCTGCAGCACTGGCAGGGCGGCGACGGCGTCTGGAGCGCGGCCAGCACGCAATGGCTGAACGACGGTGGCAACGCTCCGGCCGCCTGGGCGAGCAAGTACGCCATCTTCAAGGATGCCGGCGGCTTTACCGGCGGCTTGGTGACGGTGGACGGCGCGCGGAGCTTCATCGGCCTGCAATTCGTCGACGACGGTTATGAGCTGACCGGAACGGGCCAACTGGCCACAATCTCGGGCGGCAGCGAAATCCGCGTGCTGGACGACGTCGCCAAGATCGGCGTGGCGATCACCGGCGCCGGTCTCGTCACCAAGACCCAGGCCGGCACGCTGATCCTGACGGGCGCCAACACCTATACCGGCGGGACGTTGATCGATGCGGGCACGCTGCAGATCGGCGACGGCGGGACTTCGGGCTCGATCCTCGGCAATGTCGGCAACAGGGGCGTGCTGGTCTTCAACCGTTCCGACGCCATCACCTTCGACGGCCGGATCTCCGGCTCGGGCGCGGTGCGTGTCCTGGATGGCAGCGTGACCCTCACGGCCGACAACATCTATGCCGGCGGCACGACCATCGCCTCGGGCGCACAGCTGAACCTGGGCGCCGGCGGCGCCAGCGGCTTGATCGGCGACGCCGTCGTCAATGGTGGCCTGACGTTCGATCGCTCTGACAGCGTGAGCTTCTCGGGCGTCGTCAGCGGCTCGGGCGCCTTCCGCCAGGCCGGTTCGGGCAATCTGATCCTGACCAGCAATTCCTCGGGGTTCACGGGGACGACGGCTGTCGATGCGGGCAGGCTGACGGTCAACGGCTCCTTGGCCGGCTCTACGCTCACCGTCGCCTCCGGCGCGACGCTGGGCGGCGCGGGCACGGTGGGCGACACCGTCATCCAGAGCGGCGGCCATCTGGCTCCCGGCTCCGGGGGATCTATCGGATCGGTCGCAACCCTATCGATCGCGGGTGACCTGACCCTGGCGTCCGGCTCGAACCTGGACATCGAGCTGGTCGCGCCGGGCGCGTCGTCGGCCTCGCCGGGCGTCAGCGACCGCGTGGTCGTCAGCGGCGACCTGGCGCTGAACGGCGTGGTCAATCTCTCGCAGAGCCCCGCCATGGCGGCGGGCCTGGGATACTATCGCCTCGTCACCTACGGCGGCGCGTTGACCTCCAACACGGCGACGATCGGCGCGACGCCGTCGCTCAGCAACGTGAACTACGCGCTGCAGGCGGGCGGCGGCCGGGTCGACCTTTTCATCGCCAGCACGCTCATTCCCGGCGATGACACCTTGCAGCACTGGCAGGGCGGCGACGGCGCCTGGAACGCCGCCAGCAGCCAATGGCTGAACCAGGGGGGCAACATCCCGGTCGCCTGGGCCGGCAAATACGCGATCTTCAGGGACGCTGGCGCCTTCACCGGCGGCGAGATCACGGTGGAGGGGGCGCAGAGCTTCCGGGGGCTGCAGTTTGTCGACGAAGGCTATGAGCTGACGGGAACCGGCCAGTTGGTCACCGCCTCGGGCGGCAGCGAGATCCGCGTGCTGGCCAACGAAGCCAAGATCGGCGCGGCGATCACCGGCGCGGGCGGGATCGTCAAGACCGAGGCCGGCACGCTGGTCCTGACGGGCGCCAACACCTATGCCGGCGGCACGACCATCCAGGCGGGCGTACTGCAGATCGGCGACGGCCGGACTTTGGGCTCGATTGTCGGCGACGTGGTCAATGACGCCGTGCTGTTCTTCCGGCGTTCGGACGCCATCACCTTCGACGGTCGGATCTCCGGCACGGGCGCGGTGGGCATCCTGAGCGGCGGCGTGACCTTCACGGCGAACAACACCAATGCCGACGGCGCGTTCATCGCCTCGGGCGCCCAACTGACGCTCGGCGCCGGCGGGACGACGGGATCGATCGCCGGCGACGTCCTCGTCAACGGCGCGCTGGCGTTCAATCGCTCCGACAGCCTGACCTTCGCCGGCGTCATCGACGGTTCCGGCCTTCTCCGCCAGGCCGGTTCGGGCAGGCTTATCCTGACCGGCGATTCCTCGGGGTTCACGGGTGCGACCTCGGTCGATGCGGGAAACCTGACGGTGAACGGCTCCCTGGCCAGGTCGACGGTCACCGTCGCTTCCGGCGCGACGCTGGGCGGCACAGGCACGGTCGGCGACACCATCGTCCAGAGCGGCGGCCATCTGGCGCCGGGCAATTCCGTTGGTTCGCTGTCGATCGCGGGCGACCTGACCCTCGCGTCGGGCGCCAATCTCGACATCGAACTGGGCGCGCCGGGTGCGTTGTCGGCCTCGCCCGGCGCCAGCGACCGCCTGGTCGTCAGCGGCGACCTGGCGCTGAACGGCGTGGTCAATCTCTCGCAGAGCGCGGCTTCGGCCGACGGCGTCGCCGGGCTGGGCTACTACCGCCTGATCACCTATGGCGGCGCCCTGACCGCCAACACGGCGACGATCGGCGCTACGCCGTCGCTGAGCAACGTGGACTACACGCTGCAGGCGGGCAGTGGCCGGGTAGACCTCTTCATCAGCACCACGCTCATTCCCGGTGACGACACCTTGCAGCACTGGCAGGGCGGCGACGGCGTGTGGAGCGCCGCCAGCAGCCAATGGCTGAACCAGGGCGGCAATACGCCGGCCAGCTGGGCGAGCAAGTACGCCATCTTCAAGGACGCCGGCGCCTTCACGGGCGGCTTGGTGACGGTGGACGGCGCCCAGAGCTTCCTGGGCCTGCAGTTCGTGGACGAAGGCTATGAGCTGACCGGAACCGGACAACTGGTCACCGCCGCGGCGGGCAGCGAGATCCGCGTGCTGGCCGACGCCGCCAAGATCGGCGTGGCGATCACCGGCGCTGGCGGGATCGTCAAGACCGAGGCCGGCACGCTGATCCTGACGGGCGCCAACACCTTTGGCGGCGGCGCCTCCATTCGCGCGGGTACGCTGCAGATCGGCGATGGCGGGACTTCGGGCTCGATCGTCGGCGATGTCGCCAACGGCGGCGTGCTGGCCTTCGACCGGTCGGACTCCATCGCCTTCGGCGGCCTGGTCTCCGGTACGGGCGCGGTGCGCATCCTGGGGGGCGGCGTGACCTTCACCGCCAACAACACCTATGCCGGCGGCACGACGATCGCCTCGGGCGCTCAGCTGAACCTCGGCGCCGGCGGGACGAGCGGCTCCATCCGCGGCGACGTCGTCGCCAATGGCGCGCTGGCGTTCGACCGTTCCGACAACCTGGCCTTCGCTGGAGCAATCAGCGGCTCCGGCGCCCTTCGTCAGATCGGCGCCGGCAAGACGGAACTGACCGGCGCCTCCGGCGGCTTTACCGGCGCGACCACGGTCGAACGGGGTACGCTGGCCGTGAACGGCCTGCTCGGCGGAACGCTGGACGTCTGGTCCGGCGCTCGCCTGCAGGGCGTCGGCACGGTGGGCAGCGCCGTCGTGTCGGGCACGATCGCGCCTGGCAACTCGATCGGCACGCTGAACGTCGCCGGCGGCGTCACCTTCAAGCCCGGCTCGGTCTTCGAGGTCGAGGCGGACGTGGCCGGCCAGTCCGACAAGATCGTCGCGTCCGGCGTGGCTGCCATCCAGGGCGGGACCGTCAGGGTGCTGGCGGGCGCGGGAACCTACAGGCCGGAAACCAGCTATGTGATCCTGCACGCCAATGGCGGTCTCGCGGCTGGCGGCAGGTTCGACGGCGTGACCTCGAACCTGGCCTTCCTCGACCCGTCGCTCCGCTATGATGGCTCCAACGTCTATCTGCGGCTGCGGCGCAACGACATCAGCTTCACGGATATCGGCGTGACCCCGAACCAGGTCGCGGCGGGGGCCGGCGCCGAGCATCTGGGCTGGGACAACCCGGTCTTCGACGCCGTGGTCAACCTCTCGGCCGATCAGGCGCGCGACGCTTTCGACCAACTGGCCGGTTCGGACCACGCCAGCCTGCGCGGCTCGCTGATCCAGGACAGCCGCTTCGTGCGCGATGCGATCCTGGCGCGCGGCGAACTGGCCGGCGTCGAGGGACCGTCGGCGTGGGGCGAGACCTTCGGCGGCTGGGGCTCGATGAAGGGCGATGGCAACGCACAGAGCTACGACCGCGACATCCAGGGGCTGTTGACCGGCTACGACGGCTCGCTGGGGCGGGATGTCCGCGCCGGCGTCGCCGTGGGCTACAGCGCCGGCGACCTGAAGACCGCGCGCGCCAAGCACGACGTCGAGACCTATCATCTCGGCGGCTACGTCCTGGCCGAGCGCGGCGGGATCTCGTTCCAGCTCGGCGGCGCCTATGCGTGGCACGACATGAAGGCCTCGCGCCGCGTCGCGTTCGGAATGTTCGGCGAGACCCTGTCGAGCGACTATTCGGCCCGCACCTATCAGGCGTTCGGCGAAGTCGCCGTGAAGCGCGAACTGGCCGGTACGACGGTGCAGCCGTACGCCGGCCTGGCCTATGTCGCGCTCACCGACTCCGACGTCAGCGAGCGGGGCGGCAGCGCCGCGCTGCATGGCGGCGGCGACGACCACCTGGCCTATGGTTCGGTCGGGGTGCGCCTGAAGAGCGACCTGAGCACCGGGGAGCTCAGCCTGCGCCTCACCGGCTCGGCCGCGCTGCGCCATGCGTTCGGCGATCGCGCGCCGAGCATAGATCTGGCCTTCACCGGCGCCCCGTCGTTCAGGATCGTCGGCGCGCCGATCGACAAGGACAGCCTGGCCGTCAATCTCGGACTGGAAGCCGACCTCGGCAAAGCCGCGGTGCTGGGTGTGACCTACTCGGGAAGCTACGGCGATCGCTCGACCGACCATGGCGCCCGCGCCCAGGTCAGCTGGAGGTTCTGATCGGCGCCGTCAGGCCGATCGGATCGCACAGAGGCTCTGAAGCCCGCTTCCGCTTGGCGCGGTGGCGGGCTCAGGCCAGGGCGACGTCCAGGCCCTGGGGGGCGACGAACTCGGCCATGTTACGGCGGGAGAGGTCCATGTGCGCGCGGACGATCTCGCCGGCGGCCACGGTGTCTCAGCGACACCTCGTCGAGCACCGCGCCCGGCGCCAGCTCCATGCTGCGATCCGCCGACGCGTCAGGACCGCCTGGCGCAGGGTCTGGGGCCAGCCCATGACCTTGGCCTCGTCCACCTCGGTGCGGAAGGCGTTCCAAGCATTCCAGCCCCTCGGCGGGGTGGCCGCCGAGCCCATGCGTGGCGCTGTCTATCGGCCGGCTGGCTTCAGGCCGTCCTCGGCCGGGGCCGGCGAGACGACTGGCCGCTGTGGCGACCGGAAGGTTTGCGCATCAGGCGGACCGGGGACGCCGCGCGCCCTTGCGGGCGGCGTAGATCGGCGTCTGGCGGGAAAGGGCGCGGGTCGGCCGCGGCGCCTGACCGCCGACCTGGCCGACGACGAACTCGCCGAACCAGGGCGTGCTGAGCCGCGAGCGGTCGGCGCCGACCAGCAGTCCCGCCATGCCCTTGTCGTAGAGCCTGTTCTCCGCGGCCAGCACCACCTGGTCGTTGACCAGGCCGGTGATGCGGGCGCCTTCGAACCGCAGCGAGAGCTTGATCCACCGACCGGGCGCGACCCCGGCCAACTGGGTGTCGCCAAGGACCAGTTCGCCGCCTTCGCCGTCGAACTTGCCGGCCTTGATCTGAGCCTGCTGCTCGGCGTCGCCGACCAGGGCCTTGGGATCCTTCTTGCCGCGAATGGCCACGAGCCGGCAGCGGCCGTCGTGGGCCAGTTCCAGGAAGTAGCCCTTCGGGATGAAGCCGTAGCCTGTGCCGACATGGTTGATCCGGCCCATGACCGCGGCGGTGTCGCCCGGGTTCAGCCAGACCTTGGTCGAAACTTCGTAGTCCCCCCAGGCCGCATCGCCCAGGATGGTGTAGGGCCGCCAGTCCGGCGCCCAGGAGATGGTCGGGATCGGGACTGCCTGGCGCAGGCAGCGTCCCTTGCCGTCGGGACGCTCGGCCAGCTCGAAGGCGCCGGCGATGTCGGCGGTGTAGCGCGCCAGCCAGCCATGGGCGGCCGGTGAGGCGTAGCTTTCGAAAGTCTCGCGATAGGGGAACGGGAAGGGCGCGGGCTTGGGGATCGCCTGGAAGCCGCCCTTCCGCTGGCCGCGCGTTGTCGACAGCGAGTAGATCGCGTCCGGCTCCACGGCCAGGCTCACCACGCCGTCGACGGGCGTGAGGTCGCCCTGGCGCACGAACTGTTCGGCGGCGGTGCTGCGCCAGACGCAGAGCGGCTCGGGCGACAGGCCCTCGCCGATCTCGATCCGGACGGTCTGGGCCTGCGTCGCGCCCTGGGTCTCGACGATCAGGCTGTAGTCCGCGCCCGGCGACTTCAGGGTCGCGTAGGAGCCGCCCTTGGGCAGCATGCCGCTGCCGCCGTCGAGATAGGTCCAGCCGATTTCGGTGAACTGGCCGTAGTGGGCGTATCCCCAGAGGGCCTCGCGCACCCGGTAGTGGCCGCTCCACGGTTCGTGGGCCAGCACCGTGGCCGGATCCTCCGAATAGGGCTCGAGCGGATAGACGCCGGCGATGTCGTACCAGTTCACGACCTTGGTCGCGCCGCTAAGGATCCAGTTGTGGTTGAAGGCCCGGACGATGCCGATCGCGCAGTCGAAGCCCTTTAGATAGACGTGGTCCTCGGTGTTCCAGATCGGCTTTCCCATGGCCCTGGCCATGGTCTGCTGCTCGGCGCTGGCGTGGGCGTTGGCGTAGAAGACGTGGGCGCTGATGATGTCGATGGCGTCGCGCAGCTCGGCGTCGGTCGTCATGTCCTTGACGAAGTCGAGCTTGTCCTTGGGCCAGTTGTCGAAGGCGTGGACCTTCACCTTGGAGAAGCCCTTGGCGTTCAGCGTGCGACGCAGGGCTTTGACGAAGGCGTAGTCCTGGCCCTTCTCGTTGCGGCAGCCTATGGCGTCCAGCTCCAGTCCATAGGCGCCGCGCAGGCCTTCAAGCCATTTGACGTAGTAGTCGACGGCGTCCTGGGACCAGAACTTGCCGCCGCCGATCCAGCCCGGCGCGCTCCAGGCCGTGGCGTCCAGCGACAGGGCCGGATTGCGCTTCTTGGCCTCTTGCAGGACCCACCAGATGTAGCCGCGCTCGTAGTTCAGATCCTCGCGCGTGTGCATGTGGCTGGGCATCGAGCCTTGCGTCGAGTTGCCGTCGCCGGGGATCTCGGCCAGCAGGGCGCTGACCGAGGCGCCGAACTTGGGCTTGTAGAGCAGGTCGAGGATCTGGCTGCGCTGGGGCTCGGGATAGTCCTTGAGCAGCACGGCCGTGGCCCCGCCTCCGGTGACCACGCCGATGCCGTCGAACCGCGCGCCGCCGGCGTCGCCGCGCAGCCTGATGGCGTGGGGCGAGGCGGGCTGGGCCAGGGCGCGGCTCAGCGGCGCCAGGCACAGCAGCGAGCCGGCGGCCAGCATGTGCCGGCGTCGCGACGGGTCGAAGTCTCCACGGCGCTTTACGATGACGGCAGGGCCGGGCGGCGAAATCCTCATCACGCCGTCCTCGACACGGCGGCGGCCGCGTGGCCGCGCGCGCTCACGCACTCCATGGTTCCCTCTCCCAGTTCTTATGTCGTGAACGCCGAGCGGACCCGGTGTTCGCCAGTGGCGTTGACCGCGATGGTGCATCCCGAACGTTTCGCACGGGCCGAGCAGTGAAAGCCGCCCAGCCCGTCAGGGATGTATGACCAGTTTATCACACGCTCGAAATGTGCGAGCAAGTCATTCGTAAGACAAATGTTACCGTTGGGCGAAGTCTCAAATGATGAGAGAAAACCGTTGGCTAGCGCTGTCATTTCGTTTGTTTTCAGAATGTGGGAAGCGCGCTTGCAGGAAGACGGACAGGCGGCCCCATGAGGCTAGATCGCCCTGTTCCGGCGACGCCCGAGATTGACTGGTATGACCAATCCTCGGCCAAGAATGCCGAAAGCCGGCCAGGCGGCGCGCGCGAAAACAGACACCATCAGGAAACGTCCCATGACCCTTCGCATCCGGACCCTCGCCCTGGCCACGGCCTCGGCGTTCGCAACGGTGGTCGCGGCCCAGGCCGCCGACCTGACGGTTGACGCGACGCGTCCGCCCGCCGCCGTGCGTTCGGAGCACCTGCGCATGGGCGCTTCCGTCGCGCCCGACGGCCAGACGCTGGGCGTCAACAACCGCTACCTGACGCGCAACGGCCAGCCCTGGACGCCGGTGATGGGTGAGTTCCACTACACCCGTTATCCGCCCGAGAACTGGGGCGCCGAACTGGCCAAGATGAAGGCTCAGGGCGTCGACATCGTGGCCACCTACATCATCTGGAACCACCACGAGGAACGCGCCGGCCAGTTCAACTGGGCGGGCGATCGCGACCTCAAGCGGTTCGTCGAACTGGCCAAGGCCAACGGCCTGATGGTGGTGGTCCGCATCGGCCCCTGGGCGCACGGCGAGGTGCGCTGGGGCGGCATGCCCGACTGGGTGGTCAACGCCATGCCGACGCGGCGCGACGACCCGGTCTACCTGACCTATGTCGAGCGCTATTGGCGCGAGATCTACAGGCAGGTCGCGGGCCAGCTCTGGAAGGACGGCGGTCCGGTCATCGGGGTCCAGCTGGAGAACGAGTACAACGCCGGCGGGCCGGGCGCGGGCGCTGGACACATCGCGACGCTCAAGACCCTTGCGCGCCAGATCGGCTTCGACGTGCCGCTCTATACGGTCACCGGCTGGGACAACGCGGTCTATCCCAAGGGCGAGGTCGTTCCCGTCTTCGGCGGCTATGCCGACGAGCCGTGGAGCAGCAAGCTGGGCCGGCTGCCGCCCAAGGAAGTCTACGCCTTCCGCTTTGGCAGCCGGGTCGGCGGGGATCTCGGCGCGCAGACCACATCGCGCAATCCCGGCACGATCGAAGGCGACATGGACAACACGCCGTTCCTGGGCGCGGAGTTCGGCGGCGGCGTGCCGATCATGTATCGCCGCCGGCCCTATCTCTCGCCCGATGACGTGGCGGCCATGCTGCCGGTGCAACTGGGCTCGGGCGCCAATCTCTACGGCTACTACATGTTCCACGGCGGGCGGAATCCGCAGGGGCACACCACCCTGGAGGAGGACGACCGGCAGGGCGGCTACAATGGCATGCCCATCATCAACTACGACTTCCAGGCGCCGCTGGGCCAGTATGGCCAGGTGCATCCCGTCGCCGACGCGGTCCGGCCCTATCACCTCTTCATGCACGCTTTCGGCGCCAGGCTGGCGCCGATGGAGGTGCAGCGGCCGGCCGACAGGCTGCGCGGTCGCGACGACGTGACCACCCCGCGCTGGTCGGTGCGCAGCCAGGGCGACCGCGGCTTCCTGTTCTTCAACAACCACGTGCGGCAGTTCGAGACGCCGGTGCAGGCCAAGACCCGCTTCGAGGTCAAGCTGCCGGGCGGCTCGGTCACCTTCCCGAGCCGGGCGGTCGACATCCCCGCCGGCGCCTACTTCGTCTGGCCGATCAACCTGGATCTCGACGGCGCCAACCTGGCCTGGGCGAGCGCCCAGCCGCTGACCCGGCTGGAGGACGGCGATGGGCCGCTCTACGTCTTCTCCGCCACCAAGGGCGTGCCGGTGGAGATGGCGTTCTCGGCCGATGTCGAGGTCACGCTGAACGGCAGGCGCCTGAAGGCCGCGGGCGGTCGGGTGGTCACGCCGACGCTGACCCCCGAGGGCGTGCGCGAGCTCGCCGTGCGTGCGCCCGGTGGCAAACGGGTGCGGATCGTGCTGATCAGCGCCGAGCAGGCCAGGCAGGCCTATGTGCTGCCGTTCGGCGGCAAGGATCGACTGGTGCTCAGCCAGGACCCGATCTTCGCCGACGAGGCCGGCTGGTCGGTGCGTTCGAAGGCCGACGTGGGCTTCCGCCTGGCGGTGCTGCCCGCGCTCGACGCCGCGCCCGAGGCCAGCCTGCCGCTGCGCCGCGCCAAGGGGCAGGGGGCGTTCCAGGTGTTCGAGGCCCGGGCGCCGGCCAGGACCCTGACCGCCCAGATCAAGCCGTTGCGTGAGGCCAAGGCCCTGCCGCCCTCCGAGATCGGCGGCCGCGCCAAGGCGGTGCTCCAGCCCTATGCCGAGCAGTATGGGCGCTCGGGCGCCTGGACGCTGAGCCTGCCGAAAGGCGCGCTCGACGGCCTGAGCGAGGCCTGGCTCGAGATCGACTACGCTGGCGACGTGGCGCGGTTGTTCGACGGCGTCGAGATGCTGGACGACCAGTTCTACTACGGACCCAGGTGGGAAGTGGGACTGAGCCGTTTCAGCGACCGGCTCGATCGCGACTGGACCCTGACCGTCCTGCCGCTGCGGGCCGACAACCCGCTCTACATCCAGCCGGAGGTCAAGGCGCCGATCCCGGCCGGCGGCCAGGTGAGCGAGGTGAGAGGCGTGAGCATCGTCCCGGAGTACGAACTGCGGTTGACCTCCGGGGCGAGCAAATGACGGCCGGCATGGCCCTCACGCGCCGTCAGGATGGAAGTCTATCCGAGACGGACGGTTAGCCTCGCGCACGAGCCGTGTCGGGCGCCTCGCCGTCCTCAGGGGCGAACGCCGGCTTTCAGGCGATGGAGAAGCTTCCCTGGTTGGTCTACGATCGGCGAGGACCGACCTCGGGGTGCGAGTGAGGCGGCGCTGTCTTGCCCCGGGGGAGCGGAAGGGTGGCGATCTCGAGCTTCTCGCTGTTGCAAGCGATCATCGCGCCGCTGGCGGTGGGGGAGGGTTTCGCCCGGACCGATCAGCCGGCCGCGCTCGCGGAAGACGTGATCGTGACCGCCCAACGGCGTCGCGAACGCGGTCAGGACGTTCCGATCGCCTTGTCCGTCGTGGGACAGGACCAGTTGGCGCGCCGCGGCGCCAGGGACCTTTCCGACCTGGCGGGCGCCGTGCCGGGCCTGTCGATCGCCGGCTTCACCGGGGGCAACGCCAGCAACCTGGTCTCGATCCGCGGCGTCGCCGGCCAGGTGCTGCCGATCGGCTCGGGGCAACCGGTCGCGATCTATCTCGACGGCGTCTACCTGTCGCGACCCGACGCGGCCTTCTTCGGGCTCGACGACGTGCAACGGATCGAGGTGCTGCGCGGGCCGCAGGGCGCCCTCTATGGACGCAACGCCACGGCCGGCGCGATCAACATCGTCACGCGCCCGCCCGGCTGGAAGGTCGAGGGCGGCGGCGAGGTTCGCCTCGGGAACCTGGAGGCGCTCTCGGCGCGAGGTTCGGTCAGCGGTCCCTTGTCGGCGAGGCTGTCGGCCGGCCTGTCGGCGAGCTACCTCCGCCACGACGGCGCGATCCGCAACACGGTCACGGGCGATCGCCTGAACGGCCGTGACGCCCACACGGTGCGCGGCCAGTTTCGCTACCGCTCGGAGGATCGTCGTTTCGAGGCGCTTCTGTCGGGCGATCTGACGCGCGATCGCGCCACGCCCGTCTTCAAGAACGCCTACGCCCCCTCGGGGGCCTTCATCGGGATCGGCGACCCGGATGTCTTCACCAGCGACGCGGCCAGCCAGGCCCGCACGGTCCGCCGGACCAGGAACGACGGCCTGGCCCTGACCCTGACCCACCGACCGCTGGAAGCGCTGGAACTGGTCTCGATCACCAGTTGGCGTGATCTGGACTCGACCGTCGTCTACGACGCCGATGCCTCCGCCGCGCCGTCTCTGCTGACGGGCGCGACCAACCACAGCGCCACGTTCAGCCAGGAAGTGCGGGGCGTCTTCACCGGCCGCCGTGTCCGCGCCACGTTCGGCGCCAGCCATTTCGCCGAGCGGGCCCGCTACGGCCTTTCCACCGGTGCGCCGACGGCGGCGCCAAGCTTCAACCACCTGCTCGACCGCAGCAAACTGAGGGCCTGGGCGGCCTTCGGGCAGTTCGAGATCGATCTGGCCGATCGTCTGACCCTGGTCACCGGACTGCGTTACGACCGCGAGCGGCGAGACTTCACCATCGACTATCGGCGGGCCCCCGTTCCCGGGCGGCTGCTCTCGGGGAAGATCCGGGACTCGGTGCTCATCCCGAGTATCGGCCTGTCGTATCGCGCCGGCGCGGACCTGCTGGTCTACGCCAAGGCCAGCCGCGGCTACCAGCCGCCGGGCTTCAACTTCGCGCCGGGCGCGACGACCACGGTCGCCAACACCTTCCGGTCCGAAGCCCTATGGGCCTACGAGGCGGGCGCGAAGGCCGAGGTTCTGGACCGCCGCGTCGTCCTCGGTCTAGCCGCCTATCTCTATGACTACAGCGACATCCAGATCCGCAGCACGGTCGGCCTGGGGCTGACGCGGATCGACAACGCCGCCTCTGCGCGGCTGGCCGGACTGGAGGCGAGCATCGCCGCCAGGCTGCCGCACGGTTTCACGATCCGCGCGCACGGCGCCTATCTGGATGCGGGCTACCGCAACTTCTGCCAGGCGATCAGCGCCGGCGACCCGCAGGGCGAAGACCCGCTCTGCGCGCCGGGACGGGCTGATCGCTCCGGCAATCGGTTGAACCTGGCGCCGCGCTGGTCGGGCGGTCTGGGACTGGACTATGTCCGTCGCCTGGAGGGCGGCCGGGTGTCGGCCAGCCTCGCCTACGGGGTCTCCGGCGGCGTCTTCCATGTCGGCGCCGCCAACGAGCCGCGGCTGCGCGGGAAGTCCTGGGGTCTGCTGGGCGGGGAGGCGGCCTTTCAGGTCGAGGCCGGTCCCGAGGTCTTCGTCTACGGCCGCAACCTGACCGACGAGCGGGTCCTGTCGTTCGCCGCGCGGGTCGCGCCGGCTTCCGCCTTCCTGGTGATCAACGATCCCAGGACCTACGGCGCCGGGATTCGATATCGCTTCTGAAGCGGTTTGCGGTAGATGTCCGATAACGCCGGTCGACGAAGCGACCTGGCGGCGCGGAGGCGACTGTGGCTGACGACCACGCCGAACTGATGACGCGATCCTTCGCCTTCGGTCCGTTCCTGCTGCTGCCCGAGCGCCAGCTTCTCCTGGAGAACGAGACGCCCGTGCGGATCGGCAATCGGGCGCTGGGCCTGCTGACGGCCCTGGTCGAGCGCGCAGGCACGGTCGTGGCCAAGCGCGACCTGTTCGCCCAGGTCTGGCCAGACACCTTCGTCGAAGAGAGCAACCTCAAGGTCCACATGGTCGCCCTGCGCCGCATCCTGCGCGAGGAGGCCGGGACGCGCTACATCTCGACCGTGATCGGCCGGGGCTATACCTTCGTCGCGCCGGTCCGGATCGTCGGCAGGTCCGATGCGCCCGTTGAGCGCCCCACCGACAACCGCCGCAGGCACAACCTTCCGGCCAGCGCGACGCGGCTGCTTGGCCGGGCCGCCGCCGTCAAGGCCATCCGCGACGAACTGGGCGAGGCCCGGCTGGTATCGGTGGTGGGGCCCGGCGGCATCGGCAAGACCTCGGTCGCCCTGGCGGTCGCCGAGCAACTGATCGGATCGAACCGCAACGGCGTGTGGCTGGTCGACCTGTCGCCGATCAAGGATCCCACCCTGGTCCCCAGCGTCATCGCCACCGCGATCGGGCTGAGCGCCCATTCGGCCAACATACTCGCGGCGCTTTGCGAGTATCTGCGCCAGCGGGAGATGCTTCTGCTGCTCGATAGCTGCGAGTGCGAGCACATCATCGACGCGGTCGCCGCCTGCGCCGAACGGATCCTGGCCGACGCCCCGGGCGTGCGGATCCTGGCGACCAGCCGCGAGCCGTTGCGCCTGACGGGGGAGCGGCTGCGTCGGCTGCCGGGGCTCGATGCGCCGCCGGCCTCGACAGCGCTTACCGCCGAGGCGGCCCTGGGCTTTCCGGCGGTGCGTCTTTTCGCCGAGCGCGCGGCCGACCGGCTCGAGACCTTCGAACTGGCCGACGGCGACGCGGGCGTCGTCGCCGAGATCTGCCGGAGGCTGGACGGCCTGCCGTTGGCGATCGAGCTTGCCGCCACGCGGATCGACCTGTTCGGCGCGGCCGGCGTGCTGGACCAGATCCGTGATCGGTTCCACCTGCTGATCGGCCAGCGCGCCGGGCCGGAACGGCACCGCACCCTGATGGCCGCGATCGACTGGAGCCACGACCTGTTGTCGGCAAGCGAGCAGGCTGTGCTGCGACGGCTGGCCGTCCTGGCCGGCTCCTTCACCCTGGCCTCGGCCTGCGCCATCGCCGCCGACGAGGCGATCGGCCCGGCGATCGTGGTCGAGGAGCTGATGGCCCTCGTCGAGAAGTCGCTGGTCGCCGCCGAGGCCCGCGATCTCGACGTCGAGTACCGGCTGCTCGACACGACGCGCGCCTACGCCCTGGAAAAGCTGGCCGCGTCCGGGGAGGGCGACGCGGTCGGCCTGCGCCACGCGCGGTATTTCCTCGGCCTGGCCGACCAGGCCAGGCGGGACGCCGACAAGCTTCCGAGGACGATCTGGCTCCAGCGCTACGGCGTCAGGATCGACGATGTGCGCGACGCCATCGGCTGGGCCTCCCGAGGAGCGGACGACGCGGGCCTGCTGGTCAGCCTGACCATAGCGGCGATCCCGTTCTGGGGGCGGCTGTCGCTGCTGGAAGAGAGCCGCGTCGCGGTCGAGCGCGCGTTGGACGGCCGGTTCGAGCCTGTCCGCACCGCGCGGGACGACCTGATCCTGAACCTGACGCACGGGGCGACGCTGCTGCATACGCAGGGGCCGCTGCTGGCGGTGAAGGAGGCTCTGAGCCGGGCGTTGGCCATCGCCGAGAGGCTGGCCGACACGGAATTGCAGCTGGAGTGCCTGCGCGGCCTCGCGGAGTACGAGCTCTGGACAGGGGACTCGCGCTCGGCGCTGGAGGTCGCCGAGAAGATTTCCGGCCTGGAGGGGGCAGGCGGGGCGCCCGCGCCCTCGGATTCCGACGCGCCGGCGGGTTCGGCCCTGTCCTGGCTCGGCGCGCTGGCGGCGTCCCAGCAACGGCTGGAGAAGATCGTCTATCGGTCGTCCAGTCTCGATCACCGGCCAGGCGCCGCGCGCTTCGAGTTCGACCAGCGCCTGACCGCGCGCGGGGCGCTGGCCACCGTGCTTTGGCTGCAGGGCTGTCCGGACCAGGCGGTCGAGGCCGCTCGGGTCCAGCTGGCCGAGGCGGAGGCGTCCACCTATGCGGTTTCGCTCTGCTACGCCCTGGTCCACGGCTCGTTGCCGGTGATGCTGTATGTGCGTGACTACGCGGCCGCCCAGCGTGTGCTGGACCGCGGCATCGAGCACGCCAAGCGGCACGGTCTGGAGATCTGGCGGGCCATGGCCGCCTGTGTGGCGGCGCGGCTGGATCTCTATCTCGACCGGCCCATCGACCTGGAGGCCTATCGCCACACGCTGGCGACGGTGCGCGAGAGCGGCTTTCGGATGCGCTATCCCAACTACCTGACCAACTACGGCGAGGCCCTGGCGCGGCAGGTCGACCTGCGACGCGGCCTGGCCTGCATCGACGAGGCGATCGAGCTGTCCGAAGCCACCGGACAGGTCGTGGGCATACCCGAGATCCTGCGCATCAAGGCCAACGTCCTGCGGCGCGGCGACGCCAGGCTCGGCGACCAGGCGGTCGACTGCTATCTCCGCTCGATCGCGCTGGCCCGGCGCGACGGGGCGCTGTCGTGGGAGCTTCGATCGGCCGCCAGCCTCGTGGAGTTCTGGCGCGAGCGGGGCGGCGACCATGAGGCCGAGGCGATGCTCTCCGATGCGCTCGGGCGCTTCAGCGAAGGCTTCGGGACGGGCGACCTGCGCCGCGCCCGGGCGCTCGTCGAGACGGGGCCCGAGGGCTGACCGCCAGGCGAGCTAGGAGCGAGCCCGGAGCGCCAGCAGGCGAGCCATGGCGGGCGGCCAGATCACCAGCAGCGCCAGCAGGGCCGCGCCCAGGCTGATCGCGCCCATCGCCGATTGCAGCGCGGCCCCGCCGCCGAAGACGCGCTCGGCGATCAGCGGAACGAGCGTGGGGCCAAGACTGATCCCGACCAGGGCGGTGACGGTCAGCGACAACGCCACCGTGGTCGCGCGCATCTCGTTGGGCACGCTTTCCTGCATGACCACGTGGCCGATCACATAGCCGCTGATCGAGCCCAGCGCCCAGACCGCGAAGGCCAGGGCGATCTGCCCGCCGGTCTGGGCCAGCAACGTCGCGACCGCGCCGGCCAGCGCCAGCAGATAGCAGGCCAGCAGCAGCGCGATGCGGGACGGCGCGCCCCAGCGCTGGGCGAGGCGGTCCGACAGCGCGCCGCCCGCCACCGACGCCACCACCCCGCTCGCCGTGAGGGACAGGCCGACGAGGCCGCCCGCCTCCAGCGACGTCATGCCGTGGCTGCGCTGTAGCAGGGTGGGCAGCCAGGCGATCAGCGCATAGTCGCCCACGCCCAGCGCGCCTTTCACCAGGCAGACACGCAGCACCATCCCGTTGTCGGCGACCAGCCGGCCCAGCACGGCGGAAATGGCGATCAGTCCGGCGCTGTGCCGGCGAATGGGCTCGCGGATCAGGAAGAGCAGCGGCAGCAGGACGAAGCCGGGCAGGCCGGCCAGGACCAGCAGTTGCCGCCATGGCGCGAGCGTGGCGATCCCGGGCGCCCAGGCGAACCATCCGCCTTCGATCCAGCCGAGCACCACGCCGCCGATGAACAGCGCCGAGCCGGCGCCGAAGGTCGCGCCCAGCGAGAAGACGCCCAGCGCCAGCCCCCGTCGTCGCGGCGAGAAGCAGTCGACGATCAGCGAGGCGGCCGCCGGCGCCAGCGCCGCTTCGCCCAGGCCTACGGCCACCCGCGCCGCCAGGAAGCTCCAGAAGTCGCCCGCCAGGCCGCAGGCGATCGTGGCGGCCGACCACAGCGCCAGGCCGCCGGCGATCAGGTTGCGCCGGTTGACGCGGTCGGCCAGACGTCCGGCCGGAAGACCGGCGAGGGCGAAGATCACCGCGAACCCCGCCCCCTGGAGCAGGCTGACGCGAAAGTCCGTGAGCCCTAGATCGGTCCGGATCGGATCGACCACCAGGTTGATGATCAGCCGGTCGGTCAGCGACAGCAGCAGGGCGGCGCAGAGCAGGGCGACGGCGCGCCAGCCCGCCGCCGTCGATCCCGCATCGTCGTCCCTCTCTTCGCTCATGGCGTGATGATTGCCCATGATCCCGGCCAAGCTCCAGCGGTCCTTGCGCCTGCTTAGGGCCGTCGCGGGACCTCTCGAAGTTAAGCGGGGTTAAGGCGGGACCTTGCGAGCTCCAGATGCCCGCTTAACCGCGCTTAACTCGCCAACCGACGGCCTCGGACCGATGATCTTGAAAGAGGGGGCTGACCCTTCGAACGATCGAAATCAGGAACGAGGAGGCCGACGATGAGCGAGCAGAACGAACCGGCTTCCGCCGGTCTGGAGCGCCGCGAGGTGCTGCGCGCCGCCGCCGGCGCGGTCGCCCTCGGCGCGGTCGCCGCGCCCGCCGCCGCCCAGGAGACGACCCGGGTCCGCGCTGGCCGGATCGCCGGCGGCTCTCTCGGCGCGCGGCTCCAGGGCGTGCAGCACTTCGGGCTGACGGTCCAGAACATGGATCGCGCCTTCGCCTTCTACACCGAGGTGCTGGGCGGCACGGAAATCATGCGCGACGGCGACTTCCAGGGCGAGCGCATCCACATCACCTTGCTGACCGCCGAGGAGATCGAGGCGCGCGAGCGGCATGTGAACCCGCGCGCCAGGGGCGTGCCGGACCTGCGCGGCGGGACCCAGCGTCTCGACGTGCGCTTCGTACAGTTCGACAACGTCGTGATCGAGCTCCTGCAATACCGCGACGCCGACCAGCCGATGGGCGGTCCCAACGCTTTCGCCGAGCCGCTCGACCACATGAGCCCGGCCTTCCCTCGGATGATGCACATCTGCTTCCACATCCGCGACGACGCCGACTTCAACGTCTTCATCCGCGACCTGGAGGCCGAGGCGGCGCGCCGGGGCATGACGCAGGTGCGGGCCAACCGGGTGCTGACGGTCGCGTCGGAAGCCGACCGCAAGGCCGCGCCGCTGGACGCCAACTCCAACGGGATCACCGAGGGCAAGTCCGCCGGCTGGCGGCTGATCTACTGCCGGGGCCCGGAAGGCGAGCAGCTCGAGTTCGTCCAGGCGCTGGGGCCGGTCAAGAAGACCTTCGACGACGCCCTGGCCGCGCGCCACGCGTCGGTGGGGTGACGGCGGTTCAACCTGATCACGCCAGGGGAGGCGGCGATGCTGTTCACCGAAGCGGCCGGCAAGGCCAGGAACCTGCCGGACAATCCCTACATCACGGGTGTCCACGCGCCCATGACCGAGGAACTGACGCTGAGGGACCTGCCCGTCACGGGCGCGATCCCTGCCGCGCTCACGGGCCGGTATCTGCGCATGGGGCCCAACCCGATGGCGCCCAATCCGGACAAGCATCACTGGTTCGCGGGCGACGGCATGATCCATGGCCTGCGCCTCGAGGGCGGCCGGGCGCTCTGGTACCGCAATCGCTGGATCCGCTCGGACGCCGTCGCCAAGGCGCTGGACGAGCCGCGCACGCCTGGTCCGCGCCACCTGTTCGACACCGTCAACACCAATGTGGTCGGGCATGCGGGCAAGGTGCTGGGCGTGGTCGAGGCGGGCAGCACGCCGGTCGAGATCGGCGATACGCTGGAGACCCTGCGCTACACCGACTTCGGCCAGACCCTGAAGGGCGGCTTCACGGCCCACCCCCATGTCGATCCGCTCACGGGCGAGATGCTTGGAATCTGCTACGACGCCAGCAAGTGGCGCTCGCTGCGCTACGTGGCGCTAAGCCCCGAGGGCATGATCCGCCGCGAGGTGCGCATCCCGGTCCGCCATGGCCCGATGATCCATGACTTCGCCTTCACCAGGCGCTTTGCGATCATCCTCGACCTGCCGGTGACCTTCTCGCTGACGGCGGCGATCACCGGCCATCACTTCCCGTATCGCTGGAACGAGACCCATCCCGCCCGGATCGGGCTCCTGCCGCGCGAGGGCAGGGCGGGCGACATCACCTGGCTGCCGGTCGATCCCTGCTTCATCTTCCACGCGGCCAACGCCTATGACGCCGCCGACGGCACGGTGGTCCTCGACGTCGTCGTCCACGACAAGATGTTCTGGCGGCGCACCTCGGGGCCGGACTCCGAGCGCTGCGCCTTGGAACGGTGGATCCTCGATCCCGCCGCCGGGACGGTGGAGCGGATCGTCATCGATCCCACGCCCCAGGAGTTTCCGCGCCAGGACGAGCGCCGGCTGGGGCAGGCCTATCGCTACGCCTACACCATGGGGCTGGTCGACCCGTTCCTGGGGACCTGCCTCTTCAAGCACGACCTGGTGGAGGGCGGGCGGCTGACGCACGACTTCGGGCCTGATCGTCACCCCTGCGAGTTCGTCTTCGTCCCGGCCCATGCGCAGGCCGGCGAGGATGAGGGCTGGCTGATCGGCTTCGTCATCGACGCCGCCACAAGGACGACCGATCTGGTGATCCTCGACGCCCGCAGGTTCGAAGCCGCCCCCGTGGCCAGCATCCACCTGCCGCACGTCGTTCCGCCCGGCTTCCACGGCAACTGGATCGCCGGCGCGGACTGAGATCCGATCCCTTCCGCAAAACCCTCAGGAGACCTGTGATGCGCCTGCTTTCGGCCAATCGTCTGGTGCTCGTCATGCTGCTTTCGGCCGGCGCGAGCACGGCCTCGGCGGCGGTCGCGCCGCCCGCGGCCCCGCAATCCACGGGCGTCCACTACGCCCAGATCCCCGGCGAGGCCTATGCCGTCGTCGCCCGCGTCCAGGCCAAGGCCGGCAAGGAGCAGGCCCTGCGGGAGGCGACCCTGCCCCTGATCGCCAAGGTCCGCGCCGAGCCCAACAACCTCGTCTACTTTCTGCAGGAAGACCGCGAGAAGCCGGGCCACTTCGTCTTCTACGAAATCTTCGCCAGCCAGGCCGATTTCGAGGCCCACAACGCCACGCCCCATGTCCAGGCCTGGTTCGCCAAGCTTCCGGAGCTGGCCGAGGGCGGCGTGCAGGTGACGCGCATGGAGATCCTCGGCCGCGGCCGCTGAGGCGCGGCTGTCCGACGGACCAAGGAGACAACGCATGAACCAAGTTCTCGCCGCCGTGGCCGCCGCGGTGCTCGGCTCGACGGCCATCCCCGCCATGGCCGGCCAGGGCGACAGGCCGGGAACGATCGTCCTTGTCCACGGCGCCTTCGTCGACGGCTCGGGCTGGGCCGAGGTCCACAGGATGCTCAGCCGGGACGGTTACAAGGTGGTCGTCGTCCAGAACCCGACCACCTCGCTCGGCGAAGACGTGGCGGCGACCCGGCGCGCCATCGCGGCCGCCGAAGGCAAGGTGGTGCTGGTCGGCCATTCCTATGGCGGCGTGGTCATCACCGAGGCGGGGTCCGACCCGAAGGTGTCGGCCCTCGTCTATGTCGCGGCCTTCGCGCCCGACCAGGGCGAGTCCGTCGCCTCGATCATCGCCCAGGCGCCGCCAGGGGCGCCGGCCCTGCCGATCCTGCCGTCTGCCGACGGCTTCCTGCTGCTGGACCGCGGCAAGTTCCCCGCGGTGTTCGCGGCGGACTTGGCGCCCGAGGTGGCGCGCTTCATGGCCGACTCCCAGCAGCCCTGGGGCGCGCAGGCCCTGGAGGGCAAGATCACCGCGGCCGCCTGGCGGACCAAGCCCAGCTGGTATCTGGTCGCCAAGGACGATCACGTGATCCCGCCGCCAGCCCAGCGGATGATGGCCCGGCGCGCCGGGGCGAGCGTGCGCGACGTCGCCGCCAGCCATGCGGTATATGTTTCCCAGCCCGGCGTGGTGGCGTCCCTGATCGAGGAAGCGGCCAGCCGGTCGGCCGCCAAGGCGGAGAGATAATATGGCGCTCAAGGACATCCTGCCCGGCAAGCTGGGCTTCGGCGCCGCGCCGCTCGGCAACATGTTTCGCGACATCCCCGAAAGCGAGGCGCTGGCGACGGTGGAGGCCGCCTGGGACGACGGCATCCGTTACTACGACAACGCGCCGTTCTACGGGGCGGGTCTGGCCGAGATCCGCATGGGCGAGGCGCTCGCGGGCAAGCCGCGCGGCGACTACGTCATCAGCACCAAGGTCGGCCGGGTCATCCTGGACGAGGTCGAGGACGTCAGCACCCGCGACCTCGGCGAAAAGGGCGAGGTCTTCAAGTACGGCCGCCCAAACCGGATCGTGAACGACTACTCCGCGGACGCGACCCTGCGGTCGATCGAGGACAGCCTGAAACGTCTCGACACCGACCATATCGACATCGCCTTCGTCCACGACGTCGCCCAGGACTTCTACGGCGACGAGTGGCTGGGAGTCTTCGAGACCGCGCGCAAGGGCGCCTTCAGGGCCCTGGACCGGTTGCGCGACGAGGGCGTGATCAAGGCCTGGGGGCTGGGCGTCAATCGGGTCGAGCCGATCGAGCTGCTGCTGGCCCTCGACGAGCCGCGCCCCGACGGCTTCCTGCTCGCCGGGCGCTATACGCTGCTCGACCACGGCGCGGCGCTTCAGCGCGTGATGCCGGCGGTGGCCGGGCGCGGCCTGGGCATCGTGGTCGGCGGACCTTACAGTTCGGGCGCGTTGGTCGGCGGTCCGAACTTCGAGTACGCCCCCGCCACGCCCGCGATCCTCGACAAGGTCGCCCGGATCAAGGCGATCGCGGACAGTCACGGGATCAGCATGAAGGCCGCGGGCCTGCAATTCGCGCTCGCCCATCCGGCGGTCGCGGCTGTCATTCCGGGCGCCAGCCGGCCAAGCCGCCTCGCCGAGGACCGCGCGGCCCTGGAAGAGCAGGTCCCGCCGGACTTCTGGGCCGAGCTGTCCCAGGCCGGCCTGGTCGATCCGGGAGCGCCGCTGCCTTCGTGAGCTGATCGGCCGCCGCCTGTCCTGGCGGCTAGTCGCCCCTCAACACCGGCGCGGGGCGTTGAGAGAGCGCCAGGCTGGCGGCGATCAGCCCGCCCAGCGTCGCCAGGCCGGTCGCTCCCGCAAGCAGGACCAGCACCCCGCTCCAGTCGACGCTCCAGCTGGCTTCGAAGACCTTGACCACCACCGGCCAGGCGGCGGCGAAGCCGAACAGCACGCCCGCCGCGCCGGCGATCAGGCCAACCGCGCCGTACTCGATGACATAGGCGACCAGGATCTGGGCGCGGGTGGCGCCCAGGACCTTCAGCGTCGCGGCCTCGCGGGCCCGGGCGCGCGCGCCGGCGGCGATCGCGCCGGCCAGCACCAGCAGGCCGGCCAGGCCGGCGACGGCCGCGGCGCCGCGAACGGCCAGGGCCAGGCGGTCGAACAGGGCGGCCGCGGCGTCCAGCTGCTCGCGGACGCTGATCACGTTGACGGTCGGAAACGCCTCGCCGAGCTTGCGGGTCAGGGCCGCCTCCTGGTCGCGGCTCGGCCGGGCGATCGCGACGCTGCGCAGTTCCGCGCCCTGCAGCGTCGAGGGATTGAAGATCAGGTTGAAGCTGGGCCCGAAGCCGCCGAAGTCGATCTTGCGCAGCACCGCGATCCGCGCCTCGATCTCACGGCCCAGCACCAGCACGGTTATCATGTCGCCGACCTTGAGGTCCGCGGCCTGGGCGATCTCGGCGCTCAGCGCCACTTGCGGCGGACCGGCGTCGTTGGCGGTCCACCAGCGGCCGGAAACCACGCCGGCGTTCTTAGGCTCATTGGCCAGCAGCGACAGGCTGAGATCGTTGTCGAAGGCCCAGCGCTCGGACGCCTTGATGGCCTTGGTGTCGACCGCCTTGCCCTTGAGGGCGATGACCCGGCCCGTGGCGAAAGGCATGCGCAGATAGGCGTCCTCGCGCAGCGGGCCCGTCACCCCCGCCACCGCGGCGTCGAAGGCCGCTGCGCGGTCGCCGGGAATCTCGGTGAAGACCATCGCCGGGGCGGTTCGCGGGGCCACGTCGCTGACCTGGGCCAGCAGCGCCGACTGGATCAGCACCACGCAGGCCAGCAGGGCCACGCCCAGGCCGATGGCCGGACTGGCGGTCCGCGCCGCCGAGCGTGGCCCGGCGAGATTGGCCAGGCCCAGCTTCATGGGGCCGCGCGTCATGCCTCGCGCCTTTCCCGCCAGCCAGGCGGCGGAGCGGCCCAGAGCGGCCAGCAGGCCGAAGGCGACCGCGACGCCCGCGATCATGATCCCCGCCGCCAGCGGGGTCGGCGCGGTGGCGACGGCCAGGGCGGCCAGGCCCAGGCCCGAGACGGCCGCGCCGATGGTCTCAAGGCCCAGCGGCAGGCGGGCCTTGGTCGCCCGGCGGAACAGGGCCGAGGGCGGCGTGACGCGCGCTCGCGCCAGCGGCAGCAGCGAGAAGGCGGCCGCCGCCAGGATCCCGAACAGGCCGGCCTTGGCCAGGGGCCACGGATAGACCTTGAACAGCGCGGGGATCGGCAGGCTGGAACCGGCCAACTGGCCCAGGACCAGGGGTGCTGTCGCCCCGATCACGAGGCCGATCGCCACGCCCAGCAGGGCCAGGACCGCGATCTGGATCAGGTGCAGGTCGCGGATCAGGCCGCTCTCGGCGCCCAGGGCCTTCAGCACGGCGATGGCCGGCTCGCGGGTCGACAGATAGGCGGAAACCGCGCCGGCCACGCCCAGGCCCCCGGCCACCAGCGAGGCCAGGCCGATGAAGCCCAGGAAGTACTCCAGCTGGTCGATCAGACGTCGGGCGCCCGGCGCGCTGTCCAGGCGGTCCCGGACCCGCAGGTGCGAGTCCGGCAGCGCCGCCTGCACGGCCTTGCCGATGGCGCGCGGGTCCTGGTTCGGCGCCAGGGCGATGCGCACGGTGCGTCCGGACAGGCCGCCGGGTTCCAGCAGGCCGGAGCGCTCGAGGACCTCGCGGCGGACCAGCAGGCGCGGCGCCATCGAGAAACCGCGCGACAGGCCGTCGGGTTCGCTTATCAGCCTGGCCCGCACGACCAGGGTCAGGGGGCCGGCCTCGAACCGGTCGCCGATCTTCAGGTGCAGGCGGTCCAGCAGCGCCGGCTCGACCGCCGCCCCGGGCAGGCCATCGTGATCGGCCAGCGCGGTCGAAACGTCCGGCGCGCCCTCCAGCGTCACCGCGCCGGCCAGCGGGAAGCGCGCGTCCACGCCCCGCAGGCTGACCAGGCGGCGCTCGCCGCCGGGGGCCTGGGCCATGGCGCGTGCCGAGGCGGTATAGGTCGTGACCCCCAGCTTGTCGAAGGTCGCGCGCTCCTGGGCGGTGAAGTCGCGGTTCTCGGCCGCGAACGACAGGTCGCCGCCGAGGATTTCTCGGGCCTGGCCGGCTAGGCCCTGGCGGAAGGCCTCGGCCGTCGAGCCGGCGGCGGCGATGGCGGCCACGCCCAGCGCCAGGCAGGCCAGGAAGATGCGGAAGCCGCGTACGCCCGAACGCAGTTCGCGGGCGGCCAGGCGGAAGGCGAGGGGAAGGCTCACGAGGCGACGCGCCCGTCGGCCATCCGCACGATGCGGTCGGCGCGGGTGGCCAGGGCAGGGTCGTGCGTGACCATGACGAGCGCCGCCCCGACCTCGGCCACGAGGTTGAACATCAGGTCGGCGACGGAGGCGGCCGTGGCGCCGTCGAGGTTGCCCGTCGGCTCGTCGGCGAACAGCAGGGCGGGGCGAGCGGCTAGGGCGCGGGCGAGGGCGACGCGCTGCTGCTCGCCGCCCGACAACTGGTGGGGATAGTGGGTCAGGCGGCCGGAAAGGCCCACCCGGCCCAGCCAGTCACGGGCCTTGGCCAGGGCGTCTTTCGCTCCGGCGATCTCCAGGGGCGTGGCGACGTTCTCCTCGGCGGTCATGTTGGGCAGCAGGTGGAAGGACTGGAAGACCAGCGCCGCCCGGCCGCGCCGCAGGCGGGCCCGGCCGTCCTCGCTCAGCGTCGCCAGGTCCTGGCCAAACAGCCGCGCTGTTCCCGCGGTCGGCTCCTCCAGGCCGGCGCCGACCGCGATCAGCGACGACTTGCCCGAGCCCGAGGGCCCGACCACGGCCACGCGCTCGCCGGCGTTCACCGTCAGGTCGACGCCCCGCAGGATGTTCACCGGACCCGCGGCTGAGGGCAGGGTCAGGGCGACGGCGCTCAGGGCCAGGGGGGGAGCCAGGGGCGAAGCGTCGTCGAGCATGGTGTTTCCTGAGAAGCCGGTCCTTGTTCGGCCGGCAGTCAGCCTACATAGGAAGGCATGAGCCTGACCGCACAGCGTTTTCCAAGTCGTCGTCGTTTTTTGCTCGGCCTGGGCCTGATGACCCAGATCGCCGCCGCCCCGAAGCCGCCGATCGTCACCGTCCTGGGCGACTCGATCACGGCGGGCCTGGGCCTGCCGGCGCGCGACGCCATGCCCGCGCAGTTGCAGGCCGCGCTGGGACGGCTGGGCGTGTCGGCGATCGTCCGCGCGGCCGGCGTTTCGGGCGACACCAGCGGCGGCGGGCTGGCGCGGGTGGGGTTCAGTGTCGCGCCCGACACCCGGGTCTGCGTGGTCGCCCTGGGCGGCAATGATCTGCTGCAAGGTGTCGAACCCGCCCAGACCAAGGCCAACCTGCGTGGCATACTCCAGAAGCTGAAGGCGCGGAGGATCGGCGCGGTCCTGGTCGGCGTCGGCGCGCCGCCGGCCATCGGGGCGTCCTACGCCCGCGAGTTCAACGCCGTCTATCCCGGCTTGGCGCGCGAGTTCGGCGTGCCGCTCTACGCCAACATCCTGGCCGGGGTGAACAGGAACGCCGCCCTCATGCAGCGCGACGGCGTCCATCCCAACGCGGGCGGGGCCAAGCGGATCGGCGAGGCCCTGGCGCCGATCGTGGCCCAGGCGCTGAAGGCGCGCGCGAGCTAGATCCTTGAAGGCAGGCGTCCTGGCGCAATAGAAAAGGGGCGGCGCTAGCGCCGCCCCTTCCTGTTTCGATCCTTCGCCGTACTAGAAGCGACGGGTCAGGTTCACGAACACTTGGCGACCGATGTAGTCGTACTGGGTCGCGAAGGCGTAGCTGCCGACGCGGCCGTAGCTGTAGTTGCCCTTGTCGGCCAGGGCCGGCGAGACCTTGGGCGGGTCTTCGTTGAAGACGTTGCTGACGCCCACGATGCCTTCCCAGGTGTCGGTCTGATAGCGGACCGACAGGTGGTGGTACCACATGGCCTCGGCGTGGTTCTTGGCTCGATAGGCCGAACCCTGCGGGGTCGTGTAGTTCGACGGCGGCGAGAGGTCGGTGCCGAACTGGTACTCGTAGTTCGACTGACGGCCCACGAACTCGGTCGACCAGGTGAAGGTCAGGTCGTTCCAGCGGTAGCGGGCCTGGGTGTTGCCCACCACGGCCGGCTCGCCGATCAGGCCGTTGAAGTCGTCGGTGTTGCCGGGGAACAGCTCCTGGGTGTCTTCCAGGGTCCAGCTGAACTGGGTTTCCAGGGTGAACTTGCCCGGGCCGACGTCACGCGAGTAGCGCGTCGTCAGGTCGATGCCGCGGCTGGTCTGGCTGACGATGTTCCGGAAGCTGCCGTCGATCTCAGTGATGCCGAGATAGGTCGGGGAGGTCGGATCGGTGTCGCGGGTGAACAGGTCGCAGAACGGGTTGTTCGGGAAGTCGGCGGCGGCGTAGCACTGGCCGACGACGGCCGCGCCGTTGCTGGTGACCTGGTCGTTGACCTCGATCTCGTAGTAGTCGATCGCCACGCTCAGGTCGGCGAATTCCGGCGTCCAGACGAAGCCGGCGCTGAAGGCCTTCGACTTCTCGGGCTTCAGGTTCTGGCCGCCGCCCGTGATGATGAAGACCGACGGATTGGCGCCGCTGTAGTTGCCGGGGATGCCGGCCGCCTGACAGTTGGCCGCGATCACCGGGTTGACCACCGAGGTGCCGTCGCCAGCCCAGCGGATGCAGGGGTCGACCGAGGTCTGGCTCAAATAGCCGCCCTGGTTGCCCAGGAAGCGCTCGAACAGCGCCGGGGCGCGGAACGAGGTGCCGTAGCTGGTGCGCAGGCGGTACTCGTTGGTCAGCTGCCAGTTCAGGCCGGCCTTGTAGGTCGAGTTCGAACCGTAGGAGTCGTAGTCCGAATAGCGGCCCGACAGGTTCAGGGTCAGGGCTTCGAACGCCGGCAGGCCCTTCAGCAGCGGGGCTTCCAGCTCGCCGTAGGCTTCGGCGACGCTGTCGTCGCCCTTGGTGCGGTTGGCGGTGGCCAGGTTGTAGAAGTTCTGGTTGGCCAGGTTCTCGCCCGGCTTGTCGTCCAGTTCGTCACGACGATAGGAGACGCCGAACGCGCCGGCCAGCTTGCCGGCCGGCAGGCTCAGGATGTCGCCCGAGATCTGACCTTCGACGATGGTCTGGGTGTAGTTGGTGACGCCGTTCTCGGTCAGCTTGAGATAGGCGTAGTCTTCCGGCGTCAGGTTGCCGGTGCGCAGCACCTGGTCGGAGAACAGGTTCACCGGACGGCAGCCGGCCGGCGAACCGGGCGGGCAGATGCCGTCGAAGGTGAAGGTGTTGGCCCAGTCGCCGCCGATCGAGGCCAGGAACAGCTCGCTGTTGATGCCCGTCAGCGAATACTTGCCGCGGTTCTTCGAGTAGCTGACATAGGCGTCCCAGTCCCAGCCCGTCAGGAAGCCCAGGCCTTCGCCGAACTTGCCGCGTAGGCCGGCCAGGCCGCGGAACACCTGGACGTCCTGCTTGAAGACATAGGGCGTCAGGACCAGCGACTGCGGGATGAAGGTGTTGGCGGGAATGCCGCCGCCGCAGTTGAAGGGGTTCACCGAGCAGGGGGCGGTTTCCCAGATATAGGGGAACAGCTGCTGCACGTTGGTCTGCGACGACTTGCGCTGGTGGCCCAGGAATTCGCCGTACAGTTCACCGAACTTCAGGTCGTACTGGCCTTCGGCGTAGAGGGTGTAGCGCTTGACCGGCGAGATGAAGTCCGACGCCGCGTCGAGGGCGTTGACCGAGTCACGGTCGTTCAGCGGCGCGAAGCGGTAGCCCGGCAGGTTCGGGTCGGCGGCGGCGGCGGCCCAGTAGGGCTGGTTGGCGGCGTAGGCCGGGCCGTCGGTCGAGATGCGCGCGCGGCTGCCGTAGAAGGCGCCGTTCGACAGGCTCACCGGGATGTAGTTGAACAGCGCGCCCGAGGCGCCGAAGCACTTGAAGGTGCCGGTGTCGACGTCGATCCAGTCGTTGCGCGCGCCCGTGGTCGGGTTGAACGTGTACTGCTCCTGGCAGTTCAGGTCCTTGCGGTCGCCGAATTTCAGGGCCTTCTGCTCGTAGTACTGGCCGCTGATCAGGAACCGGCCACGGTCCAGCACTTTGCCGTAGGCGCCGCTGAAGGTGTACTCGTTGCCGCCGTCGCCGCCGCCGCCGAAGCGGCCCGAGGCTTCCAGCCGGCCGCCGTCGAGGTTGGTGCGGGTGATGACGTTGACCACGCCGGCCACGGCGTCCGAGCCGTAGATCGACGAGGCGCCGTCCTTGAGGATTTCGTACCGCTCGACGATGGCGTCGGGCAGGATGTTCAGGTCAACGGCCGCGACGGCGCCCTGGGTGCCGGCGGGCGGCAGACGGCGGCCGTTCAGCATGACGAGGGTGCGCTGGTCGCCCAGGCCGCGGATCGAGATGGTGTTCACGCCGCCGCCGCCGTTGACGACGAAGCCGGTGAACTGGTTGTTGATCTGGGTCGAGCCCGCGGCCACCGAGGCGCTCTGCAGCACTTCGGTCGGGTTGATCATGCCGGCCAGCGACGAGCTTTCGCTGGTGATCACCTGCACCGGAGAGACGCTGTTGTACTCGGTGCGCTTGATGCGCGAACCGGTGACGATCAGTTCGTCGACTTCGGTGCCCTCGGCCGGCGGGTTGGTGGATTGAGCGAATGCAAAGCTGGGCGTCGCAGCCGCGGCCATCAGGCCGACGATCATGCTCGTTCCCAGCAGGAACTTACGTTGCAACATTTCTACTCCCCTCGAGCCCCTGACTCGGAAAACGGCCCGCATCGCTATGCCCTCTGCGGCGCCACCTAGAGTAAGGCTCGGGGATTCCATCCGCGCAACGGCGGTTGCTGAAATGATGCGCATTCTTGCGAAAACCGTTACAGCATGAACACACTTCGGACATGTTGATGCGTCGGCGACGGCGTTTGGGGGTGATCCGCGCCTACACGGCGCGCCTTGCCGCCCGGCGCTTTACGAAAAGCATCGCGCGTGTGTTGCTCGCTAAGGGCGAGTCGCAAGCCAGAGTGGGGTGTCTGAGTGAAGTCGAAGAGCAGTTTCGCCCTGTCGGCCGCAGCGGCCGTGTTGGGCATGTGCCTGATCGCCGGCCAGGCGCAGGCGAGGGCGACCAATCCGGGCGCGCCATCGGCCAGGGAACTGACCCGCCTTCCGGGTCTGAGCGACGTCGTGATCTCGCCGGACGGCAAGCGCATCGCCGCGCTGATCTCGGCCGATGGCGACGAACAGGTCATCGGCGTGTGGGAGACCGAGCATATCGATCGCCCGCCGAACCTGCTCAGTTCCAAGCACATGGTCTTCAAGGGCGTGGAGTTCATCAAGAACGACCGCCTGGCCGTCGTCGTCCAGCAGCTCTACACCGTGGGCAGCTACAAGGGGCACCTGGGCAAGCTGTTAATCACCGACCTGAAGGGCGAGAAATGGGCCCCGGCGCTGCCGGAAAGCCGTTCACGCTCGGAGGCCGAGGACTTCGAGAAGGCGACGAACAACCCGCGGATCCTCGACACCCTGCCGCATGATCCGCGCAAGATCCTGGTCATCGACGACAACGGCGACGTCTACAGGGCCGACGTCTACAGCGGCGCGGCCGAGCGGATCGAGCGCGGTTCGGAGCGCTTCGGCGACCTGCAGACCGACGCCAAGGGCGAGATCCGCGCCAAGTCCGAGATCGACTTCCAGGACGGCAAGGCCTTCTACGCGCAGTGGATCAAGAACCCGGCCACCGGCCAGTTCGAGGAACACTTCCGCTCGTTCCTGAAGGATCGCAACGTGTTCGGGATCGTCGGCTTCTCGCCTGATCCCAACATCGTCTACGTGCAGGGCGTGCGGGCCGGCGACAAGGCCGGCATCTACGAATACGACATCCGCACCAAGGCCTTCCTGGAGCCGGCCTTCGAGCACAAGATGTTCGACGCCGAAGGGGTCCTGGAGGACAGCGACGGCAACCTGCTGGGCTTCCGCTACAACGACGCCGCCGGCAGCGTCTACTGGACCGATCCGCAGCTGGCGGCGATGACCAAGGGCCTGCGGAGCGCCTTGTCGATCAAGCTGGCGCCGATGGACTGGGTCGATCCGGGCTCGGGCCAGAAGGCCAGGATCAACGTCGCCGAAGGCGTCGACGTATCGGTTCAGGCCTGGTCGCAGAAGCGCGACTACGCCGTCGTCCTGAAGTCGGGGCCCAAGGATCCGGGCGAGTACTACCTGCTCACCAAGGACGGCAAGCTCAGCCTGCTGGGCAAGGCCCGCCCCTGGATCAAGCCCGAGACGCTGGGCGACACGCGACTGGTGCAGTACGCCGCCCGCGACGGCCTGATGATCCCGGCCTTCCTGACCACCCCGCCGGCCGCGTTCGGCAAGGGGCCGTTCCCGACCATCGTCATGCCTCACGGCGGGCCCTGGGCGCGCGACCACCTCGGCTGGGACGTCGCCGGCTGGGTGCAGTACTTCGCCTCGCGCGGCTACGCCGTCCTGCAACCCCAGTTCCGCGGCTCGGAAGGATGGGGCCGCAAGCTCTGGACCGCCGGCGACAACGAGTGGGGCCAGAAGATGCAGGACGACAAGGACGACGGCGCCAAGTGGCTGATGGACCAGAAGGTCGCCGATCCCAACCGGACGGTGATGTTCGGCTATTCCTACGGCGGCTATTCGGCCCTGGCGGCCACCATCCGTCCGAACGGCCTCTATCAATGCGCCGTCTCGGGCGCGGGCGGCAGCCTGGCCGACATGAAGAAGGTCACCGCGGAGAGCCGGATGATGCGCGAGTACCAGCGCCCGTTCGTCGGCGGCCTGGACGCCATCCAGAAGGCCGGCGAGGCCAAGATCCCGGTCTTCCTGTACCACGGCGACCGCGACACCAATGTCGACATCAAGGACTCGCGCCGCTTCATCGCGGGGCTGAAGGCGGCGAACAAGCCGTACAAGTGGCTGGAGATCAAGGACATGGGCCACGGCTACGTGACCATGACCCCCGCCATGATGGAGACCCAGCTGGTGGAGATCGAGAAGTTCTTCCAGAACGAGTGCAAGCCCGGCGGCCTTTGAGCCGGGGTTGCTAAGCGATGGGAAAGAGGGCGCTCATCGCGCCCTCTTTCTTGTTTCCGGGCCTCTACTTGGCGCCGGCGACCATCAGGATCTGCGCCATGGTGGTGGCGATGCTCTCGACGTCGCGGTCCTTGTTGACCTCCATGCCTTCCTCCAGCGAGTGGCCGCGGAAGGTCACGAAGCCGGCGCCCAGCGTGACGGCCGGCTTGCCCAGGCTCATGGGGATGTTGGCGTCGGTCGAGCCGGCTACGTAGCCCATGGGCTTGCCCAGAGCGTCGCCGACGGCGGCCAACTGCTGCACGAACGGCGAGGTGGCCGGGGTCTCGCCCACCGGGCGGTCGCCGACCATCTTGTTATCCAGGCTGATCACGCCGCGCTTGGTCGAGCGGGCGGCGTTCTCGGCCTCGACGGCCTTGGGCAGGATGGCGAGGTAGGCGTCCTCGACGGCCTTCAGCTCGGCCTTGCCCGACGATCGCATGTCCACGGTCATCGACACCGCGAACGGGATCGAGTTGACCGAGGTGCCGCCCTCAAGCAGGCCTATGTTGTAGACCGTGCGCGGGTCGCCGGGGACCTTCAGCTCGCCGAACTGGCGGGCGGCGTCGGCCAGGGCGAAGGCCGGGTTGACCGTGCCGAAGTCGCCCATGCTGTGGCCGCCCGGACCCTTGAAGGTGGTCTTGTAGCGCTTGGAGCCGACGCCGCCGTTGACGATCACGGTGGGGCCGCTGGGCTCCAGCGAGATGAAGGCGTCGATCTTGTCCTTGTACTTGCCCTTGAAGAACAGCTCCTTCATGCCGCGCAGGTCGCCGGGGCCTTCCTCGCCCACGTCGCCGACGAACAGGATGTCGCTCTTGGTCTGGATGCCGGCGGCGTTGATGGCCCGCAGGATGGCCAGGATGGAGCCCAGGCCCACGGTGTCGTCGCCGATGCCGGGGGCGTAGAGCTTGTCGCCCTCGCGGCGCACCTTCACGTCGGTGCTGGCCGGGAACACGGTGTCGAGGTGGGCGGCCACTACCAGCAGGCCGCCGCCGCCCGCGCCCTTGCGCAGGCCCATGACGTTGCCGGCCGCGTCGGTCTCCAGGTCGGTCAGGCCTTCCTTGGCGAGCATGGCGAGGTAGGCCTTGCCCTTCTCGGCCTCGCCGAACGGCGGGGCCGGGATCTCGGTCAGGGTGACGATGTCCTCGACCGTCTGCTCGTAGCCGGCCGCCAGCGTGGCCTTGGCCGCCTTGAAGGCCTTGGACGCCATCAAGGCCTTGGCCTGCTTGGTGTAGGGCGAAGTCGGTTGCGGCGGGCGCACGTTGCCGAAGTCGACCTGGGCGGCGGGCTTGGCGGCCTCCTGGGCCAGGGCGGGCGCGGCGACGGCGCAGAGGAGGGCGGCGAGAGCCGCCGAAGCGATGCGGGTTTTCATGCGATGATCTCTGTACTGAATGAGCGGGATCAGAAAGTGCGGCGGACCATGACGCCCAGGGTGCGCGGCGTCAGGCTGACCACCTGGTCCAGGGCGCCGGCGGCCGAGGTGATCGAGACCGGACCCATCGAGTTGGTCAGGTTCTGGGCGAAGGCATAGGCGCCCCAGCCCTCGCCCTCGACGCCCACGCGCGCGCCGACGACCGCGTAGGACGGCACCTTCTCGTAGTAGACGAAGGTCGGGCGGAACTGCGAGGCGGTCTTGCCGGTGTAGCTGGCGTCCAGGTGGACGAGGCCGTTGAGGCCGTCGCCGATCGGCCAGGTGTAGTCGGCGTTCACCGAGCCGCTGAACTTCGGCACGAACGGCAGGCGGTCGCCGGCCAGGCCCGTCGAGCCCGACACCGTCACCGACGAGTTGGTCATGTCCTCGGTCAGCTTGGCGTCGGAGACGCCGATGGCGCTGCTCAGGGTCAGGCCGGTCATCGGCCGCAGGGTGGTCTCCAGCTCGAAGCCACGGATGCGGGCCGCGCCGGCGTTGGTGATGATGAAGAAGTTCGCGCCGACATTCGCCTGGGCCTGGACCTGGATGTTGTCCCAGTCGATCTGGTAGGCCGACAGGTTCACGGTCAGGCGCCGGTCGAACCAATCGCTCTTAACGCCAGCCTCGTAGTTCCACAGGCTGTCGGGCGCGAACGCCACCAGGCCCGTGGTCAAGCCCGGGATGTTGTTGGCGCCGCCGGGGCGGAAGCCCTTCGAGGCCTGGGCGTAGACCATCAGCGACTTGCTGACCTCGTAGTTGACGTTGACGCGCTGGACCCAGCCCTTGGCGCTGGCGTCGACCTGGCTGAAGGCGGTGACCGGCGAGTTGGAGATGACGTTGCCGATGGTCACGGCGCCCGAGACGGTCTTGTCGTAGTCGAAGCGACGGGCGCCGCCGGTCACCGTCAGGGCGTCGGTGACGTGGTACGAAAGCTCGCCGAAGAAGGCGGTCTGCTTGACGTCGTTGTCGATATAGCGCGCGCCCAGGGCGTCGAACGGCTGGATGGCCATGCCGGTCGTGGCGTCGGCGCGGGTCTGGATGCTGTCGACGTGGTCCTTGCGGGTCTCGTAATAGACGCCGCCGGTCCAATCGAGCTTGTCCTCCAGCAGGCTGCCGCTCGCGCGCAGTTCGTGGGTCCAGGTCTCCAGGCTCATCGGCTGCCACGAGACGGCCGGGCCGCGGGAGTCCGCCCAGGCGGTGTATTGCGACAGCTGGCTGCTCGAGCAGGTCGTGCCCGACAGGCCGAAATAGCGGCCGCAGGCGGCGCTGCTGGTGCGGTTGTTGGCGATGTTGTTGGTCCAGTCGCTGTTCCGCAGCATCTTCCACTTGTAGTACGACGACGTCGCCGTCAGCGTCGCGAAGTCGAGCTCCCATTCGGCGGTGACGTTGTAGAGGGCCAGCTTGGAGTTGCTCTGGGCGATCGTCCTGCGGTCGGACTTGTAGCGGCCGGCGGCGGCCGACCAGCTGGCCTGACCGTCGACTTCCTCGTTCTGCAGGGCCGCCGTGGTGCGGATCGTCAGGTTTTCGGTCGGGGTGTAGGTCAGCATCAGGCGGCCGCCGCTGGCGGTCGAGCCGTTGATGTCCTGCTTGTTCAGCGGAACGCTGTCGACATAGCCGCCGCGCTGTTCGCGATACAGCACCAGGCGCGCGCCCAGCTTGTCCTCGATCAGCGGCACGTTGACCATGCCCTTGCCGTAATAGCCGCCTTCGCCGTTCTTGGTGGTGGTCGCCTGCGCCTCGACCGCGCCGGCATATTCGTTGGTGTCGGCCTTGTTGAAGATCACCCGCAGGGTGCCGCCCATCGAGCCCGAGCCGTACAGCGTGCCTTGCGGGCCGCGCAGCACCTCGACGCGCTCGACGTCGAACAGGTTGATGTCCGGCGTGGTCGAGCCGGCGTCCTGGGTGGTGCCCGTCGGGCCGGTCAGCGGGGTCTCGTCGTAATAGAGGCCGGTGGTCGCCTCGCCGGCGCTGCGCACGCCGCGCAGGGTGATGCGGCGGTTCGACGGCGTGCCGCCGTCCAGCGACAGGTTCGGCACCTGGCGGAAGTAGTCGTTGATGCCCGTGGCGCCGATCCGGCTGAGCTGGGCCTCGCCGACCGCCGAGATGCTGAGCGGGGTGTCCTGCAGGCTGGTCGAGCGCTTCAGGGCGGTGACGATGATCTCGTCGACGGCGGCGTCCGGCGCGTCCTGGGCGTGGGCGCTGGCGGCGGCCAGGGCGGCGAGGGCGCTGGTGGCCAGGGCCGCGCGGCGGAAGGTGCGGAAGGCAGTGCGGTTCAAGTTCATCCCCTTCGTTGAGGACCGGCCAGAAGCTCGGTTCCGGGCCGCAAGACGGGCGAGGGGAGGTCGCCCTTACGACTTTTTTCGCCTCCGGGCGGTCTGGTGCGCGCCTGGTCAAGCTGCGCGCAATTTGGGCGCATGCTGATCAAATGAGCGGCGGCTAGGCCAAAACGCCGGTCTCGGCGCGGTTCGGCCATCGCCTGGCGGCGAAGTTCGAATAGCCCGGCCCCAGAGCGGGAGAACGAGGTGTCCGGACAGTCCGCGTTCAGTCAGGCGGCGATCGCGAAGCTTCGGCCTGGCGGCATCGACGAGGTCGTGCGCCGGCACGAGGGCATGTTGCGTCGCTTCATCGCCCTTCGTATCGGCGGCGGGGCCGATGTCGACGACCTGGTGCACGAGGTCTTCCTGCGCTTCGCCCGCCGTCCGCCCGACGAGGGCGTCGAGCGGCTGGACTCCTATCTCTTCCAGACCGCCGCCAACCTGATCCGTGACCGCGCGCGCCGCCAACAGGTCCGCCGCCTGGCCGCGCCGGAGATCGAGGAAGACGCCGCCGCCCAGGTTCCGGCCACGCCCGAACAGACGCTGATCGATCGGGAGACCCTGACGCAGGTTCGCCAGGCCCTGGCCGACCTGCCCGAGCGGACCCGGCACGTGTTCCTGCTTTACCGGATCGACGGCCTGAGGCATCAGGCCATCGCCGACGCCCTGGGGGTGTCGATCAGCACCGTTGAGAAGGATGTGCGAAGGGCCATGGCCCACCTGACCCGACGGGTTCGCCGTCCATGAGCCCCGTTCCCGCCAATGACGGCCCGGCCGACGTCTACGACGCCGCGGCCGACTGGCATGAGCGCCGGCGCGCCCCGGGCTGGAGCCCCGCCGACGAGGCCGCGCTCACCGCCTGGCTGGAAGCCGACGCCCAGCATGTCGACGCCTATGCCGCCTTGGCCGAGGTCGAGGCGGCGCTCGACGACGCCGTCGCCGCGGGCGGGCTCGATCGCGAACTGGCGCAGGCCCGCGCGGCTTTCGTCCAGGGCAGGGCGCGCAACGCGCGCCGCAACTTCGCGCTGATGGCGGCCGGCCTGTCGGGCGTCGCCGTGCTGGCGGGCCTGGGCGGTTTGGCCTGGATGAACGCGGGCGCCTCCGAACAGAGCTTCGCCGCCGCGCCGGGGCGGCGCAGCGCCGTCGTCCTGGCCGACGGCTCGCGCGTGGTGCTCGATGGCGGGGCGCGGTTGACCGCGCGGATCGACCGGCGCTCGCGCGACATCGCGTTGACCGGCGGCCGCGCCTTCTTCGATGTCGCCCACGATCCGTCGCGCCCGTTCGAGGTCAGCGGCGGCGGCCATGTCGTCCGCGCCTTGGGCACGGCCTTCGAGGTCGACCTGGCGCCGGGCGCGAAGACCTACCAGGTCGCGCTGCTGCGCGGCCGGGTGCGGGTGAGCGGCGAGGGACAGCCGGTCGAACTGGCGCCGGGCCAGGTGCTGGCGGCGGACGGGCAGGGCCGCGAGACGGTCTCTAGCTCCGACGTCGCGGCCGCCACGGCCTGGCGCGACGGGCGGCTGGTGCTGAAGGGCGATGCGCTTTTCGACGCCGCCGCCGAGATCAACCGCCGGGGCGGGCGCCGCATTGTCGTGCGCGGCTCGGCCAAGGACCTCAAGGTCAGCGGCGCCTTCGGCGGCGACGATCCCCTGGCCTTCGCCCGCGCCGTCGCTGTGATTCACGGCCTGACCATCGGCGAGGCCGCCGACGGCTCGATCGTGCTTTCGCCGGCCAAGGACGCCGGTGCGACGGCCGACTAGCCGCGCGGCGCCGGCCCTGGCGGCCTTGGCGCTGCTGGCTCAGGCCCCGGCCGCGCTGGCGGCTCCCCTTCGTTTCGACGTTCCAGCCGGGCCGCTGGAAGCCGCGCTGCAGGCCTATGCCGCGCAGACCGGGGTCGACCTGCTGTTCGCGCCCCAGGCCGTGGCCGGGCTGCGCTCGCCCGGCGGCCGCGCGGTGTCCGAGCCCGAGGACGCCCTCAAGCGCCTTCTGCGGGGCAGCGGCCTGACCGCGCGCCGTATCGGCCCCCGCGCCTTCGCCCTGACGCCCGCCGCGCCGTCGGTGAAAGCCGCCGCCCCGTCCGAAAGGCGTCAGCCGGCCCCCCGGCCGGAAGCCGGCGAGCCGCTGGACGCCGTGCTCGTCCAGGCCCGCCGCCGGGACGAGCGGCTGATCGACGTGCCAGCCTCGGTCGCGTCGGTGTCAGCCGCCGATCTCGACCGCCTCGGCGGCGACGGGGCGCTGGCGCTGAGGCAGGCGGCGCTGGGCCTGACCGCCGCGGGCCAGGTCTCGGTCGAGACCCCGACCCTGGTCATCCGCGGCCAGCGTCGGGCCACGGCCGGCGACTCCGCTCTGTCGGTGATCACCTATGTCAACGAGGCGCCGTTGCCCAACAACGGCTCGATCCTGCCCTCGTTCGACCTGTCGGAGGTGCAGGTCCTGCGGGGCCCGCAGGGCGTGCTGTTCGGCCGCAACACCACCGGCGGCGCGCTGCTGATCCATACCAACGAGCCGGGACGCGACGCCTATGTCCGCGCCGCGACGGGCTCCAGCCGACTGCGCGAAGTCGAGGCGGCGGCCGACCTGACCGGGGCCGGCGCGCCCGTGGCGGTGCGTCTGGCCGCCTACGGCCTCAAGCGCGACGGCCTGGTCGAGAACCTCGGCGCCGGCGGCGACCTCGACGACCGCGACCAGGCCGCCGTGCGCCTCTCGCTGGCCTGGAAGCCGGACGGGCCGCTGTCGGCCATGCTGGTGCTGGACGGCTTTCGGGCCTGGGAGACCGGCAGCGCCGCCATCCTGTCGGGCAGCTATCCCAATCCGCCGGACGTCACCGGCGGCGGCAACGGCCGCACGCCCCAGGCCGCGCCCTATTTCGACTGCGGCGTGGTCGGCTGCGACATCGACATCGCTCTCTCCCGGCAGAGGGCGCGCGGGACCCGCGCCACCGACATCGATCTGCCCCCGCGCTCGGACCGCCGCAACGATGGGGCGACCCTGCGGCTGGACTGGCGCGAGGGAGGGCTGAACCTGCGCTCGGTCACGGCCTACCGACGCAGCGTGCTCGACAGCGCCCTCGACAGCGACGGCTCCCCGCTGCCGCTCAACCAGATCGTCCGCCACATCGACCTTGGCCAGTTCACCCAGGAGGTGCGGGCCAGTGGAACGGGCCGGGACGGCGCCTGGCAGGCGGGCCTGTTCTACATGTCGACCGCGCCCGTCGGCGTGCAGCGCACCCTGTGGGCCAGCGTGGTCACGCCCTCCAACCCGGCCCGCGTCGAGTTCCAGTACCGGCGTGGCGAGAGCCTGGCCGGCTTCCTCGACGCCACGCGGCGCCTGGGGGCGGGCTTCGAGCTGGAGGCCGGCCTGCGCTACACCCGCGACGTCTCCAGCGCCTGCCAGGTGCGGGTGGCCGCGCCGGCCGTCGACATCTCCGAGGCCGCCTGCGGCGAGGCCGGCCGCGCCCAGTCCTCGGCCCCGACCTGGACCCTGGGCCTGACCTGGCGCGGAGAGCGAAACCTGACCCTCTACGCCGTCACCCGTCGGGGCTATCGCGCAGGCGGCGTCAACGCGCCGAACTTCGGGCCGTTGCTGGAGGCCTATCAGGTCTATGCGCCCGAAAGCCTGACCGACATCGAGCTTGGCCTCAAATGGGCCGGCGGCGCGGGCGACTGGCGCCATCGCGTCGACGCGGCCCTGTTCCGGGGCTGGTCGCGCGACATCCAGCGGGCCCTGTTTCCGGCTGAGAACTTCGATGGCGACGGGATCGCCGCCAACGACCCGCCCAACCTGATCATCAACGCCGGCTCGGCCACGATCAGCGGCCTGGAGCTGGGCTGGCGCGGCCAGTGGACGCAGCGCCTGACGCTGTCGGCCTCGGCGACACTGACGCAGGCGCGGTTCACCGCCCTGACCGTGCCGGTCCTGCTGGCGGGCCTGACGCCGACCGATCCGGACTCGCTGCGGTTTTCCTATTCACCGCCCTACACGGCGCGCCTGACGGCCGACTGGCGGCTGGTCGACCATGATCGCCTGGGGCGCTGGACCTTGTGGGGCGACCTCTTCCAGAGCGGGCCGGTGCGCTATGTCGAGCGGGCGCACGACAGCAACGGCATGCAGAAGGCGTTCGGGGTCGCCGGCGCGGGCCTGACCGTCCAGCCGCCCCGCCGCGACGACCTGATCCTGACGCTGGCCGTGCGCAACCTCTTCGACGAAGTCTACGCGGCCGGCGGCGGCGCGATCACGCCGGCGGTGACAGCCACCTCGATGATCTATGGCGAACCCCGCACGGTCGAGGTCGCCGTCCGGCGAAGGTTCTGATCCGCCGGTCAGAGAAAGGCGAGGAACGGCGCGCAGATCAGGCCGACGCCCGCCAGGGCCGTCGCCGCCTTCGGCCGCCACGACAGCAGCAGCACCAGCAGGGCGGCGGCCACGCACATCTGGCCGATCCAGACCGTGACGCCCAGCGCCGGTCCCAGCCGGAAGACGGCCACGGCGGCCGACAGCGCCAGCAGGCACCATCCCAGGACGCGCAGCACCCGTTCCGACGGCAGGACCAGCGGTTCCAGCCCCGACCGGTGCTTCTTCATGGCCAGGGCCAGGCAGGTGAACGCCGCGAAGCTGACCAGGCCGCTCTCATAGGGCATCGACGCTCTCCTTGACCGGCGCCGGCCTGGGGCTGGCCGTCGCGGGCGCGCGGACGGACGCCTTCCGCTTGGGCGGCTGCGGCTTGCGCGAGGCCTTGAAGGCGGCCAGGCCGCACAGGGCCGCGATGGCCAGCATGGCCAGGTCGAAACCGGCGAACAACCAGTCGCCGGTCCGCAGGCTGGCGATCAGTCCGCGATCGGTGGTCACCGCGTTGACCACGGGCAGGGCGGCGAAGGCCAGCGTCGCCAGGCCCAGGGTCTCGGTCCAGGCCCGCTTGGCCGGGCGCAGCAGCGACACCGCGGCCAGGCCGAACCAGGTCCAGAACATCGCCTTGACCTCCAGCTCCGCGCGGCCGGGCAGGCCGGCGGGGATCAGGCGATTGGCCAGCAGGTAGGCGGCCATGCCGCTGGGCAGGCAGGCGATGGCGCCGATGTTCAGCCGCTCCACCAGCTTCAGCCCGAAGAACGGCGCGGCGTTCGGCTTGCGACGCTTGACCACCCACAGGACGAGGCCCGTCCCGACCATGGCCGCGCCGGTCAGGCCCAGGAAGAAATAGATCCAGCGCAGGGCGGGGCCGGCGAAATGGCCCAGGTGCAGGCCCAGCATGACGCCGGCCGTGGCGATCGCCGGACCGGGCGAGGGCGAGCGCGACAGCTCCTGGCCCGTCGCGCCGGAGAAGGTGATCGAGTCCGGCCGCGCGTTCAGTCGACCGCCGGTGGCGCGCAGCAGGGTGACGGTCGAGGCCGCGTCGCCCGGATTGCGGATGACCACCGTGCGCGGGGCGTCGCCGCTCCAGGTCCGTCCGGCCGCCTCGATCATCGGGCCGACCGGCAGCAGCGGCGCGGGCGTTCCCTTGGCCTTGGCCTCGGCCGGGGCGCCGTAGGCGGCGGCCGTGAAGGCGTCGGGCTTGTCGAAATTGGCCTTCACCGGCCAGGGCATGTACATCGCCACCAGCGTGATCAGGCCGGTGTAGGTGATCATGGCGTGGAAGGGCAGGGCCAGCACCGCCGAGGCGTTGTGCGCGTCCAGCCAGCTGCGCTGGCCCTTGCGCCAGCGCAGGGTGAAGAAGTCCACGAAGATGCGCTTGTGGGTGATTACGCCCGAGATGATCGCCGCCAGCATGAACATCGCGCAGACGCCCGCCAGCCAGCGCCCCCACGGATGCGGCAGCTGGAGCTGGAAGTGGAAGCGATAGAAGTGCTCGCCGCCGCGCGTGTCGCGGGCTTCCAGCGACTGGCCGGTGGCCGGGTCCAGCTTCAGTTCGGGGCGGCGGGCCGGCGGCTTTTCGGGATTGGGCTTGGCGCGGGCGAACACCCGGGTCACGGCCGTGCGGTCGTCGGGCAGGTAGATGAACCACTGCTGGTCGTCTGGCGTGGTCGCCCGCATGTGGTTGATGGCCGCCTGGGCGGCCTGTTCGGCGGGCACCGAGGCCGAGCGCAGCTCCGGCTGCATCCATTGGGTGATCTCGGGCCGGAAGTAGCTGGCCGTGCCGGTCAGGAACATAGCGAACAGGATCCACCCAGCCAGCAGGCCCAGCCACGCATGGATCCAGGCCATCGACTGGCGCAGCGCCCGGACGGGCGGGGCAGGGGCGGGGAAGGTCGGGCGCACGTTCACGCCCGGGCTCCCAGCAGCACCACCGCCGCGCCGGCGACCAGCGCCGAGCCCCAAACCGCGGCGGCCACGATCGCTAGGCGCCGCTCGTGGAAGGCCCACAGTCCAAGGCCCGCGAAGGCCAGGAACGACAGGATCATGCCCCAGGCCGAGGCCTCGGCAGGGGCGATCGGCAGCAGGCGGGCCAGCAGCGAAGCCAGGGCCGCGGCGGCCGCGTAGCCGCCGAACAGGGCGGTGAAGGCGCGGGCGGTCATCCGCGCCACGCCGGGCCATGCGGCCGCCGGTTTCGCTGATCGATCGTTGTTCACGCACCCTCCGAAAGTTGGCTTGCGCCTAACAACTCGTTTCGATAGTTGCAACTCATTATCAGTCTTATCGACAATCTTGACGAGGGTCTTCATGGTCATCCGTTCCAAAGCCGCGCGTGGCGCGAACGCCAACGCAGGGGCCTGGCGAGGGTTGGCCGTGACCGTCGCAGCTGCAGCGGCATTGCAGGGAATCGGGGCGACGACCGCCTGGGCCGAGGACGCCGACAACGACTCCAACACCGTCGAGCGGATCGAAGTGACCGGCCTGAAGGCGCGTCGCGCGGCCGCCGGCACCAAGACCGAGACCGCCCTGATCGAGACGCCGCAGAGCATCACCGTGATCGACGGCGACGAGCTTTCGCGCCGCAACGTGCAGTCCATCAACCAGGCGCTGGGCTTCGTGGCCGGCGTCTCGCCCAACCAGCGCGGCGGCATGGTCACCCGCTATGACCAACTGGTCGTTCGCGGCTTCGCGCCGGGCGTCTTCCTTGACGGCATGCGCCTGATCGCCGGGCCCTATTCGACGCCGCAGATCGACTTCAACCGGATCGACCACATCGACATCGTCAAGGGCCCGGCCTCGGTGCTCTACGGCAACTCCACGCCCGGGGGCCTGGTCAACCTGGCCAGCAAGCTGCCGGAGGAGGGAAGCTTCGGTCGCATCGAGGGCCAGCTCGGAAACTTCGACACCCGCCGCGCGGCGGTGGACGTCAACGCTCCGCTCGACAGCCAGGGCAAGTGGCTGGGCCGCATCCTGGCCGGCTGGCAGAAGGGCGACGGCATGACCGACGGCACCTTCAGCGAGCGCTATCACGTCAGCCCGATGGTGACGTTCGAGCCGACGGCCGACACCAGCCTGACCCTGGTGGGCGCCTACCAGCGCTCGCCCAGCGGCGGCGGCTATTCGGGCGTTCCGGCCTATGGCTCGGTCTTGCCCAACCCGCTTGGCAAGCTGTCGCGCGAGATCAACACCGGCGACCCGGGCTATGAGCGCTACGACCACAAGGCCGGGTCGGTGGCGGCCTTCTTCCGGCACGACTTCAACGAGCACCTGACCTTCCGGTCGAACGCCCGCTTCCAGAACAACAAGCTGTCCTACCGCCAGCTCTATGTGGGCGGCTTCGCCACGACGGGCGTCGGCGCGGCCCGCAACACCGACTATTCGACGATCATCCGGGGCGGCGGCGGCGCCGACGAGGACTTCGACACCCTGACCCTCGACAACCAGGTCAGCGCCCGCTTCGAGACCGGCGCGGTCAAGCACCAGGTGCTGGCCGGCTTCGACTACCAGAAGATCACCGGCGAGAACTTCCAGCAGTTCAACACCGGCCAGACCAGCAATCCGCTGACCAGCATCCCCAACCTGTCGCTGTTCGCGCCGACCTATGGCGGAACCCTGCCCAGCTTCGACCTGAAGCTCCTGTCGTCGGCCTATGTGAACACCTACAGCCGCCGCGAGCAGAAGGGCCTGTACGCCCAGGACCAGATGACCATCGGCCGGCTGCAACTGATCGCCAGCGGCCGCTACGACTGGTACGAGCAGGTCACCGACAACAAGAAGAACAACACCTCCAGCACGCTGGAGCAGAACGCCTTCACCATGCGGCTGGGCGGTCTCTATGACCTGGGCGCGGGCCTGGCGTCCTATGTCAGCTATTCGGAATCCTTCGAGCCGCAGGCCGGCACGACCTGGCAGGGCGAGGCCTTCGTGCCCGTCACCGGTCGCCAGCTCGAGGGCGGCCTGAAGTACCAGCCCAAGGGCGCCTCGGCCCTGTTCACCCTGGCGGCCTACCAGCTGGAGCGCCGCAAGGTTCCGGTCGCCGACCCGCAGGGCGGGACAAACGGCATTCCCGCCAACTCGCAGATCCAGATCGGCGAGGTCCGCGTGCGCGGCGTCGAGCTGGAAGGGCGGGGCGAGGTCTCGCGCGGCCTGAACGTGGTGGCCGCGCTCAGCTACACCGACGCGATCATCACCCAGGGCGCGCCGGCCGTGGCGGCCACCGCCACCAATAGCGGCACGCCGACCACGACGGGCACCCGCCAGCTGGGCGTGCCGGAGTGGGGCGCCTCGACCTTCGTCTCCTATGACCTGGGCCGCGCCGGCCGGGCCACGGGGCCGGCGGCGGGCCTTCGCCTGGGCGGCGGCCTGCGCTATGTCGGCGGCTCGGACGGCACGACGACCTATGCGGTGATCAACAACGTCACCACCTTCCAGCGCTTCCACACCAACGGCTTCATCCTGGTCGACGCTCTGGTCGGCTACGACCTGGGCGCGGCGAAGGCCGAGCTGAAGGGCTGGGAAGCGGCGCTGAACGCGGCCAACCTGTTCGACAAGCGCCACGTCTCGGCCTGTCCGTTCAACAACAGCTGCTACTTCGGTTCCGCCCGGACGGTGACGGCGACCCTGCGCTACAGCTGGTGAAGCGGCGCGAGGGCCGGCGTTGGCCGGCCCTCGCTGACCGTCGGAGGCGCGATTCCCGCGCGCATCCCTTGAGCGTTATTCCCTCGAAGGCGCGAATAGGTTGCGCCTCGATTGGCGGGATATCTGGTCACGGCAAAAAATGGGCCGAGGCCGCGATAGGCGGGCGCCGGCCTTTTCGCCGTCATGTGACCCTTACGGAAAGCGGTTTCCAAGCGACCTGGGCGTGCGTCGTCATCGCACTGTCGTCTTTCGTGTTGCCGCCTGACATCCAAATGTAGCGCCCCTGTCACGGCGTCGCCCTAAGCGCCCCTCGCGTTTGCCAGAGGGGTCCACATGTCCAAGCCGTTCGCCGCCAGCCGCCTGATCGCCGGCCTGCTCGCCACCAGCGCCCTGTCGGCGCCGCTGCTCGCCCACGCCGCCGAGGACGAGGCGCCCAACGCCGTCGAGGAGGTGATCGTCACCGGCCAGCGCGAGGCCCAGCGCGCCGCCATCGCCGTCAAGCGCGACGCCTTCGTGGTGTCCGACGTCGTCTCGGCCGACGACATCGGCAAGCTGCCCGACCACAACACCGCCGCCGCCCTGCGCCGCATCCCCGGCATTTCGGTGATGGAAGACCAGGGCGAGCCGCGCTTCCCGGTCATCCGCGGCCTGCGCTCGACCTACAACCGCACCACCATCGACGGCGCCCTGGTGGCCTCGGTCGACGAGAGCGGCCGCACCGTGCCGATGGACATCGTGCCCTCGGTGATGGCCGGCCGCCTGGAAGTCATCAAGACCGTGACGCCCGAGAACGACGGCAACGCCATCGGCGGCGTCATCAACGTCACCACCCGCAGCGCCTTCGACGCCGGCCGGCCGTTCTTCAACGGCATGGCTTCATACGGCAGCTACGAGCGCCACGGCGACGTGCGCAACGACAAGCCGTCCTACCGGCTGGCCTTCGCCGCCGGCCGCACCTTCGGTTCGGAAGACCAGTGGGGCGTGGTCATCGGCGCCTCGCACGAGCAGCTCGACTACGACATCCCGCAGGTCGAGGCCGCCGATCCCAGCGTGCGCGAATACACCGCCGCCGGCGCGCCGGTGCTGTCGGGCGCCGCAGGCGGCAACGGCATCCAGGTGCCGACCCAGCTGCGCCTGTTCTGGTACAACAACACCAAGCAGCGCAGCGGCGTGAACGGCAAGGTCGAGTACCGCCCGACCGACGACTTCCGCTGGGAGGCCTCGGCCCTGTTCTCGCGCATGGAGGACGACGAGGAGCGCATCGAGTACCGCATCGAGCCGCTCGGCAACGTCGCCAACCAGACCCAGACCAGCGGCAGCTTCGCCCGCGGCCGCGGCATCATCCAGCTGAACCAGCCGATCACCAAGCGCGAGATCGGCATGGCCCGCACGGGCTTCGCCTGGAGCTTCGCCCCGCAGTGGAAGCTGGACGGCGACCTCGTCTATTCGCAGGCCGGCCTGGAGGTGCCCAACCACTCGGTGGAGTTCCGCACCGTCGACGCCCAGGGCGCCAACTACGGCTTCACCTACGATACCTCGAACCCGCTGTTCCCGATCTTCACCTCGACCAACGAGGCGGCGATGCGCAACCCGGCCAACTACGTGCTGCAGCAGCACCGCGACGCCCTGACCAAGACCGATGAGAAGACCAGCCAGGCCCGCTTCAACCTGGCCTTCGACGACGACGGCGCCTGGAAGGCCAAGGCCGGCGGCGTGCTGCGCTCGACCAAGCGCGACTTCACCAGCAGCCAGATCAACTATCGCGCCGGCACGGGCTTCACCTACACCCTGGCCGAGGTTGACACCGCCGGTCCCGACCAGCTGATCGCCGGCCGCTATCGCCTGAACCCGCGCATCGGCGCGGCCGAGGCGATGGCCTTCTTCAAGGCCAACCGCGACCGCTTCACGACCACCGTCACCGCGCCCACCGGCAACTACGGCGTCGACGAGGACATCTACGCCGGCTACGCCCAGGCCAGCTACCAGTTCGGCGACGTCACCCTGCTGGGCGGCCTGCGCTACGAGCACACCAAGGTCTCGTCGAGCGCCATCCGCAACACCGGCGGCGTCCTGACCCCGACCAGCAACGACGGCTCCTACGACAACTGGCTGCCCAGCCTGCACGTGCAGTGGAAGCCGGCCGACAACTGGATCGTCCGCGCCGCCTGGACCAACACCATCGGCCGTCCCGACTACGGCTCGCTGTCCGCCACCGAGACCCTGAACTTCGACGGCAGCCAACCGACCCTGTCGCGCGGCAATCCGGGCCTGAAGGCCCGCGAGAGCAAGGGCCTGGACCTGTCGGTCGAGTTCTATCCGACCGACGGCATGGTCTCGCTGGCCGTGTTCAGCAAGGACATCAAGAACGAGATCTTCACGCTGAGCTCGACCGAGACGCTCGATGTCGGCCGCGGCCCCGAGACCGTGCTGGTGTCGACCCCACGCAACGCCGAGACGGCCAAGATCAACGGCGTCGAGTTCGCCGTGCAGCAGGCCTTCACCTTCCTGCCCGCGCCGTTTGACGGCTTCGGCTTCAACGGCAACGTGACCTGGCTGGACACCGAGTTCACCTTCCTGACCTCGGCCGGTCCGCGCGTCACCGGCCTGTTCCAGCAGCCGGAGATCACCACCAACGAGTCGATCTACTATCAGCGCGGCCCGTTCGAGGCCCGGATCTCGCACAACTACATCGGCGGCCAGCTGGAGACGATCAACGACGCCAACCCCAATTCCGACCAGTATTGGAAGGGTCGCCACGTGTTCGACGCCAGCCTGTCGTGGCGCTTCGCCGACCACTACACCGTGTTCGTCGAGGGCCAGAACCTCTCCAACACCGGTCGCCAGGAAGTCACCGGCCCGGGCCGCGGCTACCTGCAGGAGTGGGCCAATTACGGCCGCACCTACTGGGTCGGCGCGGCGGTCAGCTTCTAGGATAGCGACAAGGGAGACCGATCATGATCCTGGAACTCATCGCGGCCCTGGCCATGCAGGCGGAGGCTCCCGCGGCCTCTCCGACGTCGACGCGCAAGGCCGAAACCGTCCGCCGCTACGACGCGGGGGCCAGCCAGGGCGCGGCCGCCGGCCCGAACGACGTCTATTCCGTCAGCAACTGGCGCATCGTCCGCTTCGACAAGAAGACCGGCGAGAAGCGCGGCGAGTGGACCGGCGACAAGGCCCGCTTCCCGCACATCAATTCGTGCGCGGTGATCGCCAGGGAGCTGGTCTGCGCCAGCTCCAACTTCCCCGCCACGCCGCAGGTCAGCACGGTCGAGGTCTTCGATCCCATGACCCTGGCCCACAAGCGCAGCATCTCGCTGGGCCTGGGCACGGGCTCGGTCACCTGGGTCGACCGCCACGACGGCGCCTGGTGGGCGATGTTCGCCAACTACGACGCCAAGGGCGGCGAGCCACCGCGCGACCACCGCCACACCACGCTGGTGAAGTTCGACGACCAGTGGCGGCGGACGGAGGCCTGGGCGCTTCCCACGAGCGTGCTGGAGCGCATCAAGCCGATGAGCATCTCCGGCGGCGGCTGGGGCCCGGACGGCCGCCTCTATCTCAGCGGCCACGACCTGCCCGAGCTCTATGTCATGCAACTGCCGATGGGCGGCGGGGTGCTCGACCATCTCGACACCATCGGCATGGAGGCCGAGGGCCAGGCCATCGACTGGGACGAAAGCGACAAGGGCATGCTCTACGGCATCACCCGTCGTTCGCGCGAGGTTCTGGCCATGCGCGTCCCGCTGGCCAAGTAGCTTCTGCGAGCGTTTCGCATCTGTGAACACCTAAGGAGCCCCGACGCCTTGCGAGTCGGGGCTCCGGCGTTTCATCATCGGGTTCAATCGCTTCCCAGCGCAGGACCCAGCCAGTGACCGAGTCGGATTCCAAGCAGCGTTCAGGCATCCAGTCGGTCGGCATCGGCCTGCGGGTGCTGGACGTGCTGGCGACCCTGGATGGGCCCGCCGCCCTGGGTGTGATCGCCCAGGCCTCGGACCTTTCGGCCTCGCAGGCCCACCGCTATCTCGCCAGCCTGGTGGCCTCGGGCATGGCCAGGCAGGACGCCGCCACAGGCCGCTACGACCTGGGCCCCGGCGCCCTGCGCCTGGGCCTGGGCGCCCTGGCGCGGGTCGACGCCTTCCGCGAGGCCGACGAGGCCATCACCGCCTTCTCGCGCGAGACCGGCCGCACAGTGCAGATCGCGGCGCTTGGCCCCAGCGGCCCCATCGTCGTGCGCTGGGCCATGGGCTCGCCGCCGGTGGCCACCTCGCTGATGGTCGGCTCGTCCTTGCCGCTGCTGCGCTCGGCCACGGGCCATGTGTTCCTGGCCTTCCGCCCCGACAGCCACACCCGCCACATGGTCGAACGCGAGACGCAGGCCGAGCGCGGCCTGGCGCCGGTCGACGTCGAGGCCTTGCGTCAAAGGGTGCGCCAGACCGGCTATTCGGCCATCAGCGGCTCGCTGATCCCCGGCCTGCGGGCCACGGCGCTGCCGATCTTCGACCTGCAAGGCGAGGCCGTGGTCACCGCCACGGTCCTGGCCACCGACGCCTTCGTGCCCGACCGCGACGACGAGGTCCGCCAGGCCCTGGCCGCCGTCTGCGACCAGGTGACGACCACCATCGGCGGCCGCCGCCCGGTGGTTTGAGGGGCGTCTTAAGCCGCCGCCTTGCGCAGGTCCGTCCCCGGATCCCCCGCCAGCTCCGCCTTCAGCGTCTTGCCGATCAGGCGGCGGGCCGAGGCGAAGTCGCGGGGCTGGTCCAGGCACGCAGCCCCCACCAGCACGCCGTCGCGCAGGTACAGCCGCACGGCCTCGCCCCGCGCCACCACCGTGTCGCCGGCGGCCGGGTCGCCCAGGATCTGCAAGTTGTGGCCGCACTGGGCGGTCCAGAACCACGGGGCGGGTTCGGGCTCGGCCGGCTGGCCCAGGATCGCCAGGGCCGCCGCGCGAGCCGAGCTCTGGGCGTGGGCCCAGGTCTCCATCCGCTGCGGCGCGGCCGCGTCGCCGAACCGGCGCAGGGCCAGATCTCCGATGGCGTAGATGCGATCGTCGCCGATCGAGCGATAGCGATCGTCGACCAGCACGCCCGCGCCCACCGGCAGGCCGGCGGCCTCGGCCAGGCCCGCGCGCGGCGTGATGCCGATGCCCACGACCACGAGGTCGGCCTCCAGCACCCCGCCGTCGTCGAGTCGCAGGCTGAGGGTCTCGTCGTCCGGCTCGATGGCGGCGACGCAGCGGCCGAGGCGAATCTCGACCCCGACCCGCTCATGGGCGGCGGCCAGCCAGTCCGCGGCGTCGCCGGGCACGTTGCGGCCCAGGAGGCGCTGGCCGGCCTCGATGACGATGGCGGTCAAGCCAAGTTCCTGAAGCGTCGAGGCGGTCTCCAGTCCGATCACCCCGCCGCCGATGACCACGGCGCGGCCGCCGGGCTTGGCCGCCGCCGCGATGGCCTTGGCGTCGCCCGTCGTGCGCAGCGGGAAGATCTTCGGGTGAGCGGGGAAGGGCAGCTGGCGGGGCGCGCCGCCGGTGGCCAGGATCAGCTGGTCATAGGGCAGGGCGCTTCCATCCGAGAGCGTCACGGTGCGGCTTTCGCGGTCGATCGAGGCGGCCGCGACTCCTAGCCGCAGGTCGACGCCCAGCTCGCTCCAGCGGGATTCCTCGGCGAGATAGACGGGCGCGGCGTCCTTGCCCGACAGGTACTCCTTGGACAGGCTGGGCCGTTCGTACGGGTGCTCGGCTTCCTCGCCGACCAGCGTGATTGATCCCGAAAAACCCAATTCCCTCAAGGTGATGGCGGCCGCGCCGCCGGCATGTCCGGCGCCGATTACGACGATGCGTTGTTCCATGGCGTGTGCTTCCTCTCGCGTTGCATAATATGCAATGCATTTGACATGGATCAAAACCCACGACAGGGTGAGGGTCAATGGCGACGTGAGATCGCCGCTTCGACCACCGTCTGGGAGCTGCCCATGACCATCCCCGTTCGTCCCCCGGAAGGCCGCCTGTGGCCCGCCGATGCGGACGCCGCCGTCCCGTACTGGGTCTATTCCGACCCCGAGATCTACGCCGAGGAGCTGCGCAAGATCTGGTACGGCCCGCACTGGCTGTACGTCGGCCTGGAGTGCGAGATCCCCAATGTCGGCGACTGGAAGACCGCCACTCTTGGCGAGCGTCCGGTCGTCATGGTGCGCAGCGCCGAGAACGAGATCTCGGTCGTCGAGAACCGCTGCGCCCACAAGGGCGTGAAGTTCTGCCAGGCGCGCTTTGGCCACTCAGAAGAGCTGATCTGCCCGTATCACCAATGGTCGTACGCCCTGAACGGCGACTTGCAGGGCGTGCCGTTCCGCCGGGGCGTCAAGCGCCAGGGCGGCATGCCGGCCGACTTCGACCTGAAGCAGAACGGCCTGACCAAGCTGCGCGTCGAGGAAGTCAACGGCGTCGTCTGGGCCACCTTCTCCGAAGAGACCCCAGCCTTTCGGGACTATCTCGGCGAGAAGTTCTGGAAGCACTACACGCGCGTCTACGACGGCCGGAAGCTGGAAGTGCTGGGCTACAACCGCCAGCACATTCCGGCCAACTGGAAGCAGATGCAGGAGAACATCAAGGACCCGTACCACGCGGGCCTGCTGCATGTGTTCTTCGCCACCTTCGGCCTGTTCCGCGCCGACCAGAAGTCGGCCGTCGATATCGACGACGAGGGCCGCCACGGCATCCTGATCTCCCGCAAGGGCGAACAGGAAAAGACCGAGGCCATGGCCGACATCCGCAACTTCCAGGGCGACCTGGTGCTCGAGGATCCGCGCGTCATGGACGTGGTGCAGGAATTCCCGGGCGAGGAGACGGTGGGCATGATCACCATCTTCCCCAGCGTGATCCTGCAACAGCAGGTCAACTCGCTGACCACCCGCCAGATCGTGCCCAAGGGGCCGGACGGGTTCGACTTCCACTGGACCCACTGGTGCTACGCCGACGACACGCCGGAGATGCGCCTGCGCCGCACGCGCCAGGCCAACCTCTTTGGTCCGGCCGGCTTCGTCTCGGCCGACGACGGCGAGGTGCTGGAGATGACCCAGCAGGGCGCCACGCCCTCTCCCGACGCGCACATGATCCTGCAGATGGGCGGCCGGGCCATCGAGAGCACCGACCACCAGGTCACCGAAACGGCCGTGCGCGGCATGTACCGTTACTGGCGAAAGGTGATGGGCCTGTGAGCACGACCCTGATCGACCGTCCGGCCGCGATCACGCGCGATGCGATCCGCGACCTCTACGACGACTACTATGGAACCCTGGACGAGGTGCGCCTGCACGACTGGCCCGAGTTCTTCATGCAGGACTGCCTCTATCGGGTGATCCCGCGCGAGAACTTCGAGGCCGGCTACACCCTCAGCACCATGCAGGCCGAAAGCCGCGGCATGCTGAAGGACCGGGTGACGGGCCTGACCCGCACCCAGATGTACGCGCCGCGCTATTACCGCCGCTTCCCGACCGCCCCGCGGATCATTTCTGGGCTGGGGGGCGAAGAGAACGGCGGGGTGCGCACGCGCCACAACCTGCTGCTCGTCCAGACCTTGATCGACAAGCCTTCGGAGATCGTCCTCTCGGCGGTCTGCCACGACCTGATCGTGGCCGACGAGGGCCGCCTGCGCTTCGCCGAGCGCGTGGTGGTCTTCGACTCCGAAATGCTTCCCAACAGCTTGGTGTACCCCGTATGACCGACGTCATCGACAACGCGGCGCTGACCTGGGCGCCCGCCGTTCCCCCGTCCGACCTCGAAGAGTTCGGCGTCGCCGCCGCCACGGTCGGCGGCCTGAAGGTGGCCCTCTACGCCGTCGACGGTGCGTACTACGCCACCGCCGACCTCTGCACCCACGGCCAGGCCAGCCTCGCCGACGGCTTCCTCGACGGCGAGCTCATCGAATGCCCGCTGCACCAGGGCACGTTCAACGTGAAGACCGGCGCGGCCGTCGGCGCGCCGTGCTCGGTGGCCGTGCGCACCTTCCCGGTGAAGCTGGAAGGCGGCCTGCTGCACGTCGGCCTGCCGGGAGCCGCCTGATGGAGACGGTGCTTCGCAACGACCAGCGCAGCCAGCTCGATGCGCTGTACGAGCAGATGGAGCCCGAAGGCCTCTATCCGCTCTGGGAAAAACTGAGCGCCCTGGTGCTGCCCCAGCCGGACTCGCCGGCCAAGGTCCACAAGTGGTCCTATGACAGCGCCCGGGACTACCTGATGCGGGCCGGCGACCTGATCAGCGCCAAGCAGGCCGAAAGGCGTGTGCTGATCCTGGAAAACCCGGGGCTCGGCGGTTTGTCGAGCATCACGCCGAGCCTCTACGCCGGCCTGCAGCTGATCCTGCCGGGCGAGATCGCGCCCGCCCACCGCCACGCCCAATGCGCGCTGCGCTTCGTGCTGGAAGGCGAGGACGCCTACACCTCGGTGGACGGCGAGAAGGCCGTGATGCGGCCCTTCGACCTGGTGCTCACTCCGGGCGGCCAGTGGCACGACCACGGCAACCCGACAGCCAAGCCGATGATCTGGCTCGACGGGCTGGACATCCCCACCGTCCGCCACTTCGACGCCAGCTTTGCCGAGGGCTACAGCGAGGACCAGTTCCCCGAGCAGGTTCCAGCCGGCGACAGCCTCAACCGCTACGGCCGCAACATGCGTCCGTTGAAAGGGCACACGGCCGACCGCCGTCCGGCCCACCAGCCGCTGTTCCACTATCCCTATGCGGAGTGGCGACCGGCGCTGGACGCCATGGCCAAGGGCGCGGAGATCGATCCGCACCTGGGCCACGCCCTGGAATTCCTCAACCCCGTCAACGGCGGGCCGATCATGTCGACCATCTCGGCGCATGTGCGGCTGATGCCGGCGGGGTTCGAGACCCGCGACCGCCGCTCGACCGACGGCACGATCTTCGTGGTCGTCGAAGGGGAGGGGCAGGCCGTCGTCGAGGGCGAGACCATCGCTCTTAGCCCCCGCGAAATCCTCGTCGTCCCGTCGTGGAAGACGGTCCGTTTCAAGGCCCAAAGCCAGCTCGTCCTGTTCGGCTACTCCGACAAGGCCTGCCAGGAAAAGCTGAACCTCTACAAGGAAGAAAACCTGTGAGCCTGATCTTCGAACCCCTGGCGCCGGTCCTGGCCGCCACCTCCACCGGCGACGACTTCCCGGTCCGCCGCATCTTCTGCGTCGGCCGCAACTACGCCGCCCACGCCCGCGAGATGGGCCGCGATCCCGATCGCGAGCCGCCGTTCTTCTTCACCGCCTGGGCCGAGACGGTCGTGCCGGACGGCGCGACGATCGCCTATCCGCAGAAGACCAAGGACTTCCACTACGAGGCCGAACTGGTCGTCGCCATCGGCAAGACCGGTCGCGACATCGCCGTGGAAGACGCCTTGGATCACGTCTGGGGCTACGCCACGGGCCTCGACATGACCCGCCGCGACCTGCAGCTGGAAGCCCGCGCCCAGGGCCGCCCCTGGGATACCGGAAAGAACGTCGAGCAGTCCTCGCCGCTGGGCGTCATCCAGAAGGCCGGCGAGGGCTTTGATCCGACCAAGGGCGAGATCAAGCTGACGGTGAACGGGCAGACCAAGCAGCAGGCCGACCTCGCCGACCTGATCTGGCCGGTGGCCGACATCGTCGCCTACCTCTCGGGCCTCTACCGCATCGAGCCGGGCGACCTGATCTACACCGGCACCCCGGCCGGCGTCGGCGCCGTGGTCGAGGGCGACGCGATGGTCGTCACCATCGCGGGCCTGGCCCCGCTGAACATCACGGTCGGACCGCCCGCGGCTTGATCGCGACACACCAAGACTAGGGACGAGGGGAGCGGCCAACAGAGCCGCCCCCTCTTAGAGGAAACGACAATGGCTACTCTTGAAGCGACGGCGGGCAACGCCGTTGTCGACCGGGCGAAGTTCGGTTCGCTGCAGTTCGGCGTCACCGCGCTCTGCGCCATCATCGCCATGCTCGACGGGTTCGACACCCAGGCCATCGCCTATGTGGCCCCGCGCATCGCCGAGGACTGGGGCCTGACCCCGGCCGCCTTCGGCCCGATCTTCGCCGTGGGCCTGCTGGGCCTGACCGTCGGCGCCTTCCTGCTCAGCCCCGCCGCCGACAAGTTCGGCCGCAAGACCATCATCCTGATCTCGACCGTGATCTTCGGCCTGTTCGCCCTGCTGACGGCGACCTCGGATACGATGAACGAGCTGCTGGCTTACCGCTTTCTCACGGGCATCGGCCTGGGCGCGGCCATGCCCAACATCATCGCCCTGACCAGCGAGTACGCCCCCGAGCGGCTGCGCGCCACGCTGGTGACGGTGATGTTCTGCGGCTTCCCGCTGGGCTCGACCCTGGGCGGGGTGCTGTCGACCGGCCTGATCGACCAGTTCGGCTGGCACTCGGTGTTCGTGCTCGGCGGCTTGCTGCCGCTGCTGCTCGTGCCGGTGCTGATGGTCATGCTGCCGGAGTCGGTGCGCTTCCTGGTCGCCAAGGGCGCGCCGGAAAGCAAGATCGCCCCGATCGTCCGCCGCATCGACGCGCAGGCCTCGACCGCCGAGTTCGTCGCCCACCTGCGCAGCGAGCAGGCCGAGGCCCCCAAGGGCTTCTCTGTCGCCCAGCTGTTCACCCAGGGCCGCGCGCCGGTCACGGGCCTGCTGTGGGTCGCGTTCTTCATGAACCTGCTGGTCATGTACTTCCTGGTCAACTGGCTGCCGACCCTGCTGAAGGGCGCTGGCCTGCCGCTGTCGATGGCCATCCTGTCGACCGCCACCCTGAACCTTGGCGGCGTGGTCGGCGCCATCGCCCTGGGCCGCCTGATCGACCGCTTCAGCCCCTATATCGTGCTCGGCGCGGCCTATGCGGCTTCGGCCGCCTTCATCGCCGTCATCGCCGTGGGCGGCACGCACCTGACGACCCTGCTGGTCGGCGCGGCGCTGTCGGGCTTTGGCGTCGTCGGCGCCCAGATCGGCTGCAACGCCCTGGCCGCATCGGTCTATCCCACCGCCATCCGCGCCACCGGCGTGGGCTGGGCCCTGGGCGTCGGCCGCGTCGGCGCCATCGTCGGCCCGCTCGTGGGCGGCGCGCTCCTCGCCAACAAGTGGGCCCCCGGTTCGATCATCCTGACCGCCGTGGTTCCCGCCCTCGTCGCCTCGCTCGCCGTCTTCATCCTCGGCGGCGTGCGCAAGAAGTCCGGAGTCTGACACCGCCATGATCCTGCACGGCTATTTTCGTTCGACCGCGTCGTGGCGCGTGCGGATCGCCCTGGGCCTCAAGGGCCTGCCCGCCGACCAGGTGTTCCACCACCTGCGTCGGGGCGAGCAGCGGGCGCCGGCCTTTCTGGCGATCAACCCGCAGGGCCTGCTGCCGGCCCTGGCCCTCGATGACGGCCGGGTGCTGACCCAGTCCCTGGCCATCGTCGAATATCTCGACGAAATCCATCCGCAGCCGCCGCTGCTGCCGGCCGATCCGTTCGCCAAGGCCCAGGTCCGGGCCGTGGCCCAGGCCATCGCCTGCGACATCCACCCGGTGCAGAACCTGAAAGTCCTGGCCCGCCTGCGTGAGCTCGGCCTCGACGAGACCGCCGTCCAGGGCTGGGCGGCCGGCGTGATCGAGGAAGGCCTCGACGCGGTCGACAAGCTGCTGGCCGGCCAGTCGGGCCGCTTCGCCTTCGGCGACGCGCCGGGCCTGGCCGACCTGGTGCTGGTGCCGCAACTGGGCAACGCCCGCCGGTTCGGCGTTCCCCTGCGCTGGAGCCGCCTGACCGACATCGAGGCCGCCTGCCTCGAGCTTGACGCCTTCAAGTCCGCCGTCCCGTCGGCCCAGCCCGACGCCGAGTAAACCCATCCCCTAAAACCAAGAACCAAAGAGCGCGGAGCCAACCGCGCCCTCTGGAGGAAACCCATGCTGCTGACCACTGTGGCCGCGGCCGCCTTGCTTGCGCCCGTTGCCGACGCCCCGATCGCCACCCAGGCTCAAGACCGCGTCGTGCCGATCCCCGCCCAGAACGCGCCGTCGCCAGGCAACGTGCCGCCGCCGGCCGCGACCAAGGCGCCCGCCTTCAAGCTGATCAATCACGACGAGGACTGGAGCTATCTGGCCGACCCGGCCAAGCGCGCCACGCCCTGGTCGAAGCTGAAATACATCCCCGTCGGCGAGACCAGCTATCTCAGCCTTGGCGGCGAGTTCCGCCTGCGCCTCGAAGACCGCGGCAACGAGCGCTTCGGGCGCGGCGCCCAGGACGAGGACGGCAACGCCCAGACCCGCACCCGCCTGTGGGCCGACCTGCACATGGGCCAGCGCCTTCGCGCCTTCGTCGACGTGCAGGACGCCCGCAGCATCGATCTCGACAGCGGCGAGCCGCCGATCGAGGTCAGCCGCTGGGACCTGCACCAGGCCTTCCTGGAGACCAACGCCGAGGTCGGCGACGCCAAGGTCCGCCTGCGCGTCGGCCGCCAGGAGCTGGGTCTGGGCGCCTACCGGCTGTTCGACATGCGCGAGGGCGCCAACAGCCGCACCTCGTTCGACATGGCCCGCGTGCTGGTCGACCGCAAAAGCGGCTGGAGCGGCGGCGCCTTCTACGGCTACGCCCTGCGCGAGGCCAAGACCTCGTGGGACGACGCCACCAACTTCGACTATCGCCTGGCCGGCGTCACCGCCTCGCGCACGCTGGGGCAGGGGCCGACGGCGCCCAAGCTGGAACTGCTCTACGTCAACAGCGACAAGCGCGGCGCGGTCTATGACAGCGTCGCCGGCGGCCGCGACCGGCGCGGCTCCTATTCGGCCCGCCTGGCCGGCCGCTACGGGCAGTGGGACTACGACCTGGAGGGCGTCTACCAGGACGGGACGTACCGCGACCTCGACGTCTCGGCCTGGTACGTCTCGGCCATGGGCGGCTACACCTTCAAGGCCCCCTGGTCGCCGCGCCTGGGCCTGCGCCTGGAGGCCGCCTCGGGCGACAAGGACCGCACCGACGGCAAGCTGAATTCCTATGCCCAGATGTTCCCGCAGCCGATCTCGCTCCGCACCGACTTTGGCATCACCAACATGGTGGCGATCCAGCCGCAGCTGACCTTCAAGCCCACGCCCAAGCTGACCGCCGGCCTGCAGGTGGCGGGCCTGTGGCGCCAGAGCGACGAGGACGGCCTCTACGGCCTGGGCGGCCAGGTGCTGCGCGGCGGGCTGGAAGGCACGGCACACTATGTCGGCTGGCGCCAGGCGGCCTTCGCCAGCTACGCCGTCTCGCCGTTCGTCACCGTGACCGGGATCCTCAACCACACCACCTCGGGCACGTTCCTCAAGCAGACCGGCATGGCCGACGACCAGACCTATGCGGGCCTGATCGTGGGCTTGAGGTTCTAAAGACATCTCCTCCCCCGTGAAACGGGGGAGGGGGACCGCGAAGCGGTGGAGGGGGCGGCGGCGCGCACGGCGCTCCGTCCCTCGCCCCCTCCGTCACGCTGCGTATCCGCAGCGCGCCACCTCCCCCGCTACGCGAGGGAGGAGCTTGGTGGCCCCACAGCCACAAACAAAAAGGCCCCGGTTTCCCGGGGCCTTTTCATTTCCGAAGCCGGAAAAGCGCTTAGCCGCGCTTTTCGACGTCGATGTAGTCGCGCTGGGTCGAGCCCGTGTAGAGCTGACGCGGGCGACCGATCTTGCGGGTGGGATCCTCGAACATTTCCTTCCACTGGCTGATCCAGCCAACGGTGCGGGCCAGGGCGAACAGCACGGTGAACATGTTGGTCGGGAAGCCCATCGCGCGCAGCGTGATGCCCGAGTAGAAGTCGATGTTCGGGTACAGCTTGCGTTCGATGAAGAACGGATCGCTCAGCGCGATCTTTTCCAGCTCCATGGCCACTTCGAGCAGCGGGTCGTTGATGCCCAGCTGGCCGAGGACCTCGTGGCAGGTCTTCTGCATGACCTTCGCGCGCGGGTCGAAGTTCTTGTACACGCGGTGGCCGAAGCCCATCAGCTTGTGCTTGCGCGCCTTCACGCCCTCGATGAACTCGGGGATCTTGTCGACCGTACCGATCTGCTCGAGCATCTCCAGGGCTTCCTGGTTGGCGCCGCCGTGCGACGGGCCCCACAGGCAGGCGATGCCGGCGGCGATGCAGGCGAACGGGTGAGCGCCCGACGAACCGGCCAGACGGACGGTCGAGGTCGAGGCGTTCTGCTCGTGGTCGGCGTGCAGGATGAAGATGCGGTCCATGGCGCGGGTCAGGACCGGGTTCGGCTTCCAGTCCTCGGCCGGGACCGAGAAGCACATGCGCAGGAAGTTTTCCGAGTACGACAGATCGTTGCGCGGCGTCACGAACGGCTGGCCGATCGTGTACTTGTAGGCGCGGGCGGCGATCGTCGGCATCTTCGCGATCAGGCGATGAGCGCTTATTTCGCGTTCACGGGCGTCGTCGACGTTCATGCTGTCGGCGTAGAAGGCCGACAGAGCGCCCACGGCGCCGGTCATGACGGCCATCGGGTGGGCGTCGCGACGGAAGCCTTCGAAGAACCGGTCGAACTGCGCGTGCAGCATCGTGTGGTAGGTGATGTTGTTCTCGAACTTGGCCAGTTCGGCGGCCGTCGGCAGTTCGCCGTTCAGCAGCAGGTGGCAGACTTCGAGGAACGACGACTTCTCGGCGAGCTGGTCGATCGGATAACCGCGGTGCAGCAAAACGCCGGCGTCACCGTCGATATAGGTGATCTTGCTCTCGCACGAGGCGGTCGAGGTGAAGCCCGGGTCGAAGGTGAAATGGTCGCTTTCGCCGTAGACCTTTCGGATGTCCAGAACGTCCGGACCCGTGCTGCCCTTGAGGATCGGCAGGTCGTAGCTCTTGTCGCCGATCGTCAGCGTGGCTTTGTCGGTCATGCGAGAGACCCTTTCAATAGTGGTACGATCAGTCCAGTTTTGCATTTCGCGGGTGCGTTATAGCGCCTCATGCGCGCGACGCCAGCGCATCGTCAAGCCGACCGAGAGACTCGTCCCGTCCCAGGGCCGCCATGATCTTGTTCAGGTCAGGCGCCTGGGCCCCGCCGGTGAGGATCCCACGCAGCGGCGGACCGAACTTTCCAAAGCCCACGGCCTCGGATTCAGCAAACGATTTCAACAGCGCCTCGAGTTCCGCGACGCCCCACACCGGGGCGGCGGCGAGATGTTCACGAAGTCGTGCGAGGCGCGCGACCGTTTCCTCGGAAAGCTGCTTGGCGGTTTTTTCCTCGAGCGTCAGCGGGCGCACCTTCAGCGCGAAGGCCACGTGCTCGCCCAACTCCAGGATGGTCTTGGCGCCTTCCTTGACTTGCGGAACGGTCGAGGCGATGCGCGCCTCGGCGTCGGCCGGCAGGTCGGTCCCGGCGGCGGTCAGGGCCTTTAGCGTCAGCGCGGTCAGGCGCGCGTCGTCGGCCTGGCGCAGGTGCTGGCTGTTGATGAAGTTCAGCTTGGCCCAGTCCAGGCGGGCAGGGGCCTTCACGACGTCCTTGACGTCGAACCAGCTGATCGCCTGCTCGTCGTTGAACACCTCGTCGTCGCCATGGCCCCAGCCCAGGCGCGCCAGGTAGTTGCGCAGGCCCTCGGGGATGTAGCCCATGTCGGCGAACTCGCCGACGGCCTGCGCTCCGTGGCGCTTGGAGAGCTTGGCGCCGTCCGGCCCGTGAATCAGCGGGATGTGGGCGAAGGCCGGCACGTCCCATTCCATCGCCTTGTAGATCAGGCTCTGGCGGGCGGCGTTGTTCAGGTGGTCGTCGCCGCGGATCACGTGGGTCACGCCCATGTCGTGGTCGTCGACCACCACGGCGAGGTTGTAGGTCGGCGCCCCGTCGTTGCGCAGAAGGACAAGGTCGTCGAGCTCGATGTTGCGGAAGGTCACCGGGCCCTTGACCATGTCGTCGACCAGGGTCTCGCCGTCCAGCGGGCCCTTGAAGCGGATGACGTGCGGCGCGGACGGATCGGCCGGCGGCGGGGCGTCGCGCCACGGCGAGCGGATGGCGCGGCCTTCGGCGCGGGCCTTCTCGCGGGCGGCTTCCAGCTCTTCCACGGTCATCCAGCAGCGATAGGCGCGGCCCTTGGCCAGCAGCTCCTGCACCACTTCGCGGTGACGGTCGGCGCGGCTGAACTGGAAGATCGGCTCCTCGTCCGACTTCAGGCCCAGCCAGTCCAGGCCCTCGAAGATCGCGGCCACCGCGGCGTCGGTCGAGCGCTCGCGGTCGGTGTCCTCGACGCGAATAAGGAACTTCCCTCCCGTATGGCGTGCATATAACCAGTTGAACAGCGCCGTACGGGCGCCGCCGATATGCAGGAAGCCGGTCGGCGACGGGGCGAAGCGGGTGACGACGCCGCTGGGGGCGGGGGAGGAACTGGACATAGGCTTCGAAGCTGACGGTCTGGAGGCCGCGGGGGCGGCGGGAGGCCCGACGGCGCGCGACGCACGCGCCGGCCGTTGGGCGGCGCGTCTTAGCACGGCCGTTCGAAGGTGTCCTAGTCCCGCAACCTTTGTCACACAACTGATCGACGAGACGCGGCTCAACGCCGCCCGATGGATGTTGTGGAGCCCGGTGGCCTTCGCCCTCGGCGCGGCCGCCTATCTGCAGCTGAAGGCCGAGCCCAGTTGGTCGCTGCTGGCCCTCGTGTCCCTGGCGCTGGGCGTCCTGGCGGTCTGGAGCCGGGGCTGGACGCGCTGGAGCGGCCTGGCCGTGCCGCTGACCCTGATGGCCTTCGCCGCCGCTGGCGCGCTGGCCGGCAAGGTTCGCTGCGACCGCGTCGCCGCGCCGGTCATGCCCGTCGAGCGGGGCGTTCGGGTGGTCGATGGATTCGTCGTCGACGTGGTTTCGCCGGGGGCGGCCGGGCCGCGCCTGCTGATCGCGCCCGTTTCGATCTCGCGGCTTTCGCCGGCCGCCACCCCGACTCGCATCCGCGTGAGCCTGCCCGAAGGCGCCGAGGCGCCGCCGCCGGGATCGAGCTTGCGCCTGCGGGCCATGCTGTCGGCCCCGCCGCCGCCGGCCGCGCCCGGATCCCACGACTTCGCCCGCGACGCCTGGTTCAACGGCATAGGCGGCGTCGGCTTCACGGTCGGCGAGATCGAGGAGGCCGCGCTCGACGCGCCGCCCTGGCGCCTGCGCCTCTCCATGGCCATCAACGCCATGCGCTGGAGCCTGGCCTCGCGGATCGTCGAAAGGCTGGGACCCGAGAGCGGCGGCATCGCCGCGGCCATGGTCACCGGCCACGAGGCCTGGGTCAGTCCTGAGCAGACCGAGGCCATGCGCGCCTCGGGCCTGGCCCACATCCTCTCCATATCGGGCCTGCACATGGCCATCGTCGGCGGCTTCGTGTTCGCGGCCGTGCGGCTGTTGATCGCCGCCTGGCCGTGGGCGGCCCTGCGCTTTCCGGGCAAGAAGATCGCCGCCCTGGCGGGTCTCGCGGCCGTCGGCGCCTATCTCATCGTCTCCGGCGCGCCGCCGCCCGCCCTGCGCGCGGCGATCACGGCGGGCGTGGCGTTCCTGGCCATCCTCGCCGACCGCCAGGCCGTCAGCCTGCACGGCCTGGCCCTGGCGGCGCTGATCATCCTCGTGGCCCAGCCCGAGCAGGCGGGCGCGGCGGGGTTCCAGATGTCATTCGCCGCCACCGCCGCCCTGGTGGCCCTGGCCGAGGCCTGGCCCCGCCAGCCGCGCGAGATCCAGGTGCCCTGGCCGATCCGCTTCAGCCAATCCGCCCTGGCCTGGCTGGCGATCAGCGTCGGCGCCAGCTTCGTGGCGGGCCTGGCGACGGGGCCGTTCGCCATGCAGCACTTCAACCGCGTGGCCATCTGGGGGCTGCCGGCCAACCTGGTGGTCTCGCCGCTGTCGTCGTTCGTGATCATGCCGTTCCTGGCGGTCGGCGCGGCGCTGGAGCCCCTGGGCCTTGGCGGACCGTTCCTGGCCGTGGCCGGTTGGGGCATCGAGGCCATGACCGCCGTCGCCCGCTGGTTCGCCAGCGCCCACGGCGCCCAGCAGACCGTGGCCAGCGCCCCGGGCTTCACCCTGGTGCTGTCGTTCCTCGGCGTCATGCTGCTGTGCCTGTGGAAGGGCCGCCTGCGCTGGCTGGGTGTTCCGCTGTTCCTGGCCGTGGCCCTGTGGCCGCGTCCCGCCGCGCCCGACCTCTGGATCGCCGCCGACGGCGCCACGGCCGTCGCCCGCCGCGGCGAGGATGCGGTGCTGCTACGCCCCGACGCGCGCCGCTTCGGCGCCGAGCTCTGGGCCCGCCGACGCGGCCTGACCCCCGTCGACGGCGGCGGTTTCGCCTGCGACCGCACCTCATGCCGGCCGGGGCAGGGGGCTCCCGTCGCCGCCAGCCTGTCCTGGACCCGCCGCGCCCCGGCCGCCGAGGCCCTTGAGCAACTCTGCGTCGGCGCCGAGGTCGTGATCCTGCGCGGCCCGAGGCCCGCGACCCTGCCGGCCGCCTGTCATGACGCTGTCGTGCTGGCGGGCGAGGATTTCGCCGCCGGCGGCGCGGCCGAACTCTGGCGCAAGCGCGACGGCTGGTGGATCGTCTGGACCACGCCGGGGCGCGGCCGGCGGCCCTGGACCACGACTGCTGACACGATTGCGCAAGAACCGGGCGGATGATGCCGCGCCGCCGCGGCTATCTGGCGGCGACGACTCGTTTGGAGAGCCAGGACCGATGACGAACGCCACCTTCGCCGCCCGCCGCGCGGCCTTCCGCGCCCTGCACCAGGACGGCTTCTTCGTGCTGCCCAATCCGTGGGACGCCGGCGGCGCCCATCGCCTGCAAAAGCTCGGCTTCAAGGCCCTGGCCTCGACCAGCGCCGGCATGGCCTGGTCCTGGGGACGCGCCGACGGTGAGGTCAGCGCCGACGAGGTGATCGAGCACCTGCGCCTGCTGGTCGCCGCCACCGACCTGCCGGTCAACGCCGACTTCGAGGCCGGCTTCGCCGAGACCGCCGAGGGCGTGGCCGCCAATGTCGCCCGCGCGGTCGAGACCGGGGTGGCGGGCATTTCCATCGAGGACCGCGTGGGCGCGGACCTCTACGCCCTGGATATCGCCGTCGAGCGCCTGGCCGCCGCCCGGGCGGCCATCGACGCCTCGGGCCAGGACGTCATGCTTGTGGGCCGCACCGAGGGCTTCCTGATCGGCCGCGACGACCTGGCGCCCACCATCGAGCGCCTCGTGGCCTATTCGGAAGCCGGCGCCGACTGTCTCTACGCCCCGGGCGTGACCCGGTACGACGACATCGCCGCCATCGTCGCGGCCGTCGCCCCAAAGCCGGTCAACGTGCTGCTGTGGGGACCCGACATGAAGGTGGCCGACCTGCCGGGCCTGGGCGTGCGCCGGGCCAGCACGGGGGCGGCGCTGGCCGCGGCCGCCTGGGCCGGCTTCGAGGCGGCGGCCAGGGAGCTTCTGGTCTAGGCGCGACCGACGTTCAGGATCTGAGACGAAAACCTCGTCCTTCGACGGGCTCAGGATGAGGTTTTTCCAAGAGCCAGGTCTGTGAATGGTCCTCACCCTGAGCTTGTCGAAGGGCCCTACGGCCGCTTGATCGGCAGGATCGCGCCGTCGTCGCCGTAGCTCAGCGGCGCCAGCGTGATCGAGCGCCGATGGTCGCCGCCGCCGGGCAGCAGCTTGTCGTGATAGAAGAACCACCACCGGCCGTCGCGCTCGATGATGGCCTGGTGGTTGGTCGAGATCGGCAGGTAGTCGAGGATCACGCCGCGATAGGCATAGGGACCCATCGGCGACTTCGCCGTCGCATAGACGATCTGGCCCGGCCAGCCGGTCGAGAAGCTGAAATAGTAGAGGCCGTCCCGCTTATGCAGGAACGGCGCCTCGCCGTACTTCTTCTTCGGATCGTCGGCCGGATAGCCGGTGACCACGAGGTTCTCGATCGGGCCGGCCAGCGAGGCCATGTCGGCGCCCAGCCGCACGATCTTGGGAACCCGGGTGCCGAACAGCATGTAGGCCTGGCCGTCGTCGTCGATCAGCACCTGCGGGTCGATCGGCTCGTCGCCGGCATTGGCGTCGCGGGCCTTGTCGACCAGCGGCGCGCCGATGGCGTCCTTGAACGGGCCCTGGGGCCGATCGGCCACGGCCACGCCGATCTTGTCGCCGCCGACGGGTGCGTAGAAGTAATACTGGCCGCCGCGCTCGACCGCGCCCGGCGCCCAGGCCTTGGCGTCGGGCCTGGCCCACTTGAACACCGTCACGTCCAGGAACGCCCCGTCGTCGCTCCAGGTCTTCAGGTCCTTGGAGCTGTAGAGCCGCCAGGACGTCGAGTCCCAGTACTTGCCCGAGTTCGAGGCGTCGTCCGTGGCGTAGACATAGACCGTGTCGCCGAACACGTGCGGCGAGGGATCTGCGCTGAACCGCTGGGTGATCGGCTGGGCGGCGGCGCCGAGGCCGAGCGCAAGGCAGAGGGCTGCGCTGAGAGACGCAATGGGCGCGTAGGACATGGGTGCTCCTCCGATCGACCGATGGCGCGGCGCGTCTTGCACGACGCGCCGCACGGCCTTGAGCCTGAAGTAGCAGCTTCGATTAACTCAGACAAATATGCGTTCAGCGGGCCGTGACCCGCGTCGCGCCGCTACGGGTGACCTTGAAGCTGAGCGACACGCGCAATTGGCGACCCTCGGTGGGCGCGCCGCCCCGGGTGACAGCGTCGGTGCTCGCGCCCGCCAGCAGCTTCAGTGTCGCCTGGTCAAAGCCGTAGTCGACGGCTTCCACCGCCTCGATGCGACAATCGGCCAGGGCGCCGGCGGCGGCCACGCGGCAGAGGGCGGTCGTCTGCGCCGAGACGCCGCCGCGTACGGCGCGGTCGGGATAGTAGCCGGTGAAGGGCCAGCGGCCCCTGTGCAGCCCGACCTCGGCGAGCGTCAGAACCGGTTCGCCTGTCGGCGGCGCGACGGCGGCGGCCTGCGTGGCCAGCAGCAGGAGCATCATGGCTATTCCCCAGAGCAACAATGCATCGAGCCTTAAGGGGCGCTCCAGACGCAAGCAAGGCGCGAGCGCCTTTCGACACCCGCGCCTCGCGCGTCTTGCCTGGTGACGGCCGCCGTCAGTGATAGCGGCGGATCAGGCCCACCAGCTTGCCCTGCACCTCGACCTGGTCGGGACCGAAGATCCGGGTCTCGTACTTGGGGTTGGCCGCTTCCAGGGCGATCGAGCCGCCCTTCTTGCGCAGGCGCTTGAGGGTGGCTTCCTCCCCGACCAGAGCAACGACGATCTCGCCGCTGTTGGCTGTGTCGCCCTTGCGGATGATCACATAGTCGCCGTCGAGGATGCCGGCCTCGATCATCGAGTCGCCCTGCACCTCGAGGACGTAGTGCTCGCCGCCGCCCAGCATGGTCTCGGGCACCGGCAGGCGGTCGCGTTCATGCTGGATGGCGTCGATCGGCGTGCCGGCGGCGATGCGGCCCAGGATCGGCAGCTCGCGGCTGGTGTCGGGCAGGGGCGCGAGCGGGGCAGGAGCCGACGGGGCCGGACCGCCGCCCTCAAGCACCTGCGGGCGGAACGCGCCGCGGCCCTTGGGCGGGGCGGCCGTGGTGGCCTGCTGCGGCAGCTTCACCACCTCCAGCGCCCGGGCCCGGTGAGCCAGGCGACGGATGAAGCCGCGCTCTTCCAGGGCCGTGATCAGCCGGTGGATGCCCGACTTCGACGCCAGGTCCAGGGCCTCCTTCATCTCGTCGAAAGAGGGGGAGACGCCGGTCTCCTTGATCCGTTCGTGGATGAACATCAGCAGCTCGTGCTGCTTGCGGGTGAGCATGACGGCCTCGCAAGTCGTCGCGGAACAAACCGCAAACCTTTCGAATGTTCTCTAGGTGTTCTTGGTTAAGGTCAAGTGAATTGCAGCGACCGGCGTTCTTTGAAATCGAGATCGGAGACGATGTCAGAAACCACCGCCTAAGTGACTGATTTCACGCCGATTGATCGCGCTGTCCTGATGCGCTGGCGAATGCACGCCATGCCCGGATGAGCACGGATTTTCCGTGAACGGCGGGATAGGCCCGAACCGGCTTGGGTGGAAATCCGCGCGCTGGAACGCCGATTCCCGCCGCTAGGTCACCGATTCACAGCCGTCGGAACGAGCGATTCCATCGCGGTCCGGCGCCGGCCTCCCACGAGAACAGCAACACCTCGGCGCGGCCCACCAGGTTCTCGAACGGCACGAAGCCCATGCCGGTCTGGGCGGGCAGGTTCACGTCCACGGCCGGGTTCCAGGCGCAGCGGGCCTCGCCGGCCGGTATGGGGCCGGGGTCGAAGCGGCTGTCGAGCGAGTTGTCGCGATTGTCGCCCATCACGAAATAGCAGCCCTCGGGCACGCGATAGGCCGCCGTGTTGCCTGCCGCCGTACGCGGGCCGTAGCTGTTGACCAGGTGGGTCCTGCCGCCCGGCAGGGTCTCGGCGAAGCGTTCGGCCGGCAGCACGCCGAACGGCGTCTCCTCGATCCGGGTCCCCAGCGGCTGCTGGGCCACGGGCGTTCCGTTGATGCGCAGCACCCCGTCGACCATCTGAAGTTCGTCGCCGGGCAGGCCGACCAGCCGCTTGATGACGTCGGTGCGGCCGTCGCCCGGCTTCTTGAAAACCACCACGTCGCCACGCGCGGGCTCTCGCCCCATCAGCCGCCCGTGCCCGATCGCCGGGCTCAGCGGCGCCGAATGGCGGCTCCAGCCGTAGGCGAACTTGTTGACCAGGATGTAGTCGCCGATCAGCAGCGTCGGCTCCATCGAGGCCGACGGGATCGTGAAGGGCTGGCACAGCACCGTGCGCGGCACGAGCACGATGGCGGCTGTCACCGCCAGCGTCCTGGCCCATTCCAGCAGGTGCGAGCGGGCGGAAGTCTTGCCGGCGGTCATGCGAAAAGCCCCTCGATCAGTGTCCGGGACTGAATGATCCGCGTGAGCTTGGCCGAAACGTGGCCGACCGGCGTTATCGAGGCGTCTGGCGATTATCTTGGTTCTGCGCTCTCAATTCCGAGCATCCCCGCCTTCGCGGGGAAGGACGGATTTTTCCAGTCTCTTCTGAGGTCCCCAGACCTTACCCGATCAGTTCGCGCGTCGCGGCCGTCACGTCGGCCTGGCGCATCAGGCTTTCGCCCACCAGCATAGCCTTGGCGCCCGTCGCCTCCATCCGCACCACGTCGGCATGGGTGAAGAGGCCGCTTTCGGTGACCAGCAGCGAGCCTTCCGGCGCCAGCTTCGACAGCCGCTCGGTCACCGCCAGGTCGACGACGAAGCTCTTGAGGTCGCGGTTGTTGACGCCGAACAGCGTGGCGCCCAGCTTGCCGGCGCGCTCGGTCTCGGCCTCGTCGTGCACCTCGACCAGGGCGTCCATGCCAAGCCGCGCGGCCTCGGCCATCAGCTCGGCGGCCAGGGCGTCGTCGATCATCGCCAGGATCACCAGGATGGCGTCGGCGCCCAGGGCGCGGCTCTCGGCCACCTGCCAGGGATCGACCAGGAAATCCTTGCGGATGCAGGGCAGGTCGGTCGCCGCCCGCGCGGCCACGAGATACTCGTCGGCGCCCTGGAAGCTCGGCCCGTCGGTCAGCACGGACAGGCAAGCCGCGCCGCCGGCCTCATAGGCCTTCGCGAGCGCCGGCGGATCGAAATCGGCGCGGATCAGGCCCTTGGACGGCGAGGCCTTCTTGATCTCGGCGATCAGGGAGAGCTTGCCCGGCGCATGCTTGGCTTCCAGCGCCGCCTTGAAGCCGCGCGGCGCCGAAGCGGCCTTGGCGGCGGCTTCCACGTCGGCCTGCGAGCGGGCGGCCTTCCGACCGGCGACGTCCTGCCGCTTGTAGTCGGCGATCTTGGCGAGAATGTCGGTCATACGGGCTGGACTTCAGCGTTGGTGGCGGACACGAGGCCGGCGAGGGCGGCCTTGGCGCGACCGTCGTCGAGCACGGCGCCGGCCAGTTCCACGCCTTCGCGCAGGGTCTCGACCTTGTCGGCCACCAGGAAGGCGGCGGCGGCGTTGAGCAGCACGATGTCGCGATAGGCGCCGGTCTCGCCGTCGAGCAGGCGGGTCAGGGCCGCGGCGTTGAAGGCGGGATCGCCGCCGGTGATCTCGGCCAGCGAGGCGCGCTGCAGGCCCACGGCCTCGGGCGTGATGGTGAAGAGGCGGATCGCCCCTTCGCGCCATTCGGCCACCTCGGTCTCGCCGGTGATGGTCAGCTCGTCCATGCCGCCGCCGTGCACCGACCAGGCGCGCTCGGCGCCCAGAGCGCCCAGCGCGCGGGCGATCGGCTCGACGAAGCGCGGGGCCGACACCCCGACCACCTGACGCTTGGCGCCGGCCGGATTGGTCAGCGGACCCAGCAGGTTGAAGATGGTGCGGAAGCCCAGCTGCTGGCGGATCGGGGCCACGTGCTTCATCGCCCCGTGGTGCGACTGGGCGAACAGGAAGCAGATGCCGACGCTGTCCAGCGCGGCGCGCTGTTGGGCCAGCGAGGCGTCGATATTGACGCCCAGGGCCGCCAGCACGTCGGCGGTGCCCGACTTGGAGGTCACCGCGCGGTTGCCGTGCTTGGCCACCTTCAGCCCGCCGCCGGCGGCGACGAAGCCCACCGCGGTGGAGATGTTCAGGGTGTGCAGGCCATCGCCCCCGGTGCCGCAGACGTCGACCACGTCATACGGATGCTCCAGGTGCACGGCGGCGCGGCGCATGGCGCGGGCGCAGGCTGCGATCTCGCCCACGGTCTCGCCGCGCAGGCGCATGGCGGTCACCGCCGCGGCCACCTGGGCCGGCGTCGGCTCGCCGCGCAGGCAGGCGCTGAAGAAGACCTCGGCGTCGTCTTCCGAAAGGGTCTGGCCGTCGGCCAGCTTGGCCAGCAAGGGCTTGAAAGCGTCGGACATGGTCTTGGCCCCGTCCTAGACCCAGATCTGGGCGTCGCGCTTGACGCCGGCCAGGTCGAGGAAGTTGGCCAGCAGCTGGTGGCCGCCCTCGGTGGCGATGGATTCGGGGTGGAACTGCACGCCGTGAACGGGGCGGGTCTTGTGCTGCACGCCCATGATCTCGCCGTCGGCGGTCCAGGCGGTCACTTCCAGTTCCTCGGGCAGGGTCTCGCGGCGCACCGCCAGGCTGTGATAGCGCGTGGCGGTGAACGGGTCCGGCAGGTCCTTGAAGATGCCCGTATTGGCGTGGCGGATCGGGCTGGTCTTGCCATGCATGACCTCCTTGGCCCGGATCACCTCGCCGCCGTACGCTTGCCCAATGGCCTGGTGGCCCAGGCACACGCCCAGGATCGCCAGGTCGTCGGGAGCGCCGCGCAGCAGCGGCAGGCAGATGCCAGCCTGGTCGGGGGCCTTGGGGCCGGGCGACAGCAGCACCGCCTGCGGCTTCAGGCCCAGGGCCTCCTGCACCGTCAGGTCGTCGTTGCGATGGACGACCGTCTCGGCCCCCAGCTCGTTCAGGTAATGGACGAGGTTGTAGGTGAAGCTGTCGTAGTTATCGATGACCAGGATCATGACGCCGCCTTTCAGGTGTCGCTTCTAGTCCGGTCGGGGGCGGCGCGTCATCCCTTTACGGAAAGAGTTTTTCTGGGAAAGCGCCCAGCGGCGAAGCGCCGCGCCGCCGATCCGTTGCCACCGGGGCGCGAAGAGGCGAAATTTCCCGCATGTCCGTCGCTGATTCCGCCATCGACACCGCCGCCATCGCCTACGCTCGCGCGCTGCTTCGCACGCCGCGCCGGCGCCAGAAGATGCTGCCGGTGCTGCTGGCCGCCGCCTTCGCCGCCGTGGCCGCGGTCAGCTTCGCGACGGTGATGGTCCTGGCCCCGCCGCTTACGACCCAGCACCTGCCCAAGGAGCGCCTGGGCGACTGACCGGCGCGCACCCGCCCAAAATGAGTTCCTAAGGTTGTGAATTCGACTTGAACGACTCTGGCGGTGCTCTCACCCTCCGGCGATTTTCGGACGCAGGGGGTGCTTCATGCGAAAACTCGGATTGCTGGGCGGCGCGGCCGTCGCCCTGGGCTTCATGGCAGGCGCGGCGGCGGCCCAGGATGCGCCGTTCTCGGATCCGCCGGTCCTGACCACCGTGGCGCCCGGCGCGGCCACGCCCGAGGAGCGCCTCGAGATCTTCGGCGAGCTGCCGGCCCCGCCGCCGTCGGGCGACGAGGTCGTGGCCCGCCTCGACGTGGTGCTGCTGCCGTCCAAGATCTGGAACGCCAACAGCGGCATGACCGACGAGGTCGAGCTGCGGGCCTATCGCGACGCCCTGCATCCGGCCGAGCCCGGCCGTCCGTACGTCGCCCCGACCCTGGTCTCGCGTCCCGGCCAGACCGTGCGGGTCAAGATCCGCAACCTGCTGCCGGCCGAAGCCAACTGCCCGGGCCACCCAGAGGACATCAACGTCCCGCACTGCTTCAACACCACCAACCTGCACAGCCACGGCCTGTGGGTCAGCCCGGCCGGCATCAGCGACAACGTGCTGCGCCAGCTGCCGCCCAACCCCGACTTCACCTACGAGTACGAGTACAACATCCCCGGCGACCATCCGGCCGGCACCTTCTGGTACCACCCGCACGTCCACGGCTCGACGGCGATCCAGGTGGCCAGCGGCCTGGCCGGGGCTCTGGTCATCAAGGGCGACCGCCTGCCGCGCGTCGACGCGGAGACCAAGGCGGTCATCCCGGGCGACGTCGACCTGCTGCTGCGCAAGGCGCCCGACCACGTCTTCGTGCTGCAGCAGATCCAGTACGCCTGCCGCGGCGCGGACGGCAAACCCAAGACCAACGGCGACGGCACCTGGCGTTGCGACAAGGGCGAGGTCGGCAAGCTCGACGGCTACGACCTGTTCGGCGGTCCGCGCTGGAAGACATCCGGCCGCTTCACCACGGTCAACGGCGCCACTGTGGAGCTGCTCGAGCAGAAGGCCGTGGCCGGCGCGCCCGAGCGCTGGCGCTTCGTCCACGGCGGCGTGGCCGACACCGTGAAGGTCTCGATCCGCAAGCGCACCGGCAAGAAGTCGCTGGAGGCCATCGCCAAGGCCGGCGCCATCTCGCAGGACGCCCTGATCGCCAAGGAATGCGCGCCGTCCAGCCAGGCCGTCGCCCAGTTCGAGATCGCCGCCGACGGCTTGACCCGCGATGCGGTGCTGGAGCGGACCTCGACGGTCCTTCAGCCGGGCTATCGCAGCGACATCCTGGTCAGCTTCCCCGAGGCCGGCTCCTACTGCGTGATCGACGAACAGGTCGACGTGAAGAAGGACGCCATCGAGGGCAGCTCCGACCGTCGCCAGCTTCTGTTCCTCGTCGACGTCGTCGCCGGCCAGCCCAAGGCCGCCACGCCGCGCGACCAGGTCAAGACGCTGCTGGTCGAGGCCGCCCGCAACCTGCCGATCACCGATCCGGCCCTGGCCGAGAGCGTCGTGGCCGGCCTGGATCGCGACCTGTCGCTGGCCGCCTTCAAGCCGCACGCCAGCCTGCTGCAGGCCCGGATCGACCACGACCAGCCGCTGATCTTCTCGCTCAGCAAGGGCAAGCCGACCAAGCCGGGCGGCAAGACCGGGCCTGGCGTGGGCCGCACGGTGGACACCATCCGCCGTTTCGATCCGGACGACTTCTCGCGCACCCTGGTGCTGGGCGACACCGACCGCTGGACGCTGGAGACCGACGACGTCGGCCACCCGTTCCACATCCACGTCAATCCGTTCGAAGTCGAATCGGTGATCGACAAGGACGGCGCCGACCTGACCCAGCAGGCAGGCTCGCAGTATTTCGGCATGAAGGGCGTGTTCAAGGACACCGTCTTCGTCGAGCCGGGCGTCAAGGTGAACGTGCGCAGCCACTACGCGCGCTACATCGGCGACTTCGTCCTGCACTGCCACATCCTCAACCACGAGGACGCCGGCATGATGGAGATGGTCCGCATCGCCGACCGCGGTCCCGACGGCAAGCCGATGGCGCTGGGTCACGGCCTGACCGACGCCGTGGGCCCCGAAGGCGCGGCCCGGCCCCACACCGGCCACTGACCGGGCCTGAAACGACAAAGGGGCGGCCGATCGGCCGCCCCTTCTTCTTTTCCGCTGCAAGTCCGATCAGGCGAAGCGCCAGGCTTCCTCGGCGGCGCGCTTGAGGGCGCGGGACTTGTGCAGGGTCTCGTCGTACTCGGCGTCGGGGTCGCTGTCGGCGACCACGCCGCCGCCGGCCTGGACGTACATCATGCCGTCCTTGACCAGGGCCGTGCGCAGCACGATGCAGGTGTCCACCGAGCCGTCGGCGCCGATGTAGCCCACCGCGCCGGCATAGCCGATGCCGCGCTTTTCGACTTCCAGCTCGTCGATGATCTCCATCGCCCGAACCTTCGGCGCGCCCGACAGCGTGCCGGCGGGCAGGGCGGCCATCAGCACGTCCACCGGATCGACGTTCGTGGGCGCGTCGCCCTCGACGTTCGAGACGATGTGCATCACGTGGCTGTAGCGCTCGATCGTGAAGCTGTCGGTGACGCGCACGTTGGCGTGCTTGCCGGCCTTGGGCTTCTCGTTCGAGCCCGATTGGCCCAGCATGGCCACGCGGCCCACGTCGTTGCGGCCCAGGTCCAGCAGCATCAGGTGCTCGGACCGTTCCTTGGGATCAGCCAGCAGTTCCTTTTCCAGCGCCAGGTCTTCTTCGGGCGTGGCGCCGCGCGGGCGGGTGCCGGCGATCGGGCGGATGGTGATCTTGCCGTCGCGCAGGCGCACCAGGATCTCGGGGCTGGAGCCCACCAGGTTGAAGCCGTCCAGGTCCAGGAAGAACAGGAACGGCGACGGGTTGGTCCGGCGCAGCGAGCGGTAGAGGGCGAAGGCGTCCAGGCCGAAGGGGGCCCGGAAGCGATGGCTGGGCACCACCTGGAAGATGTCGCCGGCCCGGATGTACTCCTTGGCCTTCTCGACGACCTCGCGATAGTCCTCGCGGCTGACCGGGGTGGTGAACTCCATCGGGCCCTGGGGGGCGCGAGGCGCGTCGTGGGCCAGCGGGCGGCGCAGGTCCGCCATCACCGTCTCGATGCGCTGGCGGGCCGCCGCATAGGCTTCCTTGGCCGACACGCCGGGCGCCGGGCGCGCCGTCGTGGTCAGGATGATCTCCTGGGCGATGGCGTCGAACACGGCCACGATCGAAGGCCGGGTCATGATCCCGTCGGGCAAGCCCAGCGCGTCCGGATTGATGTCCGGCAGCTTCTCGACAAGGCGCACGGTGTCGTAGCCGAGCGCGCCGAAGATCCCCGCCGCCATCGGCGGCAGCCCGGCCGGCAGGTCCATCTTCGACTGAGCGATCAGGTCGCGCAGGCTGTCCAGCGCGCCGCCTTCCAGGGCTTCGAACCTGCCGGCGGCGATGTCGTCGCCGCGGGCGATCTCGGCCTTGTCGCCGCGGCAGCGCCAGACGACGTCCGGCTTCATCGCCACGATCGAGTAGCGGCCGCGCCAGGCGCCGCCCTCGACGCTTTCGAACAGGAAGGCGTAGGGGCGGCCGTGGCCGATCTTCAGATAGGCCGAGACCGGAGTCTCCAGATCGTCGATCAGCCGCGTCCAGACCAGCTGCGGAAGGCCGGCGTCGTAGCCGGCCGCGAAGGCGTCGAAGCCGGGCTCGAGGCTCATTGAGCCGCGGCCTTCTTGGCGCCGCCCTTGGCCGCGCCGTCCTTCTCGGCCTTGGCCAGGGCCTCGGTGTCGACGCCGATGGCCTGGCGAGCCAGGTCCAGGTTCAGCTTGGGCTTCAGCTTGTCGCGGGCGGCCGTGCGGCCGGCCTGACCGATGTCGCGCATGTAGGCCATGCTGGTCTGCGGGCGCATGGTCTCGGTGGCGCGGGCGATCTCGGCGTTGTCGCCGGCGCGGACGGAGTCGATGCGGCCGACCACGTAGCCGACCTGCGGGGCGCGGGCGGCGAAGACCTCGCCGGGCTTGGCGTTGAACGAGGCGATCAGCAGGTCGCGGCCCAGGGCCTGGTGCTGCTGGGCGTTCTCGCGCGACAGGCCCGCCACCTTCATGACCTTGGCGTTGGCCGAGGCGGCGACGGCTTCCATCGATTCGCCCTTGCGGACGCGGACGGCCAGTTCGTCGGCCTTGGCCTTCAGGCGCTTGACCAGCTCGTTGATCATCCACTGCTGGGCCAGCGGCTGGCGAACCTCGGCCAGCGGGGGCAGGGCGGCCTTGTTCACCTTCTCGACGCGGACGGCGAAGTATTCGCCCTTACCCGCTTCGATCAGGTCGCTTTCGCCGCCGGCCGGCAGGGCGAAGGCGGCCTTCAGCACGTCCGGGGTCAGGCCCGCGGCCGGCTGGCCGCCGAGGTCCGTGCCTTGCGCGGTGAGCGGGGCGGTCGTGACCACCAGGGCGCCGGCCTTGCCGGCGGCGTCGACGACGTTGGCGCCGCCGTCGCGGGCGTCCTGGAAGGCCTGGGTCTGGTCATAGGCCTTGGACTGGGCGGCCTGGACGCGCAGGTCGGCTTCGATCTGCGGGCGGGCGGCTTCCAGCGAGGCGGCCTTGGCGGCGTTGATCTTCAGCACCTTGATGACCGACAGGCCCAGTTCGCCGGCGATCGGCGCGCTGACCTGGCCCTCGCCGAGCGTGAAGGCGGCGTCGGCCACCTTGCGGTCGGGCAGGGCGGTCTTGGGCTTGTCGAGGATCGTCACCGGCTGCTTGCCGTAGGCCTTGGCCACGTCGGCCGGGGCCTCGCCCTTGCGCAGGCGGTCGGCGATGGCGGCGGCGGCCTTGGCGTCCGGGGCGACGATCTGCACCAGCGAGCGGGTTTCCGGCTGGGCCAGGGTGTCCTTGCGGAAGTCGAAGGTCTTCTGCACTTCGGCCGGGTCGACGGTCACCGACGGCTCCAGGGCCTGGGCGCTGAAGCGCACGACCGACAGGACGCGGGTCTCGGGCAGAGTCAGGCGGGCGGCGTTCTCGGTCATGAACGCCTGCAGTTGGGCGTCGGTCGGCGCGGCCGGCTGCTCGACGCTGGTCGGATTGATGGCGAAGGCCGAAAGCTCGCGGCTCTCCAGGCCATAGACGGCCTGCAGGGCCGAGTAGATGCGCGGGGTGCGCAGGCCGTTGGCGACGCTGGCGTAGAACTGCGACTGGGCGATCTCGTCGCGCAGCGAGGCCTCGTAGGCGGCCGGGGTCATGCCGTTGTCGGCCAGCAGGCGCTGGTACATCTGCTTGTCGAACTTGCCGGTCACCGGGTCGAACGGACGCGTGCCGGGCGGCAGCTGGCTCAGCTGCTTGTGCAGCGTTTCGCCGACCAAGGCCTCGGACGGGCGCACGCCCATCTTCTTGATCAGTTCGGCCATCGATTCCTGCAGCGCCAGTTCCTGCAGCATGCCGCGGTCGACGCCGCGCTGGACGGCCTCGTCCGGCGTCAGGGTCTGGCCCTGCTGCTGCAACTGGTTGCGATAGTTGTCGAAGCGCGTCTTGAAGTCCTCGGGCGAAACCGAGCGCGAGCCGACCACGATCACCTTGTTGGCGCTGGGGCGGCTGAAGACGTCGCTGATCCCGAAGATCGCGAAGCTGACGATCAGCAGGGCGAACAGGACGATCGCGAAGGGCGATTTGGCGAAAGAGCGAAAGCCGGCGAGCATGACGTTTGAAACTACCTTCTTCGATTCCGCCCAATTGCGTGCGCATGGGCGACCGCCCTGGGGCGACGCATCCGATGCGAGCAAGCGGGTATAGTAGAGGCCAAGGTGCGTGAGCAAGCCGAAGCGGACTTGACTTACCAAGGGAGCGCGTCCCCAAAGCCACCTCATGACCGTTTCTCTTACGACGCCCCGGCCGTTGATCGCCGGGAACTGGAAGATGTTCGGCCTTGAGGCTTCGCTCGACGAGGCCAGAGCCGTGGCCGCCGCGGTGGCGCAAACCCCGCCCGCGGCGCGTGTCGCCATCTGTCCGCCCGCCACCTTGCTGCACCGCATGTCCGAGGCCCTTTCGGGCGAGTCGGTGAGCGTCGGCGGCCAGGACTGCCACGCCGCGCCGCAAGGGGCCTACACCGGCGACATCTCCGCGCCGATGCTCGCCGACGCCGGCGCGACGCTGGTGATTCTCGGTCACTCCGAGCGTCGCGGCAGCTACGACGAGACCTGCGAGGAAGTGTCGGCCAAGGTGCTGGCCGCGCTGGCCGCCGGCCTGGAGCCGGTGATCTGCCTGGGCGAGACCCTGGCCCAGCGCGAGGCCGGACAGGCCGAACCGATCGTCACTGGCCAGGCCCGCAACTCCCTGCCCGACGAACTGGCCGGCCAGGCCTTCGCCGTCGCCTACGAGCCCGTCTGGGCCATCGGCACCGGCCTGACCCCGACCATCGCCGACATCGGCGCCATCCACGCGGCCATCCGCGCCGTGCTGGTCGAGCGCTTCGGCGAGCACGGCGCGACGGTCCCGATTCTCTACGGCGGCTCGGTGAAGCCCGAGAACGCCGCCGAGATCCTGGCGGTCCCCGAAGTCGGCGGCGCCCTGGTCGGCGGCGCCTCGCTGAAGGCCAAGGACTTCCTGGCCATCATCGCGGCGGCTTGAGGAACAGAGCCCTTCCCCCATCAAGGGGAAGGGAGAAGGCGGGCTGACGGGGATAGAGCAGCGTCGATCCCCGGCGCTCGCCGAAAACTCCTGAACAAATCCAATCGCTTCCAACTTTCTCAAGCGCCTGGATCAGACGCGCTCGAACCCGCCGTACAATCTACCCGTCTCGCCGCACCGAAGGGGCGCACGGCCAGCGACCATGCGGCGGCGGGATGCAGTCGAGCGGGAATGAGTCCGGCCAGGAAAGCCGGACGCTCGGGGACCTGGCGCTGGCCAGGCCCGCCCGCCGTCGGCTTCGTCGGGGATAGACGGGAGAGACGCTCCTACCCAGGACCCTCCCGCCCCGCGGCGCGCCTTCCGGGAAACCGGCGGGCGCGCTCCGGCAAGGCGTCAACAGCGCCGCCGGCCGGAGGCTGACGCATAACGGCGGCGCGGAGCGCCCGGCTTCGTCGAAACGGTAACTTGCTCAAAACAGCTTCCGGGCGTCGCCCGGGCGCCCCGCACCCCTTCGATCAACTCGCAGCCAAGGCGCGAGGCCGAAAAGCCGCGCCCCAAAATCCTCCCCCTCTGGGGGAGGCGGCCCGAAGGGCCGGAGGGGGGCCGTTTTCAGCTTCCGCTGCGCCGGAAAGTCTCCCCCCACCGATCGCTGACGCGATCGCCTCCCCCTTCAGGGAGAGCAGCCCGGGTTCAAAGCTCCAGGTCGAACAACCTGCCGTCCCGGCGTTCGCCGTCGCGGTCGACCTGGCCCTTCAGGTAGGCCGCGCCCTTGAAGCCCAGGCGCTCCAGCAGCTTCTCGGCGCGGGCGTCGCCCACCTGGGTGCGGGCGATGATGTGCTTGAGCTCACTGGCGGCGGCGTGGGCGAGGAGGGCGGTCACCGCCTCGTGGGCGTAGCCGCGGCCCCAGCTTTCGCGGGCGACGATGAAACGCAGTTCGGCCCGGTGGCGGCGCTCGTCGATCTCGACGAATTCGCAGGCGCCGACGAAGTCGCCGGTCGCGGTCAGCCGGACGGTCCAGTAGAGGGCCGTCCCGGCCTGCATGTCCTCGACCTGGCCGACGACGCAGGCCGCCACCTCGTCCGGATCCTCCAGCGGCGCGCGGTCCCAATGGGCCATCAGCTCCGGATCGCTGAGGAACGGATAGATGAGCGGAGCGTCTTCGGCGACCAGCGGCTTCAGCGTCAGGCGTTCGGTCTCGAGAATCATGCGCGCCCTAAAACTTGAAATTGGGGAACTTGAATTGGGAAACTTGAGTTGGCCGGCCGTCGCCCCACCTATGGCGTGCGCGCGCCGGTAGTGGTAGAGGGGCCGCTTCGTTTTTCACAGTCGGTTCGCCGGCTGCCCGGATCGAGAACTGTTTCGTCATGCTCATCGGCATCCTGCTGGCCATCAACATCATCGTCTGCATCACGCTGATCGGCTTCGTGCTGCTCCAGCGTTCGGAGGGCGGGGCCCTCGGCATGGGCGGCGGCGGCGCCGGCAGCTTCATGACCGCGCGCGGCGCGGGCGACTTCATGACCCGCATGACCTGGATCCTGTTCTCGGTGTTCCTGGTCATCAGCCTGGTGCTGACCGTCCTGACGGGCCGCATCGGCGGCGCCGATTCGGTGGTCGACAAGCTGAAGATCGACAGCCTCGACACCAAGACCCTGAACGCCCCGGCCGCTCCGAGCGTCCCGGCTCCGGGTTCGGCCGTCCCGGCTCCGGGCGCGACCGCTCCGAGCGCCGTGCCGGCTCCGCAACTCAGCGTTCCGGCTCCGGCCGCCCCGGCGCCGGCCGCTCCGGCCCAGACCCCCGCCCAATAAGGGTGGGGGAGCGAAACTTGTTTATGAACGTCGGTCTTTTCGCCGCGATCGCCGAATCGCGGGTAATCTGAGCGCCCATGACGCGGTACATCTTCATCACCGGCGGCGTGGTTTCCTCCCTTGGAAAAGGCCTCGCCTCCGCAGCGCTGGGCGCTCTCCTGCAGGCTCGTGGCTACACGGTTCGCCTGCGTAAGCTCGACCCCTATCTCAACGTCGATCCGGGCACCATGAGCCCGTATCAGCACGGCGAGGTGTTCGTCACCGACGACGGGGCCGAGACCGACCTTGATCTGGGGCACTACGAGCGCTTCACCGGCGTGTCGGCCAAGAAGGCCGACAACATCACCACCGGCCAGATCTACAAGACGATCATCGAGAAGGAGCGCCGCGGCGACTATCTGGGCGCGACCGTCCAGGTGATTCCGCACGTGACCAACGAGATCAAGGACTTCGTCCTCTCGCCCGCCATGGACGAGACGGGCCAGAAGCCGGTCGACTTCGTGCTGGTCGAGATCGGCGGCACCGTCGGCGACATCGAGGGCCTGCCGTTCTTCGAGGCCATCCGCCAACTGCGCCAGGACCTGCCGCGCGGCCAGAGCTGCTACGTGCACCTCACCTTGCTGCCGTTCATCAAGACGGCCGGCGAGATGAAGACCAAGCCGACCCAGCACTCGGTCAAGGAACTGCGCTCCATCGGCATCCAGCCGGACATCCTGCTGTGCCGTTGCGAGCAGGAGATCCCGGTCGAGGAAAAGCGCAAGATCGCCCAGTTCTGCAACGTGCGCCCGAGCGCCGTGATCCAGGCGCTGGACAGCTCCTCGATCTACGCGGTGCCGATCGACTATCACAAGGAAGGCCTCGACGCCGAAGTGCTCGACGTCTTCGGCATGGGCGACGCCCCCAAGCCCGACCTGTCGCGCTGGGAAGCCATCGACAACACCGTCCAGCATCCGGACGGCGAGGTCACGATCGCGGTCGTCGGCAAGTACACCGTGCTGAAGGACGCCTATAAGTCCCTCATCGAGGCCCTGCACCACGGCGGCCTGGCCAACAAGGTCAAGGTCAACCTGGACTGGGTCGAGAGCGAGACCTTCGAGGGCGACGAGGGCGCGGCCGCGGCCCGTCTCGAGAACGCCCACGCCATCATGGTGCCCGGCGGTTTCGGCGAGCGCGGCGCGGAAGGCAAGATCCGGGCGGCCCAGTTCGCCCGCGAGCGCAAGGTGCCGTACTTCGGCATCTGCTTCGGCATGCAGATGGCCGTCATCGAGACCCTGCGCAACGTCGCGGGAATCACCGACGCCAGCTCCAGCGAGTTCGGCCCCACCGACCGTCCGGTCGTCGGCCTGATGACCGAGTGGATCAAGGGCAACGAGATGGTCTCGCGCAAGGCCGGCGACGACCTGGGCGGCACCATGCGCCTGGGCGCCTACGACGCGGTGCTGCAGCAGGGCTCTAAGGTCGCCGAGATCTACGGCGGGACCGAGATCGTCGAACGCCACCGTCACCGCTACGAGGTCAACATCGGCTACAGCCACAAGATGGAGGAGGCGGGTCTCAAGCTGACCGGTCGTTCTCCGGACGGCGTGCTGCCCGAGATCGTCGAGCGCGACGACCATCCGTGGTTCATCGGCGTGCAGTTCCACCCGGAACTGAAGAGCCGTCCGTTCGCCCCGCACCCCCTGTTCGCCAGCTTCATCGCGGCGGCCAAGGAGCACGGGCGACTGGTCTGAACTGGCGAGTTGCATGTCTGGAGAGATTCAGGCATAAGCGCGCCCTCACGCGGCGGCTAGGGTCGAACCCGAGTCGCCGCTTTCGATTTTCACGCTCAGCGAGCAGAGTCACTCCGATGGCCGTTCCTAAAAGAAAAACTTCGCCTTCTCGCCGGAACATGCGCCGGTCGCACCACGCCCTGGGCGCTAACTCCTTCGTGGAAGACAAGGACTCGGGCGAGCTGCGTCGTCCGCACCACGTCGACCTGAAGACCGGCCTGTACAACGGCAAGCAGATCCTGACCCCGAAGGAAGACTAAGGTCTTCCTTCCTCGCGCGGCCCCCTTCGAGGGCGTCGCGCCAGGATTTCGCGTCTGACGCTTCGAAAGCGCCGCCCGGCTCGCCTGGGCGGCGCTTTTCGTCGTTTCCAGGCCCAAGCGGTGCTACGATGACCTCCGGATCGCCATAGGGACGATCCCAACAAAGCCAGGAGCGCGGTCAGCGCCCGCAAGGCGCGATCGAGACTCCGGCGGACTGGGAGGTTCGCCATGTTCACGCGTCGCGCGCTCGCCTCCGGCCTGGGCGCGTCCCTGGCCCTGGGCGCCGCACCGTTCTCGGCCCATGCCCTTTCGCCAGGCCAGGTTTCTCCGACCACGCCCGTCGCGCCGCCGCCAGCCTCGCCCGTGCCGCTCTACATCATCGACGCGGCGATCGACGATTCCGAGCGGATGACCGTCGAGACCATGATCAACGGCCGCGGGCCATATCGCTTCGTCGTCGATTCGGGCGCGGACCGCTCGGTCGTCTCCGAGGCCCTCGCCGCCAGCCTTGCCCTGCCGCGAGGGCGAGACGTCATGGTCCACGGCATCGGCGGCTCGGCCGTGACCCCCACGGCCCATATCGACCAGCTGGTCTCCGGCGAGGCGCGCCTGGCCGGCGTCGAGCTTCCGATCCTGCCGCCCGAGCGGGTCGGCGGCGACGGCCTGCTGGGCATCGACATCCTGCAGGACCGTTCGGTGGTCATGGACTTCAAGCGCAAGCGCCTGGAGGTCCGTCACAGCACGCCCGAGTACCGCTTCTTCCGCCGCGCCCAGGAGGTGCAGGTCGTCGCCGACCAGAAGTTCGGCCGCCTGACCATCGTCAACTGCCGGATCAACAACATCCGCACCCTGGCCTTCATCGACTCCGGCGCGGGCACGTCGATCGGCAACATGGCCCTGTCGCGCGCCATCCAGGCCAAGCAGCGCAAGGGCGCCGATCCGGCCCTGGCCGTCCGCCTGCAGGGCGTGGCCGGCGGCGAGACCATCGGCGAGTACCGGATCATCAGGTCGATGAACATGGGCGAACTGCGCATGACCAACCTGGCCGTGGTCTTCGCCGACCTGCACATCTTCGATCACTGGAAGATCAGCGACAAACCCGCGATCCTGCTGGGCGTAGACGTCCTCAAGCTGTTCGCCCGGGTGGAGCTGGACTTCGGCGCCGAGCAGCTGCTGTTTCGGCTGGGAGCGGAGCGGCCGACGCTGCAGGCCTGACGCGGCGGAACTTCACGCTGGTCGAACGCCGGTCTTGGTTGCGGCGACGCAGCGCGGCGGCTAAGGGGAAGCGCCTTTTCTTTCGGGAGCTCCCATGACCGAGATCGTCGACATCATCGCCCGCGAAATCCTCGACAGCCGCGGCAATCCGACGGTCGAGGTCGACGTCGTCCTCGAGGACGGCGCCTTCGGTCGCGCCGCGGTGCCGTCGGGCGCCTCGACCGGCGCCCACGAAGCCGTCGAAAAGCGTGACGGCGACAAGTCGCGCTACCTGGGCAAGGGTGTCCGCCAGGCCGTCGACGCCGTCAACGGCGAGATCTTCGACGCGCTGTCGGGCGTCGACGCCGAAGACCAGCGCCGCATCGACAGCCTGCTGATCGGCCTGGACGGCACGCCGAACAAGTCGCGCCTTGGCGCCAACGCCATCCTCGGCGTGTCTCTCGCCGTGGCCAAGGCCGCCGCCGAGTCGGCCGGCCTGCCGCTGCACCGCTACATTGGCGGCGTGAACGCCCGCGTCCTGCCGACCCCGATGATGAACATCATCAACGGCGGCGCCCACGCCGACAACCCGATCGACATCCAGGAGTTCATGATCCTGCCGACCGGCGCGGCCAGCTTCTCCGAAGCCCTGCGCATGGGCGCCGAGATCTTCCACGGCCTGAAGAAGGCCCTGAAGGACGCCGGCCACAACACCAACGTCGGCGACGAAGGCGGCTTCGCTCCGAACCTCGCCTCGGCGGAAGCCGCGCTCGACTTCATCGTCAAGGCCGGTGAAGCCGCGGGCTACAAGGCCGGCGACGACTTCCTGCTGGGCCTCGACGTCGCCTCGACCGAGTTCTTCAAGAACGGCAAGTACGAGCTGGAAGGCGAGGGCAAGTCGCTCGACCCGGCCCAGATGGTCGACTACCTCGCCGACCTAGTCGCCAAGTTCCCGATCGCCTCGATCGAGGACGGCATGGCCGAAGACGACTTCGACGGCTGGAAGCTGCTGACCGACACCCTGGGCAAGAAGGTCCAGCTGGTCGGCGACGACCTGTTCGTCACCAACCCGGCCCGCCTGCAGATCGGCCTCGACAAGGGCCTGGCCAACTCGATCCTCGTGAAGGTCAACCAGATCGGTACGCTGTCGGAAACCATCGACGCCGTCGAGCTGGCCCACCGCCACGGCTACACCAGCGTCATGAGCCACCGCTCGGGCGAGACCGAGGACAGCACCATCGCCGACCTGGCGGTGGCCCTGAACTGCGGTCAGATCAAGACCGGCTCGCTGGCCCGTTCGGACCGGCTGGCCAAGTACAACCAACTCCTGCGCATCGAGCAGCAGCTGGAAGACCAGGGCGTCTATGCCGGCCGCGCCGCCCTCAAGGGCCGCTGATCGGATCCATCCTCGGATGAACAAGAGCGCGTCGGGTTCGCCCGGCGCGCTTTTTGTTTGGGCCCGGCATTGTCTTGGCCCCGGCCGACGTCAGCCCTTCAGCAGCTGCGCTCTGGCCCGGATGTCGGCCAGGGTGACGTCCTTCTTCATGACCATGTAGCCGGTCACGGCGTGCCAGCCGTCCTCGCCGACGCCGCCTGTGTCGCCGTCGGTGACCGAGCCCGTGACGCGATCCGTTGTCGGCATGACGGGTTTGCCGGGCAGGGCGATGTCGCCCAGCACCAGGTCGTTGGCGTCGTTGGTGCGGTTGCGCCAGCCGCAGGTCTCGAAACGCACCAGGCGCTCGGGCGCGAAGGCCTGGGTCAGCAGCATCAGCTTCATCGTGCCCGTGGCGGCGATCTCGGCCTGCTGCATGGCCTTCACCTCCAGCCGCGACACCGCCCGGCCGTAGGTGACCCAGCGATCCTCGCCCTCCCACAGCGTGCGGAAGATCGAGGCGTTCATCGGAATGATGAGACCGCCGCCGAAATCCAGGCGGGGAGGGTCGCCCTTGATCATGTTCGGGCCGCCGCGGCGGCCTTTGACGACCCCGTCCTCGCTACGCTGCCGAGCGGCGGCGGGCAGGGCTATGGCGGCGCCCGCCAATCCGGCCAGGATCTGTCGTCGAAGCATGTCTTTCCTCCCCCGAGGCGCATCGATTTTTCGACATTCTAGGCGAGCATGTGGGTGATCGATCAACCCTTGCGGATGATTTCGCTGCCTCGACAGCGGCGATTCTGAGGCGCTGGCGCCTTCGAAACAGGCTTGACCGGCGTTCGACCAAAAAAGTTGGACCACATTTTTTCTATAAGCGTGGCCGCACTTTGAAAAACAGAGGTTTCCGATGCTCTCGCGAGTGCGAAGGAAATGCCGCGATGCGGTATCTCGATGCCCCTGAAACGGTCTCACTTGAAAGTATTTTCGCGTCGACCGCAAAGGACTTGCAAGCCCTTTGCGTCGTTGGGGATTTAGACCGTGTTAAGCACGTTCTGGCAGCCTGAAGCTCCCTGTCCGGGATTCGCCGATGTTCGCTCGACTGCAACCCTACCTGCCGACCGCGGCGCTCCTTCTCCTGATCACGTACTTCGTCTTTCACGCTCTGACGGGCGAGAGAGGCCTGCTTTCCTCGTCTCAACGCAACGCGGACTTGGCCGCCAAGACGATGGAACTTAAGAAGATCCGCGCTGAGAGGATGGACCTGGAGGCCCGGGCTCGTCTATTACGCAGCGGCAGCTTGTCGGCCGATCTTCTGGAGGAACGTGCGCGTTCGCTCCTTGGATATGCCGATCCCAAGGACTACGTGATCCGCACCAAGCGCTGAGCTGGGTCGGCTCCCGCCGGTCCTAAGCTGCCTTGTAGACCACGCTTCGAGTTGCAGCTCGAGGGGCGGTCTAGGCGTCAACACGAGCGTTCTCCAGCGCCGAAAGCCGCTTCGCGGCGGGCAATGGAAGCCTCTGAGATGAAGGCCGTTATGACGATTGGCCAGGGAGAGTTTAATGGCGCGAACGCGCAAGGGTGAAGCCCCGGCGGAGAAGGCTACCGACACCGGTGTCAACGCCTTCGTCGGCAAGGAAGAGCTTCTCAAATTCTATCAGGACATGCTGCTGATCCGCCGCTTCGAGGAGCGCGCTGGCCAGCTTTACGGCATGGGCCTGATCGGCGGGTTCTGCCACCTCTACATCGGTCAGGAAGCCATTGCGGTCGGCATGCAGTCGATCTCGCACAAGGGCGACCAGATCATCACCGGTTACCGTGACCACGGCCACATGCTGGCCGCCGGCATGGATCCGAAGGAAGTCATGGCCGAGCTCACCGGTCGCGCTGGCGGTTCGTCGCGCGGCAAGGGCGGCTCGATGCACATGTTCGACATCGCCACCGGCTTCTACGGCGGCCACGGCATCGTCGGCGCCCAGGTGGCGCTCGGCACCGGTCTGGCGCTGGCCAACCACTACCAGGGTAACGGCAACGTCTCGTACGCCTACTTCGGCGACGGCGCGGCCAACCAGGGCCAGGTCTACGAGAGCTTCAACATGGCCCAGCTGTGGAAGCTGCCGGTCGTGTACGTGATCGAGAACAACCAGTACGCCATGGGCACCAGCGTCGAGCGTTCGGCGTCGGAAACCGCCTTCCACAAGCGCGGCGTCTCGTTCCGGATCCCGGGCGAGGAAGTCGACGGCATGGACGTGGTGGCCGTGCGTGAAGCCGGCGCCCGCGCCAGCGAGCACGCCCGCAGCGGCCAAGGTCCCTACATCCTCGAGATGAAGACCTACCGCTATCGCGGCCACTCGATGTCGGACCCGGCCAAGTACCGCACCAAGGAAGAGGTCGACGAGGTCAAGACGACCCGCGATCCGATCGACCACATCAAGGAACGCCTGGCCGCGGCCGGCGTCACCGAGGACGATCTGAAGGTCGTCGACGGCGAAGTGAAGCGTATCGTGGCCGAAGCGGCCGAGTTCGCCCGCACCAGCCCCGAGCCGGATCCCTCCGAACTCTACACCGACGTATACCTGGAGGCCGCCGAGTGACGGACATCCTGATGCCCGCCCTTTCTCCGACCATGGAGGAAGGCACCCTGGCCAAGTGGCTCGTCAAGGAAGGCGACACCATCAAGGCCGGCGACGTGATCGCCGAAATCGAGACCGACAAGGCGACGATGGAAGTCGAAGCCGTCGACGAGGGCGTGGTCGAGGCCATCCTGGTTCCGGCCGGCTCGGAGAACGTCAAGGTCAACACGATCATCGCCAAGCTGGCGGGTGAAGACGGCGTCTCGGCGTCGGCTGCTCCGGCCGCCGCCCCGGTCGTCGCCGAAGCCGCTCCTGCTCCGGTCGCCGCGGCTCCGGCCCCGATCGCCGCCGCCTCGAACTTCGCGGACCCGGAACTGCCGGAAGGCACGCCGACCAAGAAGATCACCGTGCGCGACGCCCTGCGCGACGCCATGGCCGAAGAGATGCGCCGCGACGACCGCGTGTTCCTGATGGGCGAGGAAGTCGCCCAGTACCAGGGCGCCTACAAGGTCAGCCGCGAACTCCTGCAGGAGTTCGGCGACAAGCGCGTCATCGACACCCCGATCACCGAGCACGGCTTCGCCGGCATGGGCGTCGGTGCGGCGATGGCGGGCCTGAAGCCGATCGTCGAGTTCATGACCTGGAACTTCGCCATGCAGGCGATCGACCACATAATCAACTCGGCCGCCAAGACGCTCTACATGTCGGGTGGCCAGATCAAGTCGTCGATCGTGTTCCGCGGTCCGAACGGCGCGGCTTCGCGCGTCGGCGCCCAACACAGCCAGGACTACGCGGCCTGGTACGGCAACATCCCGGGCCTGAAGGTCATCGCGCCGTACGACGCGGCCGACGCCAAGGGCCTGCTGAAGGCCGCCATCCGCGACCCGAACCCGATCGTCTTCCTCGAACACGAGATGATGTACGGGCACGAGTTCGACATCCCGGACGTCGAGGACTACGTCGTGCCGATCGGCAAGGCCAAGGTTCGTCGTCAAGGTACGGACGTGACCCTGGTCGCCTACAGCCGCATGGTGGGCTTCGCCCTGCAGGCCGCTGAAGCGCTGGCCGCCGAGGGCATCTCGGCCGAGGTCGTCGACCTGCGGACCATCCGTCCGATGGACCACGCGACGATCCTGGAAAGCGTCAAGAAGACCAACCGCCTGGTCACGGTCGAGGAAGGCTGGGGCCCGATGGGCGTCGGCTCCGAGATCGTCGCCCGCATCACGGAGTTCGGCTTCGACTACCTGGACGCCCCGCCGCTGCGGGTCCACCAGGAAGACGTGCCGCTGCCCTATGCGGCCAACCTGGAAGCCCTGTCGCTGCCTTCGGTCGACAAGATCGTCAAGGCGGCCAAGGCGGTCTGCTACCGCTGAGACCGGCGCGGCCCCCGCTCCCGATGGGCGGGGGCCGCATCGTCTCGGCCAACGAATTCATCCCGCCCCCAGGGCGGGGTATCGTGGACGACGGCCCGGCCGACACCGTCCCGTACGATTGAGGAAAAAGCTCAAATGTCGATCGACATCCTGATGCCCGCCCTGTCGCCCACCATGGAAGAGGGCACCCTCGCCAAGTGGCACGTCAAGGTCGGCGACACCGTCAAGGCCGGCGACGTCATCGCCGAGATCGAGACCGACAAGGCCACGATGGAAGTCGAAGCCGTCGATGAGGGCGTGATCGAAGCCATCCTGGTCGAGGCCGGGACCGAGAACGTCAAGGTCAACGCGCTGATCGCCAAGCTGGCGGGCGAGGGCGAGAGCCCCGCGCCGGCTCCGACCGCCGCGCCCGCCGCCGCTGTCGCCGAGGCCCCGAAGGCCGCTGCTGCTCCGGCAGCCGCGCCCGCGCCGGCCGCCCCGGCTCCGGCCGCGCCTGTCGCGGCCGATGGTTCGCGCGTCTTCGCTTCGCCGCTGGCTCGCCGCCTGGCCGCCGCCGCCAATCTCGACCTGAAGTCCATCAAGGGCTCGGGTCCGCACGGCCGCGTCGTCAAGTCGGACGTGGAAGCCGCCAAGTCGGGCGGCGCTCCGGTCGCCAAGGCCGCGCCGGCGCCCGCCGCCGCTGCTTCGACCCCGGCCGCCGAGCCGCGCAAGGTGCAGTCGCTGGAGCAGATGGGCATCCCCGCCGGCTCCTACGACCTCGTCCCGCTGGACGGCATGCGCAAGACCATCGCGCGCCGCCTGACGGAAAGCTTCCGCGACGTGCCGCACTTCCCGCTGACGATCGACATCGAGCTGGACGGCCTGCTGGCCGCCCGCGCCAAGATCAACAGCCTTCTGGAAGGCCAGGGCGTGAAGGTGTCGGTCAACGACATCGTCATCAAGGCCGCCGCCGTGGCGCTCAAGCGCGTGCCGGAGGCCAACGCCTCCTACACGCCCGAGGGCATCGCCATGCACAAGCACGCCGACATCGCCGTGGCCGTGGCTATCGACGGCGGCCTGATCACCCCGATCATCCGCGCCGCCGAGACCAAGGGCCTGGCCCAGATCTCGGCCGAGATGAAGGACCTGGCCGCCCGGGCCAAGGCCAAGAAGCTGAAGCCCGAGGAATTCCAGGGCGGCACCTTCTCGGTCTCCAACCTCGGCATGTTCGGCATCAAGGCTTTCTCGTCGATCATCAACGAGCCGCAAGGCGCGATCATGAGCGTCGGGGCCGGCGAGCAGCGTCCGGTGGTCAAGAACGGCCAGCTGGCCGTGGCCACGGTCATGACCGTGACCCTGACCTGCGATCACCGCGTGGTCGACGGCGCGGTCGGCGCCAAGTTCCTGGCGGCCTTCAAGCCGCTGATCGAAGAGCCGCTGACCCTGATCGTCTAAGGGCGCTCCCGGAATCCTCGTCCTGCGGCCAAACCGGGGACGGGGATTTCGGAAGCGGCTCGGCGAGGCCCCATCCTGGATCTTTCAGGACGGGGACGGCCCCGAGGAGAACACGCGATGTCGGTCTACGATTTCTCGGCCAAGACGCTCGAAGGCAAGGACGCCAGTCTGGCGGACTATCGCGGCCAGGTGCTGCTGATCGTCAACACCGCCAGCAAGTGCGGCCTGACCCCGCAGTACGAAGGTCTCGAAGCGCTCTACAAGGCGAACAAGGACCGCGGCCTGACCATCCTGGGCTTTCCCTGCAACCAGTTCGGCGCGCAGGAGCCGGGAACGGCGGAGGAGATCGGCAGCTTCTGCTCGCTGACCTACGACGTGACCTTCCCGATGATGGCCAAGATCGACGTCAACGGCCCCTCGGCCCATCCGCTCTACGCCTGGCTGAAGAAGCAGCAGAAGGGCGTGCTGGGCACCGAGGGGATCAAGTGGAACTTCACCAAGTTCCTGATCGACCGCGACGGGAACGTCGTCGAGCGTTTCGCCCCGACCACCAAGCCTGAGGACCTCCAGGCCGCCGTCGAGGCGCTGTTATAGAATTTCCCAGGCCGGCCAGCGCCGGTCGTTCGACGCAGCCGCTCCCCCGGCGCGCGTCCAAGCTAGGGTAAGACACTATGTCCACGGAATTCGATGTCGTCGTCATCGGCGCCGGTCCGGGCGGCTACGTCGCCGCCATCCGCGCCAGCCAGCTGGGCCTGAAGACGGCGATCGTCGAGCGTGAGAACCTGGGCGGCATCTGCCTGAACTGGGGCTGCATCCCCACCAAGGCCTTGCTGAAGTCCGGCGAGATCTTCGAACAGCTGTCGCACCTCGACAGCTACGGCCTGGCCGTCGAGAAGCCGTCGTTCGACTTCACCAAGATCATCGAGCGCTCGCGCGGCGTCGCCAAGACCATGTCGGGCGGCATCGCCTTCCTGATGAAGAAGCACAAGATCGAGGTCATCGAGGGCGAGGCCAAGCTCGAGAAGGGCGCGCCCGCTCCGAAGGTCGTGATCGCGCTGAAGGCCGGCGGCAGCCGCACGGTCCAGGCTAAAAACGTCATCCTGGCCAGCGGCGCCCGCGCCCGCAACATTCCGGCCATCGGCGCCGTCTCGGACGGCGACAAGGTCTGGACCTACCGTGACGCCCTGGCGCCGAAGTCCATGCCCAAGTCGCTGGTCGTCATCGGCTCGGGCGCCATCGGCATCGAGTTCGCAAGCTTCTACCGCGCCCTGGGCGCCGAAGTGACCGTCGTCGAGGCCGTCGACCGCATCATGCCGGTCGAGGACGCCGAAGTGTCGAAGGCCGCCCAGAAGGCCTTCGAGAAGCGCGGCATCAAGTTCCGCGTCGGCGCCAAGGTCACCAAGATCGACAAGACCGCCTCGGGCGTGTCGGTCTCGGTCGAGGTCGGCGGCAAGGTCGAGCAACTGACCGCCGAGAAGTGCATCGTCGCCATCGGCATCGTTCCGAACACGGAAGGAACCGAAGCCGTCGGCCTGACGCTCGACCGCGGCCACGTGGTCACCGGCAAGCACGGCGAGACCAACGTCCCGGGCCTCTACGCCATCGGCGACGTCGCCGGCGCTCCCTGGCTCGCTCACAAGGCCAGCCACGAAGGCATCCATGCGGCCGAGCACATCGCCGGCTACAAGACCCCGAACGTCCACTCGCCGATCCCGGGCTGCACCTACGCCAACCCGCAGGTCGCCTCGGTCGGCTATACCGAAGCCGCCGCCAAGGCGGCCGGCATCGACGCCAAGGCGGGCCGTTTCCCGTTCAAGGTCAACGGCAAGGCCGTGGCCGCGGGCGAGACCGAAGGCTTCGTCAAGACGGTGTTCGACGGCAAGACCGGCGCGCTGATCGGCGCCCACATGATCGGCCACGAAGTGACCGAGATGATCCAGGGCTTCGTCACCGCGATCACCCTCGAGGCGACCGAGGAAGACCTGCACGGCATCGTCTACGCTCACCCGACCATGTCGGAAGCCATGCACGAAGCCTCGCTCGACGCCTACGGCCGCGTCCTGCACATTTAATCCGTCGTCGAACGATTTTCGCGACAACTGTCGCGAAACTGTCGTTCAACTGTCGCATTAGGAAGGCCCGTTCGGAGCACCCTCCGGACGGGCCTTTTCATGTCCGGAGCAACGCCGTGCGCCGATCCGTCCTGCCCCTGCTGGCCACCAGCGCTCTCGGCCTCGCCACGCCCGCCTTCGCCCAGGACGCCATCAGCGCCGACGAGGCCGCGGCCATGCGCGCCCAGATCTCGGCCCTGAAGGCCCAGATCCAGCTGATGGAGCAGAAGCTGGACGCCGCCACCGGCGCTCCCCAGCGCACGGCGGCTCCGGCCATGCCGGCTGCGCCCCAGCCCGCGACGATGGCCTCGCCAGCGCCGTCCAAGTCCCCGCCGCCGACCGAGATCGCCTGGAAGGGCTCGCCTCAGTTCACCGCCAGCGGCGGCCGCAGCTTCAAGGCCAAGGGCCGGATCCAGACCGACGTCGGCTATGTCGGCCGTCCCGACGGCTCGACCGACCGCGGCCTGGGCTACGCCGCCGAGATGCGCCGTATTCGCCTGGGCGGGGAAGGGGGCCTCGGCGCCGGCATTGGCTACAAGCTGGAGCTGGAGCTCTCCGACAACGGCGTCGACCTGGTCGACACCTTCGTCACCTACAAGAACGGCGGCCTGCTGCTGTCGATCGGCAACCAGAACCAGTTCCAGTCGCTGGACGAGCTGACCGGCGACACGTCCGGCTCTGTCATGGAGCGCGCGGCCTTCACCGACGCCTTCAACTTCGAGCGTCGCCTGGGTATCGCCGCGCAGTACGAAAAGGCCGCCTGGCTGCTGCAGGCTGGCCTGTTCGCCGACGACATCACCGCGCTCTCCAACGACAGCGACGGCGAGACCGGCGGCGACGAGAACAACAGCTACGGCCTCGACGGCCGGTTGGTCTATGCGCCCAAGCTTGGCGACACCCAGCTGCACTTCGGCGGCTCGGCCCATTGGCGCGATCTCAAGCGCGTCGGTGACGCGGGCACGCGCTACCGTCAGCGGCCGTTCGTCCACACCAGCAACACCCGCCTGATCGGAACCTCGACCCTAGACGTCAAGGACGAGGCCCACTACGGCCTGGAAGCCGCCTTCGTGCGTGGCCGCCTGCACGGCGCGGCCGAAACCCACTGGCTGCGCAGCGACATCGCCGCCGGGCCGGACGCGGAATTCTTCGGCGGCTATGCCGAGCTTGGCTGGTTCCTGACCGACGACACCCGCGGCTACAAGGGCGGCATCTTCGACCGCGCCAAGCCGAAGAAGCCGCTGGGCGCTGGCGGCCTCGGCGCCGTGCAGGTCAATGCCCGCTACGACTATCTCGACCTCAACGACGGCCCGATCGTCGGCGGCCGCCAGGACGCCTGGATCGCCGCCCTTATCTGGCAGCCGGTCGAGTACCTGCGCTTCAACGTCAACTACGCCTACCTCTCGTACCAGGACGCCACGCCCCTGGCCGACGGCGATCGGGACTATGGCGTGCACGTTACCGGCGCGCGCATGGAACTGGATTTCTAGAACCGAGATCCTCCCCCTGAAGGGGGAGGTGGCCCGAAGGGCCGGAGGGGGAAGTAACTTCCGCCTCCGGCGCCTCTCAGAACGTCGAAATCACGTCCCCCTCCGTCGGCTTCGCCGACACCTCCCCCTTCAGGGGGAGGATCTGGATGTCACGGCCTCTTCCGTACCTGCGCATCCACGCTCCATTCCCCGGGTCCGGCGAACACCAGGTAGAGGAATACGAAGCAGAACAGGATCGCGGCCTCGCCGCCGTTCAACGCCGGCCAGAAGCCCTGGCTGGCGTGGGCGATGAAGTAGGCCACCGCCATCTGGCCCGACAGGATGAAGGCCACGGGCCGGGTAAAGAGGCCCAGCACCAGAAGGCCGCCGCCGATCACCTCCAGCCAGGCGGCCGCCAGCAGCATGGGCGGCAGCGGATCGGGCGCGCCGGGCTGCGGGGCGGGGAAGTGGAACAGCTTCATCAGCCCGTGCTCCATGAAGAGCAGGGCGGCGATCACCCGCAGCAGGCTCAGCACCCGCGGCGTCCATACGACCAGTCGTTCCAAGCGTGTCTCCCGTTCGCAGAGGTTGGTTGTCGGCCGCCGCGTGAGGCGGCGACCGTAAGCTCTACTGAAACGCGGCGCCCGGACGGAAGTTCGTCAGCCGGCGGCCTCAACCATGCGCTGGATGGCGACATAGTCGGTCTTGCCGCTGCCCAGCACGGGCACCTGGGTGACCTTGAGGATCTTGCGCGGCACGGCCAGTTCCGGCGCGCCGATCGCCTGGGCGTGCGCCACCAGCGGCGCGGCGTCGGCGGTCTGGCAGTCGGTGACCAGAACGAGGCGCTCGCCCTTCTTCTTGTCGGGCATCGAGATCACGGCGTGGCGAGCGCTGGGCCACACGGCCACGGCCAGGTCCTCGGCGGCGGTCAGAGACACCATCTCGCCGCCGATCTTGGCGAAGCGCTTCACCCGGCCCTTGATGGTGATCCACTGGTCGTCGGTCATGGTGACCACGTCGCCGGTGTCGTGCCAGCCGTCCTCCGGGGCGTCGACGCCGCCGTCCTCGCGCAGGTAGCCGGCCATGATGTTGGGACCGCGCACGAAGAAGCGACCGCCCTCGGCGATGCCCTCGACGGGCTCGATACGGGTCTCCATGCCCGGCAGCAGGCCCCCGACGGTGCCTGGACGGTTGTCGGTCGGCTTGTTGACCGCGATGACCGGCGAGGCCTCGGTGGCGCCGTAGCCTTCCAGCACCGGCACGTCGCCGAAGCGCTCCTTGATCAGGGCGTGGGTCTCGTCGCGCACCTTCTCGGCGCCGCAGACGATGAATTGCAGGCCGCCCAGCTCATCGGTCTCCGAGGCGCGGGCGTACTGGTTGACGAAGGTGTCGGTGGCCAAGAGCAGCGAGGCCTTGGCGTCCTTGATCAGCGGCGGGATCTGCTTGGTGTGCAGCGGAGAGGGATATTCGAACGCCTTCATGCCCTGCAGCAGCGGCAGGATGACCCCGCCGGTCAGGCCGAAGCAGTGGAACACCGGCAGTGGGTTGAACATCACCCAGTTGGGATCCAACGGGATATGCGCGGCGATCTGGGCGGCGTTGGAAACCAGGTTGGCCTGGCTCAGCACCACGCCGCGCGGCGCGCCGAAGCTGCCCGAGGTGAACAGCACGACGCCCTTGTCCGAGGGCTTGGCAGGGGCGCGGAACTGACGCGGGAAGGCTCCGGCGGCGGCGGCGAACAGCTTGTCGGCCAGGCCGATCGTCTTTCGCACGTCCTCCAGGTAGACGACCTTGGCCAGGTCGTCGATCGCGTCGACCACGTCGTGCAGCTTGCCCAGTTCGATGAACTTGTGGGCCGTCAGCACGTGCTTGACGTTGGCCAGCTTCACCGCGGCCTTGATGTTCCGCAGACCCGCCGTGAAGTTCAGCATGGTCGGCACGCGGCCGAAGGCGTGCAGGGCGAAGAACACCACGACCGCGCCGACGCCCGAGGGCAGCAGCACGCCGACGTGCTCGCCGGGCTTGGTCATGGCCGCGACCTTGCGGCCCAGGGCGAAGCTCGCCCGGATCAGGTCGGTATAGCTGAGCGGGTTGCGGTCCTGGTCCTCCAGGATCGGCTTCTTCGCTCCGAACTTGTCCTTGGCGTCGATAAGGGCGTCGAAGAGCGCCTTCTGGCCATCTTCCGCTTTGTAAACAACCGGCATGCCGGCGAAACCTCCCACAAAGACGGTGGTTCCGCCCTCGTTCGATTGAGACGGGACCCTAGCGGCCCAGGCGCGGTTTGCAAAGATCGGTCACGTTTCGTGAGCGAACCGCGTTCTCCAGGTGGTGCGCCGGCCCTTGTGGCTCAAGGCTTGGCGGGCGTTGGGCGGCCCGCGGTCCGGATGACCGCGAGCACGGCCTCCAGCCACGGCGCCCGCATCGAATCCCGTTCCAGGTGCAGTGCGTGGCGTCCGCCCGGCAGGCGGGCCTGGCGGCAATCGGCCAGCGCCTTGCAGACGCTGTCCTGCGCGAAGGCCGGGGTGACCGTGTCGGCGTCGCCGGCCAGCATGACGACCGGCGTCCTTACGCGGGAGAGGTCGCGGGCCGTCACATCCAGCACGTCGTAGAAGGCCGCATACTGGCCAAGGCTTGGCGCGCCCATCCGCAGGTCGGGATTGGCCGTCTGCCAGGCGTGGTTCACCGCGCCGCGCACGGGATCACTGGTAAGACCCAGGACGCGATCGTCGGGACCATCGCGCCGCCAGTCGGCGGCGCCGGGCCAGGCTTGCGACGACAGCCGAAGCCGTCGCGCCCATTGCGCCGCCTCGATCAGCTGGCCCTTGGGACGGGGCAGGGCCGACAGTTCGAAGACCGGGGCCGACAGCACCAGCGCGTCGACCATCAGGCCTTCCTCGGCGGCGCGCAGGGCCACCAGGCCGCCCTGGCCCTGGCCCAGAACGGTCAGCGGCAGGCGGCCGTCGGGGCGGATCACCACCTTGACCATCGCCTTGGTCGCGGTGACGTCGGGCGCGTAACTGGCGACATGGCCGCGATCGCGCCTGGCCGCCAGGCGCTCGGAGCCGCCCTGGCCCTGGCGCTCCAGGATCCAGACGACCACGCCCTTGGCGTTGAGATCGCGGGCCGTCTCGAACCAGGTCTCGGCGCTCTCGCCGTAGTCGGTCAGGATCAGCACCTGGCTGGTCGCCGCGCCGTGCGGCGCCGACACGCCGTAGCGCTGCACCGCGTCCTCGCCGACCTGCACATAGCCCCAGGCCCAGCCGGCGGGCGGCAGGAAGCGGCGCTCCAGCCCCGGCGGCGTTCGGCTGTCGGCGAATGGCGCGCGCGATCCCTGCTCGCCGCAGGCGAAAAGGGGCAGGGCGAGCAGCAGAACGAGAGCGAAGCGACGCATATACGCCACTCATTTCGCGCCTTTGCGCCGCATGCAAGATCGAGAGCTTGATCCGGAGGCCAAGAAGGCCGATCTAGGCCCACATGGTCACGTTGATCGACACGCTGAAGGCCCGCGGTCCCGAGGATCGCGCCGTTCGCCACCCCGAAAAGCAGAATCGCCCGGACACCCCGGTCCTGCGCAAACCCGAGTGGCTGCGCGTCCGCGCCCCCGGTTCGGGCCAGTACAACGAGACCAAGGGCATCGTGCGCGAGCACAAGCTGACCACGGTCTGCGAAGAGGCGGCCTGCCCGAACATCGGCGAGTGCTGGAGCCAGAAGCACGCGACCATGATGATCATGGGCGAGATCTGCACCCGCGCCTGCGCCTTCTGCAATGTCACCACCGGCCTGCCGACTCAGCTTGATCCCGACGAGCCGCGCCGCGTGGCCGAGGCCGTCGCCAAGATGGGCCTGAACCACGTGGTCATCACCTCGGTGGACCGCGACGACCTGATCGACGGCGGCGCCCGCCACTTCGCCGAGGTGGTCACCGCCATCCGCGCGGCGGCCCCCAAGACCACCATCGAGATCCTGACGCCCGACTTCCTGCGCAAGGATCGGGCCGAGAACGTGGTCATCGACGCCCGTCCGGACGTCTTCAACCACAATCTCGAGACCGTGCCGCGGCTCTACCTGAAGATCCGCCCCGGCGCCCGCTACTACAACTCGCTGCGCCTGCTGGAGCGGGTGAAGGAACGCGATCCCTCCCAGTTCACCAAGTCCGGCCTGATGGTCGGCCTGGGCGAGACCAAGGAAGAGGTCATGCAGGTCATGGACGACATGCGTTCGGCCGGCGTCGACTTCATCACCATCGGCCAGTACCTGCAGCCGACCCGCAAGCACGCGGCCATCGACCGGTTCGTGACCCCGGAAGAGTTCAAGGCCTACGAGGCGATCGCCCGGGCCAAGGGCTTCCTGATGGTCTCGTCCAGCCCGCTGACCCGCTCGTCGCACCACGCCGGCGAGGACTTCGCCAAGCTGCAGGCGGCTCGCCGAGCGCTCGACGCCAAAGCCGGCTGACCCCTTGCACCGCCACGTCGTCACCCGGGTGCTGCCCTACGCGCCCGAGCAACTCTTCACGCTCGTCGGCGACGTCGAGGCCTATCCGTCCTTCGTGCCGTGGATCACGGGCATGCGGACCTGGAACGCCCACGAGAGCGGCGATGTCAGCAGCCTGGACGCCGAGGCCCAGGTCGGCTTCTCGTTCCTGCGCGAGAAGTTCGCCACCCGCGTCCGCCGCGACCGGTCCGACCTCAGCGTGACCGTCAGCCTGCTCTACGGCCCGTTCAAGCGGCTGTCGAACCAGTGGCGGTTCTCTGCCCACCCCGACGGGACCAGCATCGATTTCGTCATCGACTTCGCCTTCAAGGCCAAGCTGCTCGACGCCATGCTGGCGGCCAACATGGACCGCGCCGTCGACAAGCTGATCGCCTGCTTCGAGGCCCGCGCCGCGCAGCTCTACGGCGCCAAGGTCTAGTCGCGCTTGCTGGCGGCTTCCTCGACGCGGTCGGCGAAGTCCCCGAGATTGGCGAACAGGTTCTCGACCGCGAACACCAGGCCGAAGGTCCGGGCCGCGTCGTCGAAGGCCAGCTCCCGCGTGGCGCCGACGTCGCGCATGCCTTCGATGGCGTCCTGGAAGGTCTTGTGCCCCTCGGCGAAGGACAGGCGGTCGGGCTTGGTCGAGCCCGACAGGCTCTGGGAGACCGCGCGCAGATAGGCCGACGAGGCCGCCAGCATCGTCGCGGTCGGCGGCCCGAGCGCCGGGGCGGGCAAGGGTTCGCGCAGCGCCCGGCCGATCATCACGCAGTCGTTGCGCAGCCTCCACAGCGTGCGGGGCAGGGCGTCGGACACTGAGCGGTCCGACAGCTTGCTGGCCGTCTCTCGGTCGGCCTCTGTCATCGCGGTCTGCAGCTTGGCCAGGGCCTTCAGTGTCTCGTCGTAGTGCTCGCGCGGATCCAGTTCGCTGGGCTTGGCCTCCAGCTTGGCGGCATAGTGCGAAAGAAGGTCGGCCAGCAGCCCGGCGGCCTTCTGGCTGCTCTCCACCACCGACTCGTGGGCGCGGGCCGGGAAGATCAGCAGGGTGGCCGCCACCCCCACCAGGCTGCCGACGGTGATCTCAGCGACCCGCAGGAAGGCCGCCGTCAGCGGGTCCATGTGCGTGGTGGTGCCGATCAACATGATCACGGCCGTGACTGGCGCCACCTTGAACGCGGGCCGCACCGCCGCCAGGAAGGCGAGGGAAGCCGCGCAGACCGCCAGGATCAAGCCGCCCCACTCGGGATGGCGCGTATGCAGCCAGGCCGCGCCTGCCCCGACGGCGGCGCCGACCACCGTGCCCATGAACCGCTCGATCGAGGCGGTGATCGTCGCGCCCAGGCTCGACTGCACGACGATCACCGCCGTGAACACCGCCCAGTAGCCCTGCGGCAGCCGCAGCAGCGTCGCCAGGGCATAGGCCGCCACGACCGCCGCCGAGACCCGCACCGCGTGCCGCAGCTCGCTGCGCCGCCGCGCCGCCGCGGCTAGGGCCGAGCGCGAGAACCCGGCGCCGACGAATCGCCGCCAGTCGGAGGGCGCGCTGTCGGGCATCAGTCGGCCACCGCCTCCCGCAGCATCTCCAGCGCCGTCCGGAGCGCCGCCAGTTGCACGGCCTCGCGCGGCAGGCCTTCGAAATGCTCGTGGCGATGCACGACCGAGCGATTGGCGCGGGCCACGGCGAAGTGGACGGTGCCGACGGGCTTCATCGGCGTGCCGCCGCCAGGGCCCGCTATGCCGGTGATCGCCACGGCCACATGGGCGTTGCTGTTGGCCAGACCGCCTTCGGCCATCATCCGCGCCACCGGCTCGGACACCGCGCCATGGTCGGCGATCAGGTCGCCCGGCACGCCGACCTGCTCGGTCTTGGCCCGATTGCTGTAGGTGACGAAGCCGCGCTCGAAGACGTCCGAAGCGCCCGAGATCGCGCAGATGGCCCCGGCCACCAGCCCGCCGGTGCAGCTCTCCACCGCCGCCAGGCGCAGCTTCTTCTCTCGCGCCTCGTCGATCAGCAGCCGGGCGAGGGTTTCGATCTCGATGGGAAACATGCCGCGACTCCTTTGCCGTGAGACTAGAGCGGCGTCTCCACCGTCGCCACCGCCTGGGCGGCCAGGCCTTCGCCGCGGCCGGTGAAGCCCATCTTCTCGGTCGTCGTCGCCTTCACGCTGACGCGGTCCAGCGGCAGGTCGAGGATCTCGGCCAGGCGGGCGCGCATGGCCTCGCGGTGCGGCTTGATCTTGGGTCGCTCGCAGATCAGCGTCACGTCCACGTTGATCAGGCGGCCGCCACGTTGGCGAACGAGATCGACGGCGTGGATCAGGAACTTGTCCGAGGCCGCGCCCTTCCATTGCGGATCGGTCGGCGGGAAGTGGTCGCCGATGTCGCCGTCGCCGATGGCGCCGAGCACGGCGTCGGTCAGGGCGTGCAGGCCGGCGTCGGCGTCCGAATGGCCGATCAGGGTCTCGTCGTGGGCGATCTCGACGCCGCATAGCCAGACCGACTCACCCGGTCCCCAGCGGTGGGCGTCGAAACCCTGGCCGATGCGAGTGATGCGGGCCGCGCCCGCCAGCCGTTCGGCCATGGCGAAGTCCTCTGGATAGGTCAGTTTGGTCAGCAGCGGATCACCGGCCGCGATGGCGACCTTGCCGCCGTCGGCCTCGACCACCTGGGCGTCGTCGGTGGGTTCGCTCTGTCCGCTCCAGGCGGCGTAGGCGGCCAGCAGGCGGTCGCGGCGGAAGGCCTGCGGGGTCTGGGCCCGCCAGAGGCCGTCGCGCGAGGTCGTGGTCGCGCCTGAGTCGCCGGCGCGCTTGAGGGTGTCGGTCACCGGCAGGGCCGGGACCACGCCGTCGGCGCCGTCCAGCGCGGCCAGCACGCCATCGACAACGACCTTGGTCAGGAAGGGGCGGGCGGCGTCGTGCACCAGCACAGGCTCATCGGTCGGGCGGTGGGCGAGGGCGGTCAGGCCCGACTGCACCGACAGGGCGCGGGTGGCGCCGCCGGGCGCGAACCGCCAGCCTTCGAGGCCGGCCAAGGTTTCGCCCAGCATGTCCTGCATGCTCGGGTCGGTCACGATTGCGAGATCAGCTGCGCCGCTGGCCAGCAGGGCCTCGACCGACCAGCGCAGCACGGGTTTTCCGGCCAGATCGCGCCACTGCTTGGCCTGGCCGGGTCCGGCCCTGGTGCCGCTGCCGGCGGCGACGATGACGGCTGAGAAGGTCATGGCCCGTGTCTAACGTTGTCGTCGGACATGTCCAGCCAACGGAGGGCTTTACTGCGCTGCACAATGTGCCTAAAAACACAGCGGTGGGGATGATCATAAAATGAGCAAGCAGCTCGCAGTCGGCGCCGTCACGGTGCCCGGGCGGGTATGGATTGCGCCTATGACCGGCGTATCCGACCTCCCGTTCAGAGAAACGGCCACGCGCCTCGGCGCATCATACGTGGCCACCGAAATGGTCGCCTGCGCGGAATTCGCGAAGGGCCGGCCCGACGTCGTCCGCCGCGCGGCCGTCGGCGAAGGCCTGCCGCTTATGGTCGTACAGCTTGTCGGCCGCGATCCGGAGTTCATGGCGCAGGGCGCCCGCCTGGCGGCTGAAGCCGGGGCCGAGATCATCGACCTGAACTTCGGCTGCCCGGCCAAGGAAGTCACCGCCGGCGCCGCTTCGGGCTCGGCCCTGATGCGCGAGCCTGACCTGGCCGAGGCCCTGGTCGCCGCCGCCGCCCGGGCCGTCGACGTGCCGGTCACGGTCAAGATGCGCCTGGGCTGGGACGACGCCAGCCGCAACGCCCCCGAGATCGCCGCCCGCGCCGAGGCGGCCGGGGCCCGCGCGATCACCGTGCACGGCCGCACCCGCTGCCAGTTCTACAAGGGCGAGGCCGACTGGGCCGCCGTCGCGCCGGTCAAGCAGGCTGTCTCCGTGCCGGTGCTGGTCAATGGCGACATCACCGATGCTGACAGCGCTCGCCGCGCGCTCGAGCAATCGGGCGCCGACGGCGTCATGATCGGTCGCGGCGTCTATGGCCGCCCCTGGATCGCCCAGGCCATCGAGGCTGCGCTGGACGGTCGCGATTTCGTCGAGCCCGCCGCCGAAGAGCGTCTCGCCATCGCGCTCACCCATCTCCGCCGCAGCCTGTCGTTCTACGGCGAGCCTCAGGGCCTGAAGATGTTCCGCAAGCACCTGGCCTCCTACATCGAGGCCGCGCCGTGGCCCGAAACCGCCGAGGCCCGTCGGGCCGCGCGCGGCGCTCTCTGCCGGATCGAGGATCCGGCCGCCCTGGAAATCGCCCTGGCCGACCTTTGGCTCGCCGGCGGGAGGATCGCCGCATGACCGACCGCGCCCGAGTCCTGTCCGGCCCCGCGCTGGACGCCCTGAAGGCCGCCGCCTTCGAGCTCAGCCCCGAGCCGGCCCTGGTCGTCGATCGAGAGGGCGGGCTGGTTGCCGTCAACGAGGCGGCCGAGGCCCTGTTCGGCCATGGCCTGTCGCTGTTGGCCCGCGGCCGTTTCCGAGCCGCCCTGCCTCCGGGCTCTGTGCTCGTCTCGCTGATGGATCGCGCCGTGTTCGAAGGCGCGCTGGTCCGTGAGCACGGGGTCGAGGTCAACCTGTTCGGCCAGCCGCCGTTCGAGGCCGACGGCGCCGCCGTGCCGCTGGGCGACGGCTCGGTGCTGCTGACCCTGCACGTGAAGGGCGCGCTGGGTGTCGAGCGCGCCGCCGACCAGGCGGGTCTACGTTCGGTCGTCGGCCTGGGCCGCATGCTGGCCCACGAGATCAAGAACCCGCTGGCCGGCATTCGCGGCGCGGCCCAGTTGCTGAAGACCGGCGCCAGCGCGGCCGACCAGCCGCTGGCCCAGTTGATCGTCGACGAGACCGACCGGATCCGACGGCTCGTCGACCGCATGGAGGCCTTCTCCGACCAGGCGCCGACTCCACGCGAGGCGGTCAACATCCACCAGGTGCTCGACCGCGTGCGCGCCCTGGTCGCCAACGGCGTCGCCGACGGCCTGCGCCTGCGCGACCACTACGATCCCTCGCTCCCGCCGGTATGGGGCGACGAGGACCAGCTGATCCAGATTTTCCTGAACCTGGTGAAGAACGCTTCGGAGGCCGCCCACATGCGCGGCGACGGCCAGGGCGAGCTGACCATCCACACCGCCTGGCGCCCCGGCGTCCGGGTGCGCGGCGCCGACGGCAAGTCGGCCTCCAGCGCCCCGATCGAGATCCGGGTGCAGGACAACGGCCCTGGCGTTCCGCAGAGCCTGCGCGAGCACCTGTTCCAGCCCTTCGTGACCACCAAGGCCAATGGCACCGGCCTTGGCCTCGCCTTGGTCACCAAGCTCGTGACGGCCCATGGGGGCCTGATCGATTTCGAATCCGAGCCCGGCCGCACCGTGTTCCGCGTGTTGCTGCCCGTGGCGCCTGAGCCTTCCTTGGGAGACGCGTGAGTACATGAACGCCGCAAACAAGAAGATTCTGATCGCCGACGACGACTCTTCAGTCCGTCTGGTGCTCAGCCAGGCCTTCACCCGTCTCGGATACCAGGTCAGGGCCACGGGTAACGCCACGACCCTGCTCAAGTGGGTCAGCGACGGCGAGGGCGACCTGGTCGTCACCGACGTGATGATGCCCGACGAGAACGTGTTCGACGTGCTGCCGCGCATCCGCAAGGAGCGCCCCAAGCTGCCGATCATCGTGATGAGCGCGCAGAACACCCTGCTGACGGCCGTCAACGCCGCCGACGCCGGGGCCTTCGAGTACGTCTCCAAGCCCTTCGACCTCGACGACGTCACCGCCGCGGCCCGCCGGGCGCTGTCTCGCCCCGCCGACGCCGAGGCCTCCAAGGCCCAGGCTCGCGCCATGCGCGACGAGCGCCTGCCGCTGATCGGCCGCTCGGCGCCGATGCAGGAGGTCTACCGCACCATCGCCCGCCTGGTCGGCGCCGACCTCACCGTCCTGATCCTGGGCGAGAGCGGCACCGGCAAGGAGCTGGTCGCCCGCGCCCTGCACGACCTGGGACGCCGTCGCGACGGCAAGTTCGTGGTCATCAACCTGGCCGCCGTGCCGCGCGAGCGGGTCGAGGCCGAGCTGTTCGGGCGAGGGGAGGGCGACAACGGCCGCCTCGTCGAGGCCGACGGCGGCACCCTGTTCCTGGACGAGATCGGCGACATGCCGCTCGACGCCCAGACCCGCCTGCTGCGCGTGATCGACGGCACCGAGCCGGTCATCAACCCCAAGACCGGCCGTCGGCCGAACGTGCGGATCATCGCCGCCACCAATCGCGACCTGCGCGGCCTGATCCAGCAGGGGCTGTTCCGCGAGGACCTGTTCTTCCGCCTCAACGTCGCCCCGGTGCGCCTGCCGCCGCTGCGCGACCGGGCGGAGGACATTCCGGACCTGGCCCGGACCTTCCTGCTGCGCGCCAACCGCGAGGGCCTTCCTGCCAAGACCATCGACCAGAGCGCGCTCGATCGTATGAAGAGCCACTCCTGGCCGGGCAACGTGCGCGAGCTGGAGAACCTGATCCGGCGGATGTGCGCCCTCTACGCCGAGGAGCTGATCACCGCCCGCATCGTCGATCGCGAGCTGCAGGACCATGCCCCGGCGCCGCGCGCCGACGAAGGTCCGGTCACCCTGGCGGCCCTGGTCGAACGCCACTTGGCCTCGCACTTCGCCGAGCAGCCCGACGGCGTGCCTGCCGCGGGCCTCTATGACCGCGTGCTGCAGGAGGTCGAGCGTCCGCTGATCCAGCTGACCCTGTCGGCCACCCGTGGCAACCAGGTGCGGGCCGCCGAGATTCTCGGCCTGAACCGCAACACGCTGCGCAAGAAGATCCAGGACCTGGGCGTCGAGATGAGCCGCGGCCGCCGCTAGGCGATTGGCGGATCACACTGCTGACGCTTTTTCAGCACATCGGTGTTGAGTTTAGGGCACACCCCGCCCTAAACTCGCATCGATGAGTTCGGTCCCGTCAGTCTCGGAATCGGAAGACCGCCCGCGCCGTTTCAGTCGGTCCTGGTGGCGTGAACTCTTGAGGTCACGCTACGTCCTGGGCGGCGGCTATGTGCTGGCGGCGATTTTGACGGCCACCGGCGTCGGCCTGGCTTCTTCACCGCCGACCACGGGTCCCATCGGCCCGGCCAGCACCGCCATCCTGGTGGTTCTCGGCTTCAACCTCGCTTTGATCCTCTGCGTCGCCGCCATCGTCGGCTGGCGGCTGCTCGACCTGATCGACGCCCGCTCCAGCGACGCCGGCGCCCGCCTGCACCTGCGGTTCGTGGGCCTGTTCTCGGTCGCGGCCGTGGCGCCGGCGGTGATCGTGGCGCTGTTCTTCGGCGTGCTGGTCAACCGCGGCGTCGACGGCTGGTTCAGCAAGCGCGTGACGACCGTGGTCGAGAACTCGGCCACCGTGGCGCGCTCCTACGTCTCCGAACAGACCAGCTACATCAGCCAGCACATGGGCCCGATGGCCGCGACGCTGAACAGCGCCGCCCCGGCCATGGCCGAATCGCCGGTCGCCTTCGGCCATTTCCTGCGCACCCTGGCCGAGGACAACGGCTTCTCGTCGGCCTACATCCTCGACCGCGACGGTCGGATCCTGGCGCGGGCCGAACTGGCCGACGCCCCGCCGTTCCTGGCCCCGCCGCCCTCGAGCTTCCGCTGGACCGACACCGGCGAGATCACCTCGCAGCGCTTCGTGTCCGAGGACCTGTTCCGGGCGCTCTACAAGCTGAAGGGCTTTCCCGACGGCTACCTCTACATCGCCCGGCCGATCGACAAGGGCATCCTGGCCCACCTGATCGAGTCCGAAGAGTCGCTGATCTCCTATCGCGACGCCGCCGTGAACCGGGCCCGCATCCAGGCGATCTTCGGTCTCAGCTACGTCGAGACGGCGCTGCTGGTGCTGGTCGCGGCCGTCTGGGTCGGCATCGCCGCGGCCAACTCGATCGCGGCGCCGGTTTCGGGCCTCGTCCAGGCCGCGGGCCGCGTGTCGGCCGGCGACCTCGACGCCCGGGTCGACGCCGAGGCCGGCCCAGAGGAAATCCGCGCCTTGTCCAACGCCTTCAACATGATGACGGCGGACCTTCAGACCCAGCAGGCCGCCCTTAAGGACGCCAGCCTCGACGCCGAGTCGCGCCGACAGTTCATCGAGACGGTGCTGTCGGGCGTCAGCGCCGGGGTGATCAGCCTCGACGGCGCAGGGCGGATCTCGGCCCTCAACCGCCGGGCCGGCGAGTTGCTGGCGCTGGACGAGAGCGCCGAGGGGCAGGACCTGGTCGAAGCCGCGCCGGAATTCGGCCAGGTGCTGGAAGAGATCGGCCAGGGACGTCCCAACGCCGAAGTCGAGATCGACGTCGTGCGCGGCGGCGAGACCCTGCGCCTGCGCGTCCGCGCCGCCGGCCATGCCGCCGAGGGCCAGGTGCTGACCTTCGACGACGTCACCCGCTTGATGGCGGCCCAGCGCAACGCCGCCTGGAAGGACGTCGCCCGCCGTATCGCCCATGAGATCAAGAACCCGCTGACGCCGATCCAGCTGTCGGCCGAGCGCATCCGCCGCAAGTACCGCAAGGACATCACCGGCGATCTCGAGACCTTCGATCGCTGCACCGACACCATCATTCGCCAGGTCGGCGACATCGGCCGCATGGTCGACGAATTCTCGGCCTTCGCCCGCATGCCCGCGCCTCGCTTCGCTCCAGCGGACCTGGCCGAGCTGCTGCGCGCCGGCGTTTTCGCCCAGCGCGTGGTCGATGCCGACACCGACGTGGTCATCGACGAGCCGGGCGGCGCCGTGTGGGTCAATTGCGACGCGCGCATGGTCGGCCAGGCCCTGACCAACATCCTGAAGAACGCCGGCGAGGCGGTCGGAGCGCGGCGCCACCTGACGCCCGAGCCGCGCGGTCATATCGATGCGACCCTGGCCTCCGACGACGAGGCGCTGTGCATCATCGTCGAGGACAACGGCGTCGGCTTGCCCGCGAAGGATCGCGACCGGCTGGCCGAACCCTATGTGACCACCCGCGAGAAGGGCACGGGCCTGGGCCTGGCCATCGTCAAGCGGATCATGGAGGACCACGGCGGCGAGCTGGTCCTCACCGACGCGCACGGCCATGCCGGCGCGCGCGTCGTCCTGAAGTTCCCGGTGTCGGCGCGGCTCGCCGCGGCGCCGACTGCCAACGGCGTAGAGGAGATGACATGAGCGCCGACGTGCTGGTGGTCGACGACGAGGTCGACATCCGCGATCTGGTGGCGGGGATCCTGGAGGACGAAGGCTACGCCGTGCGCACGGCAGCCGACGCCGACCAGGCTCTGGCCGCCCTGCGCGCCCGCAAGCCCGCCCTGCTGGTCCTCGACATCTGGATGCAGGGCGGCGGCATGGACGGGCTGGAACTGCTCGACATGGTCAAGACGCTCGACGCCGACCTGCCGGTGATCATGATCTCGGGCCACGGCAACATCGAGACGGCTGTCAGCGCCATCAAGCGGGGCGCCTACGAGTTCCTGGAGAAGCCGTTCAAGTCCGACCGGCTGCTGCTGGTGGTCGAGCGCGCCCTGGAGGCGGCCAACCTCAAGCGCGAGAACCGGCGCCTGCGGGCCCAGAGCTTCGCCTCCGACGGCCTGATGGGCAAGTCGCAGGCCGCCCAGGCCCTGCGCCAGATGATCGCCAAGGTCGCACCCGCCAACAGCCGCGTGCTGGTCGCCGGCCCGCCCGGCTCGGGCAAGGAGCTGGTCGCCCGCCTGATCCACAGCGCCAGCGCCCGCACCAAGGCCGAGTTCGTGGCCGTCAGTTCGGCCGGCATGGCTCCTGAGCGCCTCGACGTCGAACTCTTCGGCGAGGAAGGCGAGGGCGGTCGTCCGCGCAAGATCGGCGTGTTCGAGCGCGCCCACGGCGGCACCCTCTATCTCGACGAAGTGGCCGACATGCCGCGCGAGACCCAGAGCCGCATCCTGCGGGTGCTGGTCGAGCAGCGCTTCCGCCGTGTCGGCGGCGACAGCGACGTGCAGGTGGACGTGCGGGTGATCTCGTCCACCTCGCGCGACCTGCGCGAGGAGATCGCCGCCGGCCGCTTCCGCGAGGACCTGTTCCACCGCCTGAACGTGGTGCCGGTGCGCGTGCCGGGCCTGGCCGAGCGGCGCGAGGACATCCCCGAACTGATCAGCTACTTCATCGAGCGGATCAGCGAGGCCACCGGCATGCAGCGCCGCCGCCTGGGCGAGGACGCCCTGGCGACCCTGCAAGTGCAGGCCTGGCCGGGCAACGTCCGCCAGCTGCGCAACAACGTCGAGCGGATGCTGATCCTGGCCGCCGGCGAGCCAGGCGACCTGATCACCGCCGAGATGCTGAACGCCTCCGAGCAGCCGGCCAGCGGCGGCTCGGGCGCGATCGGCGCCGAGCGGATCATCGCCCTGCCGCTGCGCGAAGCCCGCGAGCTGTTCGAACGCGAGTACCTCAACGCCCAGATCCTGCGGTTCGGCGGCAACATCTCGCGCACGGCCAACTTCATCGGCATGGAGCGTTCGGCCCTGCACCGCAAGCTGAAGTCCCTGGGCGTGGCCGGCGGCCGCGGCGAGGAAGAAGAGTAAGGACTCCGATGTCGCGTTTCGCTTACGTCAACGGCCGTTTCGTGCGTCATGGCCAGGCCGCCGTGCACATCGAGGACCGCGGCTACCAGCTGGCCGACGGGGTCTACGAGGTCTGGGCCGTGTTCGACGGCAAGCTGGCCGATGCGGAGGGCCACTTCGCCCGCCTGTGGCGTAGCCTCGACGAACTGCGCATCGCCCACCCGATGAGCGAGGCGGCCCTGACCGTCGTGCTGCGTGAAACCATCCGTCGCAATCACGTACGGGAAGGCCTCGTCTACCTGCAGGTCACGCGGGGCGTCGCCAAGCGAGACCACGCGTTCCCGAATCCGGCCGTGCCGCCGGCGGTCGTCATCACCGCCCGCTCGGTCGATCGCGCCGCCATCGAGGCCAAGGCCGCCAAGGGCTCGGCCGTGATCACCGTGCCGGAGAACCGCTGGGGCCGCTGCGACATCAAGACCATCGGGCTTCTGCCGAATGCGCTGGCCAAGCAGGCCGCCCGCGAGCGCGGCGCGATCGAGGCCTGGTTCGTCGACGACCTGGGCCTGGTCACCGAAGGCGCCTCGTCCAACGCCTGGATCGTCGACGCCGAGGGCCGCCTGCGCACCCGAGACACCCAGGCCAACATCCTGCGCGGCGTCACGCGCCTGACGCTGTTGGACGTCATCGGAGAGGCCGGCCTGCCGGTCGCCGAGCAGCCGTTCACCGTCGAGGAGGCCAAGGCCGCCCGGGAAGCCTTCATCACGGGCGCCGGCAGCCTGGTGACGCCCATAACCAGCATCGACGGCGTCAAGATCGGCGATGGGACGGTGGGGCCGGTGGCGAGCCGCCTGCGGGCTCTCTATATCGAGCGGGCGCAAGCGGGAGCGATCTAGGATCGCTCACCGCCCTGCGTGCATTTTCTCGCCGGAAAGTCATATCAAACGGCGAAAAATGCTCTAGCATGAGCTTGTTTGTGTGGAGGGCGTTCTGCCTTCCGATTTCAACGAGAGGGGAATCCCCAATGTCCGCCGACAAGAAACAGAATCTTCAGGACACCTTCCTGAACAGCGTGCGCAAGTCCAAGACGCCGCTCACCATCTTCCTGGTCAACGGCGTCAAGCTGCAGGGCGTGGTCAGCTGGTTCGACAACTTCTGCGTCCTGCTGCGCCGCGACGGCCAGTCTCAACTGGTCTACAAGCACGCCATCTCGACGATCATGCCGGCTCAGCCCGTTCAGCTGTACGAGCCGAGCGCCGATCAAGACGACTAAGTCCAAGGCTCTTTTGTCAAAATCTACTTCTAAGTCCCCCGATGGACTTATCGATCACGCCGACCCGATCCTTCGGGCCTTCGTGATCCATCCGGTGCGGCCTGCTCGCGGGCAGGCCGCTCTGGAGGCGCGCGATCCCAAGGCGCGCCTCGAGGAGGCCATCGGCCTCGCCGTCGCCCTCGATCTCGACGTCGTCGAAACGGCCATCGCGCCGCTTCGCACCGTCACGCCCGCCACCCTGTTCGGCAGCGGCAAGATCGCCGAGTTCAAGGCTATCTGCGAGGTCGAGCACATCGACGTCGCCGTGTTCGACGACCAGCTCACCCCCGTCCAGCAGCGCAATCTCGAGCGCGGCCTGGGCGTCAAGGTGGTCGACCGCACCGGCCTGATCCTCGAGATCTTCGCCCGTCGCGCCCGCACTCGAGAAGGCAAGCTGCAGGTCGAGTTGGCCAGGCTCGACTACGAGCGCTCGCGTCTCGTGCGCACCTGGACCCACCTGGAACGCCAGCGGGGCGGCACCGGCTCGACCGGCGGTCCCGGCGAAACCCAGATCGAACTCGATCGGCGCCTGATCGCCGGCACGATCGGCAAGCTCAAGCGCGAGCTGGAAGAGGTGCGGCGCACCCGCACCCTGCACCGCAGCGCCCGCAAGAAGGTCCCGTACCCGACTGTGGCGCTGGTGGGCTACACCAACGCCGGCAAGTCGACGCTGTTCAACCGCCTGACCAATGCCGAGGTCGTGGCCCAGGACATGCTGTTCGCCACGCTCGACCCGACGCTGCGGACGGTGAAGCTGCCCGATGGTCGCCCGGCCATCCTGTCGGACACCGTGGGCTTCATCTCCGACCTGCCGCACGAGCTGGTCGAGGCCTTCCGCGCCACCCTCGAGGAGGTGCAGGAGGCCGACGTGGTGCTGCACGTCCGCGACGTGGCCAATCCCGACACCGACGCCCAGGCGCGCGACGTCCAGGCGGTGCTATCCGAACTGAAGGTCACCGCCGACGAAGGCAAGACCGTCGTCGAGGTCTGGAACAAGATCGACCTGGTCGAGGGCGAGGAACGCGAGATCCTGGAGGGCCGCGCAAAACGGTCCGACGCCTCGCCGGTCTCCGCCGTCACGGGCGAGGGCTGCGCCGAACTGCTCAAGCGCGTCGGCGGCCTGATCGACGACACTCCGCCGATGGCCCTGCGCCTTGGCCCCGCCGACGGCGAGGCCCTGGCCTGGATCTATCGCAACGGCCGCGTGGTCGAACGCGAGGACACGGAAGACGGCGAGGTTCGCCTCGTCGCCCGCATGGATCCGCAGGCCCTGGGCCGTTTCGAGCGGCAGTTTCCCACTGTCTGGGTGATGCCGATCGGCGAATGAGCCGAGCCCCTCTCCCTTCGGGGAGAGGGGGCTAGTGCAGCTTCAACCGTCCCGCCACGCGCTGCTGCAGCAGCCGGGCCAGCGCCAGGGTGGCGGTCTTGCTGACGCCGAGGATGGCCTTGTGGTGGGCCAGGTGCAGCGAGACGTAGAACCACTTGGCCACCAGGCCTTCGATGAAGAAGTTGGGACCGCCGAGGCCGCCCATCAGCGCGCCGACCCCCTTGTTCTCGCCCAGCGACACCAGCGAGCCGAAGTCCTTGTAGACATAGGGCTCCTCCACCCGCGCCTGGCGCAGGCGGGCCAGCAGAACCTTGGCGAGGTAGCTGGCCTGCTGGTGGGCGGCCTGAGCGCGGGCGGGCACGAGCTTGCCGTCCTTCCACGGACAGGCCGCGCAGTCGCCCAGGGCCCAGATTCCCGGCGCGGAGGTCTCCAGGTGATCGTCGACCACGAACTGGTTGAGGCGGTTGGTCTCCAGGCCAAGCTCGACATTGCTGTCGGCGGCCTTCACGCCCGCGGCCCAGACGATCAGGTCGGCGGGAACGTCCCCGACGCTGGTCTCCAGCCGGTCGGGGTGCACGGCGATCACCTTGGCGCCAGTCCGTACGCGCACGCCCTTGCGCTCCAGCGCCACCGTCGCCTGCGCCGAGGTCTTTTCGGGCAGGCCGCCGAGAATGCGCGGGGCGGCTTCGACGATGGTGATGTCGAGGCGGAAGCGCTGTTCGACGCCCAGGCTTTCCAGCAGCTCGCGATGGGCCTCCAGCAGTTCGGCCGACAGCTCGACGCCCGTGGCGCCGCCGCCGACGATGGCCACGCCCATGGTGCGCTCGGGCGCGAACGAGGCCTTCATGAAGGCGGCCAGCAGGCGGGTGTGGAAGGCTTCGGCGTCCTCGGTCCGCTCCAGCAGGTGGGCGGTCTCGGCGCCCGGCGTGCCGAACAGGTTGGAGCCGCTGCCGATGGCGATCACGCCCCAGGTGAAGGTGATCGACCGCTCGGGCACCAGCACCGCGCCGTCCTTGGTGGTGATGGCCTTCAACGTCAGGCGCTTGGCGGACGGATCGAGGGCCGACAGCTCGCCCAGGTGAAAGCTGAAATGGTTGGCGCGACCGAGAATGGGATAGGAGAGCCCCTCCTGGTGCACGTCCAGCGTGCCGGCGGCGACCTCGTGCAGGCTCGGCTTCCAGATGTGGAAGCCTGAGCGGTCGATCAGCAGGATCCGCTCCTTGCCGGCGCGACGGCCCAGCTTGCGGCCCAGTTGCGCTGCGAGCTCCAGTCCGCCCGCGCCGCCGCCGACGATCACGATGTCGTAGTGCATGGCCGGTGATCTCCGCTGATAGCGATACCTGCGGTCTTAGAACTTTGCGGCGAGGCTGTCTCGCAGTTGCGAAGGAAGGTCAGGGTCGGGAGGGAATTTTCCCGGCTTCCCCGTACTTGCTTCCCTGGGCCCTGTGCCCAGGGTCCATGCTGGCGGCCGCTCAGATCGATGGGTCCTCGGCGCAATGCCGAGGAAGGCAGAAGGGGTTGGTTGGCGGAGGGACGATGTCCAGCCCAAAAAACAAAAAGCCCGCCCTCGTCACCGAGAGCGGGCTCTTTGAGACCGATAGCCTCCGATCCCTACGGGATCGGGTTGGCCTCCAGGCGCTTGTCGATATAGCCGCCCACGGTCTGCTCGACGAAGGGCAGGTGCTCGGCCCAGAAGTGGGTGGCCTTGTCGATGACTTCGTAGTCGATGACGATGCCCTTCTGCGTGCGCAGCTTGGACACGACGCGCTCGACCTCGACGGGCGGCACGACGGTGTCTGCGCCGCCGGTCAGGATCAGGCCCGAGGCCGGGCAGGGGGCCAGGAAGCTGAAGTCGTACATGTTGGTCGGCGGCGACACCGAGATGAAGCCGTCGGTTTCCGGACGGCGCATCAGGAGTTGCATGCCGATGTAGGCGCCGAAGCTATAGCCGGCGACCCAGGTCTGGGCGGCGGCGGGGTTGTTGGCCTGCAGCCAGTCCAGGGCCGTGGCCGCGTCGGCCAGCTCGCCGATGCCGCTGTCGAACTCGCCCTGGCTGCGGCCGACGCCGCGGAAATTGAAGCGCAGGGTCGCGAAACCGCGCTTCATGAACAGGTGATATAGCTGCACCGACACCGGGTGGTTCATGTGGCCGCCGGCCTTGGGGTGCGGGTGCAGGATCAGCGCGATGGGCGCGTTGTCGGTCTTGCCCGGCGAATAGCGACCTTCGATACGGCCCGCGGCGCCAGTCAAAATAACGTCAGGCATTCAGATCCCCGTCACGAGTTGGGGCGTCGGGGGCCGCACCATTCGCCGCGAAGGGCGCATGGAATACTTGACCGCCGCGCTTGGTCTTCCTAAATCCGCATCACGCGCTACGACCCGGCTGGGCGCGGCGCGAAGTCGCGGCTTGTAGCATACGCAAATGCGGTTGCGCGGGGAATCTGCAAGGGAGAGCGCGGATGCGCCTGAGCACGAAGGGACGTTACGCCGTGATGGCCATGACCGACCTCGCCCGCAAGCAGGACGAGGCGGAAGGGCGCGCGGTGGCGCTGGCCGAAATCGCCGCCCGCCAGCAGATTTCGCTGTCCTATCTCGAACAACTTTTCGCCCGCCTGCGCCGCAAGGGGCTGGTGGTCAGCGCCCGTGGCCCTGGCGGCGGCTATCGCCTGGCGGCCGACGCTCGCGCCACCCGCATCTCCGACATCGTCATGGCTGTCGACGAGCCGCTGCGCGCCACCCGCTGCGGCGTCGGCAAGAGCGGCCACAAGGGCTGCATGGCCGGCGGCGCCAAGTGCCTGACCCACGACCTCTGGGAGGAAATGGGCCGGCAGATCCATTCCTACCTGGCTTCGGTCACCGTCGCCGACGTGCTGGAAGGTCGCCTGCGACCGGAGGCGAAGGTCGCGGCGTGACGAGCAAACCCGCCATCTATCTGGACTACAACGCGACCGCCCCGATCCGCCCCGAGGCGCGTGAGTCGGTGCTGCGCGCCTTCGACCTGGCCGGAAACCCGAGCTCGGTGCACGCCTCTGGCCGCGCCGCCCGCGACTTGGTCGAGACCGCCCGCAAGCAGGTCGGCGAACTGGTCGGCGTGGTCGGCGGCTCGGTCACCTTCGTCAGCGGCGGCACCGAAGCCAACGTCCTGGCCATCGACAGCGCCGTCGCCTCGGGCGTGAAGCGTCTCGTCGTCAGCGCCATCGAACACGACGCCGTGGTCGAGACCGCCGCCGCCAGCGGCGTCGCGGTCGAGGTGCTGCCCGTCGACGAGCACGGCGTGGCCGACCTTTCGAAGCTTACCGAACTGCTGGCGGGCGAGGTGCGGACGCTGGTCTGCCTCATGCTGGCCAACAACGAGACGGGCGTGATCCAGCCGGTGGCGCAGGCTTCGGCGATCGTGCGCGCCGCCGACGGGCTGCTGCATGTCGACGCCGTGCAGGCGGCCGGCAAGATCGCCATCGACTTTTCCGCCCTGGGCGCCGATACCCTGGCGCTGTCGGCCCACAAGATCGGCGGTCCGCAGGGCGTGGGCGCGCTGGTCGCCGGCACGCGAGCCAATGTGGTGCGTCGCCAGCATGGCGGCGGCCAGGAGCGTGGCCGCCGCGCGGGCACTGAAAACGTCGCCGGTATCTCCGGCTTCGGTGCGGCCGCTGTCGCCGCCCTGCGGGACTTGCCCAAGGCGGCCGATCAGGGCATTTGGCGCGACGCCTTGGCCCAGCGGGTCAAGGACGCTGGCGGCGTGGTGCTCGGGGAGGGCGTCGCAAGACTGCCGCAAACTCTTTGTTTGGCCGCCGAGGGCTTCGCCTCGCAGGTCCAGGTCATGAACCTGGATCTCGCCGGGGTGATGGTCAGCGCCGGCAGCGCCTGCTCGTCGGGCAAGGTCAAGGCCAGTCGCGTGGCCCTGGCCATGGGCCGTACCGATCTCGCCCCCTATGCGCTGCGCGTCAGCGGGGGGTGGGCGAGCACGGAAGCAGATTGGATTGTGTGCGGCGACGCCTGGCTCGCCGCCTGGAAGCGTATCGGCGCACGACGCCGGGAGGTGGCTTGATGGCCGCGGTCAAGGAAACGATCGACACCGTCGCAGCGCTCGAGAAATACGAGCACGGCTTTACGACCGATATCGACCAGGAGTTCGCCCCCAAGGGCCTCTCCGAGGACATCGTGCGCTTCATCTCGGCCAAGAAGGACGAGCCGGAGTGGATGCTGGAATGGCGTCTGGAGGCTTACCGCCGCTGGCTCGAGCTTGAGGAGCCTGACTGGGCCAAGGTCAGCTATCCCAAGATCGACTACCAGGACACCTACTACTACGCCGCGCCGAAGACCAAGGAAGGGCCCAAGAGCCTGGACGAGGTCGATCCCGAGCTGCTGGCCGTCTACGAGAAGCTGGGCATCCCGCTGAAGGAACAGGCCGTGCTGGCCGGCGTCGAAGGCGCGCCGCGCTACGCCGTGGACGCGGTGTTCGACAGCGTGTCGGTCGTCACCACCTTCAAGAAGGAGCTGGCCCAGGCCGGCGTCATCTTCTGCTCGATGAGCGAGGCGATCCGCGAGCACCCGGAACTGGTCAAGCAGTACCTGGGCTCGGTCGTGCCGACCTCGGACAACTATTTCGCCTGCCTCAACAGCGCGGTGTTCTCCGACGGCTCGTTCGTCTACGTGCCGCCAGGCGTGCGCTGCCCGATGGAGCTGTCGACCTATTTCCGGATCAACGCCAAGGATTCCGGCCAGTTCGAGCGCACCCTGATCATCGCCGACAAGGGCGCCTACGTCTCGTACCTCGAGGGCTGCACGGCCCCGATGCGCGACGAGAACCAGCTGCACGCGGCCGTGGTCGAGCTCGTCCTGCTGGACGACGCCGAGATCAAGTATTCGACCGTCCAGAACTGGTATCCGGGCGATCCGGAGACCGGCAAGGGCGGCATCTACAACTTCGTCACCAAGCGCGCCGACTGCCGCGGGGATCGTTCCAAGGTGTCGTGGACCCAGGTCGAGACCGGCTCGGCCATCACCTGGAAGTATCCGTCCTGCGTTCTGCGCGGCGAGGGCAGCTCGGGCGAGTTCTACTCGATCGCCGTGACCAACGGTCATCAGCAGGCCGACACCGGCACCAAGATGATCCACCTGGGCGCCAACACCAAGTCGCGGATCGTCGCCAAGGGCATCAGCGCCGGCAAGTCGACCAGCACCTATCGCGGCCTGGTCTCGGCCCACCCCAAGGCCAAGGGCGCGCGCAACTTCACCCAGTGCGACAGCCTGCTGATCGGCAAGACCTGCGCGGCCCACACCGTGCCCTACATCGAGGCCCGCAACGGCCAGTCGGTGTTCGAGCACGAGGCCACCACCACCCGCCTGTCGGACGACCAGCTGTTCTACTGCCAGCAGCGCGGGCTTTCGCAGGAGGAGGCCGTGGCCCTGCTGGTCAACGGCTTCGTCCGCGACGTGCTGCAACAACTGCCCATGGAGTTCGCCGTCGAGGCCCAGAAGCTCGTGGCGATTTCTCTCGAAGGATCCGTCGGTTAAATGCTTTCGATCAACAACCTCCACGCCCGCGTCGAAGACAAGCCGATCCTGAAGGGCGTCACGCTCGAGGTGCCGGCCGGCGAGGTGCACGCCATCATGGGTCCGAACGGCGCCGGCAAGTCGACGCTTTCGTACGTGCTGAGCGGTCGCGGCGGCTATGAAGTGACCGAAGGCTCGGCCAGCCTGAACGGCGAGGATCTGCTGAGCCTGGAGCCCAACGAGCGGGCTGCCAAGGGCGTGTTCCTGTCGTTCCAGTATCCGCTGGAGATCCCGGGCGTGCCGGCCCTGACCTTCATCCGCACCGCCGTCAACGCCCAGCGCCGCGCGCGCGGTGAGGACGAGATCGCCGCCCCGGCCTTTCTGAAGCTGGCCAAGGAAAAGGCCGCCTCGCTGAAGATCGACTTCGAGATGCTCAAGCGCGGCCTGAACGTCGGCTTCTCGGGCGGCGAGAAGAAGCGGATGGAAATCTTCCAGATGGCGATGCTGTCGCCGAAGTTCCTGATCCTCGACGAGACGGACTCGGGCCTCGACATCGACGCCCTGAAGATCGTCTCGGAAGGCGTCAACGCCCTGCGTTCGCCCGAACGGGGCATGCTGGTGATCACCCACTACCAGCGCCTGCTCGACTACATCAAACCCGACCGCGTGCACGTACTGGCCGCCGGCCGCATCGTCGCCTCGGGCGGTCCGGAGCTGGCCTTGCAGCTGGAAGCCGAGGGCTACGACAAGTACGTCGGGGCCGCCGCGTGAGCCTTTCGACCGCTCTCAAGACAGGTGACGTCACGGCCCTGCCGTCGCGCCGCGACGAGGACTGGCGCTGGACCGACCTGCGCGGCCTGATCCGCGTGCTGCCGGAAGCCGCGCCGAAGTTCGAAGGCGAGGTCGCCGCCGGTCCGTTCGCGGGCCTGACCGACGGCGAGATCCTGTTCGTCAACGGCCGCCACGTCGCCACCAGGGGGCAGGGCGAGGTCATGGGCCTGCGCTTTGTCGCGGCGACCGAAAGGGCTTCGCAAGCAGCGTCCTACGCCCTGGTGGTCGAGCCGGGCGCCAGCCTGACCCTGCTGGAAAGCCACGAGGGCCGCGCGGCCGGTTATATCTCGGACGTTGCGCTGGACATCGCTGTGGGCGAGGGCGCGAGCCTGACCCGCATCGTGCTGGTCGAGGACGAGGCCCAGGCCGTCAACGTGGTCACCGCCAGTGTCGACCTCGCCGCCGGCGCGACCTTCAACCAGACCGTCCTGACCGGCGGCGCGCGTCGCCAGCGGATCGAGACCCACGTCGCCCATCCCGGCGCCCACGCCCAGGTTCGCCTGGACGGGATCTATCTGCTCAGCGGCCAGCGCCACGCCGACCAGACCACCGTGGTCACCCACGGCGGCGTCGACGGCGTCACCAGCCAGCTGACCAAGGGCATGGTCGCCGACCAGGCGCGCGGCGTGTTCCAGGGCCGCATCATCGTCCAGCCAGGCGCCGACCAGACCGATGCGCGCATGGGCCACCACGCCCTGATCCTGTCGGACAAGGCCGAGATCGACGCCAAGCCGGAACTGCTGATCTTCGCCGACGACGTTGCCTGCGCCCACGGCAACACGATCGGGGCCCTGGACGAGGAGGCGGTGTTCTACGCCCGCCAGCGCGGCATTCCTGAACTGGAGGCCCGGGCGATGCTGACGGAGGCCTTCGTCGGCGAGGTGGTCGAGCGCATCGAGCACGCCGGCGCCCGCCAGATCGCGGCCGCCTGGGTCGCCAAGCAGCTGGGACGCTCAGAAGAAGGTGGGGCCGAATGAGCGTGACCTTCGACCTCGAGGCGATCCGCGCCCAGTTCCCGATCCTGTCGCGCACGGTGCACGGCAAGCCGCTGATCTATCTGGACAGCGCCGCCAGCGCCCAGAAGCCCGACGCGGTGCTGGACGCCATGACGGGCCTGGCCCGCACCTCCTACGCCAACGTCCATCGCGGCCTGCACACGCTGGCCAACGAAACGACGGAACTCTATGAAAAGGCGCGGGAAACCATCGCGCGCTTCATCAACGCCGACGTGGGCGAAATCGTCTACACCAAGAGCGCCACCGAGGCGGTGAACCTGGTGGCCGACACCTTCGGGCGATCCTTGAAGGCCGGCGACGAGATCGTGCTCTCGGAGATGGAGCACCACGCCAACATCGTGCCCTGGCACTTCCTGCGCGAGCGTCACGGCGTCGTGCTGAAGTTCGCGCCCGTGCTCGACGACGGCCGGCTCGACATGGAGGCCTTCCAGGACCTGCTGTCCGAGAAGACGAAGATGGTCGCCGTCACCCACATGTCGAACGTGTTGGGCACGGTCAACGACGTGGCGGAGATCGTGCGTCTGGCCCACGCCGCCGGCGCGCCGGTGCTGCTCGACGGCTGCCAGGGCATCGTCCACACCAAGGTCGACGTGAAGGCTCTCGACGTCGATTTCTACGTCTTCAGCGGCCACAAGCTCTACGGCCCCACCGGCATCGGCGTGCTGTACGGCAAGGCCGAGCGCCTGGCGGCCCTGCCGCCTTACCAGGGCGGCGGCGAGATGATCGGTTCGGTGAGCCTCGACAAGATCACCTACGCCGACCCGCCGCACCGCTTCGAGGCCGGGACGCCGGCGATCCTGGAGGCCGTCGGCCTGGGCGCGGCCATCGAGTGGCTGAACACCATCGACCGCGATGCGGCCCTGGCCCACGAGCACGCGCTGTACGAGCGGGTCGCCCAGCGGCTGGAAGGCGTCAACGGCGTGCGGATTCTCGGCACGGCGCCCGGCAAGGGCGCGGTGATGAGCTTCGTCGTCGAGGGCGCCCATGCCCACGACGTGGCCCAGGTGCTGGACCGCTACGGCGTGGCCGTGCGCGCTGGCACCCACTGCGCCGAGCCCCTGATGAAAAGGTTCGGGCTGACGTCGAGCGCTCGCGCTTCCTTCGCCCTATATAATACGCCTGCCGAGGCCGACGCGTTCGTGGACGCGCTGGACAAGGCCCGTAGCTTCTTCAGTTGAGCCTATGACCGACCAAGCCCCCGCCGCGACGGCCCTGTCCTCGGACGAGCTGAACCGCCTGACCGACCAGCTGATCGAGAAGCTGAAGACGGTGTTCGACCCGGAAATCCCGGTCGACATCTACGAGTTGGGCCTGATCTACAAGGTCGACGTCAGCGACGACAAGGACGTGGCCATCGACATGACCCTGACCGCGCCGGGCTGCCCGGTGGCCGGCGACATGCCCGGCTGGGTCAAGGACGCGGTCATGGAGATCGACGGCATCCGCTCGTGCAACGTCGACCTGACCTTCGATCCGCCGTGGGATCCGTCGCGCATGAGCGACGAGGCCAAGCTGCAGCTGAACATGTTCTAAGGCAGGAGCCCGCCATGGAAGCCGCCGTCAGCCCCCGTCCGCGTCGCCCGCGTCCCAAGGTCGTCACCCTGACCGACGCCGCCGCCGCGCGTGTGAAGGAGATCATGGATAGGGCGGATCAGCCCTATGCGGGCTTGCGCGTGGGCGTGAAGAACGGCGGCTGCGCGGGCCAGGAGTACGTCTTCGAGTACGCCAAGGAGAAGGGCCCCATCGACGAGGTCGTCGAGGACAAGGGCGTCACTATCCTGATCGAGCCCAAGGCGGTGCTGTTCCTGATCGGCACCGAAATCGACTACGAGGTCAGCAAGCTGTCGTCGAAGTTCGTGTTCCATAACCCGAACGAGACCGACGCCTGCGGCTGCGGCGAGAGCGTCACCATCCAGCCGGCCGCCGAGCCGAACGATTGATTTGAAACCTCTCCCATTTGGAGAGGGGGAAACTTGGCGCCGCCCGCCGCGCATAGATCACGACGGTCGCCACCGACAAAGCCGCACTCGCCGCCAGCGCCCATAGTCCGATGGTTTCCGCCCCGATCGGCGCCAGCAGCATGCCGACGCCCAGGAAATTCAGCAAGATCTTCGGGTGCTCGATCGGCGGGTAGTTGAAGTCCCGCTTCGGCAGCGCCTGCTGCAATCCGGCGACGACGAAGTTCCTGGCGATCAGCACCAGCGGTACACCGATCCAGACGCCTGGAAACGCGCCTGCCGCCATCAGGGCGCCGAGGCTGGCCAGGGTCAGCAGGCGGTCGGCCAGCAGGTCGAACATCGTCCCGAAAGGCGAGGTCAGGCCGAAGCGCCGGGCGATCCAGCCGTCGAGCACGTCGGTCAGCCCCGCGCCGAGGAACATCGCCAGCGCGGTCCAGCCGGCGTCGGCCAGCACGGCCCAGGCCATGAAGGGCAGGATCAGGATCCTGAGCGCGGTCAGCAGGTTGGGCAGCACGTCCGTCTCCCTAGAAGCAGCCTGAGGACCCTGTCGAGCAGGCGAGCACCAGCGCGGCGAAACCGGCCCATGGCAGCAGGGCGGGCAGGGCGCTGGGCGCGGCCCACAGCGCCCGTCCCTTCAGCATGAAGGCCGTCGCCGTCATCGACAGCAGCCAGGCCAGGCGCGCGGCGTGCGACAGCGCCAGCAGGAGCGGGTCGCCTTCGCTCCAGATGTCGCGGGGCGATGGTCCGTGCGTGGCGGCCAGATGAAAGGCCGCCGAAGCCAGAGCCGTCGCATAGGTCAGGACCATGGGGACGGCGAAGCGCATGGAGTCAGGCCGACAGGGGTTCGGCCTCGGTCGAAGGCTTCTTCTTCGGCGGGTCGACCAGCACCGATGGCCTCACGGGCTGGCCGGTGGCCTCCGCGATCAGCTCGTTGGTGCGGTTCTCGACTGTGTTTTCGAGCAGCTTCATGAACTCGGCCTTCTGCAGCCCCTGGGGCAGGGCGGGCAGGAACTCGACGGTGGCCCGGCCGGGCGTCTTCCTGGTCTCCTGCTGCTTCCAGAAGCAGCCGAGGTTGGTGGCGACTGGCACCACCGGGAGGCCGAAGTCCTGGCTCATGTGGTAGACGCCGGTGCGGTAGCGGAAGCGCTCGCCCGGGGCGGCCAGGTGGCCTTCCGGATAGATCAGGATGCGGCGGCCTTCGGCGGCGACCTGGGCGGCGCTTTTCGATAGGGCGGCGCGGGCTTCGGGACCGCCGCAGCTGTCGACGACGATGGCGCCGAACTTCTTGAGGATGTTTCCCAGCAGGGGGAACTTCTCCAGGTGGTCGCCGGTGACGAAGGAGAGGTTGTCGACATTGGCGAACATCACGAAGCCGTCGCCCCAGCTGTGGTGCTTGGCGGCGATGATGAAGGCGCCCTTGGGCAGGTTTTCCTGGCCCTTCAGCTCGACCTGGACGCCCGCGAAGGTGCGCAAGGCCCACAGCATGCGCTTGGAATAGAGCCGCAGGGCGAAGGTCACCGGGCGGCGCCCCGGCAGCAGGGCCGAGAGGGCGGCCGACAGGCCGTAGAAGATCGACAGAACCCAGTAGTAGGCGTTGAACAGCGCGCTGCGCATCGTTCGGTCCTTTGAGGGGCTTGTTGGGCAGGTTGGGGTCAGCGGGCCTTGAGCACGGCCAGGACGGCCGCGGTCATCAGCGGAGCATGGGCCGAAAGGGCGTCGTCGCCCAGGCGGCCATAGGCCTTGTTCTGGGCGGTCTGGGTGATGACGCCGATGGCCATGGCGGCCACGACGCGGGGATCGCCCGGCGGCAGCTCCATCTTCATCATGGCGTACTTGATGATGGTCTCGACCAGGGTGACCGGATCGCGGCCGTCGTCCTGGTAGTAGGGCAGGAAGTGATGCAGTTGCAGCAGGTGGAACGAGAACAGGGTCCAGTCCTCGTCGGCGGCCGTGCAGTAGGCCTTGACCAGGGCTGCGGCCTTCGCGGCCACGCCATGGACGGCGCCGGCCTCAGCCTCGATCAGGTCGGAAAGGCGCTTGTGGGCGGCCATGAACAGGCCGATGGCCAGTTCGTCCTTGCTCTTCCAATGACGGTATATCGCACCCTCCGAGACCTCGGCGCGGGCGGCGATCAGCTTGGTCGTGGCGCCGTCGACGCCATGGGCGGCGAAGACCTCGAGGGCGGCGCGTTCGATGCGGGGCTTGGCGCTCATGCAACTGACGTTACCGCAAAAACGACAGCATGCAAGTAAATGCTCACATACTGATGGGCAATTGACGGAAGAGACGGGGCCAGCCATTCACGGCCATGGTCCAGACGGTTCTGATCTATTCGATGGGCGAGGTGATCGGCGACGGCCTGATCAAGCTGCCCTTCATCGCCGGGCTGCGCGCTGCGTTTCCCGACGCGCGGATCACCTGGTGCGCGGCCAAGGGCGACACCGTCTATGACGGCCCGCTGAAGCGGGTGGTGGCCGGCTACATAGACGAAATCCTCAAGGACGGCGTCATGGGCGCCGGCGCGCTGGACGTGCTGCCCTGGGTCAAGCCGTTCGGCGGCCGGATCTTCGACCTGGTCATCGACACCCAGGAGAACCTGCGCCGGAGCGTGGTCGCCAGGCGCGCGGCCCGCGGCGTGTTCGTCTCGGCCGCAATGCAGGCGCGCACGCCCGACTGGCCGCCAGCCGTCGTCGACCGCCTGGCCCGGCTGCTCGCCCTGGCGACCAGCGGCCAGGGCGCGTTGCGGCCGCTGGCGTTGACCGAGGCCGATGCCGTCTCCGCCGCCGGGGCCCTGCTGCCCGACGGTCCGGCCTATGTCGGCCTGGCGCCCGGCGCGGGCGGTCAGGAGAAGCGCTGGCCGCTGGAAAGCTATCTGGATCTCGCCCGGGCCCAGCAGGCGGCGGGCCGAACCCCGGTGTTCTTCTTTGGCCCCGACGAGGCCGCAGATGCGGCGCTCGCGCGTGCAGGGGTTCCCGGCGCCCTGTTTCCTGAGGCCGACCGAACCGACGGCTTCACCGGGGTGAAGGGGCCGATACTGGCGATCGCCCTGGCCGGACGGCTCGCCGCCGCCGTGGCCAACGACGCCGGGCCGGGGCACATGCTGGCCGCTGGCGGCGCGCCCCTGCTGTCGCTGCAACTGAACCGCCGCAAGGCGGTCAAGTTCAGGCCCGCGGCTCGCCGTCTTGAGATGCTATGCGCCGAGGACTACGGAGAGGACATGGCCGCCCTGCCGCCCCAAGCGGTGAAGGCCTCCCTCGACACGCTGATCGCCGGAGTTTCCTGATGTCCATCCTCGCCCCCATTTCCGCCGGCGAGCTCGTCGACAAGATCACCATCCTGCGCGTGAAGGCCGAGCGCATCGGCGACGCGGTTAAGGAAGCCAATGTCCGCAAGGAACTGGCCCTGCTGGAAGGCATAGCCGCCGACGCCCTCACGCCGAGCGCCGAGCTCGACGCGCTGACCGCCGAACTGACGGCGATCAACGCCGCCCTGTGGGACATCGAGGACGGCAAGCGCGCCTGCGAGCGCAATCAGACCTTTGGTCCTGAGTTCGTGGAACTGGCGCGCCGCGTCTACAAGGACAACGACAAGCGTGCGGCCGTGAAGCGCCAAATCAATGAACTGGCAGGGTCGGACATCGTCGAGGAAAAGAGCTACAAGCCTTATTGAAACAAAGGCTTGCTGGAGCTTTTTGCGTCATCGGCCCTTGAAGGCCGCCGGCCGCTTCTGCAGGAACGCGCTGACACCCTCGATGAAGTCCTCGGTCTTGCCGCTGGCGCGCTGGGCGTGGCGTTCGGCGTGCAACTGGCCCACCCAGTCGGCGTCTAGGCTGTCCCAGACCAGGCGGCGGATGGCGCCGAGCGAGGCGGGCCCCTCGGCCAGAGTGCGGGCCAGGCCCAGGGCGGTCGGCATCAGGTCGGCGTCGGGAACGCAGCGGTTGATCAGGCCCCAGTCCAAGGCCGTGGAGGCCGGAATCTTGTCGCCCAGCAGCATCATCTCCATGGCCCGCGCCTTGCCCACCAGACGCGGCAGCAGGTAGGTCGAGCCGCCGTCGGGCACGAGGCCGATCCGGCGGAAGGCCTGCAGGAAATAGGCGCTGTCGGCCGCGACCACGATGTCGCCGATCAGGGCCAGGGAGCAGCCGATGCCTGCGGCCGGGCCGTTGACGGCGGTGACGATCGGCAGCGGAAAGTCCCGCAGCAGCGTCATCAGCGGATTGTAGACGCTCTCCAGCGCCGCGCCGGCGTCGGGCTTGCCGTCCGCATCCATGGGCCGGCCGGCGGTCGCGCCGGCCGAGAGATTGGCGCCCGAGCAGAAGCCGCGCCCTTCGCCGGTCAGGATCACCGCTCGAGCCTCGATCTGTCCGGCGGCGACCGCGCCGAAGGCCTGGGCCAGCTCGCGGGCGACCTCGGGGCTGGCGGCGTTCAGGGTGGCGGGATCGGACAGGGTGATGACGGCCACGCCGTCCTGGGTTTCCAGCCGGATCTTCTCGTAAGCCATCAGGTCCTCCGGGCGTCTTTGCGCGCCTGGACGCCAGCTAGGCGCGACTGTCCCTGCGGAACGCAAGAGCCGCCGGCGCCAGAAGCGCCGACGGCTCTCTCAAACCCGGTTCTCTGGAGAAGAACGGGTATTCCTTCAGGCGGCGTTGGCCGACTCCGACTGGGTTTCGGCGGCGGTGACGCGGTTGCGGCCGCTGCGCTTGGAGGCGTAGAGCGCCGCGTCGGCGCGTTCCATGACCGAGTGGCCGGTCTCGCCCTTGCGGCGCTCGGCGAAGCCCGACGACAGGGTGATGGCCCCCAGGTCCTCGTTGGTCGAGCGGCGCTTGAGCATGCGCGAGGAGACCTCGACGCGGATCTCTTCCAGCGTGGCGCCGACGATCGCGGCGGCTTCGCCCGGGAAGATCATCGCGAATTCCTCGCCGCCGTAGCGCGCGGCGAAGCGGGGCAGGGCGGCGACGCGGCCGATGACGCTGGCGACGTAGCGGATGACCTGGTCGCCGGTCTGGTGGCCCCAGGTGTCGTTGAAGCCCTTGAAGTGGTCGATGTCGAGCACGGCCAGGCAGATGGCCGAACCGGCCTCGTCGGCCTCGGCGCAGGCGCGCTCCAGCTCTTCGTCGAAGGCCTTGCGGTTGGCGAGGTTCGTCAGGCCGTCGGTGGTGGCGTCGCGGCGGACCTGCTCGAGATGCTCGCGCAGGCGATCGACCTCGGCGGTGGATTCGGCCAGACGGGTCTCGAGGGCCTTGTTCTCCTTGGCGACGCGGCGCGTGGCGTCGGCCAGGCTGGAGACCACGGCCTTGATGCCTTCGACGCCGGTCGGGGCGTCGAGGTCCTTGGAGACGCCGGCCAGGGTCTTGCCGAAGGCGGCGTTGGTCTTCTGGGCGTTCTGAATGGCCTTCGAGACCGACTCCAGCTCCTTGGAGAGCAGGTCGCCGGCGTCGCGGATCTGTTCGTTGAGGCGAGCCTTGGGCAGGTAGGCCGCGGCGAGTTCCTCGCTCAGCATCTCGGTGATGGGCTCGCCCATCGAGATCAGGCGGGTGATCTCGCGCGCCAGGGCGCCGTCGGGATCGGCCACATAGTGGGTCCAGAGTTCGAAGTTCAGCGCGGTCGGCCAGATCTGGTGACGTTCCATCAGATCAAGGGCCCGACGGGCGATCTTGTAGGCTTCCGGGCCGCGCAGCGTGGTCTCGACGTCCGACATCATTCATTCCCCCGCCGATCCGGGCTTCTCCCAGACCGATCGCTTACGCGGCGAGCATAAGCACGAGAGTTCAAACGAGCGGTTAAGGCTGCGCGGGGGTGCTTGCGCCGGTCACAACTCCAAAGCATTCTGAACGCTGATAAGATGAGCCGAGAGGCCGTTTTCGGGAGAGACGCCGCATGAACGCCCCCGCCAATCTCGGTCATGAGGCCGCCAAGGCCGGCCTCGAGATCCTGCTCCAGCGACAGAAGGCCGCGCATCTGCGCGACGGCGCGCCGCCGGTGGAGCGCCGGATCGACTGGCTGAACCGCTGCATCGCGCTGCTCGTCGACCACGAGGCGCAGATCGCCCAGGCGGTCGGCGACGACTTCGGCGTGCGCTCGAAGGACGCCACGGCCCTGACCGACGTCGCCGGCTCGATCGGCCCGCTCAAGCACGCCCGCGACCACGTGCGCAAATGGATGAAGACCGAGAAGCGCCGCACGACCCCGGCGCTGCTGGGCCTGTTCGGCGCCAAGGCCGAGGTGCGCTGGCAGCCCAAGGGCGTGGTCGGGGTGATCAGCCCCTGGAACTTTCCGGTCAACCTGACCTTCGCGCCACTGGCCGGCGTGCTGTCGGCCGGCAACCGGGCCATGATCAAGCCGTCGGAATACACGCCCGCGACGTCCGAGCTGCTGAAGGCGATGTTCGCCAAGGCCTTCGACGAGGATGAGATCGCCGTCGTCACCGGCGGTCCGGAGATCGGCCAGGCCTTCGCCGGGCTGGCCTTCGACCATCTGCTGTTCACGGGCGCGACCTCTGTGGCCAGGCACGTGATGCGGGCGGCGGCCGAGAACCTGATGCCGGTGACGCTGGAACTGGGCGGCAAAAGCCCGGTGATCCTGTCACGCGGCGCCGATCTCGAGACGGCCGCGGCGCGGGTGATGGCCGGCAAGACGCTGAACGCCGGCCAGATCTGCCTGGCCCCCGACTACGTCCTGGCCCCTGCCGAGGACGTTGATCGCTTCGTCGAGGCCGCCCGCGCCGCGGTGGCGCGCAGCTTCCCGACCCTGAAGGACAACCCCGACTACACCGCCCTGGTGGCCCAGCGGCACTATGACCGGGTCAAGGATTATGTCGACGACGCCAGGGCCAAGGGCGGCAAGGTGGTCGAGCTCAATCCGGGAGGCGAGGACTTCTCCCAGCAGCAGCACCGCAAGATCCCGCCGACCCTGATCCTCAAGCCGACCGACGACATGGCGGTGATGCAGGAGGAGATCTTCGGGCCGCTGCTGCCGGTGAAGGCCTACGACCGCATCGAGGACGCCATCGACTACGTCAACGGTCGCGACCGCCCGCTGGCGCTCTACTGGTTCGGAACCGACGAGGCCGAGCGCGAGCGGGTGCTGGCCGCCACGACCAGCGGCGGGGCCACGGTCAACGACGTGATCTTCCACGTCGCCCAGGAAGACCTGCCGTTCGGCGGCGTGGGTCCAGCCGGCATGGGCGCATATCACGGCCACGACGGCTTCCGCGAGTTCAGCCACCGCAAGGCGGTGTTCCACCAGTTGAAGAAGGACATAGGCCCGATGCTGGCCCTGCGCCCTCCCTATGGAGAGGGCATCCGCAAGTATCTGGCTGGCCAGATCAAGCGATAGCAGCCTGAACCGGTGGTCGCGGAACAAGAATCATCAGCCTTAGGGCCGTATGGCTCAGTTCGCCGCCTTCGACATCGTCGATGAACGTCAGGCCCTGCCCGTCAGGGAGATGGCGACGCTTCGCCATGCGTTCTTCAATGGCGGCGAGGAAGGGCGCTCGCCGCTCGTGGAGGTCGACGCCCCCCTGTCGGCGCCGCACGTGGTGCGGGATCCGGCGGCGGCTTGGCCGTTTCCGCCGGACGCCCCGCCAGAAGCTCGCGAGCCGGACATCTGCCATGTTCGCGACGTCGACTGGTTCCCCGCCTATGGCGTGCTCGCTGGGCCTGGCGGCCGCATCCTGCGGTCGGCCAGTGGAGAGGCGCTGCATCGATGGCCGGATCTTGCGCCCGTCGCCGAACTGATGGCGCGCCCGCCTAGCATGACCATCGAGCGCGGCGTGGTGTTCATGCCCTGGGGCGGCGGCTTCAACTACGGGCACTTTCTGCTCGACGCGATGCCGTCGGTGCTGGCCGCGGTCGAGCACGGGTTCGCCAGCAACGCGCCGGTGCTCGCGCCGCCCTTGAAGCCCTGGCAGAGAAACCTCCTGGCCGCGGCGTTTCCCGAATGCGAGGTGCGGGAGGTTCGCGGGCGCAGAATCCACCTCGATCAGTCAGCCTACGCCACCAGCATGGATCACTTCCTTCACGCGCCCACCGCATTGGTGCGCCGGGTGGCCGAGCGGGTCGTGGCGATCGTCCCCGCGGGGCCCGTCGGCGGCCGGCGGGTCTATCTGTCGCGCCGCAGCCAGTCGATGCGGGTCATGGTCAACGAAGCCGCGCTCGAGGAGGCCCTGCGCAGGCGCGGCTTTCTGATCGTGCGGCCCGAAAGGATGTCCGCGCTGGCGCAGGTGGCGTTGATGCGCGACGCAGAGGTGGTTGTCGGCGCATCGGGCGCGGCCCTCGCCAACGCCCTGTTCCTGCGGGCCGGCGCCCGGGTGATCGAAGTGCAGCCGGCCAACTTCACCAGCCGCTGGGTATGGGCGGCCTGTCGCCAGGTCGGAGTCGAATGGCGCGGCCTTGTATGCCCGTCGCCGGCCGATCCCCGTGAGGCGTCCTGGCTGTCGAGGGCCCGTCGCGGTTTCCGCTTCGCCTATCGGCCGCCGCTGGACGAGCTTTTGGAGTTCATCGACGCGGCGCTTTGAGCCGGACGCTCAACGCCCCTCGGTCCACAGATCCAGCGGCTGGCGCCGCTCGTGGCGGATGACGGCGAAATAGCCGGCCACGCCCAGCAGTATCCCGGCGATCGCGCCGCCGATGAAGCCCGCGGGCGTGGCGAACCACAGGGTCAGCACCGTCAGGGCGACGGCGACGCCGATGATCGACCAGCGCACGAAGACGCTGAAGACGTGATAGGTGCGCTCGTGCACCAGCAGTTCGGGATCGGATTGCAGGGGCGTGAAATCGGCCATGGCGGTTCCTCCGAAGTCTTCGGGAAAAACGCGCGGAGCCGCCTGGACGACGCGACTGTCGGCAAAGAAAAAGCCGGCGGCTCCGTGGGAGCACGCCGGCCAATCTACGCCTTTTCGGGGCGCTCGTCAGTCCTGGTCGATCAGTCCTCGACCTTGGCCAGCTTCGGCGGGGCGCGAAGCAGGAAGGCGGGAATGTCGTTGCCGAAGCCGACGACGCGGCGGTCGTCGTCGTCGTCGCGGGCCCGGACAGGCTGGACGCCGCGAACCGGCATCGGCGGACGTTCGCGCGACGGGCGCGGCGCGGGGGCGGCTTCCTCGACCGGGGCGGCTTCGACCGTTTGGGCGGCGGCGCGGTCGCGCGTGCGTTCACGGCGCGGCTTGCGCTCGCGTTCCGGACGCTCGGCGCGCTCGGCGCGTTCGGCCGGGACTTCCGGCGCGGCCTCGACGGCGACGGTTTCCACGACTTCGGCTTCCGGAGCGGCTTCGGCGCGTTCGCGACGGCCGCGGCCCGGACGTTCGCTGCGTTCGCCGCGCTCACGACCCGGCCGCTCGCCACGGCCGCGGCGGCGGTCGCCTTCGCGCGGCACGGTGACGGCGTTGGTGTAGTCGACGTCGATCACTTCCTCGTCGGGCGTCGAGCCGATCAGTTTGACGACCTTGTCGAAGCCCTTGTCGTCAGCGGGGGTGACCAGCATGTAGGCGACGCCCGAACGGCCGGCGCGGCCCGTGCGGCCGATCCGGTGCACGTAGTCGTCGGCGTGGTGGGGCACGTCGTAGTTGAAGACGTGGCTGACGGCCGGGATGTCGAGGCCGCGGGCGGCCACGTCCGAGGCCACCAGGATCTTCAGCGCGCCCGAGCGGAAGTCGGCCAGGGTCTTCATGCGCTGGCTCTGGTCGAGGTCGCCGTGGATGGCGGCGGCGTCGAAGCCGTGCACCTTCAGCGACTTGGCGACGATGTCGACTTCGGTCTTGCGGTTGCAGAAGACGATGCCGGTTTCCGGCGCGGCCTTCTCCACGATGGTGCGCAGAGCCAGACGCTTGGCCTTGGGGTCGGAGGAGGGGACCTTGACCAGCAGTTGGGTGATGTTGGCGTTGGTGGTGGCCGGCTTGGCCACTTCGATACGGACCGGATCGCGCAGGAACTGCTTGGTCAGTCGCGTGATTTCCGGCGGCATGGTCGCCGAGAAGAACAGGGTCTGCTTCTTCGGCGGCGTCAGCTTGAAGATGCGCTCGATGTCGGGGATGAAGCCCATGTCGAGCATGCGGTCGGCTTCATCGACGACCAGGAACTGCACGCCGGTCATCAGCAGCTTGCCGCGCTCGAAGTGGTCAAGCAGGCGGCCCGGGGTGGCGATCAGCACGTCGACGCCGCGGTCGAGTTTCTTCTCTTGGTCGCCGAATGAGACGCCGCCGATCAGCAGCGCCCACGAGAGCTTGGTGCCCTTGGCGTACTTCTCGAAGCTGGAGGCGACCTGGTCGGCCAGTTCGCGGGTCGGGGCGATGACCAGGGCGCGCGGCATGCGCGCCTTGGCTCGGCCCGAGGCGAGCTTGTCGATCAGGGGCAGGGTGAACGCGGCGGTCTTGCCGGTGCCGGTCTGGGCGATGCCCAGAACATCCTGGCCGGCCAAGGCGACCGGGATCGCCTGGGCCTGGATCGGCGTGGCGGTCGTGTAGCCGGTGTCGGCGACCGCTTGAAGGGTCGTGGGCGAAAGCCCGAGGTCGGAAAATTCGGTCATGTCACGCTGGTCTGGACTCGGAGCCGCCCGTGCTTGGGCGAGCGGGCGGCGCGGATTCGCCAGACCTGCTCCGAAGGTGCGGATAAATAGGCGCAATCGCCGCAAAGTCAATCTTTGCGGGGCCTGCCGGAACTTCAGATGGGACGGGGAGCGGCGAGGTCAAGAGCGAGCGCCGCCCCGATCCTTCCCCCGAAGGACCAGACCAGGACACCGGAGCCGTCGGCATCGTCCTGGCGGAGCGGCGCTCGCCTCGGCGCCGCCAAAGGGGAGGAAGACGGCGCTGATGAATTACTACTGGATTGATATGGATTCGAGCGCCTCAGTTTTTCTGAAGCCGTCGTCAGCTGACTCTGCCTAGTGGTGCGCATGATGCTCGCCATCGCGCTTGCGAGCAGGCGCAGCTTTTCTTGGGGGGTCTGCTCGCACGCCGCCAGTGTCGTCCTTGCGTTCGACGGGGGCGGGCGAGACGCGCGCCGCCGGGGCGGCTTCGAACTTCAGCAGAAGGAAACGGGCCATGCGGATCGCCTCTAAAGCTCGTGGGGAAGGGGACCTTAGTTACGCTCGACGACGGATTTCAGATTGGACAGACCCGTCTCGAAATCACGGCCGATCATCTTGTCCATGTTGAAGACCAGGCCCATCAGCCGCGAGACGTAGGGCGCGGGCCCAGACATCACCCAGGTGACGCGGGTGGAGTCACCCACCGGCTCGGCGGTGAAAGCGGCCGTGTTGCTGGCCCTGAAGGGCTTTTCGAAGTCCAGCGCGATGGCGACCTCGCGACTGGTCGCCGAGGCGATGCGCATGCGGCCGGCGCCGGCCTTCTTGCCGGCCCAGGCATAGGTCGCGCCGACACCGCGCTCGGCGCCGCCGTAGGTGCGTTGCAGGTCGGCGTCGAGGGTCTCGTAGGGCGACCAGGCGCGCCAGGCCTTGAAGTCGGACACGTGGACCAGAACCGCTTCGGGCGGGGCGTTGACCAGCACCGAGCGCTCGACCCGGAAGACGGGCGGGCGCAGGGCGGCGGCGACCAGCAGGCCCGTCAAGGCCAGAACCAGTACGGCGGCGAGGATCTTCAACATCGGGCGGCTCCTTGAGCGTGGCCCGTTCCGGGCCGTTCTCCACAAGGACGCGCGGCGGATCAGCCTTCCGACACCGCCGCGCGATTTTTCTCGCCCTCGGCCTGCAGTCGGTCGAGGTGCTGGCGGATGTGGGCGGCCTCGGCGGCGCCGCCGGCCAGGGCGATGGCCTGATGGAAGGCCTCGCGGGCGGCCTCGTCGCGGCCCAGCTGCAAGTTCAACGCGCCCCGCAGCCCGTGGAAATGGAAGTAGCCGGCCAGGCGCTCCTCCAAGGGAGCGATCATGTCCAGCGCGGCCTGAGGACCAGCGACCTTGGAGACCGCGACGGCGCGGTTGAGGCTGACGACCGGGGAGGGGGTCATGCGCTCCAGGGCGGCGTAGAGGTGATCGATCTGGGCCCAGTCGGTGTCCTCGGCGCGCTCGGCCCGCCCGTGCAGGGCGGCGATGGCGGCCTGCACCTGGTAGGGGCCGGGCTGGCGATGGCGCATGGCCTTGTCGATCAGGGCCAGGCCTTCGGCGATCATCGCCGCGTCCCACAGGCCGCGATCCTGGTCCTCAAGCAGCACGATCAGGCCGTCGGCGTCCAGGCGGGCCGGGGTCCGGGCGTGCTGCAGCAGCATCAGCGCCGTCAGGCCCATGACTTCCGGCTCGGCGGGAAACAGCCGCAGCAGCAGGCGCGACAGCCGCAAGGCCTCGTGGCACAGCGGCCGGCGCGCGTCGGCCTCGACGCCGCCGGCCGAATAGCCCTCGTTGAACACCAGGTAGACCATGGCCATCACCGTCAGCAGCCGTTCGGCGCGCTCGGTGGGGCTGGGCGCCTCGAACGGCGTGTCGCCCTTGGCCACGCGGGCCTTGGCCCGGGTGATCCGCTGCTCCATGGCGCTTTCGCCGACCAGGAAGGCGCGGGCGATCTGGCGCACCGACAGGCCAGACACGATGCGCAGCGCCAGGGCGATCTGCTGGGTGGCCGGCAGGTCCGGGTGGCAGCAGACGAACAGCAGCCGCAGGATGTCGTCGCGATAGTCGGCGCCGTCCAGCCGCTCGGCCAGCGCGGTCTCGGCGTCGTCGAGGCCGGCGGCCAGGTCGGTCAGCACCTCGTCGGACGGCAGGGCGGTCTGGCGGCTTCGCCTACGGCCAGCGTCGACGCCGCTGTTGCGGCCCACCAGGATCAGCCAGGCGGTGGGATCGCGCGGCGGACCTTTGTCGGGCCAGGACTTGAGGGCCCGCAGGCAGGCGTCCTGATAGGCTTCCTCGGCCGTGTCGAGGTCGCGGAAATAGCGCAGCAGCGCCGCCATGGCCCGCGGGCGCGCCGAAACCAGCGCGGCGTCGATCCAGTCCGGGTCGCTCACGGGCGCGCTCTGTGAACGGCGTTCGATTTCCACAAGGTCGCGACGGGACGAATTTCATAGCAGCCGCCGGGATTTGCCGCCGCAAGTTCACGCGCGGCCGCGGCGGCTTCGGCCAGATCCGTGCAGTCGACCAGATAGAAGCCCAGCAGTTGCTCCTTGGTCTCGGCGAACGGGCCGTCGACCAGCAGCGGCGGCTCACGGTCCTTGCGCAGCGTCACGGCCGTGGTGGTCGGCAGGAGGCGCGCCGAAAGACTCAGGCGGCCTTGGCCGGCCAGATCGTCGCGCACGGCCGCCAGTCGCGCCATCACAGCCTCGTCATGCGCCGGGCTCCATGCGCCGACCACGTCTTCCATGTGATAGCAGAGAATGGCGTACAGCATCCGACAAGCTCCAACGGCCACAGCGCCGTGAACCAAGGACGCCGCGACGAGCCGAGCGCCGACACCGGCGACGAAGAAAATGCGCTCTGTGGCGCGCGAAACCGCTCGGCGGCGCCGTCGAGCGACGGTCTGGCCCTCGACGCAACCGCGTCATGGCCAGACCAGGTTCCCACGTCCCAGAAGAAGCTATCGCGCGGCCTGGCGTTTGTCCGGTCGCGCGGCAAGCGCCGGACCGAACGTCAGTCGGCTGGCGGCCGCCAGGATCCACGCCGCCAGACCGCCATACAGCATCGTCCAGCCAAAGCCGTGAACCAGAGCCTGGCGCGCGATCGCCGGCGAAATCTGATCGCTCCCGGCTCCTGCCGCCACACGCTCGGCCAGGGCGCGAATGTCCGCCGAAGCCGGAGCGGCCAAAGATAGGCTCGACTGAACGCCGCTGACCAAGATGGCGCCCATCAGAGCGATGTTGATGGCCAGCGAGATCATCCGCGCGCTCATGTCGATGCCGGAGGCCATCCCGGCCCGGTCGCTCGTGACGGCGTTCGTGGTGGCGTTGGTAACGGTGGTGTTCGTCAAGCCCAGGCCCACGCCCGCCAGCATGCAGCCGGGCAGGACGGCCAGTTCCGCCGCCGCCCCAACGCGTGTGGCCAAGAACATCAGGATGAAGCCCAGGCCGATGACGAACAGGCCGGCCGGGATGACGAGGCCGGAGCGATATCTCAGCGCCAGGCGCTCGGCCAGCGGGGGAACCGCCAGGGTCGGCAGGGTGTAGGCCAAAAGCGCCGCGCCCGCTTGGACGCTGTCGTATCCGAGCGCGGCCTGAAAGTAGATCGGCAGATAGATCATGAACGGCCAGAAGCTGAAGTTCATGGCCGCCGATCCCAGCAGCGCACCGGAAAAGTCACGGATGGCGAAAACCGACGTGTCGAACATCGGGTGCTTGCTCGACCGCTCGACCCCGATGAACGCAGCAAAGGCAACGACCGCCGCGCCGACGAACAGGATGGCGGTAGGGCTGCCAAATCCAAGGTGTGGGCCTTGGGTGATGAAGTAGACAAGGCAGAAGACCGAGATCGACAGCGTGATGATCCCGGCCAGGTCCAGGCGCTGGGCGATTGGGTCGCGCGACTCCGTCACGCCATCGGCGCCCAGCACCAAGGTCGCCAATGCCAGCGGCCCGTGGACCAGGAACACCCAGCGCCAGTCCGCAAGCGAAACGATCGCGCCGCCGATGATCGGGCCGAAACCCAGTCCAATGCCGAAGATCACGCCCCACCATCCAAAGGCATGGCTACGGTCACGGCCGTCGCGAAACTGGTGGGACAGGATCGCGACCTGACAGATCAGCATCGCCCCGCCGCTGGCGCCTTGGAGAAAGCGGGCGACAATCAGCAACTGCGCATCGCGCGCCAGGCCGCAAACCAGAGACGAGAGTCCAAAGGCGATTATACCGCCCAGGAAGATCCGCTTTCGGCCGAAGCGGTCGGCCAGGGCGCCCGTCGCCATCAGCACCGCGGTCACCGCCAAGGTGTAGGCGTTCATGATCCATTGGAGGGCGCCGAAGTCCGCATCCAGAACCGCCTGCAGCGTGGGCAACGCCGCCGGTACGCTCGAGATTTCCAGTCCGAACATCAGGGAAGACAGGCACACGGCGGCCAGGGCTTTGGTCGGCTTGGGACTCATGGGGAACCTTCGGCAAGCTGGGGGTCGAACCGCGACCCCACTGACGCCTCCGGACATAGGCCGAGCTTGATGATTGCATAATTGGATGATTGGCTATTTCAGAGATGACGATATTGGATGGATGCAATGATCGCTCTGGACGTCGAGGCCGTGCGTGCTTTCGTAGCGATCGCCGATCTGGGCGGCTTCACCCGGGCGGCGGAAGCCCTGGGCGCCACTCAGAGCGCGATCAGCGTGAAGCTCAAGCGCCTCGAAGCGCGCCTTGGTCATCGACTTGTCGAGCGTACGCCGCGCTCGGTTCGCCTGTCGGCGCAGGGAGAGGTGTTCCTGGGGGCCGCGCGCGAGTTCCTGGCCGCCCATGAGCGAGCCATAGCCAGCCTGGCCGCGACCAGATGTCGTTTCGCCCTGGGCATCGCGGCCCATGTCGCCGGCCCCGAAGTCCCGGCGTTGCTGGCTCGGCTGAACGCTCACGACCCTTCGCTCACCATCGAGGTGCGACTGGAAAACTCTCGCGACCTCATCGACGCCTTCGACAGGGGAGAGATCGACGCGGCGATCATACGGCGAGAGGATGATCGTCGTGACGGCGAGGTTCTTGCCCCCGAACACTTTGGCTGGTTCGCCAGTCCGACTTTCGAACAGCGCCCGGGCGAGCCTATCCGCCTCGCGGCGCTGGCGCCGTCCTGCGGCGTCCGCGACATTGCAACCCGGGCGCTGGATGCAGCAGGTCTGCCTTGGATCGAGGTGTTTCTAGGTGGAGGCTCGTCCGTCGTGACCGCTGCTGTGTCGGCGGGCTTGGCCCTGTCGGCCTTTTCTCGCCGTTTGGCTCCCGCCGGCGCAGTCGAGGTGGGAGAGCGCTTCGGTCTGCCCGATCTGCCATCTTCGGAGATCGTTCTGCACTCGACGCTGACCGACGCTAAGTCCAAGGAGGCTTTGAGGATACTGGCTTCGGCGTTTCGCGATCATCGCATTGCCGTACCTTCGTTCGTGGGCTGACAAACATCGTCCTCTGGAGCCGGTTGGCGGCGCGATCCGATAACCAGAAGCAGCCCCAGGGGGAGCGCGGCGGCGGCGGCCGTCGCGGCGTTGACGATCAAGCCGGTCGAATAGCCGCCCGGCAGGTCGGCGAGAATCCCCATTACAAGGCGCCTAGGCTGGAAGCTCCGGCGATGTAGAAGGCCTGCAGGCCTAGGCAGCGTCCGAGCAGGGGCGAGGGGATCATCTGCTTGAGCAGTGGAATGGCGAGTTGGCTGACCGCGCCGGAGCTTGCGCCCAGCAGCACGCCGATGACCCAAACCGGCCATGTCGCCTCCGAGCCGTCGACAAGGCTCAGGCCGGCTACGGCGCTGGCCTGCAGGCCGATACAAGCGAAGATCACGGGGCCATAACCCCACACGATCGGCCAGCCATCCGGCGCCCAGAGATGCCGCTGCTCGCATCCAAACCTGCGAAGATCTGGGGGTCTTCATTGGTCTGGCTGACGCCCCTGAAGACGTAGTAGCCGTGCGCAACCAGAGCCAAGACGACGGATAGAGCCACGCAACGCGCGGAGTTGCATTACGACTGCAAGAGCATTGAATTTTCCTCGAAGTGTTTCAGTTCATCTCGCTATGACGCGTCTCTGTTGATGGCGTGTGGAGGCTGGTATTGGATCGCTTTTTGTATCGGATCATGCTCAGCGAATACGCGGGCGCGTGGTGAAGAGCCCAAAAGGTGCTCACGCAATCAACCCTCTATCGTCCCTGCGCTGCGTTCTCGAGTTCGGGGGTGGAAGGGACGCACCGGGATTGGGGGGAGTGCGTCCCTTCCTTAATCACAGCGCCTCGGAGGGAGCCGCCGCGATAGCCCACGCCGTCGCGTGGGATCTCGTCGAGACCGCCAGCGCGTCGCCGGGGGCCTCGTTGCTCTATGGTTGCACCGGCGTCGCCGGTCTCGCCCGTGGCTTAAGTCCCTCCGGTATGGCGGCCTCGTCGACCGTGAACGGCCGCGCGAGCATGACCTCATGGTCGTCCAGCCGTCGGAAGGCGTCGCCGTGGCTCGTACCCTTGCGGCCTATCTCGAACAGGGCGGTCATGGTCTGCTGGTCGAAAGCCAGCACCGAGGACTCGATGTTGTCGGGAATGGCGGCCAGGTGCATCTGCAGGCCGTTGCGGCGCGAGAAGGCGACAGTGGCGTTGAGGTGCGTGCGCAGAGAGGCTTTGCTCAGGGTGTCGAAGGTGCGGCCCAGGATCGGACCGATCCTGCCGGGCGTGACGCCGTCGTTGGGCGCCACGCGGCCGTTGACCACAACATAGAGCGCATGCATCGCATCGCTGGTCGGCCCTGCGTCTTCGGTCCTCAGCATCTGCGCCTCGGGGATGGCCAGAAAGGGCGTGGTGACGCCGCCGTCGACATGCATCTCGCTGATCACCGCGCCGTTTTGGTCGCGCGCGGCGATGAGGACGGGCGGAAAGACGCCTGGAATGGCGGCGGACGCCAGAAGCACCTCCTTGAACAGCTTGTGGGCTTCCGGCGAATTTTCCGACGCCAGCTTGCCCATGTCCCAGATGACGGTCTGCTGGCTGTCCAGGTTCGTCGTCGCCACCAGCAGGCGTCGGCCGGTGGCGTGCTCGCGGGCGATCGCGGCCAGCATCTGCGGCGTGACGTGTTCGTCGATCAGCTGGCGCAGGGCTTGGGCGCTGAACAGGCTAGGGCGCACCAGCGCCCCGAAGTTCCTCATGCTGAGCAGCCTGGTCGCGCCGGCGCCCGTGTAGGCGTCGCGCAGCTGGGCGTCCCATGCCGAGCCGAGGAAGGCGAACGGCGCGGCCAGGGCGCCGGTGCTGACGCCCGTGACAACGTCGAACCGCGGGCGATCGCCCCGCTCGCTCCAGCCGATCAAGACACCGGCCCCGTAGGCGCCGTTCGCGCCGCCGCCCGACAGGGCCAGCATCGCGACCGGACCAGGCCCTTCGAGCGTGGACGCCATCTGCGCGTCAAACGCTTCGAGGTCGTCCAGCTTGCCGGCGTCCATCCGCACGTCAGGCACGACCAGGGCGTGGCTGTCGGCGAAACGCGGCGGCCCCTGTGGGCGCGCCAGCGTGCCGCAGCCCGAAAGCAGCAGGCCCGCGACCAGGAGGGCGACGGCGCGGCGAAGAGGGGCAGTGCGAAGGGTCATTTTGCGTATCGTTTCCCGCTGGGTAGTGCGGCGGGGGATGTTCTAGCCGGCTCGGTTTGACCGGCTGTGGACGAACGATGGACGACGTGTGGAGGGCGGCGATGATCTCGCCGCCCAGATCCCGTCACCCGTAGGTCGCGCGCGCCATCGGGCCGCCCAGGGCCCGATAGAGGTTGATGGAAGCGACGGCCTGCTCCTGCCGAAGCTGGATCAGGGATTGCCGCGCGGCATGGAGGCTGCGCTGGGCGTCGAGCAGCTCGATGCGGTTTTCCACGCCAGCGCGGAAGCGGCGCTGGGACAAGTCCGCCCGGCGCTCGGCCGCGGCCACGACGCCGACCTGCGCCTCGATCTGGCCGCCGTAGGTGGCGCGGGCCGCAAGGCCGTCGGCGACCTCGCGGAACGCCGTCTGGACGGCCTTCTCGTAGTTGGCGACGGCCACGTTGCTGCGCACGTCGGCCAGGCTGTGCTGGGCGCGCAGCCGTCCGCCCTGGAACAGCGGCGCGGTGATCTGCGGCGTCCACGTCCAGGTGCGCGACGAACGGTCGAAAAGCTTGTCGAGATCACCGGAGGCGAAGCCGAACTGGCCCGTCAGGGACAGGGTCGGGAAGAAGGCGGCCTTGGCGGCGCGCACGTCGGCCTGGGCGCCCTTCAAGGCTTGTTCGGCACGGAGGATGTCCGGCCGCCGGGACAGTAGGTCCGACGGCAGGCCGGCGGCGATCTCCGTCAGCACCGGCTGCTCGGCCAGCGCCATGGGCGCGGGCAGGTCGGACGGCAGGGGCGCGCCGACGACCAGGGCCAGGGCGTTGAGGGCTTGGCGATGGCCGCGTTCGGCGGCCTCGAGTTCGGCCTGCGCGGTCCTGGCCTGGCCTTCGGCCTGGGCCAGATCGACGCCGTCCGACTGTCCGGCCTGTTTGAGCCGGCGGGTCAGGTCGAGCGACGCGGACCAGTCCTTGGCTGTCAGATGGGCCAGTTGCAGCCGCTCGTCCGCCGCCCGTTCGGCTAGGTAGGCCTCGACCACGGCCGAGACCAGCGTGAGGCGCGCGGCCCGAGCGCCTTCCTCGGCCGCCAGATAGGCGGCGAAGGCGCTTTGCGACTGGGCGCGCAGGCGGCCGAACAGGTCCAGTTCGAACGCCGTCAGCGACAGGCCGACGGTGGTCGTCTCCGGGAGCATGCCCTGCATCATCGGCTGGCGCGTGCCCGAGTGCTGGGCCCCGGCCTGGACCTGCGGGAAGAACGAGGCGTCCTGGGCGCGCAGTTGCGCCCGGGCGGCCTGGACTTCCAGCAGCGCGACGCGAAGGTCGCGGCTATCGGTCAACGACAGCGTGATCAGCCTGGCCAGCCGCGGATCGCGGACGACCGAGGTCCAGTCCTGGTCGGCGACGGCGACGCCGCCGGCGACGTCCGCGGCCGGGTAGGCCGCGGGCAGGACGGAGAGATCCGGCGTGCGGACCGGATAGGACTGGCAGGCGCCGAGCGTGAGGGCGACGGCCGCCGCCATGGCGAGGTGGGCTTTCGTCATGAGCAGGCTCCCTTGCCCGATTGGCCGCGCCCGAAGCGCGGAAGGCGGATGCGCTGAAGCTGGGCGCGCAGGTGGTCGACGCTCGTCAGCACGAAGACGAAGAAGACCGGGACGAAGAAGATCGCCAGGAAGGTCGCCGTCAGCATGCCGCCGAAGACGCCGGTGCCGATCGAGTGCTGGGTGGCCGCGCTGGCGCCGGCGGCGATCATCAGCGGCACGACGCCCAGCGTGAAGGCCAGCGACGTCATGATGATCGGGCGCAGGCGCAGGCGCGCCGACTCGATGGTGGCTTCGACCAGGCCCTTGCCGCTCTCCCGCAGTTGTTTGGCGAACTCGACGATCAGGATGGCGTTCTTGGCCGACAGGCCGATGATCGTGATCATGCCGACCTTGAAGAACACGTCGTTGGGCAGGCCCCGGATCATGGTGGCGGCCACCGCGCCGATCAGGCCCAGCGGGACCACGAGCATGACCGACAGCGGGATGGTCCAGCTCTCGTAGAGGGCGGCCAGCACCAGGAAGACCACCAGCATCGACAGCACCATCAGCATCGGCGCCTCGTTGCCGCTCTGGCGCTCCTGCAGCGACTGGCCGGTCCAGGTCACCGAGAAGCCGGGCGGCAGTTGCGCGGCCATGGCTTCCATCTCGGCCATGGCCTGGCCGCTCGACACGCCGGGGGCGGCGCTGCCGGCGATGCGCGAGGACAGATAGCCGTTGTAGCGGACCAGCTGCAGCGGGGTTTCTTCCCAGCGCGGGGTGACGAAGGCGCTGAGCGGGACCATGCCGCCGGCGCGGTTCTTCACATAGAGGCCCAGGACGTCCTGGATCTGCATGCGCGCGCTCGGTTCGGCCTGGACGATGACCTGTTGCATCCGGCCGTTGTTGGGAAAGTCGTTGACGTAGGCCGAGCCCATCGCCGCCGACAGCGTGCTGCTGATGGCGTCAAACGACACGCCCAGGGCCTCGGCCTTCTCGCGGTCGATGTCCAGGCGAACGCTGGCGCCGTCCGGCAGGCCGTCGGGATAGACCATGGCCAGCTTCGGATTGGCCGCGGCCAGTTCCAGCAGCTTGCCTTGGGCGGCGGCCAGGGCGGCCGAGCCTTGGCCCCGCACGTCCTGAAGACGCATGGCGAAGCCCGACGAGGTGCCCAGTTCCGAAATCGCCGGCGGGTTCAGGGCCATGACGGTCCCGTCCTTGACGCCGGCCATGGCTTCCTGGACCGAGGCGATCTCCTTGTGGACGGTCACGTCGCCGCGCTTGTCCCAGTCGATCAGGTTAGTGAACGCCATGGCGACGTTCTGGCCCGAGCCGGCGAAGCCGAAGCCGATGATCGAGGTGTTGCCCGAGACGCCCGGACGCTCGGCCAGGTGCGCTTCGTATTGCTTGATGACCGAACGGGTGCGCTCGACGGTGGCGTCGGACGGCAGGGTGATCATCGTCATGAAGCTGCCCTGGTCCTCGTCGGGCAGGAAGGCGCCCGGCAGGCGGGTGAAGGTCACGCCCAGCACGACCAGCAGGGCGACGAAGACCAGCATGGCCCGGCCCGTACGCTTGAGCAGGCGGGTGACGCCGTCGGCGTAGCCCTCGGTCATGCGGTCGAAGCTGCGGTTGAACCAGCCGAAGAAGCCCTTCTTCTCGTGGTGACCGGGCGCGATCGGCTTGAGGATCGTGGCGCACAGGGCCGGCGTCAGGGTCAGGGCCAGCAGGGCCGAGAACAGGATCGACGTCGCCATGGCCAGGCTGAACTGGCGATAGATCGCCCCGACCGAACCCGAGGCGAAGGCCATGGGGATAAAGACGGCCGACAGCACCAGGGTGATGCCGATGACCGCGCCGGTGATCTCCTTCATGGCCTTCTGGGTGGCCGCCTTGGGCGACAGGCCCTCGGTGGCCATGATCCGCTCGACGTTCTCGACCACGACGATGGCGTCGTCGACGATGATGCCGATGGCCAGCACCATGCCGAACATGGTCAGCACGTTGATCGAGAAGCCCGCCAGCAACATCACCGCAAGCGTGCCCAGAAGGGCGATCGGGGCGACGATCGACGGGATCAGTGTGTAGCGGACGTTCTGCAGGAACAGGAACATCACCAGGAACACCAGCACCATCGCCTCGATGAGGGTGTGCAGCACCTTCTCGATCGAGACCTTGACGAAGGGGGCGGTGTCGTAGGGGATCAGATAGCCCATGCCGGCAGGCATGGCAGGCGCCAGCTCCTGCATGCGAGCCTTGACGGCGTCGGCGGTCTTTACGGCGTTGGCGCCCGGCGCGAGCTGGACCGCGGCGATCGCCGAGGGCTGGCCATTGTCGGTCGATTCAAAAGCGTAGGTTTGGGAGCCCAGCTCGACGCGGGCTACGTCGCCAAGCGTCAGGCGCGAGCCGTCAGCGTTTGCGCGCAGGGTAATGGCCGAGAACTGCTCGGGTGTCTGCAACTGGCCCGAGGCGGTCAAAGGCACGCTGACCAGCTGGCCGGCGACCGACGGCGTGTCGCCCAGGCGGCCAGGCGCGAGCTGCTGGTTCTGGGCGGCGATGGCGGCGGTCACGTCGCTGAGCGCGACGTCGTAGGCGACCAGCTTCTGGGGATCGACCCAGATCCGCATGGCGCGTTCCGAGGCGAAGCTCTGGACCTTGCCGACGCCGGGCAGCCGCTGCAGCTCGTTGACCAGGTTGCGCGCCATGTAGTCCCCAAGCTCCTGGGGCTCGAAGGCGCCGTCCTTTGAGACGAGCGAGACCATCATCAGGAAGCCCGACGAGGCCGAGTCCACGGTGACGCCCGTCTGGCGCACGGCCTGGGGCAGGCGCGCCTCGACCGTCTTCAGGCGGTTCTGGACGTCGACCTGCGCCATCTGCGGGTCGGTGCCCGGCCCGAAGGTGACGGTGATGGTCGCGATGCCGGTCGTGTCGGCCGAGCTCTCGAAATAGAGCAGGTTCTTGACGCTGGAGAGCTCGCGCTCGATCGGCGCGATGACACTGTCGGTCAGGGCCTGGGTCGTGGCGCCGGGATAGGTCGCCGAGATCGAGACGCTGGGCGGGGCCACCGACGGAAACTGCGCGATCGGCAGGCGCGGGATGGCCAGCAGCCCGGCCAGGATGATGAAAATGGCCAGCACCCACGCGAAGACGGGGCGGTTGATGAAGAACTGGGACATGATGTCAGCTCTCGGTTCAGCGCTGCGACTGAGGCTGTGATTGGGGTTGGCCGGAGGCCGCCGACTTCCACGGCGAGGCCTTGACCGCGACGCCAGGCATCAGGCGATCACGGCCCTCGATGATCACGCGCTCGCCGGCGGCGAGACCGCTGAGCACCACGTACTGGCCGTCGACGACCGGCCCGACCGTGATCGGGCGAGGCTCGGGCGCGCCGGTTCCCTTCAGGACCATCACCTGCGGCTTGCCGGCGGCGAAGAACACGGCCTGCTGGGGGAGCCGGACCACGGTCTTGGGCGCGCCGCTGGGCAAACGCACGCGCACGAACATGCCCGGGAGCAGGTTGCGGCTCGGGTTGTCGACCAGCACCCGGGCGCGCAGGTCGCCCGTGCCAGGATCGACGACAAGTTCGGAGAACAGCAGCTTGCCGCGTTGGCCCGTGGCCGCTCCTTCGGCGTCGAGAATTTCGACCGCGTCGGCGCCGGCGCCGCCCGATTTCTGCAGTTCGAGCATACGCGCGGCCGGCTGGCGCACGTCGACGAACACCTGGTCGATCTGCTGCACCGTGGCCAGGGGGTCGGTTCCACCGACGCTGACCAGCGCGCCTTCGGTGACGGCTGATGCGCCGATGCGCCCCGAGATCGGCGAGGTGATGGTCGCGAAGTTCAGGTCCAGGCGGCGGCGCTGGGCCGTGGCGCGGGCGGCGGCGACGTCGGCCTCGGCCTGTTCGAAGGTTGCGACGGCGTTGTCGAACGACTGGCGGCTGACGGCGTCGACCTCGATCAGAGGCCGCAGGCGATCGACCTGGACGCGGGCCTGGTTGCGGGTCGCCTCGGCGCGGCGCTGGGCGGCGACGGCGCTGTCGAGATCGGCCTGGAACGGAGCGGGGTTGATCCGGAACAGCGGCGCGCCGGCGCGAACCTCGGCGCCTTCGGTGAACAGACGGCGCTGGATGAGGCCGCCGACCTGGGGCCGGATCTCGGCGATGCGATAGGCCACCACCCGACCGGGCAGGTCGTCGGTTAGCTGGACCGGAGCGGCGCCGGCGACCGCGAAGGTGACTTCGGCCACGGTCGGACCTTGTTCTCCGTTGTGGGAGCCGCCGCAGCCGGCCAGGGCGAGCGCCAGGCAAGCGGCTCCCCCAACGAGGATCATGCGCAAGGACGGGTTCATCGGCGTCGTTCTCCACTGGCGCGGACGGACGACCGCGCGATGACGCCGGGCAACTCGCATGGCATCGTTGGCGCTGTGTGGAGGGATTGTGGAGGAGCGATGGAGCGGACCGCGACGATCTGGCTCATGATCCGCGGCTATGCCAAGCAGCCGTCATGAACCCGCTTGCACTCATCGTTGAGGACGAGGCGGCGATCGCGGAGATCCTCGATCGCTATCTGGTCCGCGAAGGTTTCCGGACCGCCCGAGCCCACGACGGCCAGGTGGCGCTGGATCTTCACGCCCTGCTCAGGCCCGACATCGTCCTGCTCGATGTCGTGATGCCCAAGCTCGACGGCTGGGCCGTGCTGGGCGAGATCCGTCGGCGCGGGTCGACGCCCGTGGTGATGATGACCGCTCTGGACCAGGATATCGACAAGCTGCAGGGCCTGCGGATGGGCGCCGACGACTACGTGGTCAAGCCGTTCAGCCCGCCTGAAGTGGTCGCCCGCGTGCAGGCGGTGCTGAGGCGCACGGCCGGCATGGTTCCCGACCGGGTGATCCGACTGGGCGGGCTGGAGGTCGATCCGGTCAGCTACATCGTCTCGGTGCGGTCGAATGATGGGCTGAAACCCCTCGACCTGACCCTGACGGAGTTTCGCATCATCGAGTTCATGGCCCGTCACCCAAAGCGCGTGTTCACCCGCGGCGAACTGGTCGACGCCTGCCTGCCGGGCGAGGAAGTCCTGGAGCGCACCGTCGACAGCCACATGAGCAAGCTGCGCCACAAGCTGAAAACCGCTGGCTTGGGCGACGTGGTCAGCGGCGTGCGCGGCGTGGGCTACCGATTGGACATGCAGTGATGCTTGGACTGCAGGGTCTCACCCGCAAGGTCGCGATCTACATGACGATCGTGGCCATCGGCGGCCTGCTGTCGACGACTGTCGGTTGGGCGCTACTTTTCTGGTTGTTCGTCAGCCAGGGCCTGGCTGACGATATTCCCATGCACTTTCAGGCGGTGGACTACATCGCGCTGTCACTGTCGCTTGTGGTGGGTTTGGCGACCGCGCTGATCGCGGCGCGCAGCCTCACGCGTCGGATCGTTCAGCCGGTTGTTCAGGTCGCGGCCGCCGCCCGAAGTATCGCCGGCGGCGATCTGGCCGCCCGCGCGGACATAGGCGACCAAAGCCTCGGCGAGATCGCCGACCTGGTCGCCGACTTCAACCAGATGGCCGGGCGCTTGGAGATCTCCGTCGCCGAGGCCAACCAATGGAACGCGACGATCGCGCACGAACTGCGCACGCCCCTGACCATCTTGAACGGACTGCTGCAGGGCGCCGCCGACGGGGTGTTCGACAGGGACGACGCCTGGACTGCCATGCTGCGCGCTCAGGTCGACGGTCTGACGCGTCTGGTCGAGGACCTGCGTGTGCTGAGCCTGGAAGAAAGCGGTCATTTCTACTTGCGGCTCGAGGTCGTGAACCTGGCGTCGATCATCATGCCGCTGCGGGCTCTCTACGACCCGGTCCTTGCTCAGTCGGGGTTGTCGGCGCGGTGGACCGTTCCGGACGCCGAAGTGGTCGGCGATCCGTCCCGCATACGGCAGGCGGCGATGGCGCTGCTGGAGAACGCCCGCCTCCACGCGACGCCCGGCGCGCTTGAGATCACGGTCGAACTGGCCGGCGACGAAGCCTTGTTCAGCGTCGCGGATACAGGACCCGGCGTGCCCGAGGACATGGCCGCGAGCATCTTTGCTCCGTTCAAGCGTGGACGCGCCGACGGTAACGGTTCGGGCTTGGGGCTGGCGGTCGTGCGGTCGATCGCTCGCGCGCACGGCGGGGAAGCCACTCTTGGCCCCTCCGACTTCGGCGGGTCGCGCTTTGCGTTCTCCATCCCGCTCGCCCGCGACGGCGCCGAGCCCTGACGGCTTCCCCGATAGGCCGTCCTTCCTCGCCGCTCGTCTCCTTGTGGTCCCTTGGTAAAATCGATGGCCGTCCGCGCCAATCGCTGGCTTGTCCTGTTCCTAGTACTCGCCGCCTACCTGCCGATCGTGCTCGACATCATGATCCTGCACGTCGCGGTTCCCTTGTTCACCTCGGCCGTCGAGCCAGGTCGCGCGCTGACCGGCCAAAACCATCCGCGTTTCGCCGACCTCGGCAGTTTCTTCAGAATATCGCCCCTGTAGCGTCTAACCCGAAGGTCGTGTTCTTGGTGCTGTGGCAATGTCCGTTCATGGCGCTGGCCCGACTAGAAATACGGGTTCAGCGAACGGACGGAGCACCGGCGAGCATGCCCGACCGTCTTCCTCTCCGCGATAAGCCCTCGCCGCGATCGTGCCCTTCTGGCTATGAGTCCTGAGCCTAGCGTCCCTCGCCATGAAAGCGGCTGCGAAGCAGCCTGGGAGGTCGCTTCGCATCCTTGCCGATCCCACCAGCGTCAGTGGAGGGGCGCCGGCAGGCGGTACCACTGCAAGTACTTTGGCTGGCGGCGTCGGGCCGGGTGAGGATCACCAGAGCGCCGGGGCCGCCGTGCAGCCCAGGCGCCACGGCGATCTTGCTGGCGGCCAGGGGGAGGCGGCGCTTGAGCCGGCAGGATGCGGTCGTGGTTGAAGCCGACATCGCGGGGCGAGGCCCCCTCCAACACGCTCCTGATGCCGACGATCGCCCGCTCGCCCGCCACGGCGGGGTCGGTGCGGTACTTCCAGGCGATGAACGAGCCGTCCGTCAGCCGGGCTGTGGCTGCCTTCGCGGGCGGCGGGCTTCCTGCGGCGCGGCGACCGCGTGCGACTGATGGGGGCGCGATCTGATTTCGGCTCCTGAGGAGTCTGGATCATGAGGTGACCCGTATTGGCTGACGGACGAGAAGACGGCTCGGCTGGAGCCCTATTTCCCCAAGAGCCACGGCAAGCCTCGCGTGGATGGTCGCCGGGTGTCGATCGGGATCATCTTCGTCAACCGCAATGGGCTGCGTTGGCGGGACGTCCCGGCGGCCTATGGGCCGCACAAGACCCTCTAAAACCAGCGAGGCAGGCGTCTTCGTGCGGCTGATCGGACGCACCAAGGGCGGCATGAACACCAAGCTGCATGCCGTGACCGCCTAGGGTCCATCGCTCCTGCGCCTGGTGGGCTAAAGGCCCGCTTGCTGGAGAGATGCGAAGGTCAGCAAATGGCGCGAGCCAACCGTCGAGGTGATCTCCAGAAGAAGACCCGAGGCGGTTGGTTCTAGCGGCGCAAGGTGATGCCCAGCGACACCGCCCTTGGGCTCTCGCCATCGATCCGGCGACCGGCAACGAGATCGAGGTCGAAGCGACCGCCGCCCGGGTTCCAGCGCAGGCCTAGCTGGCCGCCAGGACCCCCGCCGCCACGGCGGAATCCCTCGGCCATCATGGTGACATCGTGGGGCAGCCCCAACTCGACCTGGGCGCCGGAGAAGACCGCGGTCCGCCGGGCAGCGATACGGCCGTAACTCCAGCCGGCGTTGAGATTGACGCGCAGCCGCTGGCTGACCGGGATGGTCATCGGGATCAACAGGCTGGCGCTCTCCAGCTGCCCAGCGCGCAAGCCATAGGCCGCCGAGCCGGCCAACCCTAGGCCAAGGCCCTTTTCCTCGGGCATCAGATTCAGCTTCAGGGCCGGGCCGGGCCGGGCCGATTAAGGTGTCTGACGTCCCATCGGCGGTCCAGGCATGCTGGAGACCCGCGCCCAGCTCCAGCCGAGGCCAAGCCTTGCGCGTGCAGGCCGGGGACAGGTTCGCCAAGCCCTGGCGCGGGGAGAACCGTGTCGTCCACGCTTCCAGGTGACAAACGCCCGGCGTCTCCACGGCCGCGTCGTCGACCACGTGCTCGTTGCCGGACGCCCACGCGGCTGGCGCGACGAAGAGGCTGGACGCGGCGATGGCCGCGCCCAGGAAAGTTTTCACGATCATGGTTCGTCCCCGGACCTAGACGGCGTCTTCCAGCGAGAAGCGATCGGCGCCCTCGTCGTAGGAGAAGACCTCGGCGTAGCGGCTCCAGTTGGTCACCGCCCGCAGGGTCTGGTCGGCGTAGTCGGGGGACATGAAGTCCTCCAGTTCGTCGCGGAAGCGGCGGGCGGGGGCGGCATGGCTGGGCCGGTCGTCCAGCACTCGGCGCACGTGGGCGGCCAGGGGGACGTGGGCCAGCAGCTGCTGGGCGAAGATCGACTTGCGTGCGTCGACATCGGCCTCGGCGTAGCGCCGGGCCGTGGGCGTCAGCACCAGGTCGCCCTCGCGCAGTTCGGCCAGGCGCAACAGCTGCAAGGTCTCGGCGATCGGAAAGAGCGCGTCGGCCTCGTACCGCAGCACCCGGGCCAGGTCGGGCATGTGCGCCCGGCCGTCGAACGGAGCGGCGCAAACCGCCTCGATCAGGCCGGCCATGACGTTGGTCGAGACGCGCGGCAGCACCATGCCAAGACCCATGCCGGGAAAGACCCCGTCGCGGGCGGCCGCCGCCCCCTGTTCGGGCCGGGTCATCTGGGCGTAGATCCGCTCGACCAGAGTCCGGAAGGCCGGATCCTGGCGGTTGCGCGGCTGGGGCAGGTCGACCTTGATCGTCGAAACCACCCGGCCCGGATTGGACGAGAACACCAGGATGCGGTCGCACATCAGCACGGCCTCCTCGATGTTGTGGGTGACCATCAGGATCGACTTGATCGGCATCCGGCCCTCATTCCACAGGTCGAGCAGGTCGGTGCGCAGGGTCTCGGCGGTCAGCACGTCAAGGGCCGAGAACGGCTCGTCCATCAGCAGGATCGAGGGATCGACCACCAGGGCGCGGGCCAGGCCCACGCGCTGGCGCATGCCGCCCGACAGCTCCTTGGGATAGGCGTTCTCGAAACCGTCCAGACCGATCAGGTCGATGGCCGCCAGGGCCCGGCGGCGGCGCTCGTCCGAACGCACGCCCTTGGCCTCCAGCCCGACCTCGACGTTCTGCAGCACGGTCAGCCAGGGGAAGAGCGCGAAGCTCTGGAACACCATGCTGACCGTGGTCGGGCCGTCCTCGCGCGGCGGGAAGACGATTTCGCCCGAGGTCGGCTTGATGAGGCCGGCGATCGACCGCAGCAGGGTCGACTTGCCCGAGCCCGAGCGGCCCAGCAGGCCGACGATCTCGTTCTCGTCGAGGGTCAGGTCGACATTGTCGAGCACCAGCAGGTTCGCGCCTTCGGCCTTGCCGTACAGGTGGCGGATGGCCTTGGCTTCGACCAGGGCGGGCGATTGGGTGGGGGTGAAGCAGGTCATGGATGCTCTCCCTTAGGCCAGACGGAGACGGCGCTCGGCGAAGCGGTACATCGGCCGCCAGAGCACGCGATTGAAGACGATGACGAAGACGGACATGACGGCCACGCCCAGAGCGACGCGGGCGCTGTCGCCGGCGGCGGTGGCCTTGGCGATGTAGGCGCCCAGGCCCGCGGCCTCGAGGCGCTGGTGCCCCCAGCTGACCGCCTCGGCGACGATGCTGGCGTTCCACGACCCGCCCGAGGCGGTGAGAGCGCCGGTCAAGTAGTAGGGAAAGATCCCCGGGATCGCGACCTGGCGCCACCACTGCCATCCCCTGAGGCCGAACATGCCGGCGGCCTCCTTCAGGTCGCCCGGAATGGCGCTGGCCCCGGCGATGACGTTGAACAGGATGTACCACTGGGTTCCCAGCACCATCAGCGGCGACAGCCAGATGTCGGGGTTCAGGCGCAGGGCGACGATGGCCGCCACCGCGAACGGGAACAGCACGTTGGCCGGGAAGGCCGCCAGGAACTGGGCGATCGGCTGCAGGCGCTCGGCCCAGGCCGGGCGCAGGCCGATCCAGACGCCGATCGGAACCCAGATGAGGGTGGCCAGGCCGATCAGCACGACGACGCGGACCAGGGTCGCCAGGCCCAGCAGCGAGACCTGGCCCAGGTCGCCAAGGGTCAGGCGCTGGTCGAGGAACGACCACAGCAGCCCGGCGCCGCCGACGACCGCGATGGCGACCAGCGCCAGCCAGAGGCCGTCCAGGACCCTGCCCAGCGCGGCGGGCGGAGCGGGCAGGCGCAGGGGCGGTAGGCGAACCAGCGGACGCAGGCCGGAGACGGCGCGGGGCAGCCTAACCAGCGGCCGGGCCAGCGAACGGATCCAGACGGCCCGGCGCAGCAGGTCGTATAGCCACGAGGCGGGGCGCTGCAGGCTGGCGGTCTGTTCGAAGCGGAACTTGTCGGCCCAGGCCACGACGGGACGGAACACCAGCTGGTCGTAGAGCACGATGACCACGGCCATGGCGGCCACGCCCATCGCCAGGGCCCGCATGTCCTGATGGGCGATGGCGACCGACAGCCACGAGCCGATCCCGGGCAGGGTGACGGTGGTGTCGCCCACGGTGATGGCCTCGGACGCCACGACGAAGAACCATCCTCCCGACATCGACATCATCACGTTCCAGACCAGGCCGGGCGTGGCGAACGGCAGCTCCAGCCGGACGAACCGGCGCCAGGGCGAGAAGCCGAACTGGCGGCTGACGTCGTCCAGATCGGCCGGGATGGTCCGCAGCGACTGATAGAAGCTGAAGGCCATGTTCCAGGCCTGGCTGGTGAAGATGGCGAAGATCGCCGCGCATTCCACGCCCAGCTGGCGGCCGGGGAACAGGCCCATGAAGAAGGTGACCGTAAAGGTCAGGAAGCCCAGCACCGGCACGGACTGCAGGATGTCGAGGGCGGGCGCGATCAGGAGTTCGGCCTTGCGGCTCTTGGCGGCCAGGGTGGCGACCGTGAACGTGAAGACGAGCGAGGCGAACAGGGCCACGAACATCCGCAGCGTCGTGCGCAGGGCGTATTCAGGCAGGCGAGCGGGATCCAGCGTGACCGGGGCGGCGTGCAGGGCCGCCAGGGGCTGGCTCATGTCCTCGGCCCCGCGCACGACCAGGACGGCCGCGGCAGCGAGCAGGAGGAAGGCGACCAGATCCGCCCACGAGGGGACGGTTCCGGCGCGAAGAAAGCGCGCGAGCGGACGCGCGGCCTTGAGGTCTCCGGAGAGGAAAACCATGGGGCTTGTCCTTGTGACTGTGGCCGCGACCGGCCGTCAGCAAGGAGCCCGTTGAACCCCTAGCGCGACGCCGTTCGCGGCGTGTTGGATCGACTGTGACTGTCGCTGGGCATGGGGTTTGGTTTCCATTGAAAGCGTCGTTGCTGCGTCGCGGCATCGAGCGCGGCGGCGGGATGCGCCCGTCGGCGGGCGTTGTCAAGCGGCGTCAAGAGGCGAAGACAAAAATGATCTCGCCTGGGCCTGAGGTCTCGTTCCCGGTACCAGGCCAATGTCTGCAACTGGCGTGGCCAAGCTGACCTAGCGATCCTTTTCCATGCACGCCGTTACTGTGCTTCTCAGTCACCGAAAGTTCTGGGAACAGGGAGCTGCCGCGCTGTCGCACATCGTCGATTAGGCGGCCTTGGCTAGCCGGCGGCGGGCTCCGCGAGATCGGCGGCGATCGCCCGCAGCGCTCGCACCACGGCGCTGCGTCGACGGTCCTGCTGGCAGACGAGGTAGCCGCGCAGAGGCTGCTCGCGCACCAGTCCCGACAGCGGGCGATAGACGATCCGAGGATCGGGCGGGCATTCCGACGAGAAGAACACGCTGACGCCCAGGCCCAGGGCGACGGCCTCGCGGATGGTTTCCCGGTTCTGCAGTTCGAGCGTTTCGCGCACCTCCACGCCGGCCGCCCCCAAGGCCTGTTCGGTGAAAGCTCGCGTCTTCGAAGTGGCTTCGCGGATCAGCAGCGTCTCTTCGGCCAGCCTTGCGATGGGCGTTGTCTCAAGGGCGGTCAGAGCGTGCCCCTTCGGCAGGGCGACCGCGAGGTGGTCGGTATAAAGCGGGTCATAGGTGAACTGGCCGTCGGCCGGGGGATCGCTGGCAACGGCCGCGTCGATCTCGGCCTCGGCCAGCCAGCGCATGGTCTCGCGGGCGTTGCCCATTCGCACCTGGACGCTGGTGTTGGGGCTCAGCGCCCGGAACCGGGCGACGACGCGGGCGACCTGCGGCGGGCAGTCGCCGCCGATCCGCAAGGACCCGCCGTCCAGACTGACGGCTTCGCCCAGCATGTCGTCGACATCGGCGGCGGCCGAGAACAGGCGCTCGGTCAGGGCGAACAGGTCCTGGCCCGCGCCTGTCAGCTTCAGGGGCGAGCGGCGGCTCTCGAACAGGTTGACGCCGTGCCGCTCCTCCAGCGCCTTCAATTGCTGGGACAGGGTGGGTTGGGCGACGTTCAGGCGACGCGCGGCGCGCGTGACGCTGCCTTCCTGAGCGATCGCGTGGAAGGCGCGCAGATGCTGGTAGTTGGCGGCCATGGTGGAGGATTCCCATAGGCGCTGGCCGTGACGGACGCGTGACGATCGAACCGTCACGAAGCGCGTCCATAGGCCAGGCCTATGACCCCCATCCAACCAAACGCTTGGCCTCGCCCGGCTCCGGCGCCCCATGAAGCCGCCGCCGGGACGGCAGGACGTCCCCGCTCACCGGAGACCAGGGGACACCGATGAAGACGCCATTCAAGACGCTGCTGAGCTGCGGCGCGGCCACGATCGCTCTGGTCGCCGGCCAGGCCCGGGCCGCCGACGAGCCCGCATCCGTCGACACCGTCGACACCGTGGTGGTCACCGCCGCGCCCGTCGCGCGCGGCAACGCCATCGTCAACGCCGACACCATCGCCGCCCAGCCGGCGGCCATGAACATCATCAACGCCATCCAGGACGTGCCCGGCGTTTCCATCCGGGGCTCGGACGCCTTCAACGCCGACCCGTGGACCTACGGCGTCAACATCCGCGGCTTCGACATCAACCTGCGCTCGTCGAAGATCGGCCAGACGATCGACGACATGCCGGCCTACAACGCCTCGTACTATCTGGGCGGCGCGCCGGCCCAGAAGTTCCTGATGAGCGAGAACGTCGCCCGCATCCAGATCGACCAGGGCACGACCAGCGTCGGCTCGGCCTCGGCTTCGGCCCTGGGCGGCACGATCGCCTACGTCACCCGCGATCCGAAGGAAGAGGCCGGCGGCCTGATCTCGATCAGCCTGGGCGACAACGAGGCCCGCCGCTACGCCGGCGTCTACGACACCGGCCGGGTGCTGGGCGGCTCCACCCGGGCCTACGCCGGCGTCGCGCGCTTCACCGCCTGCCGCTGGGTCTATCGCTGCAGCGACGGCAGCGGCTTCGACGAATGGCACGCCGAGGTCAAGTCGGTGACCGAGCTGGACAAGCTGACGATCACGGCCCGGCTGTCCTATGACGACGCGGTCGACGATCCGCTGATCGAGGCCTCGCGCTCGTTCCTCGACAGCACGACTGCGGGCGACGCCTCAGTGCCGGCCTGGACGACCATTCCGGCGGGCGTGAACGAGAACTGGGCCCACGCCTGGTCGGCGCACCGCGAGAACACCCTGGCCTACGTCAAGTTCGACTACGCCCTGAGCGACGCCGTCCAGTTCGAGGTCGCGCCCTACTATCATCAGCAGAAAGGGCAGGGGGACTGGGCGCCGCCCTACCAGCAGATCGCAGTCGATCCGAACGGAGTGCGCACCATCGCCGGCGGCACGGCGCCGGGCTCGAGCCGCAAGCGCGCCTATTACGGCTGGACCGACGCTTCGGGCCGCCAGCGGGCCGTCGTCCAGGGCTTCGACTATACCGACGTCGACGGCACGCGGATCACCTCGTCGCTGTGCTACGGCGCCGGCAACGTGGTGTCGGCGTCCTGTACGCCGCTGCAGACCTACCGCACCAGCCTCTACGCCCACGACCGCTACGGCTTTACGTCGAAGGCCAAGTTCGCCTTCGGCCAGCACAAGGTCGAGGCCGGCGTCTGGTACGAGAAGCTGGATCGCGACTTCGGCCGCGCCTGGCGCCAGATCGTCGATATCCGCAAGGGCCCGGCCTACTACGGGAGCCCGCAGCTGATCGACTTCCAGCAGCACTTCTCCACCGACCAGTGGAAGCTTTACGCCCAGGACACCTGGATGCTGGGCGACCTGACCCTGACCGGCGGGATGCAAAAGTACCTGATCGACATCGAGGGCGAGACCGAGGGCTGGGACGCCTATGGCAAGTCGGTAGCCCCGCTGCGCACCGCCCTGAACGCCGACTCCGACGTGCTGTTCAGCCTGGGCGCCCTGTACCGCGTCAACGACACCCTGCAGGCCTTCGCCGGCTTCTCGCAGAACTACGGCGCGGTGGGCGATTGGGCGCTGGAGAAGACCCAGACGGACACGTCGAAGCTGAAGTCCTCGGTCGCTGACGATTTCGAAGCCGGTCTGCGCTTCCATGGCAAGCGGTTCTCGGCCCAGGCGACGGCCTATTATATCGACTACAAGAACGCGATCACCTTCTACTCCGCCGACTTCATCACCGGCGGCCCGAGCGGCAGCGCCGGCGGCATCAACTACACGGCCGGCACCTCCGGGGCCTACGCCAACACCGGCAAGGGCGTGGAAAGCAAGGGCGTCGAGGCCAGCCTCGTCTACGACCTGACCGACGCCTTCACCTTCAACGCCGCCGTGACGCTGAACGACTCCGTCTACCAGGAGGCCTTCACTGGCGGCACGGCCAACGCCGGGTCGGTGAAGCCGGTGGCCAAGGGCAACGAGGTCCCCGGTTCGCCCAAGACCATGGTGTCGCTGGGCCTTGACTACAGTCGCGACAACTTCCGCGCCTCGATCCGCGGCAAGCACACCGGCAAGACCGCCGGCGACGCGCCCAACACCGCCAGCCTCTACCTCCCGGCCTACACCCTGGTGGATCTGTCGGCCGGCTATCGCCTGCCGCTGGAGGATGGCCGCGCCGTCGACCTGCAGCTCAACGTCACCAACCTGTTCGACGAGAAATACATCGGCGGGATGCTGGACGAGTTCACCCAACGCTACACGCGCGGCGCGCCGCGCACCGTCTCGGCCAGCCTGAACTTCAGCTTCTAGGCCGGCCCGGCCGCGCGGGGCGTGTTTGCAATCCCCTCGGACTCCCGCGCGGCCGCCCTTTCCTTCGTGATTTTGAAGCCGCCCGGGCGGCGCAGGACGATGATCTTGGAACAGCAATTCGATCTCGCCGTGGTCGGGGCCGGCATCGTGGGCCTCGCCCACGCCCTGGCCGCCGCCCGTCTTGGCAAGTGCGTCGTCGTCATCGACCGCGACGCCCAGGCCAACGGCGCCTCCGTCCGCAACTTCGGCTTTGTGACCGTCACCGGCCAGGCGAGGGGCGAGGTCTGGCGGCGCGCGCGGCGCTCGGCGCAGGTCTGGGACGAGATCGCCGGCCCCGCCGGGATCGAGGTGCTTCAACGCGGCCTGACCATGGTCGCCCGACGCCCCGAGGCTCGCGACGTGTTGCAGGCCTTCCTCGAGACCGAGATGGCCGAGGGCTGCGCCTGGCTCGGCGCCGACGCGCTAGAAGGTCGCTTGCCGGGGCAGGGCGAGGTGTTGGGCGCGCTGACCAGCACCGTCGACCTGCGCGTCGAATCCCGCACCGCCATCCCGCGTCTGGCCGCCTGGCTGGAGGCCGTCCACGGCGTGACCTTTCTGCGCGGCGTCGCCGTCCGTGACGTCGAGACCGGTCGGATCGAAACCTCGGCTGGCGTCGTGCGCGCCGAGACCATCGTGGTCTGTCCGGGGGACGACCTGGCGACGCTTTTCCCCGAGCATTTCGCTCGCGCCGAGGTCACGCGCTGCAAGCTTCAAATGATGCGTCTGGCGGCGCCCGGCTGGCGGCTGCCCGCGCCGGTGATGTCCGACCTCGGCCTCGTCCGCTACCTGGGCTACGCCGACCTGCCGCAGGCGGGCCCCTTGCGGGCGCGGTTGCACGCCGAGCAGGCCCGGCACCTCGAGCACGGCGTCCATCTGATCGTCGTGCAGAGCGCCGACGGCTCGCTGGTGGTCGGCGACAGCCACCATTACGCCGCCACGCCCGATCCCTTCGCCCGCGACGATGTCGACGCCCTGATCCTGGACGAGTTCGCCAAGGTGTTCGGCCAGGCGCCGCCGCCGGTGCTGGAGCGCTGGACGGGCACCTACGCCTCGGCCGCCGGCCACAGCCTCGCCGAAGCCCCGATGCCGCGCGTCCGTCTGGTGACGGTGACCAGTGGCACCGGCGCCTCGACCGCCTTCGGCCTCGCCGAAGAGGTGATCGCCGGCCTCTACGACCTGCCCCAGCAAGGAGCCGCCGCATGACCCACAGCCCCATCCGAGCCGTCGTCTTCGACTGGGCCGGCACCATGATCGACTTCGGCTGTCGCGCGCCTGTCTTAGCCTTGCGCGATGTCTTCTCCGAAGCGGGGATCGAGATCTCCGAGGCGGAGGCGCGGGCGGACATGGGCAAGGCCAAGCGCGATCATATCCGGGCGCTGCTGGCCATGCCGCGCATCGCCGACGCCTGGCGCGAGCATCATGGCGCGGCCTCGACCGAGGCCGATGTCGACCGCCTGCACGACGCCGTGGAGCCGAGAATGCGCGCCGCCGCCCGCGAGTGCGCGGCGCTGATCCCCGGCGCGGCCGAACTCGTTGCTGAGCTCCGCGCTAACGGTGTCCTGATCGGTTCGTCGACTGGCTACACCCGTCCGATGATGGCCGACATACTGCCGCTCGCCGCCGAGCAGGGCTACGCGCCGGACGTGGTGGTGTGCGCGGGCGAGACGCTGGAGGGGCGGCCTTCGCCGCTGATGATGTGGAAGGCCCTCGTCGAGCTAGGCGCTTGGCCGGCTTCGGCCTGCGTGAAGGTCGATGACGCCGTCGTCGGCATCGGCGAGGGGCTGTCCGCCGGCGCCTGGAGCATCGGCCTGTCGGCGTCCGGCAATGGCGTCGGCCTGTCGCACGAGGCCCTGGCGATCCTGCCCGAGCCTGACAGGCGGCAACGGATCGAGGCGTCGGCCCAAGCGCTGCGCGACGCCGGGGCGCACTATGTGGTCGAGACCGTGGCCGACCTGTCACCGGTTCTCGACGAGATCGCGACCCGGATCGCGGCGGGCAAGATCCCGCCGGCAGCGGTCCGATGACCGGTTCGGACCCCAGCAGCCGCCTGACGCGCGCCCTCGCGACCGCGCCGTCTTGGGCGTTTGCTCTCTATGGCGGTCTGGCGGCGTTCGCGGCCTATTTCTCGATGTACGCCTACCGAAAGCCCTTCGCTGCGGCCAGCTACGAGACCGTCGTCGGCTGGCCGTTCCGGGGCGATTTCAAGGTTGCCCTGGTCGTCGCTCAGGTGGCCGGCTACGCCCTGTCGAAGATCATCGGCATCAAGGTGATTTCGGAAATGCGGCCCGAAGGCCGGGCGCTGGCCATCCTGGCCCTGATCGGCGGGGCGGAACTGTCCCTGGTGGGTCTGGGCGCTGCGCCGTCGGTGTTCGGCCCCCTGGCGCTGTTCGCCAACGGGCTGTGCCTAGGCATGATCTGGGGCTTGGTGTTCGGCTTCCTTGAGGGGCGGCGACTGTCGGAAGTGCTGGGCGCCATGCTGTGCGCCAGCTTCATCCTGGCGTCCGGCGCAGTGAAGGCGGTCGGCAAGGCGCTGCTGCTGCAAGGCGTCGACGACCGCTGGATGCCGGCCCTGACCGGCCTGATCTTCGCGCCCCTGCTGCTGATCGCCGTGGCGGGCCTGAGCCAACTGCCGCCGCCCAGCGCCGCCGACGAGGCCGCGCGGATCCGCCGGGCGCCGATGGACGCCAAGGCGCGGGCCGTGCTCTGGGCGCGGCATGCGCCGGTCCTCGTCCTGCTGGTCGGCGTCTACGTGCTGCTGACCGCGCTGCGCGACTTCCGCGACAATTTCGCGGCCGAGATCTGGACCGAGCTGGGCTTCGACGGCGCCGCCTCGATCTTCGCCCTGTCGGAGATCCCCGTGGCGATCGTCGTGCTGGTGGGCCTGGCCCTGCTGATGCGGGTCGACGACAATCGTCGGGCGGTCGGTTTCAACCTAGGCTTCATCGCCGCCGGCCTGGGGGTTCTGGGCCTCTCCACCGCCGGCCATCAGCTGGGCCTGGTCGGACCCGTGACCTGGATGGTGGCGGGCGGCGCCGGTCTCTACATGGCCTACACGCCCTTCAACGGCATCCTGTTCGACCGGATGATCGCCGCCACTGGCAGCGTCGGCACCGCCGGCTTCCTGATCTATGTGGCCGACGCCAGCGGCTATGTCGGCAGCGTGGCGCTGCTGCTGGTGCGGACGTTCGGTCGGCTGGAGCTGAACCGGAGCCAATTCCTGTCCGGAGCGGCATACTTAACATGCATGCTCGGTCTTGTCGGAACCGCCTCGGCGCACGTGCTTCTGCGTAAGGCTGGCCGATCGCCTGGCGAAGTTGCCCCCTCGCTGGCGATCGAGGCGAAGCGCGGCTGAGGGCGAGGGCGAGTAGGGCTCAACGGGAAGGAGCCTGACGGATGTCAGATTCGGCCGAATTTGCCGGGATGCTGGAACAATCTCGCCTGGACCATCGGGAAGGTCGCTGCCTCAGCGGAGAGGAGGTTCAGAGTTCTTGGACCAGCTGATAGAGCGCATGGACCGGCACTATGAGCATATCAGTTCAAACGAAGAAAAGACGTTTCGAAACGAATAAAACGCCTGCTCCCGGCGAGAACAGGCGGAGGAGGGGGCGTTGCTCCGCTATTTCCCAATCCTACCGTTATTGATGGCGCGGTAAGTTTCGGGTTGATACGACCTCGTATGGGGGGAGGCCTCTTGTGGCGCGAGTGCGCGATTATATCGCCGATCGCAACGCCAGCGTTGTATGTCGACTCAATAAAGCCGGCCCGTAAGGATTGCGGGCTGAAGTATTCGAAATCGCCGCTCTCCAATCTAACTGCTTGGCAGCGCTTCTTGCCAAGATCACGAAGCTGATCTGCTGGCCGCTCAGGCCCAGAAATGGCCGCCGGCGATGCAATCTCGAATGTCAGCTGCGGCCTGGGTCAGCTTAGCCCGAAACGCATGACGACCCTGTGCAACGATCTTGGACAGTTGCAGCCAATATGGATGCGGAATTCGCGTTGGCGTCGCGATTGCAGGCAATTCGGAAAGCCGAGAACCCGCTCTGATCTTTCCTAGTTAGCTGCCCAGCACATGGCCGTGCTGGCGTAGCTCATTGGCTCCATTTTAGCTGCAAAACGCGGAATTACTTGCGCGTTCTATCCAATATGCCTGCACAACGTTGCTGGCGTGCATGTTGCCCAATTCCTCGCAGTGGGTTCGTGAGGTTGAAACAGTTGGGCGGGAGGCGGTTTGCCATCCCGCGTGAGCAGGAAGCAGGTTCGGCGCGTAGGGTTGGATGGAGCATGTGAGCTGGTCGTGCGGCCAACTTGGGTTCGGCCTCGAGCCCCCGGACTTGGTCATGGCTGGTCCCCCCCTAGGGTCCGTACTCAATAAGCGCTGGCGGTAATCGGGGGTTGCTGATTCAAGGCTTCTGAAAGGGAGCCTTGAGA